>NZ_JBHSCW010000006.1:0-273970 GCF_042651425.1 Fodinicurvata halophila | reverse complement strand
TCACCGCCGGTCACGGTCGTATCGGCGTCCAGCGTGAGGGTGCTTTCGTTCCCTGCCTCGATACCGGCGCCGCCGTCATCACCGCCACCGCCGGTCACGGTCGTATCGGTGTCCAGCATGAGTTCGTTTCCGTCCCCTGCGTCGATACCGGCGCCGCCGTCGAAAGTATCGCCATCGCCACCGGTGATCTCGCCGGCGATTTCGGCCCAGCCGTTTTGACCCAGCTCGATGCCGGTGCCGCCGTCGTTATCACCGTCACCACCGGTCACGGTCGTATCGGCGTCCAGTATGAGTTCGCTTCCGTCCCCTGCGTCGATACCGGCGCCGCCGTCGCCGTATTCTGCACTTTTGCCACCGAAAGCCTGTCCATCGAATGTTAGGGAGGCCTCCTCGATCATGTCGAATGTGATCTCTGCCCCGTCCCGAGAGGTGCTGTCCGCAACGCTCAGATAGTGGTCGCCGGTTTCGATGGTGAGGTCGCTTTTGATCTCGGGCAGGTCTGAATCGCCGCTGTCGGGGTCGTATGCGATGTTGCCGGTGAAGGTTATAGTGTCCTGGCCATCGCCACTTTCGTTGGCATCGGTGATGGCATTGCGCAGTTCCTCGTAGGTGTTGACTTCGAAGGTCTCGGCAAAGGCGACTGTCGTGGACAGCAGGCCGGCGGTGGCCAGGGCCGTGGTGCCGGCCAGGATCAGATGCGTGCGGCGATTGCGGATCGGCTGGAATGTCATGAGGAAGCCCCCGGGCGTCTTGTGGTGTGTGCCGAACCCTTGTTGTCCGGCGGCATTGCCGGCGTCCCCTCGGCCGGCCGGGCGTGCACCGCGTGCCCTGTCGTTCGGACAGGCGTGGGTGGCGTCCCGATGCCGCTTTCCCCTATACTGGAAAGCAAAAGGGGGCGCATTGAGCACCAAGACAGAGTTTATTGATTATTTTGACAGGCCCTATGACTGGTCTCCGGACCCGGGGCTCAGCGGGGAGGCGCGGCTGGCGGCCTGGAGCGATATCCTCAGCCGGCAGAGCATTCCCTGCCGCGTTGAGGCGGGTCGGGCGCGCAACTTCGAGGCGCTGATCCGGATGTGCAGCTTCGGGCCGCTGACCTTCGCCGAGGTGCGCTCGAAACGGCAGGTGATCCATCGGGGGCCGGAGGAGATCGCGCGCGGGCCGGCGGCGCGCTATTTCGTCAGCGTCATGTCCAGGGGGACGGGCTGGCTGCACAGTGAGGCCGGCGCCGTGGAGGTGCCGCGCGGGTCGGTGTCCTTCGTCGACGGGGACCAGCCCTATGCCCTGGAGTTCCGCCGGCCGTTCCGCTTCGTCACGGCCTTCCTGCCGCGCGCGGCGGTGGACCGCCTGTTGCCGGCGGCGGAAAGCGCCCATGGCAAGGTGATTCCGGAACCGGCCGGGCCGGCGCTGGCGGGATTCCTGATGGCCCTGGCGGAGATCGCCGGGACCGGGGATGGACAGGATGAGGCCGACAGCCCTGGAGCCGACCCAAAGGTATCGACCGCATTTCCCGAATCCCCCTGGCGCGACACGGCCTTCCGGCGGGGCAGCGATCGTGAGCAGCTCTATCACTATTTCCTGGGGCTGGCTGTGACCTCGCTGGCACCGCTGACCACGGCCAGGCGCCGCGGCGAGCCCGGCGAGCAGCTGTTGGCCCGCATCAAGGTCTTCTGCGAGGCGCACCTGCAGCACGAGGGCCTGACCCCGGGCGTCATGGCGGAGCAGTTCGGCATTTCCGAGCGCAAGCTCTATCGCCTGTTCCAGATGGAGCAGGTGTCGCCGGGACGCTGGCTGCGCCGGCAACGGCTGGAGCGCTGCCGGCGCGATCTGGCCGACGGGCGCAAGTCCGGGCGCTCGGTGAGCGCGATCGCCACCGCCTGGGGCTTTTCCGACGTGGCCTTCTTCAACCGCAGCTTCCGCGCGGCCTATGGCCTGCCGCCCGGCGAATGGCGGCGCCGGGCGCAGGGCTGCTGAAGTGTCGTTGGGTGTGCTGGGAGGGAGTTATTGCGAGATCGCGGCGCCCGTCAGGTTGTCGAGGGCCTTTTCCATGTTCTGAACCGCTTCCGAGTCCTCGTCGATATCGTAGCGATCCGCCAGCTCTTCGGGCTCCAGATAGGCGACGCGGGTGTTGCCGGAGCTGTCCTCCCACACCAGGACGCGCACGGGCAGGTCCAGGCCCACTTCCGGGGCTTCCTGGATCAGAGGCGTTCCCATCTTGGGATTGCCGAAGATCAGGACCTCCATGGGCGGCATGTCCTCGTCAATGGCTGCAGCGCCGGCAGCATGGTCGATGCGGGCAAAGACCCTGGCGCCGTTCTCCTCGACGACCTCGCTCAGCCGGTCAAGGGTTTCGGAAACGCCATGCGGGCTGCTCTTGATGACCAGATCGTCGTTTTCAGCCAACGCCGGGGCGCTGACGAGGGCCAGGCCGGCGGCCAGGGCCAGGATGTGCTTGAGCATTGAGAAGACCTCCCGTTTCTTGAAAAGCAATACCCAAGAAATTGGGCTGCCATGCCTTTAGACAAGAGGTGTGCGGAAAACCGGCGCTCACGCTTTCGTAAAAGCGCTGTCCATCAACTCGAAGAAGCGCTCGAACAGGTAGTGGCTGTCCTGGGGGCCGGGCGAGGCCTCGGGATGGTACTGCACCGAGAAGACCGGGCGGTCCTTGACGCGCAGACCCTCGTTGGAGCCGTCGAACAGGCTGACGTGGCTGACCTCCACGTTTGCGGGCAGGCTGTCGTCCTTGACCACGAAGCCGTGGTTCTGGCTGGTGATCTCCACCTTGCCGGTGGCCAGGTCCTTCACGGGATGGTTCCCGCCGCGATGGCCCAGATGCATCTTCTCGGTCTCAATGCCCAGCGCGCGGGCCAGCAGCTGGTGGCCAAGGCAGATGCCGAAGATCGGCAGCTTCTCGTTCTCCATCAGGCGCTGCAGCGTGGGCACTGCGTAGGCACCCGTGGCCGACGGATCGCCGGGCCCGTTGGAGAGGAACACGCCGTCGGGTTCATGGCGCAGGATGTCCTCGGCGCTGGCCTGGGCGGGGACCACCGTCACGCGGCAGCCCAGCGCGGCCAGGCAGCGCAGGATGTTGTGCTTGGCGCCGTAATCCACCGCGACCACGTGATAGCGCGGTGCGGTCATCCGGCCATAGCCCTGGTCCAGCTGCCAGGTGGTCTGGTCCCAGCTGTAGGTCTGGCGGCAGGTAACCTCGGCGGCCAGGTCCATGCCCGTGAGGCCCGGCCAGTCGGCCGCCTGTTTCTGCAATGCCTCCACGTCGATCCTGCCGTCCGGCGCATGGACGATCACGCCGTGGGGCGCGCCCAGGTCGCGGATGCGCCGGGTCATGGTGCGCGTGTCCACGCCGGTGATGCCGGGCAGGTCCTGGGATTTCAGCCAGGCGTCCAGGTGTTGTGCTGAGCGCCAGTTCGAAGGCTCGGTCACCGGGGCGTGCAGGATCAGGCCGCGCGCGGCGGCGGTGGTGGTCTCCACATCCTCGGCATTGGTTCCCACATTGCCCACGTGCGGAAAGGTGAAGGTGATGATCTGGCCGGCGTAGGAGGGATCGGTCAGCACTTCCTGGTAGCCGGTCATGGAGGTATTGAAGCAGATCTCGCCCACCTTGCTGGTGGCGGCACCGATGCCCCGGCCCCAGAAGACGGTGCCGTCCGCCAGCACGACCGCCGCCGTGGCACCGTCCGGTCGCTGTCCGGAGCCGCTGGGGAAGGCGTGCGGGGAGGGGCTGCTGGAGGTCGGGCTGTCGTTCATGATCGGCGTGTCCTGTTGCGCGAGGCCGGTGGAGAGCCGAAACCGCGAAGTCCCGGCAGTCCGATGCGGCCGCAAAGCGGTTGCGTTGTACCCCTGCTTTACTATATAGGGCCTTTCCGATCTGCCGGAGGAAATCCGGTGCTCGGAAGACCGGCGAGCGAGGATAGGGCCGCATCCGCATGATTGCAGATGCAGTCTTTACGTCACGGACCGGGATTGGTCAAGCACCGGGCGGTTACTGTTTTTTCATTGGATATCATGTAGTTGAGTGAACATGCCGGGCGTCCGCCCGGCTCAGGCTCGATGATGCAAGGAGAAGCGCGGTCATGTTGCGCGAAGATCTGACGACAGCCTTGAAGGAAGCGATGAAGAGCAAGGACCAGACGACCCTGTCGACGGTGCGTCTGATCCTGGCGGCCCTCAAGGACCGCGACATTCAGGCGCGCACGGATGGCAACAGCGATGGTCTGAGCGAGGACCAGATCCTGGAGATGCTGCAGAAGATGGTGAAGCAGCGCCGGGAATCGGTCGATTTCTACGAGAAGGGCGGCCGTGCCGACCTGGTGGAAAAGGAGAAGGCCGAGATCAAGGTGATCGAGCGGTTCCTGCCCCAGCCCATGAGCGAGGAGGAAATCCGCACGGCTGTCGACCAGGCGGTCAGCCGGCTGGGAGCCGACAGCGTCAAGGACATGGGCCGCGTGATGGGCGATCTGAAACAGCGTTATGCCGGCCGCATGGACTTCACGCGTGCCAGCCAGATGGTCAAGCAACAGCTGTCTTGACCTCAGGCCAGGTGGACGGCCTCTTCCAGGGAGGATGCCTGCCGGAAGGTAGGAAAATCGGGGTGTTCGGCTTGCTTGTCCACATGGCGGAGAGGCGCGGTCTGCGGCGTCTCGAGGCCCTGAACGGCGAATTTATCCACAGGGTTATCCCCACCGGGCGGTTGCCGCGGTGGATGGCCGGGGGACAACCCATTTTCAGGGGAGGCCTTCCGCAGCGCCGGCCGGGCCCCCATCTCTTGTTGCGTGGAAGTTTTCTCCGCCGCGAAGATCAGGCATAAAGATCTGCCCCCACACGGGCTCTTCCTCTGGCGGGTGATATGGGGTCATGGCATTCGATACGGATTTCCTCGAGCGTCTGCGCGACAATCTGCCCGTTTCCGAGGTTGTCGGCCGGCGCGTGCGCCTGACCCGTCGCGGCCGCGAGCACACGGGTCTTTGCCCCTTTCACAATGAGAAGACGCCCTCGTTTACCGTCAACGATGACAAGCAGTTCTATCACTGCTTCGGCTGCGGGGCGCATGGCGACGTCATCCGCTTCGTCATGGAGACCGAAGGGCTGGAGTTCCGCGAGGCCATCGAGAAGCTGGCGCCGCTGTGCGGCCTGGAGGTTCCCCGCACAGGTCCGGAGAGCCAGGCGCGCGAGAAACGCCGCGCCGGCCTGCAGGACGCCCTCGAGGAGGCCTGCCGCTGGTTTGCCGAGCGCCTTGCCGCGCCGGAGGGCGCGGCCGCGCGCGCCTATCTCAAGGGGCGCGGACTGGAAGACGTCACCCTGCAGCGCTTCCGTCTCGGCTTTGCCCCGGACCAGCGCGGTGCCCTGCGCCAGGCCCTGAATGCGCGCGGCATCGACGATCATCTTCTGATTGCCGCCGGATTGCTGAAACAGCCGGACGACGGCAGTGCGCCGCGCGACTACTTCTTCAACCGCATCATCTTCCCCATCACCGACCGGCGCGGACGGGTGATCGCCTTTGGCGGCCGTGCCATGGCGGCGGATGCGAAGGCAAAGTATCTCAATTCCCCGGATACGGAACTCTTCCACAAGGGGCAGGTGCTGTACAACCTGCACCAGGCACGCCAGGCCGCACGCGACGGCGAGGACCTGGCCGTCGCCGAGGGCTACATGGATGTCATCGCCATGGCCCAGGCCGGTTTTCCCGCGGCCGTGGCGCCGCTCGGAACGGCGCTGACCGAGGCGCAGCTGGGCGAGTTGTGGAAGATGGCGCCGGAGCCGGTGATCTGCCTGGACGGGGACGAGGCCGGCCAACGCGCGGCGCACCGCGTTTCGGAGCGTGCGCTGCCGATGCTGAAGCCCGGGCACAGCCTGCGCTTCGTCACGCTGCCGCCGGGCGAGGATCCCGACAGCCTGCTGAAGACCGGCGGCGCGGCGGCGCTGAAGGCCCTGTTGGACCAGGCGAAGCCCCTGGCGGAGATGCTCTGGGCCATGCAGCTGGCGGGCCGCAGGCTGGATACGCCGGAACGCCGGGCCGCCCTGCGCCACGACGCCCTGAAGCAGACCGAGGCCATTCAGGATCAGGCCGTCCGCGCGGCCTATCGCCGGGATGTCTTCGAACGCCTGGACCAGCTGTTTGGACGGGGTCAGGCCAAGGGCTTCGCCGCTGGGCGGAGCGGTGCGAAGTGGGGGCGTGCGACCCCGGGTTGGCAAAGAGGCGGCTGGCAGAAGGGTGGCTGGCAGGATCGAGGCCAGCCGGTGGCACGCAGCCGTCCCCTGCCGCCGCCGCAGACGGCGCTGCGCCGCCGGCCGGCCCAGGTCCTGCTGGCCCTGGCCCTGGCCTATCCCGAGGCCGCCCGGGCGCGGGCCGAGGAACTGGCCATGGCGGAGCTGGGGGCCGAGGACCTGGATGGCTTGCGCCGGGCATTGCTGGACCTGTTGGCCGAGCCTGCCGACCTTGACTCTTCACAGGTTAAGTGCCACTTACGCGATCAGGGTTTTTCCGGGCTTCTCGAAGGGCTTTCGGAGGCCTCTGTGGTATTGCACGAGCCGTTTCTGACGGAGGATGCGTCCTCCGTAGAAGCACAACGCAGGATGGAATACTGGCTGAGGCGAACGCAAGAGAGTGTCCGGGGGGCGCAGGTTAGCGAGGAAATCCGGAAACGGGCCGAAGATACCTTGGCCGAAAGCGGCGTGGGCGAGGGCAAGACGGAAGGGCATCTCGAAAGAATGCGGGCGGATATCTCCGCGGCGGAAGATTCGACAGCGCATCCGCGCGTCATAAATCGGTTCGAAAAGAAGGACTCGGATGACTGACAGCGGTTCGGCCTGTATCCGGGCCGAAGCAACCGTTTGTATGGTTCTCTGGTGAGGGTGTAGATGGCGACCAAGACGAAGGAAAACAGCGAAGAAACGGAAGCCGGCGAGGAAAGCAGCGAAGGTGCCCTCGGTGACAAGGTTACGGCGGCCGTCAAGCGCATGCTCGCGCGCGCCAAGGAGCGCGGCTACGTTACCTACGACGAACTGAACCAGATCCTGCCGCCCGACCAGGTGTCCTCGGAGCAGATCGAGGACGTGATGGCCACGCTGTCCGAAAGCGGCATCAGCGTGATCGAGGACGAGGAGAGCGAGGAAGCCGAGCCCAGAGACGCGGAGGAAAGCGAGGAAGGCGAGGCCGCCAGCGGCAACATCAACGACGCCGACGCAGCGCGCACGGATGATCCCGTGCGCATGTACCTGCGCGAGATGGGCTCGGTCGAGCTGTTGAGCCGCGAGGGCGAGATCGCGATCGCGAAACGCATCGAGGCCGGCCGCGAGAAGATGATCGGCGGTATCTGCGAGAGCCCGCTGACCATTCGCGCCCTGCTGTCCTGGCGCGAGGCGCTGGTCGAGGGCGATATCCTGCTGCGCGACATCATCGACCTGGACGCCACCTATGGCGCCGATCTGGGCGTCGCCGCGGCCGGGGATGCCCAGGCCGGGGCCGCGCTGGACACCGCGAGCCAGCCTGGAGAGGCGGTCCGCGAGGCGGACAGCGAGAGTCAGGCGGAGAGTGAAAGTCAGGCAGAGGCTCCCGCGACCGAGGAGGCGGCCGAGGAGCAGCCGGCCCAGGCCCCCGCCTCGCAGAAGAAATCCGCCGAGAAAGGCGAGGACGAGGACGACAGCGCCGAGGACGAGTCCGAAGAGGGTGAAGAAGAGGACGACGAGGAGGAGGAAGAAGAGGAAAGCTCCATCTCGCTGTCCGCCATGGAGCAGCAGCTCTTCCCCCATGTGCTGGAGACGCTGGATTCCATCCACGAGACCTTCGTCGCCCTGTCGCAGGCGCAGGAGAAGCGCCTGCAGTACATGCAGGCCGGCAAGGATGTGCCCGAGGACGCCGAGCAGCTCTACACCGCGCTGCGCCACGAGCTGGTCGAGCACATGGAGAAGGTGCACTTCAACAATGCGCGCATCGAGCAGCTGGTCGAGAACCTGTACGAGCACAACAAGAAGCTGGTCACGCTGGAAGGCCGGCTGCTGCGCCTGGCCGAGAAGCACAAGGTCGATCGCGGCGACTTCCTGAAGCAGTACTACGGGCACGAACTGGACCCCAACTGGCTGTCCCGGGTGTCGGGCATCAACAAGAACTGGAAGAAGTTCGCCGAGCGCGAGGCCGACGAGATCGCCCAGCTGCGCGAGCAGATCGGCGAGATTTCGGCCGAGGTCGGCCTGCCGGTCAGCGAGTTCCGCCGCATCGTCACCACGGTGAAGCAGGGCGAGCGGGAGGCGACCAAGGCCAAGACCGAAATGGTCGAGGCGAACCTGCGCCTGGTGATCTCGATCGCCAAGAAGTACACCAACCGCGGCCTGCAGTTCCTGGACCTGATCCAGGAAGGCAACATCGGGCTGATGAAGGCGGTGGACAAGTTCGAGTACCGGCGCGGCTACAAGTTCTCGACCTATGCCACCTGGTGGATCCGCCAGGCGATCACGCGCTCCATCGCCGACCAGGCGCGCACCATCCGCATCCCGGTCCACATGATAGAGACCATCAACAAGCTGGTGCGTACCAGCCGGCAGATGTTGCACGAGATCGGCCGCGAGCCGACGCCGGAGGAGCTGGCCGAACGCCTGGTCATGCCGCTGGACAAGGTGCGCAAGGTGCTCAAGATCGCCAAGGAGCCGGTCTCCCTGGAGACGCCGATCGGCGACGAGGAGGACAGCTATCTCGGCGATTTCATCGAGGACAAGAACGCCATCATCCCGGTGGATTCGGCGGTTCAGTCGAACCTGCGCGAGACCACGACCCGCGTGCTCTCCAGTCTGACGCCGCGCGAGGAGCGCGTGCTGCGCATGCGCTTCGGCATCGGCATGAACACCGACCACACGCTGGAGGAGGTGGGCCAGCAGTTCTCGGTGACCCGCGAGCGCATCCGCCAGATCGAGGCCAAGGCCCTGCGCAAGCTGAAGCACCCCAGCCGCAGCCGCAAGCTGCGCTCCTTCCTGGATACCTGAACGAGAGACCGGCCTCTCCATCATGCATGGAGAGGCCGGAAATCTCTTGAACCCGCGGGCGGAAACGGCACAATGCCGCTCGCTGGGCCCGTAGTTCAGTGGTCAGAACGCGCCGCTCATAACGGTGTTGTCGCAGGTTCGAATCCTGCCGGGCCCACCACTTCTTTTTACAACTTATATGTGCGGTAACGCATATCATGCGTCTGTAACGCATAACTTGCATCTGAGGTAAGTTATGCATTATCGTTTAAAAACAATAACTTATGAAATTCGGAACGCATATATTGCAGTTACCGAAAATTCCCTAAGCTAATCAAAATGCCACTGAGCGGGGTTTTATCCGAGCCATTGGCTATAGCCAAAGCAACGACATGCCCAGGCGACATATCAATCAAATGGCTGTTGCATTTATCCCCTAAGTCATCGACCGATGGGTATGTACATTAAGGGCTACAGCTTACAACCAATTATGTATGAAAATTTTTCGACAAACGACGAACCTGACGATCGTCGTGTCTTCTGTTCGGAAAGTACCCAGAAGAAAGCCGCAGGGAGCCCTGTATCGGGTTCCCTGCGGATAGGTGCAAGAGAGTTCGCGCTGAATCACTCATCACATTGGTGAATGGTGTTCAGGTCCGTCCAGAGGTGGAGGCATTACATTTAGGCTGCTATCAAGCGCTGGTGCCTTCTCGTAATATGGGAACTTGTAATGATATAGTTCCTTGACCTGTTTAAAGAGGGGAATTGCGAAGGCTTTTGTTTCCTCGATGACGGAAGAGAAGTGTTGCGGAATTTCGGGGTCGAGCGGTTGTGAGTTACGGAATTTATGCCAGATGTTCTTAGAGCTTTCTTTTTGGGCGAAGGTTAAGGAAAAACTAGGTTCCCAATAACAATCTGGTCTCATTAAGTACCCCATAGATTGTCTCTGACATAACGCAAGCCACAGCGCTTCAACAAGATTACGACGATCGATGCTGTATGATCTCGCAATAAAGCTAATATCGTAATAATGTTTTAGATTTCTATTCTCGCATCCAAACTCAATAAGAAGTGACAGTTTATCCGCGAGCATAGCCTCCTTCTTTGTTACAAGTACACTAACTGGTTCATCGAGCTTAATCATACTTGGGTAGGGAAGATAATCAGCCCAGAAAGTTTCCAGAGGTGAATTCCATACCGTTACGGTAAGGTTTACTATTGTACATCCCAAGATGGCCCGCACTTTAAATTTATTATATCCTGTGTAGCCATTTCTTACAGATTTCATTCTATGGTCATTTAATTCGTATTTGATGCCGAATAATGAGGCGCTATCATTATTTGTGATGGCCCATAAGAGTTCTTTTGGCTGGACATTCCGGTTTTCGCAGAGAAGTTGAATGTCCAGCCCATTCGAGCAGCGGTAATATCTTTGTTCCCACGCATTTAGTGACTGACCTCCTTTCAATGCCGCATAGGTCACATACTTGGATTTAGATAATCTCCAAATCAGATCCATATAGCTGCATTGGGCGAGGAGATTTGCTCCGTTCTTTGCCAATTCTGGATAACGCCGTTTAACAGAGAGTAATGAAGTAGAGTGTTCGTTAGTCATTTTCGCCTCCTGAATTAAGATCAGGATGAAATTATCAAATAAATAATTGGTAGAATCAAATTCAGGCAATATATACGATAGATAGTGTGCTTATCACTTTAGTATAACAAGGAAAATAGCGTTTAATTCATCATCTCAAGTAAACGAATTTCTTGAAAATCATGCTCAAAAATTTTTATATTCGATATAGGTATCCCTATTGGGAGTGATCGTTTTTTTGTTTTTATACAAAAGATTATTGAGAAATGACGAAAATTCCTTCGGTATACCTATAAAGAAGTTGTTATGTATTCTTAATTGTGTATTTTTTTAAACTATATAGTGAATTCAAATTAATTCTGCGTGATCTGCTCGATCGTCGTTCCAATCAAAACAAGGAATTCCTTTGGATGGCGTTTGTGCTATATGAGCTACAATCTTCTTTACCCCATTTGCGCATCTTTCTGGTTTGTTTTCCTGATAAAATACTTATGTGTGATGGCGAAGAGCGGCAGTGCAATTCAGGCATTTTTTGGCTTGGGTATAAGTCCTTGGCAATTTCTTCGATGAAGCCTTCTGAGCAAGGAATTATTCTCTCGTACTCGCCAGGATGCGGTCTAAGGGTTAAGTCAGTTACCTACAGTATATGCAGATAACTGACTTAACCCTCCCTGGTGCTCTCTCTAGAGGATCTTAGTGACCTCCGCTCCAGCCATTATCATCGCGCGTCTATATGCGCACCATCCACAATCCTAAGGACTAACCAGTTTTACTCAGTGGCGATCATGGGTTGCGCTCAGTTGGAGCGCATTTTACCATTATTCCGCAAAGAGTGATGAGGTAACATCGAGAGGGCCAGTTATGCAGTTCGAGAACGGAATCGAACTCAGTGATGTGGACGAGGGTTTGCTGGTCAGTCAGTTCGATGATGCCTACATCGCGCGAGGGTGGAGACTGACAGCACCAACGATTGAACTCGTGGAAACCGCCCTTGCGAGTGGATTGCGGTGGATGATCCGAAAAGGGCATCCTCAACCCCATGCCCGCTGGCCTTCACGCAAAGGCCGTGTCTACCTGGCTTTCTCCCCAACCCGAGAAAACCAATGGTCCCTGGCAATAGATACTTACAGAGACGGCCGCGGTGACTATGGCGTTGGGGTCTTCAATGGGAAGTATCACGAGCAGTTCCTGGAACATCAGGTTCCCTTTGAATTCGAGAAGCGCAACCGCGGTGCGGGGCATATGGTGGTGGCTCGCGAGCATATTCTTCCCACGCTAAAGCTCTTGGGAGACCTGGATCATAATGTGCTCTTTCTAGGTCGCGACAGTCAGACAGCGGACGGCTTCCAGACCGAATACGATATCCAGCGAGCAATACTGTTTGAGTGGAAGAAAACCCCGTTTTCAGAGCGCCACCGAATCATTGGTGATGAATTCCCTGTCGACCCTGGTGTGAACCCGCGGCGGATTGATGTCCTTGCGCGCGATATGGCATCGGGTGATTGGTTGGTCATCGAGGTAAAGCGTGCGGAAGCCAAGATCGCGGCCGTCCAGCAGATCGAGGACTACCTTGGGACAATAGGGCGACGCGACGATTTTGCTTACGGCAAGCTCACGGGCGCCTTGGTCGCGGAGCGGGTGCCGCCTGCGGTTCGCCATTATGCCGCGTCCCAAGGTATAGAAGCCTATGAAGCCTCGTATCCCTTTGCCTTGAGGCAGGTGGCATGACATTAGGGATAATGTCTACGAAATACGCCCTGCCCTTCATACGGTCTGTCCCACCAGAGGGACAGTAGGCGGCCATGCAGCATCGCGAAGGCCACTTGCATCTGAGTGCCACGGATCTGGTTGGCCATCTGAACTGTGGCTATCTCACCCAATTGGAGCGAGCCGTAGCCGAAGGGCGCCATGAAAAGCCGGAAGGCTGGGACCCTTTTCTGGATATCCTATGGGAGCGCGGTGCCCGGCATGAACAGGGCTATCTGGATCACCTGCGAGAACAGGGGTTTGACGTTCGGCTCATAGAGGGCGTCGAGGTTTCCGAGCAGACTCAATCCGACACCCTGCAGGCTATGAGAGAGGGGGTGGACGTCATTGCCCAAGGCGCCCTTCAGCAAGGACGCTGGCGAGGGCGGGCTGACTTTCTGTTGCGGGTGGACAAGCCGAGTTCACTGGGTGACTGGTCCTATGAGGTGGCGGACGCGAAGCTTGCCCGGGAGACAAAGGCGGGCACCATTCTTCAGCTATGCCTCTATTCGGACATGCTCGCCAAACTCCAGGGTGTGGCGCCGGATTATATGTATGTGATTCCGCCCTGGACGAACTATCAACCTCAACGGTTTCGGGTTGCTGACTTCGGTGCCTATTTTCGTCAGGTCAAGCGCGCCTTCGAGCGTGAGATAGCGAGTCAGACCGGCCATAGCACCTATCCGGAGCCAGTGGAGTACTGCAGCATCTGCACCTGGCAGGCGAACTGCGAGAAGCGTTGGCGAGACGATGACCATCTGTGCCTCGTGGCGGGTATATCGAAATCCCAGATCAATGAGTTGAATGAGCGGGGTGTCTCGACGGTTCAGGGTCTCTCGGATCTTCCCTTGCCACTCCAGTGGCGTCCGCAGCGAGGGGTGGTGCAATCCTATGAACGGGTTCGCGAGCAGGCGCGCGTGCAGGTGGAGGCGCGACAGAGCGGTCAGCTGAAGTATGAACTGTTTCAGGTTGAGGAAGGTTTCGGCCTGACCTGCTTGCCTGAACCATCACCCGGAGATGTCTTTTTTGATTTGGAAGGTGATCCATTCGTTGGCGAGAGTGGGCTTGAATATCTCGTAGGCTATCTCTTCGCGGACGAGAATGGAGAAATCATCTACCGCGGGGATTGGGCTTTTTCACGGGATCAAGAGAAGCAAGCCTTCGAGGCGTTCGTGGACTTCATCATGGCCCGCTGGAAGGCCTATCCCGACCTTCACATTTATCACTACGCACCTTACGAGCCTGCCGCCTTGAAGCGGTTGATGGGGCGTTATGGTACGCGGGAAGAAGAGGTCGACCAGATGCTTCGGGCCAAGCTCTTCGTCGACTTGTACAGCGTGGTGCGCAATGGCCTACGTGCGAGTGTCGAGAGCTACTCCATAAAGCGTCTGGAGCCATTCTACGATTTCGAACGAAGCACTTTGTTGGTTGACGCCAACAAGGCACTGGCGGTTCTCCAGGCGGGGCTCGAGCTTGATGACATTCCTTCGATATCCGAGGAGACCAAGGAGGTTGTCTCTGGTTACAATAGGGATGATTGCAGCTCGACCTTAGAGCTGCGGGATTGGCTCGAGACCCTGAGAGACGAGCTTGTTGCGCAGGGGATCGAGGTGCCTCGTCCCGCAGAAGGAGATGGGGCACCAAGTGAGAACGTCGGTGCATGGCTGGAAAGGATCACACCGATCGTCGAGGCGTTGACAGTGGATGTCCCTGTTGACTCTGAGGATCGGAATCCGGAGCAGCATGCCCGGTGGATTCTCGCAAACCTACTGGATTGGCACCGGCGCGAGGAGAAGGCGATTTGGTGGGAGTTTTTCCGGCTTTCCGACCTCTCGCCCGAAGACCTTCTGGAAGAGCGTGCGGGATTGTCGGGTTTGGTCTTTCAGGAAAATGCAGGCGGGACGGATAAGGTTCCCATACATCGCTATGAATTCCCGCCCCAGGATGTCGATTTGCGTGGAGATGATCTGCGCAGTTATGGCGGGGAGAAATTCGGGACACTGGTGGAGATATCTCCAGAACACCGGTTTATAGATATCAAAAAGCGACAGGACACCGCGGATATCCATCGGGAGGCCATCTTTGCTCATCGGTTCATTAAAACGGATGTGATTAAGGAAGCCATATTACGGTTGGGAGAGTATGTCGCGGAGAACGGCATGTCCGATACAGGTCCCTATCAAGCTGCAAGGGATCTGCTTAGGAGGGCGTCACCTCGTATTGGTGATCAGCCAATCCAGTTGGATGGAGAAACCACCCTGGAGGCGGCTGTTCGATTGGTATCGAGTCTCGAACCGGGTGTTCTGCCTATTCAGGGTCCGCCAGGTGCCGGTAAGTCCTTCACTGGGGCTCACATGATATGTGAGCTGGTTCGCCAGGGTCAGACTGTCGGTATCACTGCCAATAGTCACAAGGTGATCCTGAACCTCATGAAGAAGGCAATTGAGGTTGCCGAGCAACAGGGCGAGGTGCTGACATGCCTTCATAAGTCCCGACAGGGAGATGAGCCCCATGAACGTATTCCCTTCACTACGAGCAATGAGCAGCTCATCGGTTCGTTAGGCAACGGGGTCGATGTTGGTGGCGGCACAGCATGGTTCTGGTCGCGAGAGGATGCCTTCGATGTTGTTGACGTGCTCTTTGTCGACGAGGCCGCGCAGATGTCGCTTGCCAATGTCATTGCTGTTTCCCAGGCAGCGAAAACACTGGTGCTGATAGGGGACCCGCAACAATTGGATCAGCCGATCCAGGGCAGCCATCCAGATGGCTGTGATGTCTCGGCCCTTGATCACCTCCTGGGAGGCGCACAAACAATATCGAAAGATCAGGGGCTCTTTCTTGGAGAAAGCTGGCGTCTACATCCGGATATCTGCGCCTTCACCTCCGAACTCTTCTATGAAGGCCTACTGCATTCCCGGGAGAATTTGGGAAAGCAGGTTATTCAAGGAAGCGGTCCTCTAGAGGGCTCGGGAATGCGGTATCTTCTGGTCGAACACGATGGCAATCAGAACTCCTCTCCAGAGGAGGTTGAGGCTATCGTCAAACTGGTCGAAGAAATCCTGAAGGCCGGTCAAACCTGGGTGGATGGATCGGGCCAGGAACGGCCGGTGACACTTGAAGACATTCTGATCATCACTCCCTACAACGCACAAGTATCGCTGATATCAGAGCGAGTTCCGACTGCGCATGTGGGGACCGTGGACAAGTTCCAGGGCCAGGAAGCACCTATTTCGATTTACTCTGCCGCCAGCTCGAGCGCATCGGATGCTCCGAGGGGCATGGAGTTTCTCTACAGCCTGAACCGCTTTAATGTCGCGACATCCCGGGCGAAGTGCATGTCCATACTCGTGGCTTCGCCTGAGCTATTTGCGCCGAAGTGCCGAACGCCCCGACAGATACAGCTGACGAATGCCTTTTGTCGGTATGCCGAGATGGCGGAAGTGATTCAGTGAAGTTGGGTATGTGTCGCCCACTTTTTAAATCACCTCTCGGATCTGTGCCGTCACCATTTATGATAATTCCCTGAGCAGGTAATCCCATGTCTTCGCTAACCTGGGTTGATTTCGACGCCGAAGAACAGAAACGTGTCCAGCACATACTCGCCATGTTCGAGGAAAGCACGACACGTAATGAGTTGGGATTGGCTGCAATACGCGATTCCATATCAGATCACTTCTTCCCAGGAACGAGCACCATCCATACAAGGCTGAGGTATATGCTCTTCATTCCTTGGATGTTGCAGGAGATCGAGGAAAGGGAGGCTTCTGAAAGGGTCAACCTGACTACACTCAGAAAGTACGAAGGACTATTGATTGACGCCTTGGAGGCAGGAGGGGAGACCAACGGTGTCATAGGGCAGCGCTCCAGAAGTCAGCTGCAGCGTCTACCAACTCATATCTATTGGTACGGGCTGGAGAGCTGGGGTATCCGCATTTTCCACGGGTCATTGGATAGCTACCTGGCGGCGCTTCGGCAGTTGAAACAGACAGGCGGGGCGATATCGCAAATAAATCCTGAGGATACCGAGCCGCGAAGCTTTTTGATCGAAAGCCTCCCCAAGGCACCCGAGGGATTTCTAGACAAAGTCGATTTCACCCTGCGGACCGAGGAAGCGGAATTCCTCCGTGATCGCCTGAGCAAATCCCATCGGAATACACTACTGACACAGTTGTCGGTGCGGGATTATGCAGATTGCAATTACGTCTGGGAGCATCCCTGTCTTTCGGAATTGGAGGAGATAACACGTGATCTTTTGGAGCATGCAAGACTATTCTCTCATTTAATGCATGGTGCAGCCCTGCTTTATGGTCTGCAGATCTGTGAGTTACTTGAAAGAGATGATTGGCTGGAGAAGCATTCGGAGGCTTTACATCAGTGGACCACGGAGTTGGAACTTGGTGCTCTGCGGCATTGGTCATTAGATAAATTAAGGGGAAGTGATTTTCATGATTTTCACGCCATAAAGCCTAAAGTCCGGAACTTCGTTGCCGAATGGAAAACCCGAGTAGTCGAAACTCAGGGGAATTTGGCGAACGATCCCAAAGCACGAGAGCTGATAAAGAAAAGAGAGCGCGGACTGAAGGGAAGTAAGTCCCGCTTCACAAACAGCTCAGTGCGCAGAATGTGGAACGGTGAGACTACGTCGGGGCGTATGGATTTTCGCTGGCCCCAGGCAAACAGCTATTTACGGGACTTGGCCAATGCCCAATAGTCCAAGTCTCTCTCCCAATGATCGTAGCCTTTATACGGAAAACCTGAGGCCGCCTCCAGGTTATCTTTTTGATTCGGCGATTGCGACGACCTACACGCTGGATCTGGAGACCCTACTGACGGTTCCCGTCAGTCTTTCTCTGTTTGCTGTTGAGGATGCGCAGGACGAGTCCAACCCTCTCGCTCTTTTGGAAGGTATCGAACGTACCGCAGAACGAATTGTGGTGTTCACCGAGGCTGGAAATATCAAGGCCAAGGAGGAAGCCTATCCTCGTCTCTGTTCCCTGATGGAGACTATGGTCGTCGAGGTACTGGCTCCGGCGGGTGGGGCTTTTCACCCCAAGGTATGGCTGTTGCGGTTCAAGCCCACGGAGAGAGGACCAATCCGGTTCAGGTTGTTGGTTCTATCAAGGAATCTTACACGGGATCGTGCCTGGGACATTTCACTCTGCCTCGATGGGACTGATACTGGTGAACTCCAGGCCGGAAATGAAGCGATCATCGAGTTTGTGGAGAGCTTGAGTAAGCTTTCGGTTCGCGACGCCCCTGATCATGCAGCGGAGCTGCTCGAGCAGGTCACCGAGCGTTTGCCGTATATTCTCTGGGAACTGCCGTCCCCCTTCACCGAAGTGGCCTTCACGGTGAACGGGCTAGGAAATACTCCGTGGAAGCCGACCCCCTGCTCGCGCCTGGGTATCGTCAGCCCTTTCTGTGACACCAGAGCACTGGAGCGATTGCGAAGGCTTTCTCAGGACTATGAGCCAATGATTGTGAGCCGTCAGGACCAATTGGATGAGGCTTTCGGAAGGGATGATTCTGACGAACTACTGGACGGCTATAAGGCTTTGATCCTGGACGACAGAGTAGAGACAGCGGATGGAGAGGATACGGAGGGTGAGCAGATCCAGGGACTGCATGCCAAGATTTTCATAGCCGAGAGAGGAGCTGAAACGAACCTGACCGTAGGGTCCGGGAATGCAACCGCAGCGGCACTGTTGGATGGACGGAATGTCGAATTCTTTGCATCTCTCGTAGGACCTAAAGCGGAAGTTGGCGATGTGGAGACAATCCTGGGACCCGAGGGTTTTGGCCAGTTGACACAGCCCTATTGTTTTGGGGAAATTGAGGATGAAGTCAGTCCCCAGGACATGGAGAGACATCTTAAACAGGCTCAACGTGACATTTGTCTCAGCGGCCTAAAGTTGCACTGTGTAAGTGAGGGCTGTGACAGCGATGATCAGTGGCGTGTTTACTTATGCGCTGAGAAGCCTCTGTCTTTGGCTCAGGTTTCCAGTTTGCAGGTCTGGCTCATTACCCTAGGCAAGGCTTGTGCTCGGAATGTCTTGGAAGAACTGAGATCCGGGGCGTCCGTAGATTTGGGTAGAATGTCGCTGTTGCATGTCACCGGATTCACCGCTTTCAGTATGGTGGCCTCGGATAACGAGACATCGCATCTCTTCAGTACGTGTTTGGAAGTCGAGGGCTTACCTGAGGGACGGTATACCCAGATATTCCGGAACATAATCAATAACGATAAGATGTTCTTTCGCTATCTCCGTCTGCTTTTGGCTCACTCCGATGATCCTTTTGCGGCCACTGATAATCGAAAGAACTGGAAAGGAGGATCGGAGAACCAGGTTGGAGAACAGGCATCCATAGTGTTTGAGCCTGTCCTAGAGGAACTGGTCCGAGATTACTGCAACGGGGCGACGCGGCTGAAATCTGTGGATCGACTCATCGAGCGATTGAGCTCTTCTGATGATAAGGAAGAAGCTTCTGTCGTTCCCGATGATTTCCTCAAGATGTGGGCGGCATTTCGGGAAGTGATGGTTTCCAAGGGAGGTGGCCAATGACGGTCGACACATTCTCGGCGGAGGCTGCCCTGAAGCCATTGAAAAAATTTCAACGTGATACGGTCGAGTACGCTTTCAGACGCCTTTACCTGGACGAGGGTGGCACAAACCGCTTTTTGGTCGCGGATGAGGTTGGTCTGGGGAAGACGCTTGTTGCCAGAGGGGTCATAGCAAAGACCATCGAGTATCTCCGAGACAAGCAAGACCGAATAGACATCATCTACATTTGTTCCAATCAGGCGATTGCACATCAGAACCTTAAGCGCCTGAATGTTCTCGGTCAGAACACTCTTTCCGCCGCGACACGCATTACCCTCATACCATTCGTACGTGGCGACTTACCTGCTTTGTCGGAAAGCAAGGTGAATTTCATCAGCCTGACGCCGAGCACAACCTTCGACCTGAAATCATCCAAAGGGGTCAAGCAGGAGCGCGCATTCCTCTATCATCTGCTGAGTCCCCTCATTCCTTGCCAGGAGGGTTTCTGCAAACTTCTGCAGTGCAGTGTGGGCGATGGCAATTGGAAATGGGAAGTTTCCAATCTGAACCTTGATAAGGTTGAGGCCTCGCTTATCGAAAGGTTTCGACAAAAGATCCAGGCTGAAACAGAGCTGTTCGAGGAAGTTATCCGTCTCTCGGAATTGTATCGAGCTTATAATACCGAAGAGTTTTCAGAGCCTGTTTACGATCGTAATGCCTTGATCGGAGAGCTTCGGCGACAATTGGCCACTGTGTGCCTGGACGCTCTGAAGCCTGATCTCATCATTCTGGATGAGTTCCAAAGGTTCAAACATGTACTCAACCAGGAAACGGATCATGGAGAGTTGGCCCGGGAACTTCTCTCCTATTCAGGTGAGGGTGTCGTTTCCGATGAGACGTCAGATGTACGAGTGCTGATGCTTTCGGCTACGCCCTACAAGAAGCTCACTTTGTCGGGTGATGCGGACGAGGACGGTGACCACTACGATGAGTTCCTATTCGTTCTGAAGTTTCTCTACGACGATCCCGCTGGAGAGTCGGAGGTTATCCAGAATCTGCCCAGCAAGCTCAAATCCTTCAGAAGGGCTCTCCAACAACTCCCCTCCTCGAAGGAATGGGCTGCTCAGAATCGCGATACGATCCAGACCTATCTCAAGGCCGTCATGGTTCGAAGAGAGCGCGTAAGGCATACGAGCAGGCAGGATGCGATGTTAGAGGAAGTCAAAGCATCTCCAGTGCAGCTGACTGCAGATGATCTTCGAAATGCGGACGCCGTGTCCCGTGTTGCTATGTCCGTTTCAGCACCCAATAACCTGGAGTACTGGAAGTCGGCGCCCTACCTGCTGAATTTCATGCAGCATTACAAACTGAAGCAGTTGATGAAGGAGCAGCTTCCGGGGCCACTATCTGATTATATCGACGCGATGAACTCGGCTCGGCCGAGCCTGTTGAATAGGGAAAGGATCAGTGACTACCAGCCGATCGACCCTGGCAACGGCCGAATGCGACGGTTAATGGAAGACCTATTCGGACAAGGGGAGCCAGGTGAGAATGACCGAAGCCTTCATCGGCATCTCTGGCTGCCTCCTTCCCTGCCATACTATGACCGTAAGCAAAGGCCTTGTGACGGCTCGTCAGAACAGCGGCCCCTGACGAAGTCGTTGATATTCTCCAGTTGGTCCATGGTGCCGGATGCAATTTCTGCATTGGTTACCTATGAGGCTGAAAGGCTTATGGGGTGTGGCCAATCCGGTCATGGTTACTTCGATCAATACGATCAGCGACCTCTTCAGTTTCAATATCACGAAGATAGGCCTACGGGACTGAGGAACCTGCTCCTGCTGTATCCGTCGCCCACCCTTGCGTCAGAAGGCGACCCATTTAGCGTTTTCTCGGATCATGAGACCGGCCTTACCTATCAAGAAATGCGTACATCCCTGACGAAACGGATACAAAAACTCCTCTCCGATCTCGGATTACAGCAGTCCTCTCAATCCAGAGCACATGGAGAACTCTCGACAATACCCCTTGTGCTGGATGCAAAGAAATCTAGTCGTCTCCTCGAATGGGTGACGTCGGCGGAGGTAGGATTGTTGGGACTCTCCAAGGAGGAGGGGTATCAAAAGCATTGTGTGGCGCTAGCCGACAAAGCGAATGAGGTCTCAGAGCCACGAGTATCCCAAGAGGATCTGGATCTCTTGGTGGATCTCTGCCTGGGCAGTCCCGCGGTCTGTGCGTTGCGGTCCTTGCGGCGTATTGCACCGGAGATTGAATGGGAAAATCAGGTATTGCTAACGGCAGCTGCGAAAGTGGCTTGGGCCTTTCGCTTTCTCTTTAACCAGCAGCAAGTTGTTGAACTGGTGCGGAAAGAGGACAAGAGGGGATATTGGAATAAGGTCCTCCAGTACTGTGCGCGGCACAATCTCCAGGCTGTCCTGGATGAGTATGCCCACTGCCTCGTGGAGAACGAGGGATTAAGTGCAAGTGAACCTGAGGAAAAGGTTCGAGGTGTTGCTGAGGCTATGGCCAATGCACTGACCATCAAGCCATCCCAGATTCATGTGGATTGGCCGCAGGTGAAGGATGGGCAGGTCACCATAGCCGCCAATCCTCAGATGCGCGGTCGCTTTGCCATGCGCTTTGCCGATTACAAGGATGAAGAAGGCGAAAGCCAGCGCGTGGACAAGGTGAGGTCAGCCTTCAATTCCCCTTTCCGTCCTTTCGTTCTGGCCACGACCTCGATCGGTCAGGAGGGTCTTGATTTTCACCCCTATTGCTATCGGATCTACCACTGGAACCTGCCAAGTAACCCCGTTGATTTGGAACAGCGTGAAGGGCGCATTCATCGCTTCAAGGGACACGCTGTCCGGTTAAATCTGGCCAACAAGCATGTTGCTGACGCCAAGGAATGCAATAACCAAAACACAGATCCTTGGACCAGGATGTTTCAGGCGGCACAGCAGGAATCTGACTCCGAGACAGGTCTAATTCCATATTGGATCTATGAGGGGGATACCTGCATCGAACGGGTTGTCCCGATGTTTCCCTACAGTCGGGAAGAAAAACAGTTGGAGTGGTTGAAGCGAAGCTTGGCGGTTTATCGATTGGCGTTTGGCCAGCCACGCCAGGAAGACCTTCTGGATTACTTGAACACTCTTCAGGACGAAGTGATGAATGTAGATGATCTCTCCGAGTTTCAGATAGAGCTCCTGCCAGCTGCTGTATAGTTACAAATAAAGAAAAATTATTAATGAATATGTTCACTTTATAATTTATATTTTTATTCTATCAGATTTAATTTTATCCCAGAATTCACGTAATTTAGGGTATTTATTATTGTTTGAGCAATATAGGCATACATCTAGCTTTATTGATCTTAGTTCATTCTCTAATGATATTAACTTTCCTCTCATTAGTTCATCTTCTATAATTTTTTTTGGTAACCAAGACAATCCCATATCTGAAATAGTCATCTCTTTTATACCCATGGTAAAAGCACTTTCACAAACGGTTTCAATAGTATTATTTTTAACTAAATCTAGTAAGCATTCCCGTCTTAATATGCGCCCCAGAAAGCTATCTTCTGGGTATTTTAAAAGTCGAATATTCCCACCATTTTGCAGCGCAGTGCGTATCTGCTGAACTGATATTTCTGTCCCAACAGGTAAAAGGTATTCATGTCCGAGAAGAATGCATGAGAAATCACTCGTTTGATCTAGTCGTGGTTCTTCTTCAGATCTAAACGAGAGAAGTAAATCAGCATGACCTTGTGAGAGTTGCTCTATACAATCATCTAAGTCACCAGTGCGGACTTGGAACGCTGTTTCGTGCCTATATTCTTGTAAGATATTCAGCAATTTTGGTAAGTGACTAACCATTAACGTATGCTGCGTAGCTAATGAAAAACGTGAATCCGCAGCTGCGTCGGCGCGCATGTGGCTGCGAAGTTCATAAGTTGATTCAACGACGCGCCGCATTACTGGTTCGAACCTGGCTGCGGTGGTTGTGAGCTTTAAGCTATGAGAACCGCGATTCACCAGTTGAACTCCAAGCCAATGCTCTAGCATTTGAATTCTGCGTGAAAATGCTGGCTGCGTCACATTCCGGCGTTGTGCGGCTTTTGAGAAAGAGCCGGTTTCTATCAATAACAGAAAATCTTCGAGCCAGTTCAATTTCATAGCTGGTCGTACCTATCTGCAAAAGCTGTATTATGCAAATTTTTAATGCAGCAAGCAATTATTGGCATTGGAGCGATTTATGCCCGACTGGTATTTTTCAGCTACAACCTACTTTGAAGCCATCCCGACATGGAACGGCTCTCAAATGCTAACAGTGAGATCATAAATTTATCGCATAAAGGAGCTAGAGAGCATTATGCATTTGTCTCGTTTCAATCGTCTGCACTTTGCTCACCTCCCGACGCCACTAGAGCCTATGGAGCGTCTTAGTGCCTATCTGGATGGGCCGAAGCTGTGGATTAAAAGAGACGATTGCACAGGGCTATCCACCGGGGGCAATAAGACGCGGAAGCTAGAGTTTTTGATAGCGGATGCCTGGGAGCGTGAAGCTGATTGCGTAATTACCCAGGGCGCTACTCAGTCCAACCATGCGCGACAGACAGCAGCAGCTGCAGCGAAATGCGGAATGGAATGTCATATCATTTTAGAGGACCGCACTAATATAGAACACTCATCGTATACCGATAATGGGAATGTCCTACTTAATCTCTTGCATGGCGCGAATGTTAGTACGCGCCCTGGGGGCACAGACATGAACTCTGAAATGGAAGTTCTTGCTGATGACCTTAGGACTCAAGGGAAAAAGCCATATATAATACCAGGCGGAGGCTCAAATGAGATCGGGGCTCTGGGATATGTGGACGCTGCACTTGAGCTTCTCACACAGGCAAATTCTCAAAACTTACTGATTAATCATGTTGTGCATGCCACGGGGAGTGCAGGGACACAGGCTGGACTTGTAACGGGTTTGGTCGGTTCTAATAGCGGTATACCCGTTTTAGGTATCGGTGTCCGAGCAATGAAAGAGGTTCAGGAACTAAATGTTCTTGCTCTTGCTGAACGTACATCTGAGCATATCGGGATCGGAAATGTAGTGAAGCATAAGCATGTCGAAGCCAATTGCGATTATGTGGGATTGGGTTACGGGTTGCCCACAGATTCAATGATTGAGGCGGTTGCTCTGCTTGCCCGACTGGAGGGGATATTGCTCGATCCAGTTTACTCAGGAAAGGGTATGGCTGGTCTTATAGACTTAATCAGGAGGGGTTATTTTAGTCGTGATCAGAATGTCGTATTTATCCATACAGGTGGGAGTGCGGCACTATTCGGTTATCCTGATATATTCACTGATAAATAGTAATAGGAGGGAAGTGCCAGTGCTATAAATGGGAAAGTTATAACTCGGGCGTTTTGCATTTTCTTTTTGTGCGCAATGGTTGTCCGCAGGAAGTTGGTATGCAAAACCTATCACCAAAATACAAATTCGAATTAGAACAGGGAGATGGGAATGTTTAATAGATCTAAGTTGTGTGCATCAATAGCTTGTTCAGCACTACTTTTTGCTGCGCCATTTAATCAGTCAGTTTTGGCGCAAGATGAGCTTCCAGAAACAGAGGTTAACGTTGTAGGCAGCTGGGGCAACTTAGCTGTATATCAGGAGCGCGAAAAGCCATTTTGGACTAAAACTATTCCGGAAGAATCGGGAGGCGCCGTTACCGCAAATCTCCGTCCATTCACGGAGATGGGTATGAGTGGTGAAGAGGTGTTTAGCCTATTAAGGCAAGGTGTCCTTGAGTTTGCAACTTCTGCGATCGGCTATGTAGCGGGAACAGATCCGCGAACAGAAGGAACTGATCTTGCGGGTCTCACAGAAGACATTGATCAAATACGAGAGGCAAATGAAGCTTATCGACCCTATCTCAATGAGCGATTTGAAGAGCAGTACGGGTTAAAGCTTCTTGCGTTCTTCCCTAATCATGATCTTGCAATGGCATGCAATACGCCTATCAACGGTATTGATGATCTAGAGGGCAAGAAGATCCGTGTCCATAGTCGATCCTTGGCTGAATTTGTAGAGGCTGCAGGCGCTACAAGTTCCAGCATCCCATTTCCGGATGTGGTTCCAGCTCTGGAGCGTGGCGTAATTGACTGTGCTGTATCAGCAGTTTTGGGTCTCTATAACGCAAAATGGTATGAAGTCACCTCTCATCTATACACGCTACCGCTAGGGTGGAGCATGTTGTTCCATGCTGCGAATTTGGAGGCTTGGAATGCTCTCCCAGAGAACGTCCAAACATTCCTCGAAGATGAGCTGCAGGCTTGGGAAGAACGGAATTGGGAGTGGGCCCAAACTGATACCGAAGATGGGGTGGCCTGTTTGACAGGCGGTAACTGTCCTTATGGTGAACCAGCCTCTCTTACCCTAGTTGAGGTATCGGACGAGGACAGGAAAAGGATTCACGAAATTCGTGATGAGGTCATAGTGCCTTCCTGGGCTGAGAGGTGTGGTGAAGAATGCACAACCTCCTGGAACGAAACTGTTGGAAATGTGCTCAATACATCTGCTTCCATTGAAGAATAAGAGAAGCCATAGTGCAAGCTGGGCTCGCCTAACGAGCGTGCCTAGCTTGCGACTATGCACATGGTGTTAAAGAGCATGCAATTGGAAAAAATAATCAATCTTATCCGTACAATAGCGCGCGCCGGTGTTTGGTGCAGCGGAAGCGTAATGCTGATCATTGCTATTTTAATCACCGCTGAAGTTATTTCACGTAAGGCATTTAGTTATCATATTATCGCAGCTGATGAACTAGCGGGATATGCATTAGCCATAACAACGTCATGGTCTATATCATTTACTCTACTCGAACGTGGACACATACGAGTTGATGCTCTTTACATGATACTTCCCAATAAACTGAAAGCCATACTGGATATAATAGGTCTTTTTGCGCTATCAGTGTTTCCTTTATCATTAACATGGTACGCGTATCACATGCTTACTAATTCATGGGAACTTGGAAAAGTATCTAATACTGCAATGGCAATGCCATTATGGATTCCACAGGGTATTTGGTTTATTGGCTTAATTTTCTTTGCTCTTACCACTGTTGTTTTGCTTCTAAGAGTTTTAGTCCTTTTTGCTGCCGGAGATGTGGAGCAGGTGAATCGCTTGGCGGGAACACGATCAGTAAGCAGTGAACTGCACGATGAGATTGACGAGATCACCGTAAACAAACAACAAAGTTATTCAGGGCGATAATAGGTTATGCTCCTTTATACTCTTATCCTACTTGTCGTTCTACTGGCGTTAGCTATTCCAGTGGCCGCCACACTTGTTGTGATGGGGTTCGCTCTCAACTGGCAATTCTCTATGATGCCCCTGCATAAGGTGATAGCGGAGATTACCTGGACTAGTTCTACTAGCTTTATCCTAGTAGCAATTCCTTTGTTCATTCTGTTGGGGGAAATCTTACTACGCGCAGGTATAGCAGAACGCATGTATGGCGCTATGCGAATTTGGTTAACCTGGCTACCTGGCGGGTTGATGCATTCGAATATCGTTGCCAGTGCTGCATTTGCAGCCACTTCCGGTTCAAGTATTGCTACTGCAGCAACAATAGGAACAGTCGCTGAGCCTCAGATTAGAAAACAAGGCTGCAACGAGCGCCTTTTTTTGGGCACCCTTGCTGCTGGTGGTACTGTAGGTATTCTTATACCGCCATCTATTAACATGATTATATATGGCGTACTAACTAACACATCGATCGCTCAGCTTTATATCGCAGGTATTATACCAGGAATACTTTTAGCGATGATGTTCATGCTGACTATTTTTATTGCCTGTGCGTTAAAGCCCAGTTGGGGTGGTAGGCAGGAAGAGGCCACTTGGACGCAAAGGTTTTCCGTCATAGCGGATTTTCTCCCACCCTTTGCGATATTCTTCGCCATCATGGGATCTATTTATTTGGGTTGGGCCACTCCCACGGAATCCGCTGCAATTGGGGTTATTGTAGCGCTGTTTTTAGCTTTGTGTCATGGGCGCCTCAATTTGCGCATGCTTCGTAGTGCGTTCGAGGGAGCCATGCGCACAACAGCTATGGTCATGCTTGTTATCATGGCCGCCTATTTTCTAAATTTCGTACTTTCGGGTATTGGGTTAACATCCCAGTTGAATGAATTCATTGTTTCTCTCGATCTAACCAAGTATCAGCTATTGATAACAATAATATTATTTTATGTTGTGCTGGGTTTTTTCATGGAAGTACTGACACTAATGATAACAACAGTTCCAATAATTGCGCCAATAGTATTCTCTGCTGGTTTTGATCCGATTTGGTTTGGAGTTATTTTGATGATACTACTTGAAACGGCCCTAGTAACACCACCTATAGGTCTGAATCTTTATGTGGTCCAGGGTATTCGTAAAGCAGGGCCTATTCACGATGTTATTATCGGTGTTGTTCCTTTCGTGTTCGCCATGTTTGCTATGATAGCAATTCTGATTGGGTTTCCAGAATTGGCAACTTATCTACCGGGAATTATGAAATAAAGAAGCTGATATTATGTATAAATTGCAATATAATATTATTATAGGTGAAATTAATGAGTAATATTGACATTGGTTCTAATGCTTGGAAGATGCCGTCAAATCATAATGGAATGATTGATTTACAGAATAATTCACCTGATGAGAATTCTGGTGAGGTTGGAATTTCTTATTATGGAAGTTCTGCATTTTGTATAAATTCGCCAACTGGGATATCAATAATGATTGACCCATGGCGTAACCACCCTTCTAGGACATTTGATTGGTACTTTGAGGATTTTCCTCGTGTTAGGGTTAACATTGGTGTTTGCACACATGCGCACTTTGATCATGATGCATTACATAGATTAGACACCGATGTTGCAATTGAGCGCCTTGTCGGTGATTACAAGTTCTCTGATGTATCTATCCAGGGTATTGCTGATAAACATGCGACGGATTGTAGTTGTGGTTTCTATGACTATAACAAGGTCCTGAAAGAGGTATACGCTGTTGACATAAATCCACCCAATAATCCCCGTTCATGGGATAACTGTTTGATTGTTGTGGAAACTGGAGGGCTGCGCATTCTTCATTGGGGAGACAACAGGGCAGATCCTCCTGAGGAAGTCTGGCAAGCACTTGGTCATATAGATATTGCACTCCTTCCGATTGATGATTCCCGTCATGTTTTGGGATATGCGCCAGTTGATTCGGTTATTGCCCGCTTGAACCCAAAAGTTGTTATTCCGCATCACTACTATATCTGGGATGTACTTCAGCGACATAGCACTTTGCTAACCCCTGAAAATTGGCTTGAGAAGCAGTCAACTGTTGTGCGGCTTGATGAAGCTAAAGTCAGTTATAGTCGAGATACTTTACCAAACGTTGGGCCAGTCGTTCATTATTTTGGTGAAAATGTAATGTTTGATAAAGAATCGTGGCGACGTGGTGAGATGATTTAATCCATTTTTTTAAATACCCTAAAGTGGTAAGTGAGGTGAATTATTATAAAAATCTAATTGGATGGCCTAAGTACTTATTTAGAAGTGTCTTCGGAGTTCACCTGCCAGGCCTGCTGTTCAGTATTCTGATTGCCATAGCCGCACACTTCATCACCGATCACTACGGCGGGCCGACGATCCTCTTTGCCCTCTTGCTGGGCATGGCCTTCAATTTCGTCTCCGCTGAACCCCGCTTTGCGCCGGGCGTGGGCTTCACGGCAAAGCAGATCCTGCGTATCGGCGTGGCCCTGCTGGGCGCGCGCATCACGGTGGAGCAGATCCTGGCGTTGGGGGGCGAGGTCATGCTGGCCGTGGCGGCCGCTGTCGTGCTGACCATAGGTTTCGGCTTCCTCGCCGCCCGGACACTGGGGCTTAACAGCCGTTTCGGGATCCTGTCCGCCGGTTCGGTGGCCATCTGCGGCGCCTCGGCCGCGGCCGCCATCTCATCGGTCCTCCCGAACTACAAGAGCAAGGAACGCGATACGGTCTTCACCATCATTGGCGTGACCACGCTCAGCACGGCCGCCATGATCATCTATCCCGTGATTGCCGGACTTTTTAATTTCGACGACACCCAGATCGGCGTCTTCCTGGGCGGCACCATTCATGACGTCGCCCAGGTCGTGGGGGCAGGCTACAGCGTCTCGGATGAGGCAGGTGATACGGCCACCATCATTAAGCTGCTGCGTGTCGCGCTGCTGGTGCCGGTGGTCCTGACCATATCCCTCGCAGCACGTCGCAATTCGGATAGCAACGGCGGCGGCAAGGCCGGAAACCTGTTGCCCGGCTTCCTGATTGCCTTCCTGCTGATCGTGGGCGCCAACAGCCTGACGTTGATTCCCACCAGCGTTCAGAACCTGCTCAGCGAGGCCTCTCGCTGGTGTATCATCACCGCGATCGCGGCCCTGGGGGTCAAGACCTCACTGGTCGAGATGGTGAAAGTCGGAGGCCGTGCCATCGGCATGATCGTAGCCGAAACGCTTTTCATCGCTGCAATCGTCATTACCGCCCTGCTGGCAATCTGAGTGCTCGAGAGTAAAAAATAGAGAATTCCTGGAAATTTATACGATATAAATAAAAGTTAATTTAAAGGAAAAAAGATATCCTGGTCGGTCCAATCAAATCGTTCCCGCAGCACTTCGGCCAGTGTTTTCACTAAGCGACTCACTTCCTTACGAGCAAAACCAGTAGATACGCATCTCCGGTAAGAACCAAAATACGGTGTGCTGTTAACATAGTGCAATTTAAAATTGTTTCGCACTAAATGGTTACTGCTGAGAACAGGAGAAGTGCGCGGTCTGTAGCAATTAGAGTGTTGATGCAATTCAGACGTTAAAGGCAGCCAGCCTTGCAAGCGAGATGTAAGGATGTCTAAAATGCTAATCAAAGTGGTCTAAGGGGTGCGGCTAGGGGTATGCCGAAACCAGAATATCACTAAAGAATACAATATACTTTCTTATACGTGCCCCAATAATGCGTCTGTATGTGACCGCTAAGTACCAGGCGCAGCAAACTAGGGGAAGGTTGGTAGTTAGTGTCCTTACGCAATTTCTTTTCTAGGGTGTTCGGATGGTTCGAGCGTCCTCGTCACACGTATGTTCCATCAACACGCACATTTCCGGTCCCTGATACTGAGGAGCTCAAAAGAGAATTAAACCTGGAGCGTCTTGGTAAGCAGCGGGGTGAAGTGGAGGAACCAGCGTCGGATGCTGAGAATTACGATGATGTTGAACGGGAGATCATATCTGTAATCGAGAGGGAATTTGATAGGTCCAAAGAGAAATACAATGATGAGATGAGGGGATATTCGGATCGCCTTTCATCTATAGATCTGGAAGAACCTGTTAGCTCGATTAAGATAATCTCTCGCGATGCGTTAAGTAAAATACAAGCAAATCTTAGCGGTGGAGCGGATAAGTTATTTAATAGTAGATATTCCTTAATAGGTATAAGGAGGGAGTTGGAAAACTTCAGGAGTAATAATGGATTAGAAAACCGAAATGCGCACTATCCAGAATCTAGAATACTACATTATGGTGTTCTACTATTATTTCTATGTATAGAAGCGATTATGAATGGTTTTTTTCTTGGGGAAACTCATACTTTTGGATTGTTGGGAGGGTTTTCCGAGGCAGTTATAATCGCTATAGTCAATGTATCTATAGGATTTATAGTAGGGTTATTTTTCTTACGACAGTTATTCCATAGAAATATATTCAGAAAACTCATAGGTGGATTATTTTGCATAGCATATTTTTCGGGAATACTATTATTTAATTTGGCTGTTGCTCATTATAGAGATGTGCTTGCCGGGGGAAATTGGGAAGTCGCTCATCTCGAGGTAATCCCGCGACTGCTTTCTGATCCACTTGCGGTAAGCGATATTAAGTCATGGCTGCTGTTTGGCGTGGGGGTTTTGTTTTCGATTTTTGCGTTGGTCGATGGACTCACGGTTGATGATCTGTACCCAAACTACGGTCCCCTTTGGCGGGAACACAAACGGGAAGGGGAGGATTATGCGGAGGTGAAGGATGAATGTATGGGAGACCTCGAAGAGGTGCAGGTGGATGCCATTGAGAGGCTAGAAGAGACAAGAGAGCAGTGGAAACAAGATCGCGGAGAGTACGAAAGAATTATAAATTTTCAGAATAGACTACATCAGTCATATATCGAGCATATTTCTGCGCTCCAACGTGTTGGAAATGAACTTCTGGGTGTCTATCGCAAGACTAATCAAAAATACCGCAGCACACCAAGTCCAACACATTTTCAGGATGCGTGGACACTTCAAGCAGAAATACCCGCAAACCCCCCAGGCGTGAATCAGCAGAAATTGGAGGATGCTTCAAAACAGCTGAACGCTGTTCTTGAGGAGGAGCTCGACAAAATTCACCAAAAGTATGATGAGGGAGTGGCGGTTTATAAGAAAATCGAGGAATTGACGGAAGAGGAGCTCCGTAGTGGCTCGGCGCAGGACATCATCGAGAAGACGTAGTCGATCATCGCAACGGCGAGTTCGGCAGAAGAACGTTCTCGGCTTCGTGATTGGTGGACTGGTTATTGCCGTTATGGGGGGTGGTTTGTTTGCTTACCAGAACTTTACCCGAGAGCCTCTCAATCCAGAAACAGGCTGTCCTGAGTCGGGAGCTGACTCACTGACCGTGGTCATGGTGGATGGTTCAGATCCATTGACTGCTCGTCAGCGTGCGTTCGTCGTAAATCAGTTGGAAGATGTGAAGGAGGAAACACCTGTTGGAGGTGCTCTGAAGGTTTACCGCCTTGGTACGGATATGGAGGACCTTCTGGAGCCATTGGCGTTCGTTTGCAATCCCGGTCGAGCTGAGGATGTTAATGAACTCGTAGCCAGCCCCAAACGCGTGGAGAGGCGTTGGAATGAAGTGTTTCAGTCCAGGCTGGATGAGGTGTTTAAGAAGCTCTTGAAACCCGGTCAGGAAGATTGGTCACCGATTTTTGAGTCCGTTCAGTCCGTGGGTATAACCAATTTCTCGGACAATGATTGGGAGGGAAAGCCAAAGAAGTTGGTGATTATATCGGATCTACTACAGTATACGCCAAGGTATAGTCACTACGAAGATCCGGGAGATTTCGAAGAGTTTAAGAATATAGATTACTACAAGGAAATTCGAACAAACTTAAAGGGTGTTGAGGTGACATTATACTATGTCCCAAGAGATACTCAGAGAGACATTCAAGGGCAGGAACATCTCGAGTTCTGGAAAGATTACTTTATTAATCAGGGAGCGAAACCGGGGGATCCTGCCTTTTTCGTGCATGTTCAGGGATAAGGCTTAATGGCACGCTCAAGGGGCACTCAAAGGAAGAATGCAAAAGAGGAATCTAAAGATAATAAATCATCATTTGTTGATAAGTATGCGTTCTTTCTAATTTTCGCAATCGGCGCAGCTGGTGTTATATTTCTTAGGGCATATTATGATATAGAATATATCTATATCATAATATTACCTCTCGCTCTAATGCTATTATATTTAGTGGTTTGTCATTTTAGTAGACGGCTTCGCCTACGACCTGATCAAATTGGCGACAATATTTATTATCTTGGTTTTCTATATACACTCGTAAGTCTTGCTGTCGCGCTGTATTACTTTTCGGAGGAAGAGGCCCTCGAGCATATCATTTCAAATTTCGGCATCGCCCTTGGCACGACGATCCTTGGTGTAGCTTTGCGAGTGGTTATGCACCAGATGCGCGAAGATCCGATTGATGCAGAACAAGAAGCGCGGTCTGAACTCGTGGAGGCGAGCAGCAAGCTGCGTTCTGAACTCTCCTCGATTACAACTCAATTCAGCAGCTTTAGCCATGCGATGCGCCAATCTGTTGAAGAGGCTATGGAGAGTGTTGGGCAGTCGGCTCAGTCTGTTCTACGGGAATCAACCGAGGAATTCCGGCAATCAACGGAGCAACTTTCGGAGACATCAAAAAGAGTCACCGAGGATATCGCGGCCACATCCGAAGAATATAACAAGCGTGCGAAAGCATTGAACTCAGCGTCACGGCGACAAGTGACAGCAGTTGAGAAAATTGCGGACCGCCTGGAATCCATAGAGATCCCCGAGAACTACATAGCGAACAAGGTATCCGATCTAACAGAGCAGCACCAACGTGCGCTTGAAGAGCAGCTCAGCCAGTTCGGGCAAACGCTCAGCAGTCAGATTGAGGAGAGTTCAAGGCAAACCTTTGATGCCATGCAGGAACTGACGAAACGCCAGAAAGAAGTGTATGAGACTTTCACTGGCCAAGCCAAGGAGGACCTGGAGAACCTGAGAGAAAACAGGCGTGCCATCGAGGCCGAGGCCGAACGTGCGAAAAGAGCGAGTGCAGAGATCGTAAACAGTTTGGCCGAAGTGGAACGTGCGCGAAAGGCGGCAGCAGAGGCCAGCACTCGAAACGAACCCGAAGGGGCATTGCACCGCGAGGCAGAAAAGCGTCCTGGCCCTTTCAAGCGTTTACTCGGGCGTAGATGACACGCCATGAGGCAGAAGTAATCTACACATGAAAATACATCAGCAAGATGAGGCTTATAAACGGGGCCTGGTCCTAGGTCTCACAATGGCGGAAATCGTGATTCTCTTGCTGTTCTGCCTCCTTCTGGCGTTGGCAACCATACTCCTGAACCGCAGGGAAACGATCGAGGAGTATGAGAGCACGATAGAAGCTCAGGCAGAAGAAATAGAGGACATAAAAGAGAATCAGGTCACGGATGAAGAAAGGGAGGCCATACTCAAGATAGTGAGATATTGGGAGGAGTATGGTCCAGAGGATACCTCTGCATCGGAATATTTCAGTGAGCTTGTTCTCAATATCGAGAATCTGAACTCACTGGAAGAGGAGATAACTAAGCTGGCTGAGAAGAGAGAATCCCTTGAGAGGCAGGTATCAAGGTACCAAGAAGAGATTGATCAAAGAGATGTCCTTGAGGAAAGGCTCGCCAATTTGGAACGTGAGCTAGATAGGGCAAGGGAAGAACTGGAGGAGAAGGAAGAGGAACTCCGTGCCGAGACAGAGGGGCACAACTGGCCTCCAATCATTATGCTGAAGGAAACGGAAGGCTATAGGTTTCCAACGGGGGATGCTGAGCTAACGGCTGATTTTGAAGAGAGGTTATCCTCATCGGTCATCCCGGCGATTGAACGGTATGCAAACGAATTTAACGTGGATGTCATTGAGGTTATTGGACATACCGATGAGCAGCCTATCAACAGGAGCCAAAGTAACCTTGATCAGGCGTTGCTCCCGTTTCTCTCGAATGAATCAGATGCAAAACTTATCGCTGCGGATAATCCGGGATTGGGAATGGCTCGGGCAGCCAATGTAGCACGATATCTACTCCGCGACGGTCGTCTTGGGGAGTATGAGATTCTCCCAATTTCGAGTGCGCAGGTGGTGGATAGTAGCGGAGAACTGGCGGACGGCACTGAGAGCGGGGATGTCCCGGAGCGGCGACGCATTGAGATCCGACTAAGAAGGTCGCAGAGCGAAGACAGAGCCCAGATCGAAATTGAATAGTATCCCTTGAGATAGGGCTCTACTGGCTCGAACCTTTATAGGTATATCGCATACTACGACTTTGCGTTTTAGCTTTTGGATGCTTCATACAAGTGAGTGTGATTGGCTCTGCGATGGGGAAGGCTAACAGCCTAATTGGGCATCCAGGGAATTCTTAGGCCACCCAGGCTCCCGCGGAAACAGATCAAGATCGGTGCGCTCCTCGATTTCACTTAGTGACACCGTGTAGGCACAGTAGTCAGCGTCGCGAGGGATGTCCTGGTCCATCACGAAAGCTGATAGGCGGCCGTTTGGTGTGCTGATCACCTTCCAATAAGCCGAGGGCACTTCGTGGACCTCGTCGGCATTAGGCAATTCGGGCATCGGCTCTTCATACAGAGGGCCAGTGATCACGTAGACGCCACCCAGCTCGTAAGCAGCATCCCGAACGGCCGTTTCAAGGTAGCGCCAGGCGCCTTGGTTCATGTCACTTTTCTGGGGTGCAATGTTGGAGATGATGTTGGTCGCCCGCCAGTAGACGGTGCCCGCAAAAGCTGCCAAGGGGGCCAGGTGACCGCGGTCGTAACCAACCTCTCTGTGGGCATACTTGTAGTCATCCCGTTCTAGAACCTGTGGATCATCCAGGAATTCATCATCTTTCCAGGAGCGGTTCAGGGAGCTGGAGGTTCCAATCGTGGAAGGCGTGACTTTGTAGGCAACCCAATCAGCCAGCTTGGTCTCATCATTTGCTGAGAAGGTAAAGATCTCGCGGACAACCAGTGGATTGCTATCTGCGGCGCTCTCTGGGCAACCGGCAAGGCAATGAGCAATATGGATGTCGCGTGCTTCGGCAGAGTCTATCAGTACGCTTGATATTTCAATTACCAGGGCCGTACATAGAAACCATACGGTGGCGGATATTCTGATTTTCATACTTTCGGCATCCTCCTGAGCCTTATTCAGTTAACTCTCCTGGAAAGAATACATCCAATCGGTGGATTCTGAGTCACGCTGTACCCTCTCAAGGTGAAATGAGTGTATGACATTTCTCCTATCAAGAATCGAAATTTTCTAAAGCCTATAGTAGTGTTCTCTCTTCAGGTCGGGGAAGCATAAAAAGATGCGTCTGTTGGGTTCTTTCATCGCAATATTGCCCGAGAGGTATTGAAGTAAGCGAAATTATTAATTTTCGCTGATTTAAGCTGGTGCTTTGGCGGGCTATAGATTTGATGAATGTTATTTTGGCAAGATGGCGGCCCGGGGTGGGTCGGTTAACAAGGTGAATAAGGCTGTGGAATTTAAGAAACTACCACTAGGGGGGGGATATGACACTTTACTTAGATACGGAAACAACGGGACTCAAATATCCAAATGATGACCTCGTGGAAGTGGCGTTGATCGATGAGGATGGACAAAGGCTACTTGATACGCTTTGTCGTCCTTCTGAACACTGCATGCTACGGGGATGGGCGACCGCCCAATCAATTCATGGCATAGGGCCTGATCAAGTGGCTGATGCACCACCTTCCGATGAGGTGCGCTTAGAAGTTGAGCGCCTTGTGCAAGGGCAAGAATTAGTAATTTACAATGCTCGATTTGACTTGGGCTTCTTTAGTTCTCCGCTTCCTGCAAATGACGTGAATTGTGCAATGCTTGCCGCTCAACGTTTTTTTGACTGGTACAAATGGCCAAAATTGGTCGAGGCTGCAGAATGGATTGGCTATGACTGGGACATTGAGGGAATTCCCCCTCATCGGGCAGCTGGAGATGCGCTCGCCACACGAGCCGTCTGGCAATATATGTTTGTAAGAGAATAGGAGCGGCCTAGCCCAGATTTTCCAGAAGCTTCAGTTTGTGACGTGACCGTATAGAGTCATCCAGTTGCGCCTGGAATCTTTAGTTGATGATTGCGCTTGTGAGCAGATGGAGCAAGGCTAACCGCCGTGGCAAATCGGAGGAGCGCCCGATATCCTAAGCCGTTCTTGCTGTTGCTATTTTTGATGGACTCTTGCTTGCACGTATAATCTTCCTCTGACCGCTTTTCAGCGCATCAGAAAAAACAAGATTACGGCACCGATCACAAGCCACCAAATCCAACCATGTCCTGCTCCCGAGGAAGTAACTGGTCGATGAGACTGTCTTGGTTCCTCTAGACGGCCACCCTCCTCCAAATGAACGCCAGAGGCCATTTTGTCCATCAGAACTTCAAGTTCATGATTCCCAACTTTGAGGACCTGAGCCATCCGGTGAGTATGATGCCCTTCATCGCTCTGCAGATGGTCAAGCATTACAGGCAACTGTTCCCGAGCACCTTCCTCGACAAGGGATTTCTCCATCTGCCTCAGGTGATTCAATAGTTCTTGCTTTACGTGAACGTCGCCAGATGAAATCCACTCGAATCGTTGTTCGAGGTTTGTTGGAATTTTGTAGTTCACCACAACGTTTTCGATGTGCTCGCGAATGGCAACCACGACGTCTTCAACATCAGTGTCTAGTCCTACTCGCAGACGTTTACGCGAGCTAGGGCCGACATGCCTCCAAAGATTTTCGATTAAGCGGTACTTCGCCTCGAGCGGCATCCTAGGTGGAAGAAGCTTAAAAAGCCGACTCGCGACCATGCCGCTCATCTTCACACGGCCGGAGCGCCACTTGGGAAGGGTTTCCTCAGCGTATTGCCTTGCCTGAACGCCATAGCGTAGTTCATAGGCGTCGAGGATCTCGTTAAGCTGGCTTTCCGTCAGTGAAAAGAAATACTTCTTAACGTCCTGATCCGTCCCGCCTAACTCCTTCGATAGCTGTTGCGCCTCCTCGATATGCTTAAGGGCGCGTTCACGGCCTTCACTGCGCGAATAGTGTCCGGAGTAGCTGGTCCTCGCAGACCGATACCGACGGCGATCCATTCACCGCCACCGTATTCTTTCCAAGAGCCGCTGGAACCAAGTCCGACGGTCCCCGACGCGAAAGATGAGTTTGACGGAATAACTTTCTCCGGAGACTACTTGTGTCGCATTCATATGTCTGCCCTTGGTCGCCAATTCGCGACCATGTTCCACTAGCGATCTCAGAACCTCTCCAACCCGTTCCGCGACCATAGCCGAATCATGTGGGGCAACGCCCGCGCGCTCGCACTCCGCTTTTAGGTCGGCTACCCTTGCCTCAACGTCGGTCTCCTCGTTGGCGCGGACGGTTGTCTTGAGCATGACTTACCCCCCGCCGACAAGTGCAGCGATCAGAACTACGGCTATAAGTCCGCCAATTACGTAGTAAGGTGTCCAATCACGTTCACCTGTTTGGCTTTTGCTGAGCTTGCCCGACTGAGCTTGATTGGTGTTACCCATTATGACCTCAGTCCGCCCGATAGAGGTTGTTTGCGTGTGGCTCACTGTCACTGCATTTCCATCCTCGGAGACTTCCTTCGTAGTCGACGCGAGTGTATGAAGAGTGTTCTGCAGCGCGCCTACGTCAACATGAAGCTCTTGAGCTTTACGGCTGATATCAAGCATTCCGTTCGTGTACTCCTTAAGAAGAGTTCTTCGCTCTTCTTCGGGTAGCCACGAGAGGTCCATGTTTGTCTTTGGCCCGAGTGGGACTGACGTGGGAGCATCGGTGCTCTCCGTCGTCACATCATTTCCCGATGTTCGTTCGTCGTTATCCATAGTAACCCTCCTCTCCCCAAGGCCTGAAATACTACCATTCTCTGTTAGAAACTAACAATGCTACCTTTCTGAACTCCTTATGTTGAAGGCTTGCCCCTTCGATCAGGTCACACCAGATCATGAATGATGGGCTAAATATTAATCACTGACGTGATAATCGAGTACATGAAATCTCCGCAGATTATATCTGCACACAGGAACGCGCGGACCCGGCACCTTCGTTGCAGCAGTTTGAAGCGTGATTTCCAGACGACATTGCCTTTGCTGTCTATGCGAGCAAAAAAGATGGCCCAAAAGATTCATCAGCCCGGAATGGGCTTCCGTTCGAAGTTGGAGACTCGGGACCAGGCATTGGACACGCAAATGTCGTGACTACGGTCGCTAGATCTTGAGGACAGATACTACGGAGATGGATGGCTCAAAAGTGCACCGTGTACTTGGTTTCTGATCGCCCATCCCATTGCCCCGCATTCTAACGGTATGATCGTTTTGCAGATCCAGGCTAATCTCGGACAAGGGTTCTGCAAGACTGATTAGCTTCTTACGAACAGGCTTAGTCGGGCCATAATCCCCCCCGACTGACGTGATGCTGTGGACGACCTTCGGCCTACTCCTGACCTGATCAGCTACTATGGTCGCTGCAAGACGTCACATTTAGAGAACTGGTAGATGACGGAGGTCGCCGTTGTCGGACTGGATCTGGCGAAGAACTTGTTTCAGGTGCATGGGGTGGGTGAGGTAGGCGTGGTCGTGCTGGGACGTCAGCTGAGACGCAGCCATGTTGCCACTACTTTGAGAGCTTATCGCCGTGCCTGGGTTGGCATGGAGGCCTGCGCCTCGGCTAATCATTGGGCACGGTTGCTGAGAGCGATGGGTCACCAGGTGCGGCTGGTGCCACCCACGTATGTGAAGCGCGGCAAGACCAATGCGGCTGATGCAAAGGTGATCGCCAGAGTGGTGACCCGGCCGACAATGCGTTTCGTCGCCGTGAAGACCATAGTGCAGCAGGCGGTACTTATGCTGAACAAGACCCTCGATCTCCTGGTACGGCAGCGGACGATGACGATCAACGCACTCTGGGGGAATCTGTGCGAGTTTGGCGTTGTCGCGCCTCAGGACGCTGCAGGCGTGCGGGATGCGATTTAGAAACTACCCAATCATCGGGACTGGATTCCACCTCTTGCTGTCCTGGCCCTGACGGCCCTGGCCGATCAGGTAACTGCGTTTGATGGTCGGATCGTCGAACTGGAGCGGGACATTCTCATGTGGCATCGAACCGGCGAGACGAGCCAGCGGCTCGCGACAATACCTGGCATCGGGCCGGTCACCGCCAGCTCTCTGGCCGCCAGCGTACCCGAGCCATCCCTGTCCTGGTCAGGACGGCAGTTTGCCGCTTGGCTGGGCCTGACGCTCAAGGCCCACAGCAGCGGCGTCAAGGAACGCCAAGCCGGGATCAGCAAGATGGGTGATGGTTATCTCAGGCGCCTGCTGGTCATCGGCGCAACGGTCGTACTACGCATGGCGGGACAGCGCGGGTAAGCCAGCTCTTGGCTGAACGGTCTGCTCACTCGAAAGGCGCCCAAGGTCGCCGCCGTGGCCTTGGCCAACAAGATGGCACGGATCGCCTGTGGGTACTGATGTCGAGACGCGAAGACTACATGGCGTCCGTCCGCAGAGCTTGGCCGGGTGATCTCGTCCAGGAGCAGGAGTGATGAGACATGATGACGGACTGGCCGCAGCCGGGGATCGGTGAAATCCATGGGTCAGAGCGCTTCGAGCGCGTTGACGTGATTAGGGAGCCGCTCCGCGGACTTCATCAGGACCAGACAGCCAGAAGTGCTGCATCAACAGGCCGCACACATGACTAAACTCGACCAAAAGTCTCACCGTCAAAATCGCCCTTGCTTTCCGTAAGTCCGTTTACACATGTCGAAAATGGTTAAGACGACAACCAGACATAACCCCGGAAGAGGTCATATAAAGCGATCCCGGTGAGTGTGATCGCAATTAGCACCAAAAGGACTTTTCCAGGCAGTGGCATAGCATGTCTCCTAGATGGGGAGTTAATTGTACACACGGTTCGAGAAACACTATCAACACAATAAAATAGGAAGAAACCAAAAAGAAGAATCTTGCTATTTCTTCGAGTTTCATACGGCCTACCCTGAGCAGGGCGTTGAGTCGGGTCCCGAGCGGTTCTTTCAGACAATTACGACCAAGGTGGCGATCCCTCTTACTGTGGCCGATGACGAGCCCGATGGCCGAGCGTTGTCGCAGGTTGATGATCTAATCCAGGCGTGCCCGTAACGATCGTCAGGGCCGTCTCTCTCCTGTTCTCCAGGGCGCATCACCCCCCGGTTGCCTCGCCAGAAGGGAAGCACGACCGCCCTGAAAACGGAATCAAAATCGCAAGGTTTCATGCCTCAAAATCCCCTAACCTGCATTTTCGAATACTAGGAGAAGCCTTCAAACCCGCAGGTCGCCTGGCCGGGGAACGTCGTTCACGGGAACTAAGTATAAATAATTAATTTATATAATAGCATAATTCAGATTTTTTATATAAAAGTTATTAAGTATAGTATAGTATATGCTTTACGTAATTTTAATTGCATGATTATCAACAATCCAACCTGAATAAGGATCGAATCGAATTTTTACATCTCCAACTGTATGCGATTTAGTTCCGGTTGGAGGGAAAATTACTCTCTTATAATTGTTAACATTTTTCTTCCTAGGCTCACTTGTAAATAATATTTGTATATTTTTTCCTTTAGAAAGTGCGGACACAAGAAAGCTCTCAAATACATGAGATGGACGTAATTTATCGTGGTAGTCGTGTGATAACAGCATATAGGAAGGTTCATTCTGGTTTGGATATCCAGCTTTATTTAAAACATCGTAAAAATACGCATTATTGCCACCGTGATGTGCAACCTGAACTATATGCAGTGTCTCTAGTTCTTTTAATAAGTCTTTATAATAATTTTTTTTATCATCTAAAAAATCAACACATCCAGCATCACCACTAATTAATATTCGTTGTCCTAAAAAATCGAAACATCCGATATAGCTTAGTTCATTGCTTTCTGTAATCCGACGTATTTCTATTGAAGGTTCTGACGCCATTTTTATTAAATCGTAAGTTGGAATTTTATGTAAATGCTTATTTACGAGGGATTGAGAAGGGCCTAGTAGTGTAAAAGTAGGTTCTTTATTTTTTTGTGGTGATAACGTGAAGCGATTAATTCTTGTATTCCACCAATACTTCTGCGGAGTACCATCATCTATGATTTTCGATTGAATCGGGATAGATCTTTTTCTAAGAGCTTGCACTACGTTGTGGAGTGCCTTCGCGTTAATCGCGCGCTTTGCTGAATTTTTTCGGATTGCAGCGTAGGAGTTTGCTATCATCAGCGCAATTTTTGGATCATTACGACGTATAAAATATAAGTGTTTAGCTATCTCTTTAAGGTCATTAAGATTGTGGTGGTAATAGCTTTTATTTATTATAATCTTAGGTATATTACGAAAATAATTATATTCATCTATATTATCATTTTCTGTATCGAAATCAACGTCAGAGTGATAATTATCTTTATAAGAGTCTTCAATTTGCTCTCGGAAAAATGAAAGTTCGTGTAAATAACTTTCATTCACATTTACCTTGTGATAAAATTCATTTATATCAGTTAATTCTGTTTTTAATGTCTTTTCTAAGTATAAGCAAATATTAATTTCTTTATATTTTTCCTTAAGGTAGGATGTAATTAATGTATTATTCACATCTTTTGTGAATTGATGCGGAAGAAGACCTTCCTTAGATACATCTTGATAGCTAGTTCGTTGATCCAAGTCATTAACTACAGGAGGCATCCAGGCTTCATAAATAGTAATCGAGGTATCATTTATTATTGGAACAAGGCCGTTGAGATGATCCTCATCATAATGAGTTCCAATTATGAGGTGGAGACAAAATTCATCAGAGTTAAAAACTTGTTTGAGTTTCTTGTGTACATGATCCGGTGGATAGCCACTCCACCTACTAACACCGCCATCGGCTAATACGTTTATGGGCCGCTTTTTCGTTCCAAATCTTAATAAAAGTGCTGCTCCAAGTTTTACTTCAAACATATCAATCTGAATCATAACGATACGTCGTCCCTGATATTTGATTAAATAATTTTATGTCGTGCAGTACATCTTACTTTTTCCAACTTTGGGATTTCTTGATCACCCGAAATATGCTAATTATCTGTCACATGGAGGCTGATTTGCAAATAAAATTTCCAGCAGCTCTTATTATATTTATTGGGTCATATTTTCCATTGAGCTTAATATTAATAGCCCAGGACTATAATTACGATATGGTTACATCTAGTATATGCAATATTATTACCAGTAATAATTGTATAATACCTTTTAATAATGGATATTATACTATAACTTTCTTCATTGTCTGCTTGTTGTGTTTTCTAATTTCTCTAGGAGCGTTATCAACTATAAAACCTAAAACACCGGTAAATATTACACAATCGAAGTATATTCCTGCAGAACTTATGAGTTACACGCTTCCATATATTGTATCTTTTATGAGTATTGACTATCAAGAAACTGGTAAGTTTGTTGGTCTATTGGTATTCTTATGTTGGATATTTTTAATAACTTTTCGCTCTGGACAATTAATACTTAACCCTCTTCTAATTGTGTTTGGTTGGCGCCTGTATGAAATTAAATATACATTTCCAGGTGATGGGAATGAGCGAACTGCCAAGACACTTTCTAAAAGCCCACTCCAGCCTGGAGAACGCTACAACCAATCTATTATTCAGGATATAATGATTATCAAATCTAACCAGAAACCTTGAGGTGATTGATGCCGGTATTAGAGGATATCAGAGCACTTGATTTTGATAATTCCCAAGTAACATTCTGGACTATAAAAGGGCCTAATGGGTTAGCCTCAGAAGCACCTAAATATTCCGGAAAATGGGTTGAAACGACTGATCAACTAGACGCATTTTTAAAAACAACATTAGTGGAGGATTTGTTAAGAATTGAGGAGGTTCTTGATTATGGTCTTTTGACGCAGAATAACGAAGCAAGTGCACTACACATACCAACTGATGAGACTTATGCACATAAAATATTAGTAGAAATACAAGCGGAAATATCTGAGAAAAAGGTTACTAAAGTTAAGCAATTATTAAATTCAAGTTTATATTTAGCAAAAATAATAATCGAAGATGATGTTATAATAGCTGTTCGTAAAACTGATTCGAGATGGCGGACAAAAAAGGCAGCCAATCTTAAAAATATTTATTTTTCAGATGAACAACTGGCAATTGACAATTGTCCTCATTTTGAATTGAGTAAGACCTTTGATTTTATTATTTTCAGAGGCGATATACTCATATTAAACAAGGGAGCGTTCGAATCGGTACTGCGTCACAAGCAAGCTCAAAAGGATGACTTTGCAGAACTTTTGCAAGAGGAAGAATTCCACGCTGCATTCGTCGATGTTGCTCCTCTGGTGAATTATATAGGAGATAATAAAATTCAACTAAGACGTGCTTGTGCAATCCGTATGAAGGGACACTATAGAGATGCGGATTTTATGGAAAGACTGCGCGTCAACCAAGCTGAATATGGGTTCAATATTCATTTTGACGTGAATGGTAAAATTATCGCAACAGAGGAATCTTGCCCACAGATTATGAAGGCGTTACTTGATCATAGACTAAAGTCTGGTTTTTCAACACATATATATGATGTACAAGATACAACACCTGTATTAGTAAGATAAAAGTACCTGAAAAGAAATAGTAATAATTTACATTTAAATGTTGCATAATATATTATTATTTATTAGTTAATATACTAATGATATTATATTTATATACATATTTTTATAATGCCACTAAAGAAATTGTTCTCTAGTGCGAAAACTATCATAACATTAAGCTATGAGATTCTCCTTCACCCAAGCTTCTGCTCCCTGACAGTCAAACATTCGCCTTCCATACCCTTTTTCTAGAAGCCCCGCTGGCAGGTATTCGTCGTATTTTTCGACCATCTTGTTTGACACCATCTGGGCAAGTACCATTTCATTAGAAAATCCACCTTCGCAGGCTTTCCTTAGGCAATCCCTGACATTGGTTGCTGCTGTGTCCTGAACTTCAATAATGCCACCGAATGAACTTGCCTTCAGGCCAGATTGCATCAAAACGGCGCTCAAGGTGTTGACTACTCTATCCCCCAACCAGGGAAACATGTAGCAGGTCGATCCCATCTCCAAGATAGGATTATTGGCCAGCTCGGCATCCTGGAAGCTTTGCAAGCCTTCCTGGAAGAGGGACCTTGCTTCTTCAGTGAGGTAGTCGACAATCCCGCTGGAGGTCTCAATACGATATTCACCAGACGTATATATCCTGTACATCTCCTGGCGAATGATATCGTGCAGATCAAAGCCGCCCCCTCCAAATCTTGGTGGGTCGCCTCCCTTGGTGGCTTCAACACGCACTACCTTTTTATCGGAATCAACTTCGAGCACGATCCAGCGCTTGCCCGCAAAAACGATATGCTGCTCGGGAAGGAGCATGGATTCCACTGGCACTGTGCCAATGGTCCTTCCTTTGTTCTCGATGCGGTATTCCTCGGGTGTCTCGAAGACTGCGTAAAAGGTGTAGTGATCCACCAAACGTTCGCCTTCGACACCGAGCGTCAGTTCACCACTGGTCAGCTGTGTCAGATATTCTTGCTGTCCCATTTCGTGCAATAGTGTTTTGAACTGTTCAGGACTGACCTTCTGAAAGGGGCCTTGTTTACACAGCAGTGCATAGAGCCGGTCAGCTCGAATGCCGCCCCATTGGGCCGTGGTCGCGAGCACCTGATGGAACAATGTCGAGAAGTGATACTGACTCGTATCCGGAGGCTCGAACCATTTATCAGCGATTAATAACCGAACCATGGCCAGGGATTGGACAAGGTTTAACCGAAGACGATTGGGTAACGCTGTATCGCCTGTAATCTCCGGCTCCGAGATGAGCATCCTTAGAACAGAAGGCTCCCCGCGGCGGCCCGAACGACCCATGCGTTGACGAAGACTGGAAACCGAATGAGGTGGTGTGACCTGTACAATGGATTGGACCTTCCCGATATCGATGCCGAGCTCCAACGTCATGGTGCAAATTGCTGTGGTCGGTTTGTCTTCCTTCTGTAGTCGCGATTCCAGTTCGTGACGCAGGTCACGGGCAAGCGATCCGTGATGAGGAAAGAATTCGTTGGGCACCCCGTTTTTGTCAGAAAGTTCCGCCAGACTGGCCGCAATCGCTTCCGTGCGGCCTCGTGAATTGGCAAATACGAGATGAGAATCGCCCCGACAGATATCGTAGATGTCCTGAACAACCCGATCCTCAGCAAGAGGGCGGCGATCTTCTTCATCGCGTAATGCAGGATCCAGATAGCCGCGAACCTGAACCTTGACCCCGGACTGCGCGTTCGGATCAGTCAGAATCTTGCATGACAGAGATCCATTCGGCCTGAGTGCTGCAGGAACCAGTTCCAGTTCGCCCAGGGTTGCCGAAAGCGCTATGCGCGGCACTGGGGCTTCCAGACGCCCGGTCAGATGCTCGAGGCGCGTTAGGATAGAGAGCAAATGCTGGCCGCGTTCGGAGCCTATGAAACTATGGAACTCATCGATGATGACGTACTTCAGATTTCCGAAAGCCCAGCGTACCCATCCCGCTCGGGTGACCAGCATGGCTTCCAGGGATTCCGGGGTGATCATCAAGACACCAGATGGTGACTTGCGTGCATGCTCCTTGCCTTTTTGAGGGGCATCGCCATGCCATGGAGTCACCTGCATATCCAGCGCTTCGCAGAGCAGCTCGAGGCGTCTGTACTGGTCGTTGATGAGGGCTTTCAGTGGGCTGATGTAGAGGATGCCGAAGCCGTCTTCATCGTCGCCAATCGCCGTCAAGGCAGGCAGGAAAGCAGCCTCGGTTTTGCCCGCGGCTGTCGAGGCGCTGATCAGGATATCCTGATCAGCCGCCAGGATCGGCTCGATGGCGTGCTTTTGTATGGTCCTGAGGTCAGGCCAGCCTTGTTTGTAGATCCAGCGCTGGATGCGAAAATCCAGCTTCTCGGCATCCGTTCCCATCTACAGTCTGAAATCCGCCAGCCCATCTTCTTCGGAAGAGGTTTCCTGTTGCTGGCTACCCGCATTGTCCGGGATTTCTTCGTCCAGATCGTCGGGGCGATCCTCTTCGAGTTCGACCTTGGCAACGAGGTCTGACCACTGAATCTCGGGGTGTTGCTCCATCACGGAGAGCATGTCCAGGAACGCTTTGATGATGCTCCGAGGCGTTTGGAAATACGCAGAGCCGACCGTCTGATGGATATGGCTTAGAAAGGCTTTCAAAGCCTCGTCCGGCACCAGGTATTCATCCGGATTACCGCTGGCATAAACATGCCTGAGATTTTGCAAGAGGATGTAGAGTTCCTCGGGTGTCAACGTGGCCAGATGCAGGCTTGGAGAGTTGTAGTCCACAACACCTGCCTGCTTGGCAAAGCTGTTCTCGGCCAGTCGGGACTGCAGAGCTTCGTAGCTGTAAAGTCCCTTGCGCGGATCCATCAGGAACTCCGGTGTTCCGCCCAGCAGGAAACCAAGTCCTTCCACGGAGCCTTGAAGGCAATCATTGAGCATACGCAGGATCTGCTCGTAATTGGCTCGACGTGCCTGAGCCGAGGCCAACTTGTAGAGATTCACCATCTCATCAAGATTAACCAGAAGCCCACTGTAACCTGCCTGGCGCACGAACAGACTCATCAGCTTTAATGCGTCATATAAAGACGCATCATCAATGATCGTGCGTACACCAAGGTCTGATCGCGCCTCCGTCTTCGTGGAGTATTCAGCCCGCAGCCAACGGATAGCATTGGTTTTCAGTGTTTCATTGCCCTCTTCGTGGCCGCGCCAATAGGCGTTGATTACGGACGCAAAGTCATAGCCGCCGACCATTTCCGTAAGTGCAGACAGTCGGTCGTGAATAACATCCTGAACATTACGCCCCTGAGAATCAGCCTCCTTACGAGCTTCGGTAACAAAGCGTTCAACAACGCTGTTCAGTGCATTGCCGTCCGGTTTGTTCCGGGTCGCCATATTGCGCATCAATTCGGAATAGAGGTTTCGTGCCTGACCTCCACTGGCATGCAGGCGGCGATCGGGTGAGAGGTCTGCGTTGATACAAACCAACTTCTTTTGCAGCGCAATGGAGCGAATAACCCCGAGAAAGAATGTTTTTCCCGAACCGTACTCACCGATTACCAGGCGAAACGCAGAACCGCCATCAGCGATCCGGTCCAGGTCCTGCGTGAGGGCCTCGATCTCTTTTGCGCGTCCGACTTGAATGTGTTGGATACCCAATCGCGGAGTGACGCCTGACCTTAGGGACTGGATAATTGCGTCACGTTCACGCGTCCGAATTGCTTTGTTGGTCATACGCTCTTACTCCACCCTTTCCGCGATTTCATCGACAACATCCGGACGCATATAAATAGTGTCCCCTGCATCCTCGATAACGGCATCATCAACTGTGTCGAACGCCCAGTCGTTGATGGCCTCAAGGGCCCCGTCCATCATTAATTCCATCTCATTGCACAGTGTCTCAATCTGAGTGCGGCTCCAGGTCTCTCTTTCGGTCATCTGCAGATAAAGAGCACTGTGGGCAGCATCCAGTCCATTGATAGCGCCATTGGTGGACTGAGGATCTGCTGGCTGTGAGAGAACTTCTTCCTCATCAGCCTTGTTCTCTTCGGCGCCTTCCTCGGCAAATATCCGGCCGAGCATACTCTGGACATCCCGCGTTTCGCTCGCGTGGAAGGCAAGCACAGACTCATCAAGTCTAAAGGCTTCACGTCCTGTTGCGGCTTTATCAGTATGCGCCGGTTTGCTGGCCGATGACTGATCAGCTTCCTTGTAGTCTGCCGGAGCACGTGTAGCAGTAACTCCATGAACATCACTGCTAACCAATGACTTATCGAGCCCGAGCTGCGTATAGAGCTTTTCGAGTTGTCGAATCTCATCAGGTGTGACGACACCATCAGCGAGAGCAACCGAGACCAAAAAGCGGCTTACGGCATGCTTTGCCTCTTCAGACAGTTCCTCCAAACGCGCCTTGAGACCGGCTGTGCTGGGTTTGTTGATCAGTCGATATTGCAAATAGGCGAGCAAACTTCTGCGCTCGACGTCTCGAAGTTCAGGATGCTCTTCGATAAGTGATTTCAGGATTTGAGCTTCGTCCGTATGTACATGTCCGTCCCCCTGCGCAACCATGGCCCCCAGACGCACGGACATACCCGTTTCATAGAATGCAGATGAAGGTTCGTAGTCTGGGCCGGGTGAAGTGTCGAATAATACGATCGTGTCTTCTGCCTTGGGCTTTGCGTCATGCCAGCGTGGATCCGGAGCAAAGCCAAATCCGGCTTTGTCGCCCACGGCTTGTAATAAGGTAATCTCTTTCTTGTTGAGCTTGGTTACCTTTTCATCGTTTACTTGCGCCCAGAAATCGCGCGTTGAAACTTGGCCTTCTCGTTGATCGATAATATCACTGGCCCACTGCTGGATATTCTCAAGAGTGCCATCCTGCCGTGCCTCGAGCAGTTCATTCGGTAGAAGCAGAAGCCCTTCCAGACCTGGCTCATCTTCATCATTGCGTCCCAGATATCTGCTGTAGGCATCAAGCTCGTCACAGCATTCATCACCAATACGAGCGACCTTCTTCTGATGAGACTTGAGGCCAGTGGGGTCGGGAAGCTCGAGTTCCTCAAGCTCCTGTCCCCTTAAAGTGCCGCTTGCGGGATGATAGGTGGGACGAAACAGAGTCTTGTTTGGCTTAACCTTGAAGCCTTCGCCATACTTCTCTTCATATTTCAGCCGAAAAAGCTCTTTGAATTCATCGTAGCAACGTCGCGCTGGTGCTCTGAAAGTGAACTCCTCGGAAAACCGCAACCACAGGAATGCAGTTGTGGGGTCGATCGGCTGTCCCGACACAGCATACCGGCCAACTCTCAATGAGAATGCCTGCCTCAGGCTGTGATCCAGAATCTCTTCATCGGTTAACTCGACCACATCAGGCCTGAGCAGAGCCATCCATTCCAGTAGCCTGCGGCCGTACGCCGAAAATGAGCGATTATAGCTATAAATCGACAGGAGGCGACGAACCTCTGCCGCCAACTCCCTGAACTCTGCATCTGTAACCGCATCCTTCTGGCGGGAATCGTGAACGCCGCGTCTTTCCAGGCCATAGAAGTAGATGAAGACATATCCGATCGGCACATCCGTGCGATCACGGCTGCTCGACAGCCAGGCTAGATACGCCCCTCTACATTTTGGCGATAGCTGATTGTACTTCGGCCAATATCCCAAAGTTTCGTCAGAATAATCCGGACTGGCAGCCCGAATGGAAAGGTGGTCATCAATAAGGGAAGCTTCCTGTCCGGAATAGGAGAGCGAAGGCAGACGGCCGCCAAGATAGAAATTGCCCCCTTCGATGCGTTGGCCTTTGAACTCTATAACCTGATCGGGCCCTATCCATTCTCCCGGACGCTTGTTCGAACTTTTCTCTTCACGGTTTGGGCTGCGTACGAAACTCGCCATTCCGCCATCGTCGACGTATCCATGGATATCGGGCTTTGACATCCGAGCCGTTGATCTTTGTGCATTAGTTCCGGGAGCGGAGCGAGTTTTCGATGACTTTCGTTTTCGTGAGGGCGCGCTCTTTGGCTTCAATTTTCCCAGCATGTGGATGAGAACAAAGAACGCTATAACGCCAACAACCCATTCCATGGCATGCCCCCCATGCAGCCATCAGTTTTATAAATTCGATGGCTGATACAGAATACCCAAGAGTAAGCTGTCAATTCTGGTTGTATTTGTCAAAGATCATGCACCCCCTGGAAGTTGGAAATCTGTTCGGTTGGTTGGGACTAGATACATAAGACTTCAAGCAAATATGATGTGAGCCGAGTTTGAGTGTGACCATATACCTCTCTGGTTTGCAGTCATAGCTTGTGACACACCAGCGGAACTTATGAATCTTCGTAAAGAAGCATTCCAGTGGTCTGGAAAAGCGGCAAAAGGGGCTAGATACAGAAAAGGCCTGCCCGGATAGAAGAACACCATAAAATGGTATTAACCATCTAGTCGCAATTGAGTGATGCTCCAAGGACCATGTGTCCACCATCATGAGCTTCCTCACCAAGCAGGACATTGCCAAATGGCTTAATTACCCCTACATTATGCCAAAGGAGTGAAGCCATGCTGCAGGAACTCGAGAAGACCAAAGCCAATCCGGAGAACCCAAGAATCACCGCTGAAGAAGCGCGGGCCATGGCACGCACTGTGCTTCGGCTTTTCGACAAATGGCAGATCACGACGGCACAGGCCCAGGAAATCCTCGGCGGTCTTCCGCAGCGGACCTATGCGCGCTGGAAAGCCGGGGACATCGGTCGCATCGATCGCGATCTGGCCACCCGGCTCTCGCTTCTCATGGGCATCCATAAGGGATTGCGCTATCTCTTCTCGGATCCGGCCAGAGGCTATGCCTGGGTCAAGAAGCCGAATCGCGTCTTCGGCGGCCGTGCGCCGGGAGATGTCATGGCCGAGGGGGACATCTTTTCCCTGCAGCGTGTGCGCGCCTATCTCGATGCGGAGCGTAGCGGTTGGTGAGGGTCCGGCCCGATCTCGCCCATATCTCCTGGCCCCGGGCGTACCGGGTCATCCGCTCGATCCACCCGCCCATCGATCTCTTCGAGGACGTTGCCGACCCCAGGGATTGGGAGGCCCTGGCCTCGGCGGAGTCCAAGACCAATCCGCGGATCTGGGAGCATCTCGGACGGCTCGACCTTGTCCCACCCGAGCGGCGCGTGAGCGGCCCGGGGGCGGGCTGGCTCATGGCGCCCTTCGTCCATGCTTCCACCGATCGGCCGGACCGTTTCACCGATGGGATCTATGGCGTCTACAGCGCCGGGGACAGCGAGGCGGTGGCGATCTATGAGGTGGCGCACCATCATGCCGTCGCCATGACCGCCAGTGACGAGGAACCGGGCTGGACGTCGCAATTCCGGCTGCTCGTGAACAGCATAGATCTCGATCTGCACGACGTCCGCCCCTTCCCTGACTGTCATGATCCGGATGACTACAGTGTGCCCCAGGAACTTGGCCGACGGTTGCGTGGGCAGGGAAGCAACGGGCTTGTCTTCCGCAGCGTGCGCTCTCCCGAGGGGAACTGCGTGGCGGTGTTCTGGCCCGACCTCATGGATATACCGGTCCAGGGCGACCACTATCACTTCCATTGGAACGGCGAGGCGGTGGACTTGGTCCGCAATATGCGCAGCGCAGCGATTTTCGCGCTGTAGTCAGTCTCCGCCATGACCTCACCTTATGTAAGCAGGCTCCTGAGGTGTTCTTGGGCCTAAGGTGACTGGAGGCTGGGAATTAGGGGACAGCGAAACCAGGAGAAATACCCCCTTCGATCTAGAATAAACATAGTTGGTAAGATGGTAAGGTTTTTAGGAAAGTATTAAGTATTTGGCAAAGCCAAGCTTTTAAGCTAATAGGGGTAAATACATAACTCCTTCATGGTTCAGGATCTTAAATATTGGATTCTTGGTCCTTGGTTTAGGGTAGATCTGGGCTGGGTAGAATAGGAATTACAATGGCTGACAATGAACCGACAGACCTAGAGCTGTTGACGTATACAACGGAAATCGTCGCTGCCCATGTACGGCGGAATTCGGTCGCCTCGTCCGACGTTCCCGGGCTGATTCGGTCAGTGCATGAGGCATTGGCAGAATCGGGCCAGCCTGCCCCGGAAGAACCCAAGAAAGTACCCGCCGTTCCCATCAATAAGTCGGTGCAGCCGGATTATATCATCTGTCTGGAGGACGGAAAGAAGCTCAAGATGCTGAAGCGCCACCTGAAAACGGCGTACGGCATGACTCCCGAGGAATACCGGGAGAAGTGGAACCTTTCGCCGGACTACCCGATGGTGGCCCCGAACTATGCGGAGCAACGGTCTTCACTTGCTAAGCAGATTGGTTTGGGTAAGCGGAGCAAAGATATGCCGGAAGCTCCAAAGACCTCAAAGGCCGCAAAGGGTACCAAGAAAGGTTCGGCGAAGCGGGGCCGAAAGGCTGCAGCAACTGGGTAAAGCTTTGGTGTCACGTCAGCTCTGCGATTAGTGAGCACGCTATTATGTGCGGGCGTTACACTGAAAGCCGATCCCTTAAAGAACTTTAGGACCACTTCACACCTGATTTGATCGGCGACGAGCTAGATCTAGCCCCAACGCAGCGAGCTCCAATCCTCCGAAAAATTGACGGCGAGCGGGGACTCACGCAGCTCATCTGGGGTCTTGTTCCGTTCTGGGCTTAGAACAAGTTGATCGGCAGTCGGATGATCAATGCTCGAGTTGAGACGGTGACAAAGAAGCCAGCCTATCGAGCGGCCTTTAGGAAGCGCAGGTGTCTGGTGATCGCGGACGGCTTTTATGAATGGAAGCGCGAGGAGGACAGGAAGTGGCCTTGGTACTTCTGTCGAAAAGACCGAGGCCTCTTCGCGTTTGCCGGTCTTTGGGAACAGTGGACGGGTGATGGAGACACACTTGATACCTTCACCATCCTCACGACAGGCGCCAACGAACTGGTGAAGGAAGTACATCCTCGGATGCCAGTCATGCTGCGCCTCGACCAGGAAGACCCATGGCTGGATTTGGAAAAGACGGACCTTGCTCCGCTGGAGGCCTCTGAAATGATGTCCTGGCCAGTACCGAAAGCAGTTAACTCTCCTATCAACGCGCAATCGCCTTTTAGCAAAGCTTTATAAGTTCGATTGTTCGGGGTGCCCTTTCATGGAACACTCAGTTGCAGAGAATAACCTGAGAGCTGCCAAGATGCTCATTGCAGAGTTCTTAGCCTTACATTCTTTTTCCAGTGATTTCAGGTTAATTCATTTACGTTCCGAATAGGCGGCGACATCTCGATGAATACCCATTGCACGCACCACGATCTTATCATTAAAGACGTCCGTATCTTCGACGGCACGGGGGAAGAGGAACGTCGCGGGGATGTGGCCGTTAAAGGGGATCGGATCTCGGCAATAGGATCGCTCGAACGAAGCTCCTCGGCCGCCGTGATCGAAGGTGGAGGGTTGGCGCTCGCCCCTGGGTTCATCGACGTTCACACGCACGATGATGCGCAAGTTCTGTCTCAAGACCCGATGGCGTCAAAAATTACTCAGGGCGTGACAACCGTTATTGTTGGTAATTGCGGCATCAGCCTTGCGCCGCTCCAGCCCGATGGGCCTGTGCCTGCACCCCTAAATGTTATTGGCGACGAAAGCATCTATCAGTATCCAAAGTTTTCTGACTATATCGCGTCGCTGCAAAGTGCACCCCCGGCGGTAAATGTAGCCCCTCTGGTAGGGCATTCGACATTACGTGTGGGGGCGATGGATTCCCTTGATCGACCTGCCACAGACAAAGAGCTCGATAAAATGGGCGCTTGCCTACAGGAAGCGCTGGACGCCGGTGCTATCGGTCTTAGCACCGGACTTTATTATCCACCTGCCCGCCACGCCCCGGCGACTGAGGTCCTCCAACTTCTGAAGTTAATGGCAGGTACGGGGGGCATATATACGACCCACATGCGAAATGAGGACGATCATGTCGAGGAATCGCTACGCGAATCCTTCGAGACGGCTGCGTCTGCCGGTGTCCCGCTGGTTGTGTCCCATCACAAATGCATGGGTCATAAGAATCATGGTTTAAGTACCCAAACGCTCAAAATGTTCGACGAGGTTCGGCGGCATCAAACGGTTGGCCTCGATGCATATCCCTACATAGCGGGTTCGAGTTCACTGTTGCCGGAAATGGTCGAGCAATCTACTCGCGTTCTGGTGACCTGGTCCCAACCCTATCCAGAATTCAATGGATGGGACCTGGAACGTATCGCCGAAGTGTTGAACTGCACGATAGACGAGACAATCGAGCGTCTGGTTCCCGCTGGTGCGATATATTTTTGTATGTCGGAGGACGATGTACGACGCATCATCACGTATCCTTATACGATGATTGGCTCCGACGGCATTCCGTACGGAGCGCATCCTCATCCTCGCCTCTGGGGCACCTTTCCCCGCGTACTGGGACGCTACGCGCGAGATTTGGAATTGATGCCCTTAGAAACAGCGGTCCACAAGATGACTGGATTAGCAGCCAGCACGTTCGGTTTGAAGGATCGAGGACGCATAGTCGAAGGCGCATTTGCTGATATTGTGCTATTCGACGCGGACCGGATCGCTGACACCGCGACGTACGAGGAGCCTATCAGGCCCGCTAATGGGATAGAGCTGGTTCTTGTCAACGGTTTGATCGCACTCGATCACGGAACAATGTTGGAAGCATGCGCGGGGCATGTCGTTCTCCGAGAGAAATGATTGCCAAACAACAATCGATTGGAATCAATCTCCTATCAGGTAGGCGGTATTTTTAGATCGCCGATGTCGTCACTACAAAACGTCTATCAACACCTAGCTGATCCAGACGCCCATGGCGACGTCACTGTCGATAACAAACTGAATTAATCAGTTTAGTTAACACATCAGTTGACCGCTAAAATTTTACTGTATGTAACCCTGTGGGCAAGGCTTCAGGATGCCAAGGAACTTACCGTTTGCCCACGGTGCGGGCGCGTGTCAAAGCGGTTCATGCAGCCTGTTCGCTTCTCGCTTATTGGTGTCTGCCCGGTTCGCAGGCCGCCTAGCGACGGATGTGCTTGGAGGTATTGACGGGTGTGGAGCGACGGAGGCTCTGGTCACCGGGCCATAAGCAGGTGATCCTGACTTCGGTTGGGGTTAAACGGACGAGCATTACTGATGTTGCGCGTCGACACGTCATAACGCGCTAGCATGACTACCAGTGGCGCTGCGACTTGCGTCGCAAGGACCTTTTTGCGGATGGACACGTCGTAGTCATGGTAGTGGATATGATGCCGCAAGCCATGGCTGAGCAGACTTCGATGTCGGAGCAGGTGGTGTTGTTGATATTGGCCTCGCAACGTACAGCGCCTACGTTGTGCTGGCGCTTCGCCAGAGGCGGTGGTGCGCCACATGATCCGCTGGGCAGTGGCGGTATGATCGGCCCAAACAATAGCATGCACGAATAGTTTCCCGATTGGTTGGTATGCGTTCTGCTAGGCCGCAACTCCATGGGATATCATCATCCTTCGGAGAGTTTGCGTATCAAATTCCCAGAAATGGCTGAGCTCAGAAGGCCTGGAAGCTATAGCTCCAGGGTCAATAAATACGTAAGCAAACAATATGCACTAGAATTTGCATAATATACGTATGTGCAAAAAACTATTGCGTAGATAAATTATGCATGTACAGTTTGCACATATGGACGCAACGCAAATGCGGAAGGCTCCTTATGGCGACAATCGAAGCTTCTCAAGCTGTACCTCAGACGACTTCTGAGCTAAGCGCCATAGTGGAGGGGGTTCGTCGTGGGGATGATCGACGGATCGGGCGTCGTGCCCTTGGGGCTTTGGTCTTAATGCTTGAGCATCCGCATCGTGCGGCAGTTCAGAACATTTCCCAGATCGCGAAAGAAACCAATGTCGATCCCTCGACCCTGACCCGGTTAGGGCAACGCCTAGGGTTCAGCGGGTTCACTGAGTTACAGGAGGTCTTTCGCAGACATGTCGCTGAACGCGGGCTTTTCTACAGTAGCCAGACACAGGGGCTCATAGAAAGGAATCATCCTGGCGCTGCCAATGGGTTTCAGGATCTCGCGAATGAAGAAGTCGGCAGATTGCTGGAGACAGTCGCTGGGCTCGATGAAGAGGAAGTCAGGCGTGCTGCAGAACTGATCTGCAATGCGGAAGTGGTTTACGTGATGGGGCTTAGAGCAACCCATGCTGTCGCCTACTTCTTCACGTCCTTCGCCAGCTTCTTGCGTCCCAGAATTTTCATGCTGGGTACATCCGGAGCTGCAATTGCCGAGGAGATGGCGCAGATAACGGACAAGGATGTCTTCGTCCCCGTCTCGTTCAGGCCCTACACCCAGATCACCGTGGATGCGTGCTCAGCGATGATGAAGAGGGGAATTCCCATCGTTTCGCTGACCGATCTGTCTTCCCCGATCGCTGGAGAGGGGCCCTCTCATGTGACCCTCAGGGCCAGAGGTCCCTTTTACTTCAGTTCAGCCGCTTCGAACTTCTTTGTGGCGCAGATCCTGTTGTCTGCTGTCGCGCAGCAGCTTGGCGAAACCGCGATTAATCACATGGGGAACGTGGAGACCTTGCTGAAGGAGCTGTCTATCGAAACCGAATAATAATGTGCCGGGAAAACAAAAACGAGCCGGTGAACCGCTTAAACAAGGGAGTACACGGATGAGTGAGATATACCAATCTGATGCGATCAATAAAGATCGCAGGACATTTCTGAAGGGTGCTAGTGGGCTTGCAGGAGCTGCATTTCTATCAAGCCTCGGCTGGTCAACTAAAAGCGCCAAAGCTGCCGACGGTGTGCTGAGAGTCGTTCCGCAGGCTGATCTCCGTACTTTGGATCCTGTTTTTACAACAGCCCAGATCACGGCCAATCACGCCCACATGATCTATGACATGCTCTTCGCGATGAACGATGAGCTGGAGCCACAGCCTCAAATGGTCGGGGATTATTCGATCAGTGACGATGGCCTGACTTACCAATTCAAGCTGAGGGACGGACTCAGGTTTCACGATGGGACTGACGTCACGGCCAAGGACTGTGTTGCTTCAATAAAGCGTTGGTCTCAAACGAGAACCGAGGGCGGCTTGATGATGGAGCGGGCAGAGTCTCTTGAGGCCGATGATGAAAAGAGCTTTACGCTACAGCTCTCCGAACCATTTGGGATGGTCTTGTTGGCATTGGCCAATCCAGTTCTTCCCTGCGTTGTCATGCGCGAGGAAGATGCTCAAAAAGCTGCCAGTGAGCAGGTTGAAACGACGGTTGGCTCGGGGCCCTTCATCTTTGTGGATGATGAATGGGATCCAGGACACAAGGTGGTTTATCGTCGCAACCCTGACTATGTTCCGAGAGACGAGCCAGCCAATGGTTTGGCAGGGGGCAAAGTCGTAAACGTCGAGCGGGTGGAATGGCTCTACATCCCTGATCCCGGGACGGCAGTACAAGCCCTTCAGGCAGGCGAGGTGGATATGTTGGAGTTCCCCTCGCACGACATGCTGCCTCAGTTGGACAGCGATCCGAATATTGCCGTTAAGGTCATAGATCCAGTTGGCTACCAAGGGATGCTCAGGATGAATACCCTGATTCATCCGTTTGATCATCCCAAAGCCCGCCAGGCGTTGCTTCATCTGGTTCAGACGCAGCAACAGGACTACTTGTCTGCGATGATTGGAGTGCCGGATTACGAACGCGTCTGCCTTTCACCGTTCATTTGCGGATCTCCTAGTGAATCTGAAGCAGGCCTCGAGCAATTCGAGGGCAGCGAAGATCCGTTTGAGGTTGCGCGGAAGCTTTTCGAAGAAGCCGGATACGATGGACGACCGGTTGTATTCATGGATCCAACCGATCAGAACCTAATGCACCTCATGAGTCTCGTTGCTGCAGATCATCTACGGCGTGCGGGACTGGAGGTGGAGCTACAGGCTCAGGATTGGAGTACACTTACGTCTCGCCGCCCCATCAAGGAAAGCCCGGAAGAGGACCGGGGTGGTTGGCACATATTCCCCACATGGTGGCCGGGCTTCACGATGCAGAACCCGATCACCAATGTACCGCTGGACACGAGCTGTGATGGAGACAACTGGTATGGATGGCCCTGCGATGAAGAGCTTGAAGAGTTGCGGGTTACCTATGCCAACGCCCAAGGCGTCGAAGAACGCCAGGAAATCATAGATGGATTACAGACTCGGTTCTTTGAGTCTGTACCTTATGTCCATGTCGGACAGTTTTTCCGACCAGTAGCCTTCGTAGAAGATCGAATAAGTGGTGTTGTTGGGCAGCAAAGCCCAGCTTTCTGGAACATCGAGAAATCATGATTATTAGAGTGCGGGTATCTACGGATAACCCGCACTCTCTTTTTTTGGGTAATAAAAATCAAATACTAAAAGGGACTAGGGATTAAATGTCACCTGATCCAAAGCCGAACACAGATTTGGCAACAGCTCTTGACGATGCTGCTTCGCGATACCTCTCAAAGAATCCCCTTAGCTTCGAGCAGCACAACAGGGCTCGTCAATCGATGCCCGGCGGTAACACGCGCACGGTTCTATACTGTGAGCCGTTTCCGATTACTATTGCAGAGGGAGATGGGGCGTATATTCGTACACTGGATGGACATGAATATGTTGATTTTCTGGGCGAATATACGGCCGGTTTGTATGGTCACTCCGAGCCGATCATAATCGATGCGGCAAAAAAGGCCCTTGATGGGGGCATCGTTCTGGGCGGGCACACACAGCTTGAGCAACAGCTCGCCGAATTGCTCTGTGATCGCTTTCCCTCTTTGGAGCGCGTGCGCTTCACCAATTCAGGGACAGAAGCCAACCTCATGGCTATGTCGTTGGCCCGAGCGACCACGGGGCGAAACAAGATACTGGTATTTCACGGTGCTTACCATGGCGGCGTGTTCGTTTTCGCCGGTGGAGGGAGCCCAATTAATGCGCCGTTCGAGTTTGTTCTGGGACAGTATAACGATATCGAGAGCACCCTAGAGCTTGTCAGGGAGCATGCCTCGGATCTAGCAGCCATAGTGGTAGAACCCATGATGGGGGCCGGGGGCTGCATTCCGGCAAAAGCAGAATTTCTGCAAGGACTGCAGGACGCCGCTACGGATGCAGGTGCGTTGTTCATCTTTGATGAAGTCATGACATCACGCCTGGCTCCCGGTGGCCTGCAGGAACTCCTGGATATCACTCCAGATCTGACCGTCCTGGGGAAATACATTGGGGGAGGCTTTAGCTTTGGGGCCTTCGGTGGGGCGTCCAGACTGATGGACCATTTTGACCCGCATAAGCCGGGTTCATTCCCTCATGCAGGAACGTTCAACAATAACATACTGACGATGTCAGCTGGATATGCCGGGATGAGCCGCGTCTTCACTTCGGAAGCCTCGCGTGAGCTTAATCAACGGGGGGAAAACCTGCGCCATCGCCTGAATGAGATTTGTAAAGCTGCTGGGGTCCCAATGCAGTTCACTGGTCGGGGCTCGATGATGACCGTGCACATGCGCGAGGGTGAAATTCACTCTCCCAAGGATGCAGCTCAGGCGAACAGTGATCTGCGTGAACTTTTCTTCCTGGATCTTATAGATGCAGGTGTGTGGTTGGCACGACGTGGAATGATCAACGTCTCGTTGCCCATGAGGGATGCGGAATTCGATAAGCTGTGTGCTGCGGTGGAAGAATTTGTCTCGGTAAGGAAGCCACTGCTTGTGAAACACTGAGTTTCTGAAAAGGAGAGAGTCATGAAAGCTGGCCTGATACAGATGTCACTCAAGGGAGAGACGGACCTTTCGCCGGATGTTCTACGAGAGCACATGCTCGATGCTCATGAGAAGCTGATCGATCAGGCTGGTGCCCAGGGTGTCCAAGTTCTCTGCATGCAGGAGATTTTCAATCAGCCGTACTTCTGTGCTGTAACTGATGACAAGTGGTTTAACGCGGCCGAAGAGGTTCCAGATGGCCCCACGGTTCAGCGAATTTCATCCCTGGCTCGAAAACACGAGATGGTTATCGTCGCGCCCATCTATGAAATAGACGACGGAAAATACTACAATACAGCTGCTGTTATAGATGCCGATGGCAGGTATCTGGGGAAATACCGAAAGAATCACATACCCAACCTTCCTCAAGGCAAGGAGACCTACTACTTCGAGCCAAGCAACATGGGCTATCCGGTGTTTGATACCCGGTATTGCAAGCTTGGCGTCTATATCTGCTACGACCGGCATTTCCCGGAAGGATGGCGCGCGCTGGCACTGAATGGTGCGGAGTACGTGGTGAACCCAAGTGCGACGCCTGCAGACCTGAGCCGATACCTCTGGCAAATCGAGCAGCCTGCAGCTGCTGTTGCCAACGGCTTCTTCATTGGTGCCATCAATAGAGTCGGCAGAGAAGCCCCCTGGAATATCGGCGACTTCTACGGATCCAGCTACTTTGTGAGCCCAAAGGGACAGATCATAGCCCAAGCCAGTGACGATCAGGATGAGCTTGTAGTGGCTGATCTGAATTTGGAGGAAGTAAAGGAAGTGCGCTCGAAATGGAAATTCTTCGAGGCACGGCAACCAGGAACTTACGCTGAGCTAACGAAATAAAAACCAGAACTCAAGCTCGCGAAACGAATAATATGTACAGTGGAGGCAAGGGATGAACCGGGAAGACCTAAAAGGCAAAATTCAAACAGTAACCGGCTTGATTGAGCCGGAGGCTCTTGGCCAAACGCTCATGCATGAACACGTTTTGTGCGACATCCGCTCCCCAGCAAAGCGGAAGATCGAGGCCAACGATCCCGAGATCACTCTCCAGAACTATCACGACATCGCTTACGGCAGAGTCGAGCACATCACCAAATACCGGTTAGATATGATTGAGGTGGCCAAAGAAGAAATGCGCCAGCTCAACAAGGTTGGTGGCCAAGCCGTTGTAGAACTGACCTGCGGTGGATTGCGCCCCGATCCAGAAGGCCTGGTTGAAGTCGCCAAAGACAGCAACGTCGATATAATCATGGGCTGCGGCCATTACGTCGAAGAATACCAAGACCCTGAAAACTTCAATCGAAGTGTGGACGATTTTGCTCAGGAGATGGTTGGTCAGGTTTTCGGGGGAGCCTGGGGAACCGAAATACGGGCAGGCTTAATTGGTGAGATCGGTTGTCAGTCCCCTTGGACGAACCTGGAGAAAAAAGTGATGCGCGGGGCTATCATCGCGCAGGAAGAAACCGGGGCGGCATTGAACGTCCATCCTGGACGCGATCAAGATCAGCCTCAGGAAGTCGCGGATTTTGTCAAAGAGCATGGGGGTGATGTTTCGCGGCTGGTTATCAGCCATATTGATCGCACGATCTTTGATGAGGAACGGCTACTTCGTTTGGCGGACACCGGTTGCATTATCGAGTTCGACCTTTTCGGTCTCGAGCACACCTACTATCCGCTGGCAGACATCGATATGCCGAATGATGGTGCCCGGTTGAAGTTCATCCGGACGTTGATCGAACACGGTCACCTGGATCAAATCGTGATCTCACAGGATATTTGCTATCGCACAAGGCTCTCCCAGTTTGGTGGCCACGGTTACGCTCACATTTTCAAGAATGTTCTGCCGCTGATGCGAGAGCGTAATTATACCGAAAACGAGATCGAGGCTATTCTTGTCCGGACTCCTCGCAGAATTCTGACAATACAATAAGACTCTGGAATCTGCAGAGAGGAGCGACTCGTGTTCTCCTACATAGTTCAACGACTGCTAGCTACCATTCCTGTTATGGGCGTCGTCGCTCTGGTGGTGTTCTCCCTACTTTACTTTAGTCCTGGAGACCCCGCGACGATTATTGCCGGAGACATGGCCAGCGCAGAGGACGTGCGCGAGATCCGCGAGCAGATGGGCTTGGACCAGCCATATTTTGTTCGCTTCGGCACCTGGATTGGCGGGGTTCTGCAAGGTGATTTGGGAACGTCCATTTTTACCAATCGCCCGGTTGCAGACCTTATATTGCAGAGATTGGAGCCGACCGTTGCTCTGACCGTATCAACGATGATTGTGGCTGTTGCTCTTGCTGTACCTTTAGGGGTGATCGCCGCCTGGAAGGCTGGCACGGCTATTGATCGGATTGTGATGGGGTTTGCGGTTCTGGGATTTTCAGTACCGGTTTTTGTTATCGCATATACCCTTATTCTGGTCTTCTCCGTATGGCTAGAAGTCCTGCCGGTTCAAGGATATGTCAGTATTTCCGAAGGGTTCCTGCCCTTCATTCAGCATCTAATTCTGCCCAGTCTTGCCCTTGGGACCGTGTTTGCCGCTTTGATAGCGAGGATAACAAGGGCGAGCATGCTCGAGGTCCTGAGCCAGGATTATGTCAGGACAGCCAAATCCAAGGGGCTTAACCAGAAAGAGGTCTTGCTGCGCCATGCGCTGAAGAATGCAGCTGTTCCCATTGTTACAATAATTGGGATTGGAGTTGCTCTGCTGATTGGTGGAGTGGTCATCACAGAGACGGTGTTCGCCATTCCCGGCTTGGGGCGGCTAACGGTGGACGCAATCCTGCGTAGAGACTATCCGATAATACAGGGAGTTATCCTGCTGTTTTCATTTGTATATGTATTCATCAATCTTCTTGTCGATGTCAGCTACTGCTTCTTCGACCCGAGGATTCGGTACTAACATGGCAATCTCAACTCTTACCCCTCCTCGGATTGCAAGGAGTCGGCTCACTGGTCGACTGGTTGCTCAGATAAAGCGTCATCCCACTGTGGCTCTGGGCTCATCACTGCTGCTTTTGATGATGGCTATGGCTCTTTTAGCTCCGGTACTACAGACCCATGGCCCTCAAGCTATTTCTCCAGCTGATCGACTTCAGGGCCCCTCAGGCGAATTTGTCTTTGGCACCGATATGCTGGGCAGGGATCTGTATAGCCGCGTTGTGCATGGCTCAAAGATATCACTGCTCGTCGGTGTTGGGGTCGCTGCTATTAGCATCAGTGTCGGGTTGGCCATTGGCTTGTTAACAGGTTTTCTCCGTTGGTTTGACGCCATTGTAATGCGGATCATGGATGGACTGATGTCCATCCCTCCTGTGTTGCTAGCAATCGCCCTTATGGCCCTTGCCGGAGCTAGCATTCAGAATGTGATAATGGCGATTGCCATTGCTGAAATACCAAGAGTGGTTCGTCTGGTTCGAAGCCTGGTTCTCAGTTTACGAGAGGAACCTTATGTTGAAGCGGCCGTGTCCAGTGGCACGCCCCTACTGCGTATTCTGATACGACATATACTTCCAAACACACTTGCTCCGTTGCTCGTGCAGGGAACCTATATCTTTGCGTCCGCAATGATCCTGGAGGCTATCCTTTCCTTCATTGGAGCAGGCACACCTCCGGAAATCCCGAGTTGGGGAAATATTATGGCCGAAGGGCGGACCTACTTTCAGTCCGCACCTTACATAATTCTCTTTCCCGGCTTCTTTCTATCGCTCGCTGTTCTGGCTGTGAATCTCCTGGGAGATGGTCTGCGCGACGCCCTGGATCCGCGCTTAGCACGGCGACTGTGAGGAGGCTATGGTGACAACAATCGAAAGCGCCGAGGAAGATGCGGTTGGCCACCAAGGGCACGAAGAGTGCGCTCTGCTGGAAGTGGAAGGCCTATCTACGTATTTTTTTACCCGCGATGGTGTGGTGCGTGCCGTAGATGACGTTTCGTTCTCTGTTAGGGCTGGGGAAACCTTAGCAGTTGTTGGCGAAAGCGGCTGTGGAAAGAGCGTCACCTCCCTCTCGATTATGGGGCTTCTTCAAACGCCTCCGGCAAGGATCGTCTCCGGGCATATCAAGCTTCAAGGACGTGACCTCTTGGATTTGCCTGAAGCGGAGATGCGCAAAGTCCGCGGCAATGAGATCTCCATGATCTTCCAGGAACCAATGACCTCTTTGAATCCCGTCCTGACGATCGGTCGTCAGATAGGAGAGACATTGGTTCTGCATGAAGGGTTAAGTGAAAAAGAGGCAGAGAGCCGAGCTGTTGACTTGCTGCGCCTCGTGAACATTCCGGAAGCCGAACGCCGGGTGCGTGAGTACCCACATCAGCTTTCAGGCGGCATGCGTCAGCGTGTGATGATCGCTATGGCGTTGGCATGCAAACCCAAGCTCCTTGTAGCCGATGAACCGACCACTGCCCTGGACGTAACGATCCAGGCGCAGATTCTTGAGCTCATGAGTGACCTTAAGCAGAAAACCGGTAGCGCGATCATTTTCATCACGCACGACCTGGGTGTAGTGGCGGAAATGGCCGAAAGGGTCGTCGTGATGTATGCCGGAAAAAAAGTGGAGGAAGCGCCTGTCGTAGACCTCTTTGAACGTCCTCGTCATCCCTATACAGAAGGCTTGCTTGCATCGGTACTCAAGCTTGGAAGCTCCTCAGGAGAGGGGGAGGAAAGACGGCTGAACGAGATACCTGGAACAGTTCCTTCCTTGAAAGATGAAATAGTCGGGTGCCCCTTCGCCCCGCGTTGTTCCTATGCGACGGACTATTGCCGAGCCAATGCTCCTGTCTTGGAGGAAAAGGCTCCTGAGCATTTTGCCGCTTGCTTCCATTCCGATCAGCTGGTTGAGCAGGAAGGCAGAGAATGACTATCGGAACTGTAGCTCCAGAGACGGAAACGCCTCTGCTGGAAGTAGAGAACCTGAAGAAGCACTTTCCTATCAGGAAGGGCTTGTTTTCACAGGTGGTTGGCCAGGTCTATGCCGTGGATGGCATCTCTTTCTCCGTCGCTTCCAATGAAACACTGGGAATTGTCGGGGAAAGTGGTTGTGGTAAGTCGACAGCAGGCAAAGCGATCCTGAACCTCATCAAGCCCACTGATGGACAAGTGAGGCTTGAGGGCCAACGAATAGATAATTTAAGCGGCGCAAAGATGCGGGCCGTCCGAAAGCAGCTTCAAGTCGTATTCCAGGATCCATACTCTTCACTGAATCCGCGTCTCCGGGTCGGCGAGATTGTGGGTGAGCCGATACTCAACTTTGATAGCCGCAGTCGACATTCGCGAGAAGAACGCGTTGTCGAACTGCTGGAAAAAGTGGGGCTGCCTGCAGAGGCAGCCAAAAAGTATCCCTATGAATTCTCGGGTGGGCAGCGCCAGCGAATTGGTATTGCGAGGGCGCTCGCCTTGGATCCCAAGATGATAGTGTGTGATGAGCCTGTTTCTGCCTTAGATGTCTCGGTCCAGGCACAGGTCGTAAATCTCCTAATGGACCTTCAACAAGATTTGAAACTTTCGTACTTGTTTGTAGCGCACGATCTGGCGGTGGTTGAGCACATCAGTCATCGTGTTGCCGTCATGTACCTTGGCAAGATTGTCGAGCTTTCCGACAAGCACTCTCTATTCAGTGGTCCTCTCCATCCGTATACGGAGGCGCTCCTCTCCGCAGTTCCGCAACCGTCGCCACGGCGAAAGCCAGATAGAATTGTGCTCAAAGGAGATGTGCCGAGCCCGATAAACCCTCCCAAGGGGTGTCGGTTCCACACCCGTTGTCCTTATGCTTTCGACCGCTGCTATGTAGAGGAGCCACCACTGCGTGAAGTTCAGCCAGGGCGCCAAGTGGCTTGTCATCTTCATGATGAGACAGAAGAAACTAAGAGCTCTTCTGTACCTTTGTAGGCCCAACTGATCCAAACTTGGGGCAAGATCACTCAACCAAAGATTCCAGTCGCAACTGGATGAAGCCTTGGGGTCATGTCACTGCTTAGGTTCAAAGAAGCATAGATAATATCGGTGGAAGTCCCTGCAAATTTAGTGAGTTCCCGCAGTATAACTTGCGTCCGGATTTACAATTCGTGAGCATGTCACTATGTGCGGACGCTACACTGAAAGCCGTTCCCTGGTGGATATCCAGGACCGCTTCACGCCTGACGTGATTGGCGACGAGCTAGACCTAGCCCCCCGCTTCAATCTAGCCCCAACACAGCGAGCTCCGATCCTTCGAAAGGTCGACGGCAAGCGGGAACTCACGCAACTCGTCTGGGGCCTTGTTCCGTTCTGGGCGAAAGATAGGTCAATCGGTAGTCGGATGATCAATGCTCGAGTTGAAACTGTGACAGAGAAGCCCGCCTATCGAGCGGCTTTTAGGAAGCGCAGGTGTCTTGTGATCGCGGACGGCTTTTATGAATGGAAGCGCGAGGAGGACAGGAAGTGGCCCTGGTACTTCTGTCGGGAAGACCGAGGTCTCTTTGCCTTTGCTGGTCTGTGGGAACAGTGGACAGGTGACGGAGACGCACTCGAGACCTTCACTATCCTCACGACAGACGCCAACGACCTGGTGAAGGAGGTACATCCTCGGATGCCGGTCATACTGCGGCTCGACCAGGAAGACCCATGGCTGGATTTGGAAAAGACGGACCTTGCTCCGCTGGAGGCCTCTGAAATGATGTCCTGGCCAGTCTCAAAGGCAGTCAACTCGCCAAAGAATGACGGTCCGCATCTTGTAGAAGCCGCAGTGAGCTAGAGGCTAAGCAAGACCACCAACGAAGCCGCTCAGCTCATCTAAGCGTACCATGGAGAGCCTAACCTGGCCGCGACAGCCACGTGCCTTACAGATCGTCTCCTTTTCCAACTCGGCGATCGACAGAAACTCCCGCTCCGGTGACACACAGACAATCGCACGTGTGAGGTAATGGGTATGCCCACACTTCCGACAGCGGGCCTCCAGCTTCTGCTCGTCGGCTAGGTCTCCAACGCGGATGTTCTCCTTCCAGCCGCTCACCAGAAGTCCTCCGCTGAAGGCACTCGGGTGTAGCTGATCTTGCCGCCCACGTGGCCGCCTTTGGGAGGGTTCCAGTACCCGAGGCTGACCACCGTACCTGCATAGCGAGCGTTGAGTTCATCGATGGCCTGACTGATGTTCTCCCAGCGTTGACGAGTTCGATCGTCACGTAACAACAGGTCGAGCTGTCGTTCGCTCGCGGGGGAGAGATCATAGAGGGTCACGCCCACGCGGAAGATCATTACTCCACGCGGAAAGGCTTTCTCCACCTGGCCCCACAGTCCCGTCAGAGCTTTGAGGACCGCCTGGTCATCACGAACGATCGGTAGCTCAGTCTTGCCAAGCCAGGTACCGCTGCGGGTCGATAACCAGAGCCAAAGACCACCCGCGTAGTAATTCTCACGGCGTAAGCGACGAGCTGCCTTAGTCAGGAGCAGTCGGGAGATCTCACGTGCCGCCGGGACTGTTCTCGAATCTGGGGGCAAGACACGCCCGTGACCGAACATACCCCGCCCGGAAGGCTGGGCCTGGATGTCATAGCCGTGCAATGCGTACCACAGGCGCTCACCGGTCACGTTGCCCCAGAGCTTACGCATGTGCTTGGGTTGGAGACTGTACAGTTCTTCCGTAGTGACCACGCCCGCCATCTGTAGGCGTACTTTCATGTTGCTACCAACGCCTGGGATATCGTCGAGCGGAACGGCAAAGAGGGGTTCCGGCATGTCCTCCGGGTCCCAGATGGCAAGGCCGTCACCGTAGCTCCCCTTGCTGTGCTTGCCTTCCTTGCAGGCGATCTTCGCTAGCTGCCGGTTGGCCGCGAAGCCGATGGAACAGGTGATCCAAGGCCCGATGTTCTCCCGGATCGCCACCTTGATCCGTCGGGCCAAATCCACTGGATCATGTCGGTCAGCCTCGTCCAGACGGCAGGTCAGTTCGTCGATGGATTTTGCTGCGTCGATGGGAATGACGGTCTCGATCTCTGAGAGGAGGGCGTTGTGTGCTCGCCTATAGAGGTCAGGCTTCTGTGGCACCAGGACGAGGCCGGGGCAGCGTTGCCGCGCTTCACGGACCGGCATGACGTTCTTGACGCCATAGGCCTTGGCTTCACGCGAACAGGCAATGACTGTCGTTCTGTCTGTACCATCAAAGGGGACGACACCGATGGGACGGCCGCGCAAGCGGCGGTCACATTGCTGTTCAACCGCCGCAAAGAAGCCGTCGAAGTCGAGGTATAGGCGTTCGATGGTCTCCGGTTTGCGCATAGTGCCTCTGCCCTGAATGAGAACATATAGAGAACATCTATGTAGGGCTGTGAGTCAAGGCAGTGTTGCTGACTCGTTCAAAGCTTGTGATGGAGACGCTTATGTACAGAGAGGAAAGCGATTGGGTTGCATAAGGATAAAATGGGATATACCCTACAACCTAGGGAGGTGATAACATGTTGAAAACTCTTACTTTAAGTGTGGTAACGGTGGCTCTGGCCGGGGGTATTGGATTAGCTGCCCCAAGTCAGCCCCAGGCAGCTTGCGTTGGCTCTGGGTCCTATCAGTCCTGCACGGATCAGTACGGTAACACCTACAGCATCCAGCGTTTTGGCGATCAGACGTATATGCAGGGCTATAATAGCCAAACGGGTTCCACGTGGTCCCAGAACTCAACGACAATGGGAAACACGACGTTCCATAACGGAATGGATAGCGATGGAGATAGCTGGAACTCGACCACAACACAGATGGGTGACTTCAGAAGCTGGTACGGAACCGATAGCGATGGGAACTCCTTTCAGGGTTCCTGCACGATTGGCTTCAATTGTTAGCGGACATTTGAGGGTATAGGCAGATGCCCTAGAGTTTAAGTTGTGTGCCTTAAAGTAAATGGTCTAAAGGGGTGTGGAGGGTGATCTCTCCAGTCATCCTCTCATCTCCTTGCTCTACGCCACCCAGCGTCTCGAGCTTCCTCTTCGGAGCAGAACCATCGCTCTCCCCTCGAAGGACTGATTCTCGTCCTGCCGTAATAGTCGTCGCTGGGCATGTGGTAGATCTTGACCCCGTCCCTGTTGATGTTCCCCTTGATATTGCAGTTACGGCTTTGGGAGGGAGCCTCTGACCTAGTAGCAGCTTCCTGGCCTCCTACACGGTCTCCACGACGCCAGTCCCACGGCATCACGAAGTCACTTGCCCAGATGTTTCTTTCGGCCTCTTGGGCTCGCTCTTCGTGGTTCACGTAGGCTTCAGAATACTGTCGGTATGCGACTGCCCAGCCTTGACTGACCATCCAGCCGTTGAGGTCTACATCGCCCTTCCGGCAGACGCTGACCACACGGTCGTAACGGTCCATAGCGACACCCTCACATTGAACAGGGGCCTGCCCGATGCGATCCGCCAGGGCGAAAGCTGCCTTCTGTCCGCAGCTCCATTTCTGACCGGAGTCATCTACACAAAGCTGACGGCTCTCAGGAGCATCGATCCCATGTAGGCGTATGCGATGGCCGTGAATTTCAATGGTGTCCCCATCGACCACTGAGGCCCTGCCAGAGATCTCTGGGGCGGCGAGGGTTTCAGCAGAGGCCAGGAGGCAAAGTGAAACCAAGAAGGCGGATATGCGGAGCATTCTATACATGGTGCATCAATATCATCGATATCGTTGAAAAGATGTTACTGAGCTGTAAGGCTCAAGTTTAGCAATGGATTGGGCAGCTCTCCGCACTGCGCTGTGAGTTACTTTCGGACACTCCGTCTCGATTGCTACCGGAGCCATGGCGTTCAATGCGCTCCATCTTTGGCAAACTCACAGCCATTGTGCGGATTATTGCTTCCACGCCTGTTTTTGAGTGCCATAAACGCTGCCCCTTGGCGTTCCCATATGCGTTGCGAGGAGATGTTGATTACGCAATCAATACTTCTCGTCATCATCAATGTAATCTTTTGCTGAGAACGGTTTCAGAGATACAACGCCTTGATCGGGATTCACTGGTTCCGCCACCGTACGCTTGGTCAGGATCATCGCTCTGATCCTCTGCCCAACCGTCGCCCAGGTCAGGCTGCGTGGAAACCCAGAGGGTGTCGTAGGTCGTCGGACTTCGCTTCGGCCTCCTCTTGCAGCATTTGGACAAGAGCTTGGTGGTCATTCCGTGTCCCGAGAACATTCGCCTTGTGCCGAACGAGGGCAAAATCCGCCGGTGTCAAGTTGCGCAGAGTCCGCAACCTCTCCGGCGGCTCCATCTGATAGAAGCCGCGGAACGCTACCAGCACCATCGACTCCGTCAGATAATTGAACTTGAGCTTGAACGTAAAACGCCTCAGAGAGGCTTGGTCGATGCGTTCCATCAGGTTTGTGGTGCATATGAAGGGCAAGGGGTGCCGCTCCATTTGCGAGAGCATCTCATTGACCTGGGTGATCTCGAACTGGCGATGTGCCTGGCTTCGCTCCGCCAGCAGACTGTCCGCCTCGTCGAAGACCAGGACAGCATCCCGTTCCCGAGCTTCCGCGAAGGCACTTGCGATGCTGGCCTCGGTCTGACCGACATAAGGACCCAAAAGGTCCGAAGCACGCTTTTCCAGAACGTCCATGCCCAGGGTCTCGGCCAGGAGGTGGGCGAGTTCGGTCTTGCCGGTTCCGGGGTGGCCGTAAAGGCAGAAGGATATATCGCGTCTCTCACCTTGGGCCAGGCGCTCGAGCAGATCCGGAAGGTCGCTCTGCGTGTTGAACAGGCGCAGGTCCAGGGAGTTCGTGTCGCGGCCCGTCGCGCTGGTTGCGGTCCCAGCGCCCGACAGGGCCTGCTGGATGCCGGTGATCGCGTGCTCCACATCCTGAAGGTTGCCACTCGCCAAGGCCGCCGCACGCAGACCGTTCGCCCCCACGCCTGGAGAAACGAGGAACCGCGAAAGTTGGTCCGTTTCCTCAGTGGTAAGGGTCAGGTTCTCCGTCCGCGCCATGCGCTCCCAGATTCGGGCCCGTACCTTGGCGGGCGGCAGTCCCATCCGGATCGAGAAGGTCATGCGGCGTCGCACTCTGACGGGAATCGAACTTAGATCGTTCACGATCCAGATAATGGGGCGGTTGTTCTCCTCCAGCAGCCTGTTGAGGAAGACCTTCGAGCCGGTGGTGGACGAATTACCTCGGAAGACCGGCAGGTTCCATTCGAAGAGATCCTCAGCGTCATCAACAAGAACCGCACTCTGTGTGTCGAGGCAGAGTATATTCTGCAGCAGCAGGAGGTCCTGGAGGCGCTCGCTGCGCATGGGCTCGAAGCCCTTCTCGTCTTCCTCGCCCGCCGGATAAAGCGACAGGCCTGCCGCGGCGGATGCCACCTTGGCGAACTCGGTCTTACCGGTGCCGGGCGGGCCATGGATCAGAATGTTTATACCTTCGGGTTCTTGCTCCCTGGTCCCTTGCAGCAGTCGAACCAGCAGGTCCTGGTCCCGGTTCAGATGGGCAAAGTCCTCCGGCTCCAGTTCGGAGCGACAGGCCTCTCCAATAATATCCTTTTGCAGCTGTTCGACATTTTCATAGGGGCGTGCGAGGATCCGTTCCAGACGGGGCACCAGCTTGAACCAGCCATAGAAGGAACAGTCGCTTTCATCCACCAGCAGCACGCCCGAGCGCCGCAGGGTGCAATCGGGCAGGGTGAGCCTGTGAGCCTCTTCCCGCGATATGTCGAGCAGGCAGGAAACTGTTTCCGAGGCTGATCTCAGTTTGGCGATAAGCTCATCGGTCAGGTCTTCCAGGCCACGGCTGTACTGACAGGCGGCGACCGTGAACAGAAAGTGGGCCTCGGTCTCGCCAAGACCGACCAGCTCGGCGATATGGGATACATTCCGCTCGACCTGATTGAGGAGCGAATCCTCCTTGCTGCTGTCGTCCTGCTGCAATGAAAGAATGAGGTGATCGAGCAGCGCCTCCTTCTCCTCTCCGGTACTGACATCGGGGCTCGTCTCCAGGAACTGGTCCAGCGCGTCCGCGGCTTCGTCGACAGCTTCTTCGTTGCGTTTCGGGAAAAGTCGCGCCAGACAATCCCGGCCGTCCTGGTCGAGGCTTTCCGGCGGTGTGTGTTTGAGTACCTTCAGGCAGGGAGGAACGATCTTCGGATAGATATGTCTTTTTTTAAGGGCAGCGGCGGCATACCTGAGTGCGAGCCTGTCGCGCAGATCATTGCGTCCTGTAATGTCTCTATAGTTTAGCTTCATTATACCTCCAACCCGGTTGAACTGGCTTGCCATGGAGCTCGGTAACGCAAAACAAAGCGCGACAAATCCCCCCCTCTGTCTGGACGTGAGCACGCCCCCAAGACCAAGGGATTATCAGGATGTCGGTTCTTGCCGGAACTTCATGGAAGTGCATGGATTATATCAAATGCCACGGAAATATATCGTACAAACTTGAGCTGAGATCAGTCATATTATATCGATTGAACGATCCAGTCCGGTTTACCATTCATACAATCCTGGTGATGCAGGAAGAACATAACGTCTCATGCAGCTGCGCTTACGCCGGTGGTGGGGCGCAAGCGGAGGCAGGTAGAACCCTTGGGCTCTTTTCTTCCAGAGGAAGTATTTCGAGGGGCAAGCGAGCCCAAGTCTTGAAAACCAATCGCTCGACCATGAAGCCTCGCATTGGTTTCATATCCCGAAAACCAATAGGTCTATATCGGTTGATGAAAAGAGCCTTCTGGTGGCTCTTACCCGCGCCAATCAGGTTTGGAGATTGCCGCTCCATCCTGATGGGACCACCTCCAAGGTCTCAGCGTTTATAAATCTGTCCGGGGGGCTGGCCGGACCTGATGGGCTTGCCATGAACAAAGACGGCGGACTTGCCATTGCACATTGTGGATTGGGGACTGTCTGGGTGCTGAATAGGCTGGGAGAGCCGCTCTATCGAGTGCAGTCCTGTGAAGGCCTGTCCACAACGAATATTGCTTATGGGGGCAGCGATAACCGGCAACTCTTACATCACTGAATCTGATACCGGGTGTATTCTGAGGGCCACCCTGCCAATTGCTGGGCAACCAATGTACTCTCATCTCTGAAGCGGTACTGGAATATGGTGTCGTGCAGCAGCTTCAAGGTTGGATTGATATCCCGTGTATCCTAAGCGTGGCGCTTTTGACCGGTTCATATCCGGCGGCCTTGAAGAAGTTGTTGCACTCTTGCTTAGCGAAGACTTCGCAGAAATAGCTGATGGTCTGCCAGCGCTCGTCGTGGGAGTGATCGGCGGTTTTGTGTGTCAGGGCCATCTATATGGAAACGCCATATCGAAGGGTGTGAGATCAGGGCTGTAGGGCGATAGGAAATAGATCTAGGCGCCGAGATTCTGTAGGGTTTGGAGGCTTTGGGCCTTTGTGGTTGGGGAGGTTGTCGAAGGTGATCACATCGCTCGGCTACAGAAGGCCTTATAGAGCTGTGGAATGGCCATCTTCCGGCCCGGAACCAGAATTCAAGGAGGTGAGCGAAAATGCTCGGGTGGGGGCAGCAAGACTGTCATTGCTCAGGTGATTCACTGGGGAAGGGACACCACCGGGCACAATAGTTCCATTTGCATATTGATATTTTGGCAGTCTTTCCCCGGGTGCCGGTCGTGCTCCGAACTCAATTTCCTGAATGTCGCTCTTGGGGATGGATACGCTGATCTTCGATTGTTTTCTGGTTGCTGATCCGGACCTCACGCATGGAGCATTGTAAAGGTATTAAACTGGGTGCGGGACCCAATGAAAAGCTGTATCAGACAGTAGTGGCGAATGGGGCGCACCTTTTCTCCTCGGCAAAGCAAATATGTATCATGGAGGATTAAGTGGACCGCGCACTAACGGTATTCATCTATGTCTGGATTGGCCTGTTCGTACTGGCAAATCTTGCGGGCATCCTTGGACAGTTCTATCTGAACGGTTTCTCCGAGGGTGTTAGCTACATCCAGGAGATTTACAACCCGTTCAATTTCATAAACTACCTGTTTTCCGCTATCGTTCTGTCACCAGCGATCGGAGCTTACTTTTGGCGGGAAAACAGGAGGGCAAAGATCGCGTAATGTGATTCAAACAACCTGGGTAACACTCTGCCATTGGTGACCAGATTGCATTATGAGCGGCCTACCGGATTGAGTGCAGTAAGCGCGTTGCCTCAACATACAAAAGCAACTTATCGTACTCGGTAATCGTCCGCGCGTGCATCGTGTCCAAGCGTATTGGGTGCAATCGGTCGAAGCTCTCCTGAACGCTTTCCGGGCGGTTGAAATATGGATGGAATACGTTGCGCCAATTGTCCTTCTTGACAATCAGCTTTTCGTAATCCGTGAAGTCCGCATAGTGGATCAATGATCTGCTGACCGCCCCACCCTTTTCCGTCCTGTGTTTCTTAGTCTTCCACTTTACAAGGATGTCCCTGGGTACCTGTGTCTCGACCCAATTCGGTCCATAAAAGTGCTCCATCTGTCTGACGACGAAAGCTCGAAGCTCGCTTTCCAATCGCATAAGCCAGTTGTGAGCTTCATTCGTGCGCTCAAAGGCTTCCTCGGTTTCCTCATCATCAGCTAATGGCAAAGGTGGGGTGTGCAAATCCAATAGATGAGGCTCAGGAATTTGCAGTCCCGAACAGCGCAGGCCTTCCTTGCTGTCCTCGAGAGAACCCGACGTCAGTTCCCGATCAAATCCAAGATCCCTGTAGAAATCAGTGCGTGCATCAAGGTTGGTAAAGATGTCTCCAGGCCAATCAAGGGATCCCCGCCAGTCACCAAGATCCCCACGCAACGAAGTTGCCAAGTCATCACTATATGGCGGCAGCCGCGATACGGCCGTGCCAATGTTCATCAGGGCCTCGAAACCAGGAGACAGCCTGACTTTCTCCATCGTCTCACGGTAAGGCTCGAGCATCCTTTCGACGGATGCGTTGATCTCGTCAACTGTCTCTCTATGTCGTGCAAGGGCATGTGCATATGGGCCGGAACTCAGCCTTTCGCTCAGTTCCGTAAAGGAACTGAAGTCAGGTGACTGTATACGGTCGTAAAACTGACTGAGGGCATCATGCCTTTGAACGACTTCTTCGACCCTTTTAACCATAGGGTGCACAGCTAAACGTGTCAGTTCGTGCTGTTTGGATATATCCGCGAGGATTTTCGGATACTGATTCAACGCTCTCACCTTCGAATCATCGATCGAAAATTGTACTCTGATTCTGAGTGATTCGCGACCCGCTGGTAGCAGTAGGGTTGAAGAGCTAATCCTTGATCTTTCAAGGGCTTTCTGAACATACCCCGGCGAAGACAGCGTATCTATCTATCGTTACCAGTCAGCCTCCAAAAATCCTCTGGCGTTAGGTCAGCAGCGTAGAAGAGGTCGTAGGGAATGCCCGTTTCCTTGATATGCCTTGCAACCAACCGCTCGATCATCAAGCGCCGTGTTGGGTTCATGTTCCCATGAACCAGTAGGTCTATGTCAGAATGGAGGTAAAAGCTTCCGTCTACCAAGGACCCGATGACGGAAATCTGGATGTCGGCCTCTATTGCCTCCTGGCATATTTGCTCGACACAGGCCTGTGCCGTTTTCAAACGGGCGTCCGCTCTTTTTCGGGTAAGTGCCTCGAGCTTGTTCATCCATCATCCCCTGGCTTTCAGGCCGATAGAGCAAAAGGCTAGACGAGGCATTCTATGCCGACCCGGCTTGTTTGTGACTACATCGGTGGAAAGCCAATTGCAGTGAGGCATCGCACGCTACATGGAGCTCAAATGATGCGATCCAAAGGGAACACGCTGGGCCAGATATGAAATGACCGGTCCACGCTGTGGTGACCCGGTCATATTGAGAGGACAGACCCTATTCGGGTTTGCCGTTTGCAGCCTATGCTGAAGGCTGAGGTATGTGGGTATCTCATCCTTCAGCCCTCAATGTTGATTCGTCATTTTCTCGCGAGTGGCCACCACAGCATCGATGAGTCGCCGCAGATGCCGGACAGAGCCGCCCTTCCAGTAGGAGCCGAGAATGTCCAGCTCCTTCCCGGTCAGGGGAAGCGCCCAACGTTTGTCCATTCCCAACTCTTCGTAGGCCTGTACCAGGAGCGAATTCCCAATCTTGTATAGATGCTCCGGCCCTGGCTCTGGGAAAGTGATGATGCGACAGCGATCGCGGAATGGTGCTGAGAGTGTGTCCAAGCTGTTCACAGTAGCGAGCCAGATGACTTGCGAGATATCGACATTGGCTTCGAGATAGGGGTCATGCCAGTTCCTTGCTGACTGTGGTTCGAACATGCCCAAAAGCGCGTCGACAAGATTGCCGTTGTGTCGTGAAGAGCCCGCCTTCTCCAACTCATCCATGATAATTCCGGGCGAAGCGCAATTGAAGCGCCGCACCAGATTGATCGGCAAGGAAGGCTCCCCTGTCGACCAACGCCGTGGTGTGCCCGCAATTGCACCATCGGAGACCCCACCACAGGAAAACGTCTCATTCGGTACCTTCAACGCACTCAGAAACTGTTGAGCAAACCGTGTCTTCCCTGTACCCGGCGTACCAATGAAAATAGTAGGCCGGATATAGACTTCCGTACGCATCGTGAGGTCATTAAGCATGGTGTCGATGATCTGCTGAGCATGCGGAAACTCCGCCAAAAGCTGTTCCCGCACGTCCTGAAGGTCTGGTCGTGGGATGAGCGGCAACTTAGCGCTTTTCAGACGGCGGTAGGTTCTCTGTACAGTCTTACCCTCCGAGGTATCCGGATTGCCGATTTCCTTGATGACCACAAGACCAGGTTCCCCGGGTTCTGACTTGTCCTTTTCCGATTTGTCATTGCCATCCGGCCACGCAAAAACTCTCCTTCTGGCCGTCTCCCGCTCTTTCCATTCAGACACGAGGAGGTTGATCAATTGGCTTCCCTCATGCTCAATCCGATCCCGGATTTCGTTGGAAGATAACGCTGTGCTGATGTCGTCCAGCTCAGCCTGATCCAGTTTCGCTGCCAAGTATGACCAGCCCAGGGCCTGTTCAATTAGCAACAAAAAGCCATGATGAAGCTTTTTGTCCGATAGAGCGAGATAGACGATATTCACTGCAACCCGGCGCGCGGATTCCGGACAACGCATGCTGGCGGCATAATAGTCGAAGCGAAGTGCGTCATATTCACGTGCAATCCGATTGCGATCGGTCTTGATGGCGCGGAATGCCTGGGCCGCCCTTCTGAAAGATTCAGCACCCGGCTCATGTTGCACGGCTTTCAGGCATTGATGGAGCTCAGCTTCCTCGTCAGGGAGTTCCGGCCATCGCTTGTACAGACGATGGATGAACTCTTGAGCATCCGTCATAAGATGCTCCTCGCGAAAGGGCATGCTGTGCAGGAGTTCCACTGTCGAAGGAAGGTGAAGGCCTTTGATCGCCAGCTTGCTACGACGGGAAAAGATGGCCTCAAGGCGTGCGCGTTTAAATTTGTCTTTCATGATATTGTTCCTGGAAGTCTGAAGCCTTCCGGAGTGCACGAGCTGGGTATGCAGCAGCCATTAGCGAAGCTGAATGGCACCGCAATCAGCACCCGCGGCCTCCGGAAGATCCGTTTGGAAGAGGAAACCCTAAGGGCGGCTTACGGCCGCCAAATGAGGGTTTCGGGGCCGATCGGACTATCTTCCAGGTCGACTATGATCTGATGCTTGAAATAGAGATATGCGATGATGCTGATCGCACTGGTGCTCATCATAAGCGACTGAACACACTCAATGATCTGTAATGGGCCACAAGCGTCCAGCAACGCCAGAAGCTTGATCCGGTCCTCGAGAGATCCGGGCTCAACACAGGCGTCAAGAAGATCCTTTACATTCATGAGCTTGTAGCCCCCGCGGATCTCTTCTTCACGGACCACGCGGTAATCCGGCTCCGGATCCATCACCGGTGCTGACAAAGGGCTCTTCTCGGTTTGGGTTGCGACCGATCCAGCTGGAAGGGCATCCACCAGACTGTGTGTGCCATCAAGTCGATACACATGGAAATCCGGGACATGAATGCGCTGGATGCCCTCATGATCGGTGCTTGTCACGGTCCCTGCCAAGCATCGCCAGGACACGATTTCAGGATCCGCATCGAAAAGGCAACTCAGATCGCGCGCGAGCTGACTACGGAAACGTGGCTCGCTATCACAATTGACGACCTTCTGTGGTGGGAAACTCAGCCCTTCCGCGGCGGAATGGGCCTCGTTGCTCACCTGGGCGGCTTCTTCCGATAGGAGGCGCAAATGATTGATTGATAGACTCGACATAACACTAACCTCCGACGATTGGGCACAGCATGCCCAAAGCCATGAAACGGGTTCGATGGGGGAGTGGTTAGCGTATTATCGAAGAACGGACTCCACCTGCCATGGCGGCAAGCGCGCCAGTCTTGATTGAGGATGGGGCAGGTGTCTGTTGCATAATGAGTGGATGATCTCTGAAGTTCTTTGAGGAAGTCAATTCCCAAGAGTGGGTAGTACTTATGGGTATGGTTAATATTTTCCTAATGGGCCCTAAAGTGAAAATTGGAAGAGGATGGTAATTCATAAGCAGTAGGAAAATGTATCAGAGTTGAATCATCTGGAGAGGCGCAATAATCCTAGTATCACAGGGACATCTGCTGCTTTCTGGAGTGCTCATTGGTGGAGTTCGCAAAAAAAATTATTGACTCCAAATCAGAATTTTGATCATATCCCAGCCTCAACTTTCTCGGAACGACGGCTCCAATGAAATACTCCCTTCAACATAATGCAGCTTTTGCTCGCAGCCGAGCCGTCTCGGAGTCTGCCCGCCTCATACGCGGCTGAGCCTACGCGGTCTACTTAGGCCGCCATCCCACAACTAGGTTCAGACTCTCCGGGAGTTTATCCCAATGTCTAAAAAGTATGTGCCCAGTGCGTCTCGCACTGGAAGGCGAGCTGTGCGTAACAGCACAGAGTATATCGCTGTTGGTGTGCGAAATCCCATCACGCGGAAAACAACCAAATGGAATGGCTACTTCCAAAGCAGGAAGATTGGCGCCTCAGTCCCGTGGGAATCCACGTTGGAGAAGGACTACCTGTATCTCCTTGAATATGACTTCAATGTTGTGAGTTTCTACCCACAGCCTGAAGTGATGAAGCTCGAGGTAGAGGGGAGGTCCGTAAAGCACATCCCTGACTTCCTGGTTGAGTATTCAGATGGGCATTATGAGCTCGTCGAGGTGAAGTATCGAAAGCAAGCTAAAAAACAAAAGTATAGGAATGTAGCAAGGGCTGCAAAAAGAGCTGCATGGGAGCGCGGAATCAATTATCGCTTGTTAACCGAATACTCTATTCGAAAACAACCCCTTCTCCGTAACTGCCAATCGCTATTCTCCTACAGAGAGCGCGAGCTGAGTGATGTTTCATCAATGGCCGTTCGCCATGCGCTGCCTAGTTGTCCAATCTCATTGGGCGATGTTTGCAGGTTGGTTGACTGCAATTACTATATGGGACTTGCAATAATCGCAAACCGTATTCTTAAAACAGATTTATCAGAAGAAATTAATTCTGAAACACTAGTAATTGTAAATTGGGAGAATCATAATGATTACCTATAAAATTAAGAAGGGTGAGTGCGTGAAATTCAGAAAGAAGTTTCTTGTTTTTCAAGAGACCACGTCTGATGGATGCTATTTGTTCAAAACGAAGGATGAGAATATTAATAAGTTTCTCACTCATAAGCAAATGGAGGAGGCATATGAATCTGGTAACCTTGAATTGGATGTGAAATTTGATTCAGATGGATTCTATGATGACAGTCGTAAAATTAATCTTCTTGATTTATCAGAGGAAGATAAAAGAACTACATTCGCAAGGCTGGAGTACTGTGAAGCTCTAAAAAACGCCAATATTCCCCGCTCAAAGACTTATCTAGACTTATTGATTAGAAAAGTTGCTAGGGAGCGTGGTGATAGAATTGAAAGGGAATCTAGCGATGGTTCGTCAGGATTCACTGCGCCATCGGCTGACACCCTGAATAGGTGGTTTAAAGAGTACCTGGACAAAGGGATTTATGGTCTAGTTCCGGCTACGGATAGGCGTGGGAACCGCACTAACAAACTCCTTGCGGACTATACGAAAAAAGTTGGCCCTGTATACGCCAATCAAGTGATGGATGAATTACACTCGGAAGTGCGTACCTACTGCAAACCCGAGCGCCCTCCAATCAAAGCCGTACGCGATGCGCTATGCGCAATCTTGCTGTCACACAATGACAATTTGCCAGAGGACCAGAAGTTGCATTACCCGTCCGAACCTACGGTAACACGTATGCTTCATAAACTTAATGCTAGGGAGGTGGCTAAAGCTCGAGATGGCGAACAAGCTGCCTCTAATAAATATGACCCTGTTGGTGTGCGCGAAGCACCTACAGTTCCAATGCGTATCGTGGAGGCGGACCACACAACCCTTGATGTGAATGTTCTATCAGATGATGGCCACAATTTAGGGCGCCCAACGATGACGGTGCTCCTTTGTCGGGCAACGCGCATGGTTGTGGGTTATTACATCGGTTTTGCACCGCCAGGTGGCGAAGCTGTCATGTGTGCCATGAGAAGCATGGTCATGCCCAAGAAACCTATTCTGAAGAGACTAGAGCATCTTGGGGAGTTTGATAATGCTTGGAACGCCTATGGCAAACCCCAGGAGTTAGTTTTGGATAATGGCCCCGAGTTTCACGGAGGTGCTCTCAAAACTGCATGCCTTCAGCTTGGCATTAATCTTACACACTGTGCTGCCGGAACTCCTAAGCATAAAGGTGCCGTTGAGCGCTTTTTTGGAAGCCAGAACGGGATTATTCACCAGATTCCAGGGACAACTTTCTCAAATATCCAGGAGAAAGGTCGATATGATTCGGCGGAAAATGCTTGTATCTATCTGGAAGAACTCCGGCATCTCTTAACAAAATATATTGTGGATATTTACAATCAAACGCCGCACAGAGGTGATGGAATGAATCTAAGAACGCCTCAGTGTGCTTGGGATGAAGGTGTCCGGGAACATACTGTTACTATTCTAAGAGATTATTCTGATATGGACTGCCTGCTGGGTGGTTATGAAAAGCGTACTTTAAGCCGTAAGGGGATTGAGCTCTTCGGTCTGCGGTACCCACCAAATATGCGGGCCAGCGAGGTCTTGGAAGAGAATAGAGGCCTTCATAAACCCAATACTGAAACTCCTTCTATGGAGGTTCAGGTGCGGTATGACCCTGCTGACATCAGCTATGTCAAGTTTCTGGTACCGGGAACCAAAGAATACGTAACTCTGAAGTGCTCGGCACCGGAGTCGTATACGAAGAACCTGACGCGTGAGGTTCATAGACAAATTATGAGTGCCGTTCGCCAGAAAGGTCTCAAAACCGATAACTTCGAGAATCTTATCAGAGCAAAGGCCGCTCTAATGAAAATGATTTCTACGTACTCTGAGCGAACTGCGACTAAGGGACTGACCAGGCTGAAGCGTATGATGGGGGAAGGACGTGATGTTGCGAACATCACGTGCGCGGAAGACCTGAAGACCGAGCATGAAAGCTCGTCTGAACCAACGGAAGTGAATCCGGAACTTACAACAGAAAGTCACTCGGATTCTCAGGAAACTGATAAGGAATTTAAATTTCCTTTCGAAGAAGAAGATGAAGATGTATATGAGCGTTTCGTGGTAAGTAAACGATAATATTTTATGAGGAGATTATAAATGAATTCATTTTCAATGTTTTCCGACAAGCAGAATGAAAACGAAATTCGTAAGAAATTAGTGGATTTCAAGGGTACCTTTGTTTTCCATACAGAAGTTATGGAAAACTGGGAGAAACTAAAACAGTTGTATCATTATGGGGCGATGCCTGGCGGTTCGACACAGGTGACTCTGACAGGGCCGTCCCGCACTGGAAAATCTGAATTACTTTCAGTATTCACTGAGGAGATGAATCGTGAATATGGTGACTCCTTCACTAGCGGAGTTGTGCCGGATGTACAATTCAAGTCCGTTCCTGTCCTCTATGTGGAGACGCCTAGCAAAGCAACATTGAAAACGCTAGCGAGTGCGACACTAACCGAGTTGCTTGGTCATCATGTTTCCACGAGGGAATCTGAAGCTTCCCTTGTCTCAAGGGTTCGGAAGGCCCTGAACTATCATAAGACACGCGTTCTCATCTTCGATGAATTTCAGCACCTGACCAATCATGGACAATTGCATTCGCGTTCAGGTCATAGCCCAGCGGCCGACTTTATCAAGACGCTCCTGAATTCCGGGGAAACATCAATCGTGCTTGCTGGCATGCCTGAGGTTCGTGGTGTGGTTAAGGGAGATAAACAGGTATTGAATCGAGGGTGGCAAAATCTGACTCTGGATAGGTTCCGTCTTGGTAGCAAAAAATCCCATCAGAGATTCGTAAATTGCCTGAAAGACTTTGAGGATTCTGTGCCGCTACCTAATAGATATGAGTTCTCAACTCCTGAGATGGCAATTCGTCTTCACTACGCCACCGATGGCCTAATTGGCCTGGTATCTCAACTTTTGAGAATTTCCATCCAGAAGGCGCTCGAACAGGGCCAGGATAGTCTTTCCTATGAACTGATTGCATATGTCTATCGCGAGCAGATGTGGGCAGAGGGGAAAGAAGACCCGTTTTCGTGTGATAAGGAGAAACTCAAAAATCTATTTAATAGTTCGATTCCAGATAATTTTAACGACGACGATGGCTCGGGGAAAAATAAGAGAAAAGCACCCAAAAGCTTAAGTGAATTTAGAGCGGGAATTTACTAATGGATTACACATATACTATTAATAGTCTTCCTGCTCAAATCAAGATGCATAAAGACGAGAGTGTCAGTGGTCTCATTACGAAACTTTCTGACGCATTTAGCCTTGAAAGCACAAAGCGAATTGGAGAGTTGATTGATGCCCCTCAGGCGCGCACTAAACTCGACTATTCGGACTGGTCAAAGCGGATGGCGCTTCTAACCAGTTTGGATGAAGATTTTCTTCGTCAACGAGCCCACATCCACTGGGATGATGAGCACGTCAATGTGCTTGGTGTAAAGTTTCCTCGCTTCGCCACTTGCTTGCAGCAGCCCAGGATTTGTCCGGAGTGTCTGTCGGAAGAAGGTTATCGACGCATCTCTTGGGAACTCTTGCCTATGAAAGTGTGCGTGAAACACCAGTGCAAGCTGTTATCACACTGCCCGTTCTGTGATGGGGCCCTCTCATGGACCACACCCTCACTCACGACATGCAAGTGTGGGTTCGACCTGCGCTTAGCCAAAGGCGAAAAGGTGCTGAATAAGGATTTGTTGGCTGCGAAAGAGGTCGGCATCAGGTTGGGATTGTTCGCCGGGAAAACGACATTATCTCCGCCCTTCGCTGGCCTCGATTTGCCGGACCTTTTGACAGCATTTGGTTATTTGGGTCGGGCCGCTTTGGTTCGAGAGAATGGCGCAATCCTCGATAAGGCAACGCTTCGTCGCGAAGATTCCCATGCCATCCTATCCGCCGGAGCTCGGGTGGCGGCTAAGTGGCCAGGTGCATTCCACAAGATTCTGGATGCTCGTTGCATGAAAGCACAACAGGAAAACGCTTCCAGTGTCACGGCCATGTTTGGACCTATCTATAAGACTATGACCAAAGGAGGAGATACGGGTATTTGGCCCACAATTCGAGAGGCATACGTTGCATATGTAAATGAAAGACCTGACCTGCCTATCGGGTTTGTCGGTCGAGGGCTTGCACGCAGCTGTGCGGTGACCTGGATTTCAATGAAGGAAGCTCGGGCAGTGCTTGGAGTTACTCGACGCCAGATGGAGCGTCTGAAAACCAAACAGGCCTGGCGTAAGATTGGGACGACAGGTTTTGGGAAAACTAGGAGGTATCATGCTTCTGATGTGAATGCGCTTGCGGCTAAGCTATCTCGACAGGTTTGTCTTGAGGAGATGTCCAGACTCTTGGGGATGGACCGCAGGCGCGTGCATGACCTACTCAAAGCATCTCCTGTAGAGCTATGCCTCTTGCCTGACCTGGAGAATGCTCGTGGATACACAATTGACCCAGACGAAGTGTTCTCATTTCTCAATCATTTGAAGGATGGCGCCCAGAAAACCCCTTTAAAGGATGGTATGGATTTTCGGCAGGTGGTCTCAGCGGCAAGTCAAAAAGGAATTAAACTTTCGGTCCTGCTGCAGCTAATGAATAAGGGTATGCTGCCTGCAAAGGGCTTTGATGATACGAAAGCGGGTTTCGATGCTCTGCTGTTCGAGACTTGTGATGTATGGGACTCATTCAATAGTTACTTTGAGGAAGATAAGGACACGCTCTCTGTCGCAGAGGCTGCTGAGATGCTCAGGGTTTCGGAAGGTGAGATGTCCACTCTAATTCGTAGCCAGATTGTTGGGGAGACGACTTTTACCAAGCGACTTCCGCAAGGCTATCGAGTGGCCCGCAAAGATATCGAAACCTTTAATCGGAAGTACGTAATGGGGCGCCAGCTCGCTCGCGAATTGGGCTTCTCAAAGCGTCCGGCCAGGTGGCGGACCAAAGACTTGAGCGGTATGAAGCTGGTAGCTGTTATTGGCCCCCGCGATTTGGATATCTACCGGAGAAGACGAGAAGGTAGACTGCCGAACCTAAAGTCTACTCACGTCGAGAAGATGGAAAGTGCAAACGACAACAGTCATATAGATTGCCGCTTCGCGGCATAAGGGAACCATCCCAAACAATATAGACGTATGTCGTATGAAAAGGAGCCCTGGATTAGGGCTCCTTTTTTTTATTCACATCTCTAAAAATCGACTTAAGAGTGCTCTTTTTTGAGCCGAAATTTCGGTAGATGCAATTTATGAGTTTTCTGTTTCGGTAAACGCATTTTATGCATAGATAATGTTCGGTAGATGCAATTTATGCATCATGATTTGAGAATAATAGAGTAACGCATAAATTGGTAACTAATTGATTTTAATGCATACTTAAATTCAGATTATGCGTTACCGGACATTATAGTTGTTTCAGTGTTTCCTATGAACGGGGAATGGGCAGTCAGTTGGATCGGGCGTCGGCCAGGAGGGCGCGTCGAACGCATTCGATCGTCCAGATCCAGATGATCGTGCCGACGATTTCCGAGACATATCCTTCGAGCGGGATCGTCCAGAACATCGGCCCGACCCCGATGATCGGCAGCACGATAATGTGCGCCCCCAGCCCCATGGCCAGCCCAAAGGGAATGCCCTGTCCTGTGCGAAGGATGGGCTTGGCCTGGACCAGCAGGCAGTAGGCCACGGCAATCACCACCGAGAACAGAATATGCACCCCGTTCCCGCCCCAGTTCACGACCTGCTCCGAGAACTGGTAGGTCATCCCCGTCGCATTGAAGCCGAAGAGTTCGAGCAGGCCGATGGGCGGAGGGACTGCGTCTGGCAGTCTTGGGGGTAACAGCGTCTCCACGCCTGACTTCACGAGCGCAGAGACGACGCCAGCCGCGACCCCGGCACCGATCAGTTGGTTGAGGCTGTGTCTCAGTTGTCCCCTGCGAATAGTCCCATCACCGGTCATGAATCTTTTCCCCGCCGCTAAACCGCACAGCAGTACTGTACGTTGTGGAAAGCTCTACAACTTTAAGCTACACAAGTGTCCGTTCGTTGGCCACACCGCGACCATAAAAGCTGTCGGGCGACCGCAAGGGAGTCCAGCTTGAGCGGCGCGTGCGGCGCACTAGCTGTCGCTCAATCCCCTGCCCAACCCGGCAGGGTGGTTGGAAAACGAGACGGGGCTCGAGCGAACCCGGGCTGCGCTGGCCGCATTCTTCGCCTACTACCGCCGGACCGAGCACATGTGGCACGTCTCATTCCGGGATGTCGAGGCGGTTCCGGCCCTGCAGAAGCCGATGAACCAGGTCCAGCAGTCCCAGTATGACATCGGCGAGGACCTTCTGCGCCATTTCGAGGTCTCGGATGGGCGATGCGCGGCTTTGGCGGCCACGCTCCATCATGCCCTGGCCTTTTCCACCTGGTCCTCACTCAAGTCCCATGACCTCGGCGACGAGGCCATGGAGGAGCCGCCTGCCTCTGGAGCGAGGCGGCCCTGACTTCCCCGGCGAAATAGGGAAACGGTCATGTGTGTTCTGTCGTGACAAGGCCTGACGCCAACGCTCTGTTGACGTGAGTCGACGTTCCGTCGATCAGGAAAGGCAAACGCCTGCACTCTAGGGCGGAAGGCTTCAGTTGCGAGAGCCTGGCCTCCATACCGTCACGAAAGATGAATCTTTGCAAAGGATTGACAGGGCGAGCCAAGGCACGCCATAGTAATTGAACAACAATAATGATTATTGCTATTCAATAACGAGGCTGTGTTGGGAGTCGAACTCGAGCGCAAAGGCTCGCTGCTGTGTCTGACGCTGAACCGTGAAGAGCGGCTGAATGCGTTGGATACGGATATGCGAACGGCCATCGCGGAGGCACTGAATGCTGCTTCCGAGGATGATGAGGTCAGGGCGGTCGTTCTGACCGGAAAGGGCGCGCGCGCGTTCTGTGCCGGGCAGGACCTGCATGAGAGCCAACAGCTTTCCCCGGAAGCCGGCGATGCCTGGATGGACACCTGGCAGCGCTTCTTTGCCGCCGTTAGCCAATGTCGGAAACCCATCGTTGCGGCGGTCAACGGCACGGCCGCGGGGGCCGGACTGCAGCTTGCGTTGATGGCGGACCTGCGTGTCGCCGTGCCAACGGCCCGGTTCCTGATGGCGGAGATCAACGTGGGCCTTCCCGCCATTGCGGGCAGCTACCTGTTGCAGACCCATCTCGGTCAGGCCCGGATGCGCGAACTGGTGCTCACCGGCCGCGTCTTTACCGCAGAAGAGGCCAGTGAATGGGGGCTCGTACAGGAGACCAGGCCGCCTGACCAGTTGTTGGAGCGCGCCGAAGCCATGGCTCTCCATCTCGCCGAAAAACCACCGGTCGCGATGCGACTGACCCTGGAAATGCTGAGAGGAATGATGCGCCGCGGCCTGTCCGAGGCCGAGACGGCTGCCGTTCAGTATCAATCGGAAGCTATCGCCACCGGGGAGCCGCAGGCCCAGATGGCTCGCTTCTTCGAAGCGCGGCGATAGGGCGAACACGACACACGAAAACGCTAGGAGGCAAAGAATGTATGAATTCCTGAAGGTCAGCACGGAAGGAAAGGTGGGGACCATAACCTTGAACCGTCCGGATGTGCTGAACGCCTGGCATTCGCCGATGCGCCGGGAACTTGCGGCGGCCCTCGAGGCGATGAATGCCGATGAAGAGGTTCGCGCCGTGATCATGACCGGGGCGGGTGATCGAGCCTTTTCCGCCGGACAGGACCTGAACGAGACCAAGTCGTTCGATACCGAGCGCGCGAGCGAATGGATCGAGGAGTGGCGTGCCCTCTACAGTGCCATACGCGGCATGTCGAAGCCGTTGATTGCCGCTCTGAACGGCGTGGCCGCCGGTTCCGCATTCCAGGTGGCCCTGCAGTGTGACATTCGCATCGGCCATGCGGGCAGCAAGATGGGGCAGCCGGAGATCAATTCGGGGATCGCCAGCACATTGGGGCCGTGGCTCATGAAGGAGATGCTGGGTCTGTCGCGAACCATAGAGCTTACACTGACGGGGCGCATGATGGACGGAGAGGAGTGCCATCATATCGGCCTCATACACCACCTTGTGCTCGCGGAGCAGGTTCATGCCAAGGCGATGGAGGTGGCGGGCCAGCTGGCGGAAAAACCCCCGGTGGCCATGGCACTGAACAAGCGTCGCTTTGCGGAGATGACCCAGCCCGGGTTCGAGGATGCCCTTGCTGCCGGCAGCCGGAACCAGAAAGAGGCTTACGCCAGTGGCGAGCCGCAGCGCATGATGGAGGCATTCTTCGCCGAGCGCACAAAGCGCAAGCAGAACGCCTGATAGGCCCGAAGGGAGGTACGACGCTGTGGACTTGCTGGAGTATCAGGGCAAGGCGCTTCTGCACCGACACGGAATCCCGATTCCCAAGGGAGCGCTCTGGCCTGACCTGCCGGGCTGTGAAGGCCGGATTGTTCTCAAGGCGCAGGTCGCGAGTGGCAAGCGTGGAAAGAGAGGCGGCATTCGCGTCCTGGATGGTCCCGAAACGGCTCAGGATGCCGTCCGCGAGATGGAGTCTCTGATATTCGACGGCGAGACCGTGAGCGAGGTCTATCTGGAAGAATGTCTCGATATCGCGCGGGAACTGTATCTTGCGTTTGCCGTCGACCGGGATCGGCGCTGTCCGGTGCTTCTGGCCTCCCCAGAAGGAGGGATTGATGTCGAGGAGGCGCCGGCAGACGCACTGTTGCGCCTGCCGATAGATCCCTTCCTGGGGTTGCGGGAATTCCACATTGCCGCCGCTGCCAGGTGGCTGGGGGTTGGCGTGGAGGCGCGTGAACAGCTGGCCGGGGTCGTGCGCTCCCTCTATTCCCTGATGATCTCGGAGGATGCCGAACTGGTGGAGATCAATCCGCTTGTGGTGACCGGCGACGGGAATATCGTCGCCGCGGATGCCAAGGTCAGCCTGGACGACAACGCCGCCTTCCGCCGCCAGGCAATCACAGAATCCCGAGAGCCTTCCCAGACACGCATGTCCCAGCTTGAACAGGCCGTGGCAGAAGCCGGAGCGGTGGGAATCGAGATCGATCCGGACGGAGATATCGTTGCGGTCGTGAGCGGGGCGGGGCTGATGATGGCCACGCTGGATATCCTCTGCCAGGCCGGTCTGCGGGTGCGGGCCGTCGTCGATCTCGGCGGCTCCGTCCTCGCCGGCGGCGAGGTGCTCGGCAGGGTCTTTCAGGCCGTGGTCGCTGCGGGTCCGCAGGCCACCTTCCTCAATGCCTACATGCATACGGCGCTGTGCGACGAACTGGCAAGAATGCTGATCGAGGCCCAGCAGATCGCGCCTCTCGAAGGTCAGGTGGTCGTCCGCCTGAAGGGGCGCAACAGCGATGCAGGGCGCTCCCTTCTGGCGGACCAGGGCTTCGAGGTCTTCGAGGATCTGGCACCGGCCATCCAGGCGTTGACGCAATCCAGGGAGCTTGTCTGATGGCGATCCTTGTCGACGCGAACAGCAGGATCCTCATCCAGGGCATCACGGGCCATACCGGGCGCAACCTGGCCCAGAAGATGCGCGCCGAGAACAGCCCGCTCGTTGGCGGGGTTTCGCCCAAGCGGGCGGGAGAGACCGTCGACGACCTGCCGGTCTACGCCTCCTGCTACGAGGCCGTGGCGGCGAGCGGGGCAAATTGCAGTTTCGTTTCCGTGCCCGCGCCCCTGGCCTGCGAGGCCGCGCTGGAGGCCATCGATGCCGGCATAGCCACGCTCGTGATCTATACCGAGGGCGTGCCCATCATGGATGCCATCCAGATCTCGGCCTATGCGAGAAGCCGCGGCGTGCGGGTTCTGGGTCCCAACGCCGCCGGCTGCATCAGCCCGGACCTGGCCAACCTCTCGGATCTGAACGCCGCGCTGCTGCGCCGCGGACCGATCGGGATCGTCTCGAAGAGCGGAACGCTGACCTATGAAGTCATCGAAACCTTGAATGCCCATGGCCTGGGGCAGAGTACCGTCGCCTGTCTTGGCGGCGATCCCGTGGTGGGGATGAGCCATGGCGAAGTGCTGGACCTGTTCGAGGCTGATCCCGAGACCGAGGCTGTCGTGCTTATCGGCGAGATCGGAGGACGCAGCGAACTTGATGCAGCTGAGCGGGTGACCCGTATGCGCAAGCCTGTCGTAGCGTATATCGCCGGTTTGCATGCCCCGCCGGGCAAACGCATGGGACATGCGGGCGCCATGCTTGGGTCACCTGAAGAGAATGTACCCGGAAAACGTGCCGCGCTGGAGACTGCGGGTGCAAGCGTAGTCGATGACGTCATGGGAATCGGTGAGGCCTTGCGGCGCGTCATGGTCCCGGCTGGGGCCGGCTGAACACTGATTCCGCCAAGTATAACAAAGGATTGGGAGTACAATCATGTCTAGGACAAAACATCACAAGATCTTCCCGCTGACACGGCGGGAAATGCTTCTCGCAACAGGGGCCGGCGTGGCTGCCGGTACCATGGGGCTGCCTTTCAATGCCCTGGCTCAGGAACGCCTGACGGTTGCCGATCCCGGCGGGCCGTTCGAAGCCGCATTCGGGGAAGCCTTCTATCGCCCCTTCGAGGAGGCAACCGGGCATACGGTTGCGAACACGGCTCGTGAACACCAGCCGACCAGTCAGGTCCAGTCCATCGTGGAGACGGGCTCCTACAGCTGGGACGTTGTGACGGTCACGCAAGCCGACCAGGTTCTGCTGGGCGGCCGGGACCTGCTGGAGGAACTGGATTGGTCCGGGGAGCACATGGACAATATCATGTCCGATGCCCGAACCGATGTCTGGATGGGCACGGATGTCTACGCCACGATCCTGGCCTATCGCAGCGACACATTCCCGGATAAGGCGCCCGAATCTTGGGCCGATTTCTGGGATGTCGAGACCTTCCCGGGTCGGCGGGCACTGCGCCGCAGCCCGATCGACACGCTCGAGATCGCACTGATGGCGGATGGCGTGGCGATGGAGGACCTGTATCCTCTGGATATCGACCGGGCATTGGCGAAGCTGGATGAGATCCGCGAGCATGTCGATGTGTGGTGGACAGGCGGCGCGCAGACCAGTCAGCTGCTGGCGAGCGGCGAAGTCGATATGCTGCCGACCTGGAACGGGCGTGCCCAGACCGTGATCGACGATGGTGCTCCGGTGGGCATACAGTGGAATCAGGGACTCTATTCCATCGAGGGTTGGAGTATTCCAAAGGGGAACCCCAAAGCGGACCTGGGTCGGGAGTTCATCAAGTTTTGTGCCGATCCGGAACGACAGGCGGCCTTTACGGACAAGCTCGCCTATGGGCCGACCAACCCGAAAGCCTATGATTTCATCTCGGAGGAGCGGGCGAAGTTCCTGCCCACGGCACCTGACAACCTGGAGCGCATGACCCTGGCCGACCAGGGTTGGTGGGGCGAGCACAAGGAAGAAGCGGAAAGCCGCTTCAACGAATGGCTCCTCTCGTAACGCCCAGTGTTTTGCAGTTACGGGGACGATGCCGGTAAACTCCGGCATCGTCCCTCCTTGGCGATTTCCTTACAGGCTGTCCCAGCTTCGCTGCGGCCCTACCCGCGACGGGGATGTGTAAATGACCACCTCACAGGTGCAGAAGAAACTTCAAGTCCGTCAGCTCCGTAAGACGTTCGGCGACCTCGTTGCCTTGGAGGGCGCCGATCTGGACCTTGCGGATGGGGAGTTCCTCACTCTGCTGGGGCCTTCGGGTTCCGGCAAGACGACCTTGCTCCTGGCAATTGCCGGCTTGAACGAGCCCGACAGCGGCGAAATTCACATCGATGGGAGGTTGGCGACCTTCCTGCCATCGTACAAGCGGGATATCGGGATGGTTTTCCAGAACTATGCCCTGTTCCCGCATATGACGATCTTCGACAACATCGCCTTCGCGTTGAAGATGCGCAAGTGGCCGAAGGACAAAACCACGGAGGCGGTGGAGCGCGTTCTGGAGATCGTCCAGCTGCCGCACGTGGCGACGCGCTATCCGCGCCAGCTGTCGGGAGGGCAGCAGCAGCGCATCGCGCTTGCACGTGCCATGGTGTACGAGCCCTCCGTCATCCTGATGGACGAGCCTCTCGGCGCGCTCGACAAGAAGCTCCGCGAGCAGCTGCAGCTCGAGATCAAGCGCCTGCACAAGGAACTCAATATCGCAGTGCTCTACGTCACCCATGACCAGGAGGAAGCCCTGGTCATGTCCGACCGCATCTGCCTGATGCGCGAGGGGCGCATCGAGCAGCTAGGCACGCCGACGGAATTGTATTTCCGGCCCCGCACCCTGTTCGCCGCCGATTTCCTTGGTGAGGCGAACCTGCTGAGCGGCCGCGTGGCTGGAGAGGATAATGGAACCGTGCTGGTCGATCTTGCGGACGGCACGCGCGTGCGCGGGGTGAGCGACCATACCCTTACCATCGGCCAGGATGTGCGCATGATGGTCCGACCGGAAACGCTTCAGGTGCTCGCCCAGGGAGAAAGTGCGGAGAATGTGCTCGAGGCCCGCTTCACTGAAGAGGTCATGAGCGGCAGTACGACGCAAAGCTTCTTCACCATCGGGTCCGACCAGCGGCTCTTTACCAAGTCCTTGACCCAGACAGGCGCGTCTGCGGCGAACGGCGAATCCCTGCGTCTGGGGTGGGCCTCAGAGCGTGCCGTCGTGCTTCCGGACGAATGAGCAGGAATGGCGCAATGATGGGCTCAATAGTCTCAAGGATATCCCGGGGGCGGTTGCCGTGGCCCCTCATGCCTGCCCTGCTGTTCCTGGCAGCTGCATTTGTCTATCCTGTCGTTCTGCTGCTCAGCCAGAGCGTCAGCGGAGAGCAGGGCGGCTTCACGCCGGATCACTATCTGAAGCTGCGGGAATCCTTTGTCGTCGGGCAAGTCCTGGCGACAACCTTCAAGATTGCCGGCTGGACGGCGGTCTTCTCGGTGCTGGCCGCCTATCCTGTTGCCTTCCTGCTGTCCACGGTGGGCAAGAACCGGCGCAACTTCCTGATCATCTGGGTGTTGATGCCGTTCTGGACCAGCTTCCTGGTTCGCACCTTCGCGTGGATCGTTCTGCTCGGCCGCAATGGCGCCATCAACCAGTTCGCGGCTGCTCTCGGCCTGCCGGAGATGCCGAGCATGCTCTACAACTTCACGGGCGTGATGATCGGCATGGTGCATGCGCTCATGCCCTTGTGCGTGCTGACCATGCTGTCCGTCATGGAGGGCATCGACCAGAATCTGACACGCGCGGCCAATACGCTGGGGGCGCGGCCCTCCCAGGCCTTCCTGCGTATCTACCTGCCGCTGTCGATCCCTGGCATGGCGGCCGGCGGACTGCTGGTCTTCATTACCGCGCTCGGGTTCTTCATCACCCCCGCATTGCTGGGCGGTGAGCAGGAAACCGTGATCGTTCAGCTGATTATCTTCCAGATCAAGGACCTGCTGAACTGGGGGTTCGCGGGCGCCATCGCCGTGATGCTGCTGGTCGTGGCCCTGATCGTGTTCTTCTTCTATGACCGCCTTGTGGGCCTGTCCACCTTGTCGGGCGGAGCCATGCGTGCCGATGACAAACCCTGGCGCAATCCGATCGGGTGGGGCGGGCGCAAACTTGGCAGCTGGATAATCGAGGCACTGGCGTTCGTCTGTGAGACCATAGGCCGCGGCGTCGAGATGCTGCGCCCAACCCGTCCCGACCGCCCGAGAGCTCCGGCGGGTCGGCGGGTTCTGTGGCTTGTCGCCGGCCTGATCCTCTTTTTCCTGGCCGGTCCAGCCTTCTTCATCATCCCGGTCAGCTTTACCGAGGGAAACTTCCTGGGCTGGCCGCCCGAGGGCTTCTCCCTGAAGTGGTATGAGTCCGTATTCCAGGACCCCCTCTGGATCGAGGCGGCTGTGCGTTCGCTGGTCGTCGCCCTGCTGGCCGGCACCATGGGGCTGCTGCTCGGGGTACCGGCGGCCTTCCATATCGTCAGGCGCTCACGCCACAAGACGGCCCTGATCGGCTTCCTGGTCTCGCCCATCATCATGCCGAACATCATCATTGCGGTCTCGCTGTTCTATCTTTTCGCAGGCATCGGTCTTGTGGGCACGACCATCGGCCTGGCCATTGGTCATACCGTGCTGGCCGTGCCCTACGTCGTCGTGACAGTCGTCGCCATTCTCAAGCAATATGACGAGCGGCTTGACCAGGCGGCCTACACGCTTGGGGCCAACAAGGCGAAGACATTCCGTCATGTTACCTTCCCCCTGCTCAAGTCGGGTTTGATCGCCGCCTTCATGTTCGCCTTCGTCATCTCCTTCGACGAACTGACGATCGCCCTCTTCCTCGCAGGCGGGACGATGACGACGCTGCCCAGGCAGATGTGGGACAATGCCCTTCTTCAGGTTTCTCCCACGCTCGCTGCTGTGGCCGCGATGGTCCTGCTGTTCATGACCGCGATCATTCTCCTCTCCGAGTACATGCGGCGTCGGCGAGAGAAGGCATGAGCGACCAGGCTCCGACTTACGCAGACCCCTTGGCTCTAAAGCGTCCCGTTCATGGCGAGGAGGCCCCGGACACCTACTGGCATGCGACAGCCGGACCGGCGGCGCCTGATGATGGCGTACTCAAGCAGGATATGACCTGTGAGGTTGCCGTGATCGGGGGCGGATATACTGGCCTGTCCTCAGCCTACTACCTGGCCCGGCAGGGGATCGGACCGGTCGCGGTCCTGGAGGCCAATCGTCCTGGCTGGGGATGCAGCGGTCGCAACGGCAGTTTTGCGCGCCCCGCCATCGGGCGCATCCCCTATGAAGAGTGGGACCGTCGTTGGGGTCGCGACATTGCCGATGAAATGTTCTCCGAAGCCCTGGCCGCCTTGCAGTCCGTGCGCGATACCATTGCCGAAGCTGCTATCGATTGCGAGGTCATGCCGGAAGGCTGGCTGAAAGTCGCCCACCGGCCCGGACAGGTTTCCGCCCTGCAGACGGAAGCAGCGCTGCTTCGAGAACGCTTTGGTCTGGATGTCGATTTCCTGGACGGTGAACGCCTGGCGGCAGAGCATGTCCGTGGCGGAGAGGCTTATGCTGCCTTGCGCTGGCCGGTGTCCTTTGCCATGCATCCGGTGAAACTGGCCTACGGACTGGTGAATGCGGCCCGCGAGGCTGGCGCCAGTGTCCATGGCGGAACCCCTGTCATCGGACTGGACAAGGAGGGTGCGTATCATCGCCTGAGCACGCCGGCGGCCGAAGTCCGGGCCCGGCATGTGGTCATCGCAACAAACGGCTATTCCGTGGAGAAGCTGTTTGCTCCCTTGCGCAGTCGCCTCTTGCCCGTTCTGTCCAACGTGGTCGTGACGCAACCCCTGACGGCCGAGGAGAAGGCCGAGGGAAACTTTCATACCACGGACTGCATCAGCGATACCCGCAAGATGCTGTATTACTATCGTCGTCTTCCCGACGATCGGATCATGCTTGGCGGAAAGGGGCCGGTCCGCCCCGGGCCCGAGGCCATGGCGCGTCACAGAGACGCCCTGTTGGCCGCAGTCGGCAGGAAGTTTCCTTTCATGCAGCACCCGCGCGCCGATTATTTCTGGGGTGGCTGGGTGGCGCTGACCCGGGATTCCATCCCGCATGTCGCAACGGCGGAAGACGACAGGACGTTACACTATGCCATGGGGTATATCGGCAGCGGTGTCTCCTGCAGCATTCATGCAGGCCGACGGCTGGCGGAGCATATTGCGGGAGGGGGGCAGGCGTTTCCCGCGCCGATGGCGCGAGGTCTTCCGAAATATCCTTTTGCTGCGTTTCGCCGGCTGGGGCAGGCCGTGGCGATGTCCTGGTTTGCCCGCAAGGATGAGAAGGGGCTGTGACGATGGGCAAGGATCAGGAACGGCAGATTGCCGTAGTGGGTGCCGGTATCGTCGGCGTTTCCTGTGCATGGCAGCTCCAGAAGCGGGGGTTCCAGGTCACCTTGATCGATCGGTTGGAGCCGGGCGAAGCCTGTTCCTTCGGCAACGCCGGCGTTATAGCGACGAGTTCCTGCATCCCCCTGGTCCTGCCGGGAACCTGGCGCAACGTTCCGAAATGGCTCCTGGACCCGGATGGACCTCTGGCGATTGACTTGCGCGATGTGCCCCGCTTGGCCAGCTGGTTTCTCCAGGCTCAGCGTACGGCGACCGCTGAGGGCGTTCATACTGCCAGCACGGCATTGCGCCGGCTCCACGCCCCGGCACTCATCGATCATCTGGACCAGGCGAGCGAGGCGGGATGCGATCACTTGCTCCGCCGCAGCGAGTACCTGCACGTATATAAAACCACTGCCGCTTATAAAGCGGATCGGCTTGGGTGGAAGCTGCGCCGGGATCTTGGCATCCCGATGCGCGAGGTGGGGGGCCAGGAATTGCAGGATCTGGAGCCTGCGTTACCCGACAGTTTTGCATGCGGCGTTCTGCTGGAGGGACATGGCGCGGTGTTGGATCCCGGCGGGTTGGTCAAGGCACTGGCAAGCGACTTCAAGAGCCGGCAGGGACGATACATTCAGGCAGAGGTCCAGGATATCATGCCAGGTGGTCCGCGCGGTGTGAGCGTGCGGGCCGGGGGAGAGGAAATACAGTTTGATACGCTGGTCCTGGCGGCAGGTGCATGGTCCGCACAGCTGGCGGGAGCGCTCGGGCACGATTTTCCCCTGGTCGCCGAGCGAGGCTATCACGTCATGTTTGGCGAACCGGCTGTCAGTTTGAACCGTCCTGTGATGTTCGCCGAGGCAAAGTTCGTGGCAAATAGCATGACCGCGGGATTGCGTGTTGCGGGCACGGCGGAGTTTGCCGGCATAACGCGTCCCGCGAAGCAGAGGCGCATTGACATGCTGACGCGATTGGCCTCAGAGAACCTTCCCGACTTGAATCTCGACCAGCAGATCTCGTGGATGGGGCCCAGGCCAAGTTTGCCGGACACCCTGCCGGTGATCGGCCGTTCGCATCTGCATCCGGATGTTCTCCTGGCTTTCGGGCATGGTCATACAGGCCTGACGGCGAGTGCAACGACCGGGCGGATCATTGCGGCACTGGCATCGGGTGAAAGCCCCGAGATTGATATCAGCGCCTTTCGGCCCGAGAGATTTCCCACCAAGTCGCCTGGGCCAACATCTGGAACAATTCGTACTGGCCGGGAAGCCGCAGGGGCAGCCGGATGACAGCACCTGTCTATCTCACCGATGATGAGGTAAGGCGCACAACCCTGCCGATCGGCGAATTGGCGGATGCGCTTGTTCCGGCGTTTCGAAAGCGCTCTGAAGGGGTCGTCATGATGCCGGCGAAGACCGGGATGCACCCCAGCGGCTCGGATGCGTATTTCCATTCGATGCCCGCGCTGGTCCCCGGGGTCGCTGCGGGCGTGAAATGGGTCGCAGGGTCTCCGTCCAACAGCAGCCGCGGTCTGGCGCATATTCATGCGCACCTGATCCTGTCGAATGTCGAGACCGGGGCGCCGATCGCAGTTGTTGAAGCAGGGTATCTGACCGGGTTGCGAACGGCTGCTTTGTCCCTGCTGGCCGCCCGGTCCTTGGCGAGGCCCGAAGCGAAGAGGCTGGGCTTCATCGGTTGCGGGTTTCAGGCACGAACGCATCTCCAGGCATTCGCTGAGGAATTTCCCGTCCGCCAGGTTGCCCTATACGGCCCTCGCCGGCAGAGCGTGACAGCCTTCGAGGAACATGTTGCGGATTGCTACGACCTGGAAACGGTTGCCTGCTCCCATCCGGGAGAGGTGCTGGCTGCGAGTGACATCGTCGTAACCACGGTTCCGGCCCATCGTGATCTGGAAGGGTTCCTTGATGCGCGTGTCCTTCCCGAGGGTGCTTTCGTGTCCATGGTGGACCTGGGGCGGTCGTGGGATGCGACCACCGTCGGGAAATTCGATCGCTGCCTGACGGACGATCTCGAGCAGAGTGCGGCACTCGCTCACAACAACGCCGCGTTCTCCGCAATGTCCTTCTCAGGCGACCTCTCGGGATTGCAGACGGGTGACGTCGAGGGACGACGGAGTGCTTCGGAGCGTATCGCCTTCCTGTTTCCCGGCGTTGCCCTGGCGGATATCGTTGCCGGGCAGATGGTTCTGGAGCGAGTCCGGGCAACGCCGGGGCGCTAGATCTTCCGGCCCCCCAAGGCTTTCGTGATCGCCCAGGCCGTTTCGATCACCACGGGTGCCAAGTCACGTTCGGCCTCCGCGATAGACCAGCGCGGATGGGGGACTGCAATGTTTATGGCGGCCACCACGTCCCCTGCATGATTGCGAACGGCCGCGGCAATCGAAATGTCACCCAGGAAGGATTCCTGATCGCTCAGTGCGTATCCGAAGTGACGGATTTCCTCGAGCTTCCTTTCGATTTCGGAAAGCTCGGTGATGGTGTGTTTGGTCCGGGCTTGGCGATCCGACCTTTCAAGTATGTCGGTCGCCTGTTCGGGCTGAATTCCTGCCAGGATGGCTCGTCCGGGTGCCGTGCAGTAAACGGGCAAGCGTTGTCCGAGAAGGATGTCCACACTGATCAGGTTGCGACTGGGCAGCCGGGAGACATAGATAACCTCCGTGTCGTCGAGCTCGGTCAGGTTGACGGTTTCATCCGTGCGTTTGCTGGCTTCCAGAAGGTAGGGGAACGCCTTCTCGACAAGGTAATCGTTGCGCAGATAGGCAAAACCGAAATCCAGGACCTTGGGGGACAGCGTGTAGCGTTTGGTGAACTTGTCCTGTCGCAGATATCCCAGAGCCTTCAACGTGTAGATGAACCTCTGCGTGGCGCTGCGTCCCAGGCCAGTCGATTCGGTGATCTCGGTCAGGCTTTGCGGATGCCGATGGTCCTGGAAAGCCCGCAGAACGCGGAGAGCCTTCTCCGCACCGCCTACGAACAATCGGGGATCAATACTGTCTGCTTCGGCTTCTTTATTTTTCATTGTCGGTGTAGGGCAATACCTGGATTTTATTCGAGTGTATTATAGGAATGGAAATATTGAATTTTCAGCGGGGGTCTGGCTTACGCCGATCCTGAGACTTGTGGTTGTGGCAAACGTGAAGTCTGTCCACACTGCAAATTATTGTAGCATTGCACGTGCATGCCTGAAATGCCTTACCGAGCAGCAATGAAGGTGCGTCAGGCGAGGGGGTCGGACACGGGGTATTCGCTGTGGAAACGGGACCTGAAAGGAGTTTTCACCTGGTCCGTGCCCTTGGCAGGGTTTGTCTGCAAGCCTGGTGAAGCTGTGAGGTCAGAGGTGCAGGTCAGGTCGCCGCTATGTCCTGTCCACGAGGGCATACCAGGCTGCCAAGACGCTGACAGCAGGTTTGCGCAGAAAGTAGAAGGGGATGGTTCGGACCGGCGTCACCGGGAAGTCCAGGTCCTTGTCCGCCGTGCCGCTCGCCTTGTCTGCGAGGACCCGGCCCATCGCGGTGGCCATGGCTACGCCGCGACCGTTGAAGCCCAGGCCTGCAATCAGGCCGGGCTCGATCTCGTGCAGATGCGGGAAATGGTCCCTGGTCATGGCGACGAAGCCTCCCCACCGGTGTTCCCAGTCCGGCTCGCCGAGTTGTGGGTACAACTGGCAGGCCCGCGCGCGCAGGCGCGCCATTTGGGCCTCGATGCCGCCATCGCCATAGGCTCCGCGCCCCCCGATCAGGAAGCGGCCGTGCTCGTCCAGACGATAATAGACCAACAGCTTGCGGGTGTCGGACGCCACATGACCATAGGGCAGGATGGAGCGGCGCACATTCTCGGACAACGGGGCGGTGGCCACCTGGACGGAGCAGGCCGGGACCATGCTGCGCCTCAATCGCCCGGTCAGGTCCGGCGTATAGGCATTTGTGGCCAGCACCACCTTGCCGGTGTGCACTGAACCCAGGGCCGTTCGCACCAGGAAGCCGTCGCTCCGACGGTCCAGGGAGATGACGCGACTGTGTCCGAAGACTCGCGCCCCCTGGGCGATTGCGGCACGGGCCAGCCCCAGCGTGTAGTTGAGCGGATGGACCCCGCCGCCGCGCCGGTCGATCAGTCCGCCATGATAGGCCTCACTGCCCAGCAGGTCGTCGACCTGCTGCTTGTTGAGCGCTTCGATATCGGCCCCGCGCCTTTGCCACTGCTCCGCCCGTTCCTGGCAAGTCCTGACGGCCTCCGCATTGTGGGCGGATTGAATCCACCCCTCGCGTACGGCGCCGCAGTCGATGCCGTACGTGTCGATGAGGGAGAAAACGAGGTCGGGGGCCGCGCCGGACAGGCGGACCATGCGGCGGCCCATCTCGGGACCGAACATCTCCTCGATGGTGTCCGGATCCTCCTTCAGACCGGGGATGACCTGGCCGCCGTTGCGTCCCGACGCTCCCCAGCCCGGATGCTCGGCCTCGAGAAGCGTCACGGAGACGCCCTTCTCGGCAAGATGAAGTGCGGTGGACAGTCCGGTGTAGCCGCCGCCCACCACGGTGACGTCACTTTGCAGGTCTTCTCTGAGTGGGGGCGTGTCGGGGCGGGCATTGGCGGTTGCCGTCCAGGTGGAGCTGGACAGCACCGGGCGTTCGTTCTCGATGATCATAGGGGGCTTCCGGCTTCTTCGCCCTTCGGGCCTTGTACGTATATCTGTACGCGTACCGCTCAGTAGATGGCGGGGGCGACCACCCAGGCAACCCGGCAGTCGTGGTCGCCGGCGCACCAGAAGCGATGCAGCTTGACGGCCTCGAAGGCGAAGCTGTCACCGGTTTCCAGGCGATAGCGCGTGCCCTCGAGCTCTAGGCCCAGCACGCCTTCCAGGACGGTGCCGCACTTGGCCCCCTCAGGGTGGTTGTAGGGCTGGTCGCCCGAACTGCCGCCCGGCCGGATGGTGATGAACATCATCTGGACGCCGGGACAGCTGTCGGGGGTGAGAAGTTCTTTCACCATGCCCTTGCCGGTGAGGTCCAGAACGCGCCTGTTGTCGGCGCGCACCACCACGGAGTCGTCGCCTTCCTCGCTGTTGCTGCCGCTGTCGAACAGCCAGCCCATGGGCATGTCCAGGGCCGAGCAGATCAGGCGCAAGGAACGCAGGGAAGGTGAGGAGATGTCCCGCTCGATCTGGCTCAGCTGGCCGATGGAGATACCGCTGCGGGTGGCAATGTCCTGCAGGGACAAGCCGCGTACCTTGCGGCGCAGGCGCAGCTTTCGCCCGATGCTGCCGCTTGGCAGGCCGTCTTCAAGCTTGTCTTCGGCAAGGCTCACAGGCGCCGTCTCCCCTCAGAATCGCGATCTCCTTTCACTTATAATGAAAAAAACGGAGAGAGAATTCAAACAAAACCGCTCCTTCGGACATGACTCGGCCTGCCTTCGCGTTACAGCACCGGGCCGGTCTCCGGCGGGCCGTGGAGCAGGTGGTCGGTGATGTAGTCGTAAGCGGCGTCCACCGAGTCGGTGCGGTAGAACAGGTTGAGGTCCTCCTTGTTGATGGTGCCGTAACGGGCCATGACATCGAGATTGAAGATCTCGTCCCAGAACTCGCCGCCGAACAGTACGATGGGAATGCGCTTCTTCATCTTGTTGGTCTGGACCAGGGTCAGCAATTCGAACAGCTCGTCGAGCGTGCCGAAGCCGCCGGGCATGGCGATCACCGCCTTGGCGAGATAGGTGAACCAGAACTTGCGCATGAAGAAGTAGTGGAATTCGAAGGCCATCTCCTCGTTGACGTAGGGGTTCTCGAACTCCTCCTTGGGCAGAGAGATGGTCAGGCCCACGGTGCGCGCGCCGGCCTCGCGGGCGCCGCGGTTGGCCGCCTCCATGATTCCGGGTCCCCCGCCGGTGCAGATCACGTAGCGGCCGGGGTCGTCCTCCAGCCCCATGGACCATTCGCTGAGCCGGTGGGAGAGTTGCCGCGCGGCTTCGTAATAATGCGACATGCCCTTGAGCCCCTCGGACTTGTCGCACTGGCCGGACTGCACCTCCTCTTCGCTGGGCACGCGGGCCGAGCCGAACATGACGATGGTGTCGCGCAGGCCCAGCTTCTCGAAGCGGGACTGGGGCTCGACGAACTCGGAGAGGATGCGCAGCGAGCGCGCCTCGCGGCTCTTGAGGAAATCGCTGTTCTCGTAGGCCTTGCGGATTTTCTTCTCGGTTTCCATGGGCAGGGACTTTCCTTGGCAAAAGGGCCGGCGGCTCCGCCGGCCGGATACGTACCCTCCCATAATGGCATTCAGGTGTTGATTCGGGCAAAATAGTTCGATATTTCTCGAATTATGGATAAAGAAGCCGCCGTCGATGTTCTCTCCGCCCTGGCCCAGACCCACCGTCTGGAGGTCTTCCGCCGCCTGATGCGCGCCGGTCCGGGCGGCCTGCCCGCCGGGCAGCTGTCGGCGGAGCTGGAGATCGCCCAGAATACATTGTCCACCCACCTGAAGATCCTTTCGCACAGCGGCTTGATCCGTGCGCGCCGTTCCGGCCGCTCCATCATCTATTCAGTGAACTTCTCCGGCATGCAGGAGCTTATGGACTTCCTGCTGCGCGACTGCTGCCAAGGCCGGCCGGAGATTTGCGATCCCCTGCTGGCGTTTGCCGGTGACACGGCGAGTCGGCCGGCTGTCACGGCGGATGAAACGGAGCCCGCCCAGGACCGAAAGGCGGCCCGACATGGCTGAACAGGTCTATAACGTCCTATTTCTCTGCACTGGAAACTCGGCGCGCAGCGTCCTGGGCGAATGTCTGCTGACCCACATGGGCCAGGGCCGCTTTCGCGGCTACAGCGCCGGCAGTCACCCTTCGGGCCGGATCTTTCCTCCGGTCCTGAACTTCCTGGAAGGCCAGGGCGTGGAGACGGGACACCTGCGCTCGAAGAGCTGGGACGAGTTCGCCACTCCGGATGCGCCGCGCATGGACTTCGTCTTCACGGTCTGCGATTCCGCCGCCAATGAGGTCTGCCCGGTCTGGCCGGGCCAGCCGATCACGGCCCATTGGGGCATGCCGGACCCCGTGGCCCGGGCCGCGGACGAAGAGCAGGCCCGTCGTGTGGTGCAGCAGGTGGTGCGCATGCTGACGAACCGGATCCGGCTGTTCACCAGCCTGCCACTGGACAGCCTGGACCGCATGAGCCTGCAGAACCGCCTAGAGGAAATAGGTCGAGAGATGGACGAGGCGGCGATAACCTGAGTCCTTTCCTGCCTGGAGGATCAGCGTACATGGAGCTGTTCACTTGCACGGGCAAATCTGTATGATGCCGCCCGCCTGACTGGTGCCCCGTTTGACCGGGGCGACGTCAGGAGGGAAGATCATGACAGACAGGAAGGACTGATGAACCGACGCAAGTTCCTGACATCCGCGGGCCTTGGTGCTGCGGCCAGCACGACCCTTGCCGCCCCCGCCATTGCCCAGAGCCGGCCGCAGATTCGCTGGCGCATGGCCTCCAGCTTTCCGCACAGCCTGAAGATTCTCTATCAGGGTGCGGAGCAGATGGCCCGGCGCGTCTCGGAGGCCACCGACGGCAATTTCGACATCCGTGTCTTCGGGGCCGGCGAGCTGGTGCCAGCCTTCGAGGTGCTGGATGCCGTCAGCAACGACACTGTCGAATGCGGCCATTCCGCGAGCTATTACTACGTGGGCAAGAACCTGGCCTTCGGTTTCGACTGCGCGGCCCCCTTCGGCCTGACCGCGCGCCAGCAGAACGCCTGGATGTACGAAGGCGGCGGCCTCGAACTGGTGCGCGAGGTGCTGTTCGACGACTACAACATCATCAACCTGCCCATGGGCAACACCGGGGCCCAGATGGGCGGCTGGTTCCGTCACGAAGTCGATTCGGTGGAGGATCTCAAAGGCCTGAAGATGCGCATCAGCGGCTTCGCCGGCGCCGTGCTGGAGAAGCTGGGTGTCGTGCCCCAGCAGATCCCCGGTGGGGATATCTATCCGGCGCTGGAGCGCGGCACGATCGACGCCTCGGAGCTGGTCGGGCCGTATGACGACGAGAGCGTCGGGCTGTACGAAGTTGCCGAGTACTACTACTACCCCGGCTGGTGGGAGGCCGGGCCGCAGACGACCCTCTACATCAACAGGGACGCCTGGAACGAGCTGACGCCCGAATACCAGTCGATCGTCCAGGCCGCTGCCGCCGAGGCCAACATAAGGATTACCGCGCGCTATGATGCCGAGAATCCGCCGGCCCTGCGCCGTCTGGTGTCCAAGGGCACGAAGCTGCGCGGTTTCAACCGCGAGATCCTGATGGCCTGCTACAAGGCGACGGAAGAGCTCTACGAGGAGCAGGTGGAGACCAACGACAAGTTCCGGGCCATCTACGAGGAGTGGCGCAAGTTCCGCGACGAGCAGTATCTCTGGTTCCGGGTCGCCGAGAACAGCTTCGACAACTTCGCCTTCACCGCCGACGCCCGCCTGGAGCAGCAGGAGGACAACTGAGGCTGCGCGTTGGCCGATACCCGTGCTGGACGGTCTCGATGCGGCGGGGCTGTCCCCCCGCTCTGCCGTGCCACGCATTTTCTCTATCCTGACAAAGCGCTTTGTGTATCATGCCCGCAAGGGTAGACCGGATTGCTCCGGATCTGCTCAAGCCACACAGGGAGGAAAACCCATGAATCGACGCAAGTTTCTGACATCCGCCGGTGTCGGCGCGGGAGCCGCGGCCGCGACCAGTTTTGCCGCCCCCGCCATCGCCCAGAGCCAACCCCAGGTGCGTTGGCGCCTGGCCTCCAGTTTCCCGCAGGCCCTGGACACCATTTACGGCACGGCCGAGATGATGGCCCAGCGCGTTTCGGACGCCACGAACGGCAACTTCGACATCCGTGTCTTCGCCGGCGGCGAGATCGTGCCGCCCTTCGAAGTCCTGGATGCGACCAGCGAGGGCACCGTGGAATGTGGCCATTCCGCGAGCTACTACTATGTCGGCAAGAACCTGGCCTTCGGTTTCGACTGTGCAGCCCCCTTCGGCCTGACGACGCGTCAGCAGAATGCCTGGATGTACGAAGGCGGCGGCATCGAGCTGGTGCGCGAGGTGCTGTTCGACGAATACAACATCATCAACTTCCCCATGGGCAACACCGGGGCCCAGATGGGCGGCTGGTTCCGCAACGAGATCAATTCCGTCGAAGACATCGACGGGTTGAAGATGCGCATCAGCGGCTTTGCCGGCGCGGTCATGGAGAAGCTGGGCCTGGTGCCGCAGCAGATTCCCGGCGGTGATGTCTATCCGGCGCTGGAGCGCGGCACGATCGACGCCACCGAGTGGGTGGGGCCCTACGACGACGAGAAGCTGGGCTTCCATCAGGTGGCCGAGTACTACTACTACCCCGGCTGGTGGGAAGCCGGCCCGCAGCTGACCCTCTATATCAACAAGGACGCCTGGAACGAGCTGACGCCCGAATACCAGTCGATCGTCCAGGCCGCCGCGGCGGAAGCGAACATCCGCATGACCGCCCGCTATGATACCCTCAATCCGGTTGCGCTCCGCAGCCTGATCTCCAAGGGCACGAAGCTGCGCGGTTTCAACCGCGAGATCCTGATGGCCTGCTACAAGGCGACGGAAGAGCTCTACGAGGAGCAGGTGGAGACCAACGACAAGTTCCGGGCCATCTACGAGGAGTGGCGCAAGTTCCGCGACGAGCAGTATCTCTGGTTCCGGGTCGCCGAGAACAGCTTCGACAACTTCGCCTTCACCGCCGACGCCCGCCTGGAGCAGCAGGAGGACAACTGAGCGTCAAGTCATCAGGCGATTGCGTTGAAAGGCCCCGCTTCGGCGGGGCCTTGCTTTTGTGGCTGCCCAATCAAAGGTGATAGGTGGTGGTTCATCGCCCCTATTGGTCCATAGGCGACGGCTGTGTGTCCGTCTTCAGGACAGCTCCGTGCGGAAAAGCTCCATCAGGTCTGCTTTGTCCTCGAATCCGATACCAGGATGCTCGGAAGTGCGGACCCGTCCATTCTCGATAGGTGTGGAATCAGCGAACCCGCCAAAAGGTGCGAACACACGCGGATAGGATTCGTTGCCGCCGAGCTTCAGGCCAGCAGCGATGTTCAGGGCGAACTGATGCCCGCCGTGTGGGATGCAGACGCGCGGCGAGATGCCGCGCAGGCGAAGCTCGTCGAGCATCCGCATATACTCGACCAGGCCATAGGAGAGAACCGGATCCATCTGGAGGATATCGCGATCAGGGCGGATTCCGCCGTAGCGTAGAAGATTGCGGACGTCCTGATGGGAAAAGAGGTTTTCGCCTGTCGCCATCGGCTCTGCATAGTTTTCAGCCAGAACGCGCTGAAGATCGTAGTCGAGTGGATCGCCTGCTTCCTCATACCAGCGCAGGCCGTAAGGGGACAGGCCGTGTGCGTACGCCAGCCCGGTCTCGAGGTCGAAGCGGCCATTGGCATCCACCGCCAGGCGGTCACCGCTGCCGCCGACCTCCAGTGCAGCCTCGACCCGGCGCAGATCCTTGTCCAGTGGCAAGCCGCCGATTTTCATCTTTGTCTCGGTATAGCCCGCGTCCAGATAACTGCGCATTTCGGCCTGCAATGTACTGAGATCAGAATCGGGATAGTAGTATCCGCCCGCGGCATAGACGGGGACGCTTTCATCGGGTGTGCCATCGCCGAAGCGTTCGGCGAGAAGTGTGGCGAGTGGCTTTTCCTCGACCTTTGCCACAATGTCCCAGATGGCCATATCGATCACGCCGACAGCAACCGATCGCTCCCCGTGTCCGCCGGGCTTTTCGTTGCGCATGAGCGTCTGCCAGATGCGGAACGGATCAAGATTGCTGCCCGAAGTGTCGACCAGGCTGGTCGGATCCGCTTCCATCAACCGCGGCAGGAAGCGGTGCTGCAAAAGGCCGCTGGGCGCATAGCGGCCATTGGAATTGAAGCCATAGCCCACGACAGGCTGCCCATCGACGATCGTGTCGGTGGTGATGGCCAGGATGGAGACATCCATGCCAGCGAAACTGATATAGGCGTTCTCAATGTCGGAAGCGATCGAGACGCGTCGCTCCTGAACGTCGGTGATCTTCATGACGGTTTGCTCCGGGGCTGGTTGGATCTTTTCGTGGCCGGAATGTTGCGCGATGTCAGCTTACGGGGTCAGTTGGGCGAGCATACGACCGGCGAAATGCCGGATCGAGACTGTACCGCCAAGTTCGGGTGCAAGTGTCTTCCCCTCGGCCGTAACGCGGATGCCACTCCAGTCAGGGGCAATCTTGTAGCTTATACTCGGACTCTCTTATGAGTATGTGATCCGGATATCACAACGGCTAGATGAACAGGCCGGTTGAGAGCCTGCTGTTGCGCAGCACATATACCCTCAGGATTTATCTTCGAAGCAATCAATCGAAGGTAATGGGTGGCGGCTCGTCGCCGTCCATCCCCATGTCGCTGGCAGGAATATCGATCTCCACGTCGGCCGGATCCACGGCCTGTTCGGCAGCGATGCCAGTGACCAGGTCAGGGAAGGCGATGATCAGGCCCACCATGATAAGCTGCAGCACCAGGAAGGGCAGGACCCCGAGATAGATGCGCTCGGTGGGAATGTACTTCACCAACCGTCCCGTGATCCGGTCGGTATAGTCCTCGCGCGGGGCGACGCTGCGCAGGTAGAACAACGCGAAGCCGAACGGCGGGGTCAGGAACGAGGTCTGCAGGTTCACAGCCAGAAGCACGCCGAACCAGACCAGGTCGATGCCCAGGACTTCGGCCACCGGGGCCACCAGGGGCACGATGATGAAGGCCAGCTCGAAGAAGTCCAGGAAGAAACCGAGCACGAAGATCAGCAGGTTGACCGCGATCAGGAATCCGAGCGGGCCGCCGGGCAGGCTGGTCAGCAGGTGCTCGACCCAGAGATCGCCGTCCACCGCCCAGAAGGTCAGGCTGAACACACTGGCGCCCACCAGGATGAAGATCACGAAGGAGGTCAGCTTGGCCGTGGAATCCATGGCCTGCTTCAGGATCGACAGGGTCAGGCGGCGCTTGACGATGGCCAGGCCCAATGCGCCGACGGCGCCCATGGCGCCCGCCTCGGTGGGGGTGGCCAGGCCCATCAGGATCGTGCCCAGGACCAGGAAGATGAGGGCCAGCGGCGGGATCAGCGAGATGAGGATCCGCTTGGCCAGCTCGAAGCCCCTCAGGGTGCGCGCCTCCGGCGGCAGGGCCGGCACGGCGTTGGGGCGCAGGATCGCGATGACCAGGACGTAGAGGGCGTAGAGTGTGATCAATCCCAGGCTTGGGACCAGGGCGCCGTGGTACATGTCGCCCACGGAGCGGCCGAGCTGGTCGGACAGGACGATCAGGACCAGGCTGGGCGGGATGATCTGGGCCAGTGTGCCCGAGGCCAGGATGGTGCCGGTGGCGATCTTCTGGTCATAGCCGTAGCGTTGCATGATCGGCAGCGAGATCAGGCCCATGGAAATCACCGAGGCGGCGGTGACGCCGGTGGTCGCCGCCAGGATGGCGCCGACGAAGACGACGGCGAAGCCCAGGCCGCCGCGAACCGGCCCGAAGAGCTGGCCCACCGTATGCAGCAGGTCCTCGGCCATGCGGCTGCGTTCCAGGATCAGGCCCATGAAGGTGAAGAAGGGAATCGCGAGCAGGGTGTCGTTGCTCATGATCCCGAAGATCCGGTTGGGCAGGGCCTGCAGCAGGGCCGTGGTCAGCATGCCCAGCTCGATGCCGACGAAGGCGAAGATCAGGCCCGTGATGGCGAGCGCGAACGCCAGCGGATAGCCGGACAGCAGGAAGACGACCAGGCCCGCGAACATGATGGGGGCCAGATAGCTTTGCAGGAGTTCGATCATGGCGGCTTACCCGGTTCCCTGTCAGACGTCGCGGATGACTTCGCTGTGCGTCTGCCCACGACCGGGATAGGGCGCACGTCCGGCGAGGTAGGCGATACGCTTGATGACTTCCGATACCCCCTGGAGGCTGAGCAGGAAGAAGCCCACGGGCATCAGCAACAGCACCGGCCAGCGGATCAGCCCGCCGGTGTTGCCCGACATCTCCATGCGCACGAAGGCGGTGTGAAACATGGGCCAGGACAGGACCATGATGAAAATGGTCACGGGCAGCAGGAAGAACAGCCCGCCGATGATGTCGACCCAGGCCTTGCGGCGTGGGGAGAGGCGCGCATAGAGCACGTCGATGCGGACGTGCTCGTTGTTCAGCAGGGTATAGCCGGCACCCAGCAGGAAGACGGCCGAGAAGAGATACCACTGGATCTCGAGCCAGGCATTGGAACTGAGGCTGAACAGGTAGCGCGAGATGGCATTGCCGGCCGAGATCAGAACGACGATCAGGATCAGCCAGTAGACGCAGCGCCCGACAAAGTCGTTTAGCCTGTCGATGGCGCGGCTCAGGCCCATCAGAAAACCCATCTTGTGCGCCCTCCCTATGGCGCCGGCTCACGCCTGTGTCTGCATCTTGTCTCCGGATAGATGCCGCGTTTGGACCGGCCCCTGAATGCGGCGCGAAGCTACAGGAAGCCGAATCCTTTCGCAACCGCTTTGCCGGGTGTTTCAGGGGGCGCACGGCAGGGTCCTGCCCAACGGGTCGGCATCAGGAACAGGCTGTTGCCGCCACCCGTTTCAGCTGTCTGGAGCCGGCCTCATGCTTGCGCAAGCAGAAGGGTATCTGTAGACAGAATCAAAGGGTTACCGTACGGTCCTTGCGGATAGTCCGTCAGGTTCGGGGGCATCGGCCACGCAGTCCCTGCATCAAGATAACACCGGCCGATACCAGGAGGGAGCATGTCGCGCACGATAGCCGAAACCGTCATCGATATACTGGCGGAGTCCGGGGTCAAGCGTCTCTACGGAGTCACGGGGGACAGTCTCAACCTGTTGAACGATGCCCTGCGCCGCGACGGGCGCATCGAGTGGGTGCATGTCCGCCACGAGGAAGCCGGGGCCTACGCCGCGATGGCCGAGGGCGTGTTGGGCGGCCTCGGTTGCTGCGCGGGCAGTTCCGGCCCGGGCCACGTGCACCTGATCAACGGGCTTTACGACGCACACCGCTGGGGCGCACCGGTCGTTGCCCTGCCGTCGACGATCAGCCGGGGCGACTACGGCATGGAGTCCTTCCAGGAAACCGACCTGCGCATGTTCGACGGCTGCAGCTGGTACAACCAGCTGGCCCAGACCCCGGAGCAGGCGCCGCGCATGCTGCAGCAGGCGATCCAGCATGCGCTCACCCGCAAGGGGGTGGGCATCTTCGGGTACGGCGGGGATCTGTTGCCGGAGACGCTGCCCGAGACGGCCATCGTCTCTCCGGTCTATCGGCCGGAGACAATCGTGCGCCCCGCCGATGGCGATCTCGAGGCGCTGGCCCGGATGCTGTCGGAGGCCGAGCGCCCCATGATCTACGGCGGCATGGGCTGTGACGGCGCGCACGAGCTGGTCACGGCCCTGGCGGAACGCCTGAAGGCGCCTGTGGGCTGGACCCTGAAGGGCAAGATGTTCCTGGAGCATGACAACGACCACGGCATCGGCATGACGGGGTTCATCGGCGGCAAGGCCTGTGCCGATGCCATCGCCCAGTGCGATGCCCTGCTGCTGCTGGGCACGGATTTCCCCTGGAAGGATTTCCTGCACACCAAGGCCCGGGTGGCGCAGGTGCTGACCCATGGCGAACGTCTCGGACGCCGGACCCACGTGGACATGGGCCTGATCGGCGACGTGCGCGCGACGCTGGAGGCCTTGCTGCCGCATGTTCGCGAGCGCGCCGACGACAGTTTCCTGAAGGATCGCCGCAAGGTCTACCACGCCGATCTCGACTCCTTGGCCCGCCACGAGGGCGAGCAGGGAAGCCGGGGGGCGATCGGTCCGGACTACCTGGCCGGCGTGGTAAATGCTCATGCCGATGACGACGCGATCTTCTGCACCGATACCGGAATGACCACCGTGTGGGCGGCCCGCCACCTGCGGAGCACGGGCAAGCGGAGCCTCATGGGCTCCTATTCCCACGGCTCCATGGCCAGTGCCATGCCCCAGGCCATCGGCGCGGCCTTTGCCGGCGAGGGCCGGCAGACCGTGGCGCTCTGCGGCGACGGCGGCCTGTCCATGCTGATGGGCGATCTCGCCACCATCGGCCAGTACCAGCTGCCGGTGAAGGCGATCGTCTTCAACAACGGCACGCTGGGCATGGTCGAGATCGAGATGCAGCTGGCCGGCATCCCGAACTACCAGACGGAACTCTACAATCCCGACTTCGCCAAGGTGGCAGAGGCCTGCGGCATCAAGGGTGTGACGGTGGAGGAGCCGGACAAGGTGGATGCCGCCGTCAAGCAGGCCATGGACCATGACGGGCCCGTCCTGCTCGACGTCAAGACGGACCGCCATGCCGTGGCCATGCCCCCGCACACCGCCCTGAAGCAGCTGGAAAGCTATGCCCTCAGCGAAGCCAAGATGGTCCTGGAGGGGCGCGGCGCCGAAGTTCTGAAGCAGGTCAAGGCGAACCTGAAGTACCTGCGCGATCTCTAGGCGCGCGAAGACACGGAAACGATCGCAAGACAAGGCGGGACAGACATCATGACGGACTCCGAAAATCTCCTGGCCGCCTTCCGGGGCCTCTCGGGCTATCGACGCGGCATCGTGCCAATCGTGGCCTTTGTGCTGGGGCTGCTGTTCCTCGGGCTCGGGCTGTTTGTCGAGGGGGCCTGGCTGTGGGGTCTCGTGCCCTGCCTGGCCGTTCTGGCCTTGGCGGCCCACGATGTGCGGCAGAGGGGCTATGCCATCCTGCGCAACTACCCCGCCGCCGGCTGGGCGCGCTATTGCTTCCAGGCGCTCAGGCCCTACCTGCGTTCCTACATCGTCGAGGGAAACCGGGAGGGACGTCCCTTCAACCGCGAGCAGCGCAAACTGGTCTATCAGCGTGCCCGCGATCAGGTGGACAACCACCCCTTTGGGACGGAACTGGATGTCTATTCCAGCGAATACCGCTGGGTGACCCACTCCATCGCGCCGGCGGAACCCGAGACACGGGATCCGCGCATCGAGATCGGCGGACCGGAGTGCAAGAGCCCCTACAACAGCTCGATCCTGAACATTTCGGCCATGAGCTTCGGAGCGCTGTCGGCGCGCGCCATCGAGGCGCTCAATACCGGGGCCCGGCTGGGTAACTTCGCCCATGATACGGGCGAGGGGGGAATCAGCCCCTATCACCGGAAAGGCGGCGGCGACCTGATCTGGGAGGTTGGTTCGGGGTATTTCGGCTGTCGTGACGACCAGGGACAGTTCGATCCCGGCCTGTTTCAGGAGGCTGCCAGTTCGGATCAGGTCCGGATGATCGAGATCAAGCTCAGCCAGGGGGCCAAGCCCGGGCATGGCGGCGTTCTCCCCGGCGCCAAGGTCACCCAGGAAATCGCCGATACCCGCAAGGTGCCCACCGGCGTGGACTGCGTGTCCCCGGCGGGGCACTCGGCCTTCTCGACGCCGCGCGAGATGCTCGAGTTCGCGGCCCGCCTGCGCGAGCTGTCGGGCGGCAAGCCCCTGGGAGTGAAGCTCTGTGTCGGCCATCCACACGAGGTCTTCGCCGTGGTCAAGGCGATGCTGGCCTCGGGCATCCATCTCGATTTCATCGTGGTGGACGGAGCCGAGGGCGGCACCGGCGCGGCGCCGATCGAGCTCAGCAACCATGTGGGCCTGCCGCTCAACGACGGGCTTGTGATCGTGCGCAACGCCCTGATCGGCGCCGGGTTGAAGGATCGCGTCAGGCTGGGAGCCAGTGGCAAGGTCCATTCCGGCTCGGGCATCACCCAGGCCATCGCCCTGGGCGCCGACTGGACCAACGCCGCGCGCGCCTTCATGTTCTCGGTGGGCTGCATCCAGTCGATGCGCTGCCATACCGACACCTGCCCCACTGGCGTGGCGACCCAGGACCCGGGGCGCCAGCGCGGCCTCGTCGTGGAGGACAAGGCCCAGCAGGTGGCGCGCTTTCACGAGAAGACAGTGGCGGCCGCGGTCCAGGTCGCCAGCTCGGCCGGCCTGACGCGGATTCACGACCTGGAGCCGCACCACATGTTCCATCGGATCAGCCCGACGGCCGCGCGCACGGCGGATGCGATCTATCCCTTCGTGGCTAGGAACCAGTTGATCGATGCGCCGGCAGAGACGCCCTATGCCCTGTGGTGGCAGGCGGCCGATCCCGACAGCTTCGCCATCTCCAGCGACATCGGCGATGCGCATCGCCAGCAGGCGCTGCGGGGCCTGGCCTGAACCCGGTCCAAGGGTGTGGCTTCACTGCTCCCCCTTGTTCAAAGCCGGCCTGTGTGGCGGTGCAGCGAAGCCGAAGATTGACACCGCCGGTCTTGGCGCTAACCTAAGGGCAGATGCCGATACGTTTCGTATGGGAGAGATCGGGACATTACGATGCCCCGGCGCCGAAGGAGCAACCGCCCCGGAAACTCTCAGGTATCCAGGACCGTACGGAACAGGCACCTCTGGAAAGCTGGAACGGGATCGGACAGGGTTCCCGATCACGTTTCACACCGATGGGGAAAGCCGTGCGCTGAGATTTCGCGCCGGCCAATCTCTCAGGTCCGAGGACAGAGGGGGCAATGTCGTCGAAAGGCGGCCGGGCTCACTGTCATGAAGGATCTGAAGTGACGGATAACAAGGACACCCTCGCCACAACTCCGCTCCACGCCCTGCACGTCGAACTGGGGGGCCGCATGGTGCCCTTCGCCGGTTATGACATGCCGGTGCAATATCCCGACGGCATCATGAGCGAACACCTGCACTGCCGCAGCGCGGCGGGCCTTTTCGACGTCTCGCACATGGGCCAGGTCCGGGTGAAGGGCAAGGACGTCCGCCAGGCCGTGGAGACGCTGCTGCCAGCCGACCTCGTCAACAGCGAGGCGGGGCGCATGCACTACAGCTTCCTGCTGAACGACAAGGGCGGCATCCTGGATGACCTGATGGTCACGCCCTTCGAGGATCATGTCTTCATGGTGCTGAATGCCGCCTGCAAGCAATCAGACATCGCCCACCTGAAGGCGCGATTGCCGGCCGGTTGCGAGGTCATCGAGGAGGACGACAAGGCGCTGCTGGCCCTGCAGGGCCCCGAAGCGGCCAACGTGCTCTCGGCCTTGGCGCCGGACGTGGCCGAGATGCGCTTCATGACCATGCGCGATCTGGACATCGCCGGCGTGCCCTGCCGCATCAGCCGCTCGGGCTACACCGGCGAGGACGGCTACGAGATTTCCGTGCCGGGCGCGCAGGCCGATGCCTTTGCCCGCAAGCTGCTGGCCGACGCGCGTGTGAAGCCGATCGGGCTGGGCGCACGCGACTCGCTGCGCCTGGAAGCCGGGCTGTGCCTCTACGGACACGATATCGACGAAACGACGACGCCGATCGAAGCGGCACTCACCTGGGCCGTGGCCAAGAGCAGGCGCGAAGCCGGTGGCTTTCCGGGTGACAGCATCATCCTGAAACAGATTGCCGAAAAGACGCCGCAGCGCCGTGTGGGCCTGATCGGCGAGGGACGGGCACCGGTGCGCGAGGGCGCAGAGCTGGTGAACGACGCCGGCGAGGTGATCGGCAAGGTGACCAGTGGCAGCTATGGCCCCTCGGCGGAGGCGCCGGTGGCCATGGGGTATCTGCCGCGTGAGCTGTCCGAGCCCGGCACGAAGGTGAAGGCCCTGGTCCGGGGCCGCGAACGCCCGATGACGGTGGCGAAGATGCCCTTCGTCGAACACCGCTACTATCGGGGCTGATTTCAACAACAGGGGAACTCCCGGGGAGACGTTACAATGAGCAAGACGTATTACAGCGACGAACATGAATGGATCGCCGTCGACGGCGACAAGGCCACCATCGGAATCACGAACTACGCCCAGGAACAGCTGGGCGACGTGGTCTTCGTGGAACTGCCGGAGGTCGGCAAGACCCTGTCCCAGGGTGACGAGGCTGCCGTGGTCGAATCCGTGAAGGCGGCCAGCGAGGTCTATGCCGCAGTGTCCGGCGAGGTGACCGAGGTGAACGGAGCCGTCGAGGAAGAGCCCAGCAAGGTCAACGAGGATCCGGAGAATGAAGGCTGGTTCTTCAAGCTGACGCTTTCCGACAGTTCCGAGCTGGACAAGCTGATGGATGCAGAAGCCTACAAGAAGTTTATCGAAGGGCTCGACTGAGCCGTTTGGGACTGTCCCCATCCGGCTGAGCGCCCCTCGGATCGGCCCACGGCAAACCAAAAGGCGAAAAGGCCGGGGCCGCGATCCCTATTGAAGAATGGCTAGCGCCTGCTCCGCCGATTGCCAGGCGGAACAGGCAGGCCACAGGAGAACTGGAATGACAGACACGCGCCCGACTCTGAGCGAGCTGGAAGCCGCAGACGACTTCGCAAATCGGCACATCGGTCCGGACGAAGCCGAAAGCATTGCCATGCTGAAGACACTCGGGCTGTCGTCGCTCGACGAACTGGTCGAGAAGACGGTCCCCGGAAAGATCCGTTCCGACCTGCCGGACCTGCCGGAGGCACGCAGCGAAGCCCAGGTGCTGGCCAAGCTGCGCGAACTGGCCGGGCGCAACCAGCCGCTCACCTCCCTGATCGGCCTGGGCTATCACGACTGCATCCTGCCACCGGTCATCCAGCGCAACCTGCTGGAAAATCCGGGCTGGTACACCGCCTATACCCCCTATCAGGCCGAGATTGCCCAGGGCCGCCTGGAAGCGCTGATCAATTTCCAGCAGATGGTCATCGACCTGACGGGCCTGGACCTGGCCAATGCCTCCATGCTGGACGAGGCGACGGCTGTGGCCGAGGCCATGACGCTGATGCGGCGTGTGGGCAAGAACAAGTCTGCGCGCTGCTTCGTCGCCGAGGACATGCATCCGCAGACGCTGGCCGTGCTGGAAACCCGGGCGAAGCCGCTGGGCATCGAGCTGGATTTCGGCGATCCGGCCAGCGATTTCGATGCCGCGCAGTACTTCGGGGTCATCCTGCAGTATCCGAACACCTACGGCAGCATCGACGATCATGCCAAGCTGGCGGAGCGTTGCCACGAGGGCGGGGCCCAGGTCACCGTGGCCAGCGACCTGCTGAGCCTGCTGAAGCTGACGCCGCCGGGCGAGTGGGGCGCCGACCTGGTGGTCGGCAGCGCCCAGCGCTTCGGCGTGCCCATGGCCTATGGCGGTCCGCATGCGGCCTTCTTCGCCACGCGCGATTCCTACAAGCGCTCGGTGCCGGGCCGCATCGTCGGCGTGTCCACCGACAGCAACGGCGACCCGGCCTTCCGCCTGGCGCTGCAGACGCGCGAACAGCATATCCGGCGCGAGAAGGCGACCAGCAACATCTGTACCGCGCAGGTGCTGCTGGCCGTGATCGCCGGCTTCTATGCCGTGTGGCACGGGCCGCAGGGGCTGAAGCGCATCGCCGATCGCGTGCACCGCTTTACCGGCATCCTGGCCCAGGGCCTGGGCAAGCTCGGCTACGAGGTGGTGAATGACAGCTGGTTCGACACCCTGACGGTCAAGGCCGGCCCCGAGGTCCTGAAGCGCGCCCGCGAAGCGGGGATCAACCTGCGCCAGGTGGACGAGGCCCATGTGGGCCTTGCGCTGGACGAGACGACGACGCGTGAGACTCTTCGGACGGTCCTGGCGGTCTTTGCCGGCAAGGAGGATCATGGCCTCGAGTTGCTGAAACTCGATGAGGAAGCGGCCAGCGGCATACCCAAGAGCCTGCAGCGCAAGAGCGACTATCTGACCCATCCGGTCTTCAACAGCTATCACTCGGAGACCGAGATGCTGCGCTACCTGCGTCGCCTGCGCGAGAAGGACGTTGCGCTCGACCGCTCGATGATTCCGCTCGGCTCCTGCACCATGAAGCTCAATGCAGCGGCCGAGATGATGGCCATCACCTTGCCCGGTTTCGCCGCCATGCATCCCTTCGCGCCCACCGACCAGGCACCGGGCTACATGGAGCTGATCGGCGACCTGGAGGACTGGCTGGCCCGCATCACCGGCTTCGACGCCATCTCGCTGCAGCCCAATGCCGGCAGCCAGGGCGAGTACGCCGGCCTCTTGGCCATCCGCGCCTATCACGACAGCCGCGGCGACGATCAGCGCACCGTCTGCCTGATTCCCAGTTCGGCTCACGGCACCAACCCGGCCAGCGCCATCATGGCCGGCATGGACGTGGTGGTCGTCGGCTGCGACGAGGAAGGCAACATCGACCTGGCCGACCTGGAGAAGAAGGCCGGCGACAAGGCCGACAGCCTGGCCGCGCTGATGGTCACCTATCCCTCGACCCACGGCGTGTTCGAGGAAGAGATTCGCCGTATCTGCGAGATCGTTCACGAGAACGGCGGCCAGGTCTACATGGACGGGGCCAACCTGAACGCCATGGTCGGCCTCTGCCAGCCGGGGCAGTTCGGTCCCGACGTGGCCCACCTGAACCTGCACAAGACCTTCTGCATCCCCCACGGCGGGGGCGGGCCGGGTGTTGGCCCCATCGGGGTGCGCGATCATCTGGCGCCCTTCCTGCCCAACCATCCGGTGGTCAAGGAATGCGGACCGGAAAGCGGTGTCGGGCCCGTGGCGGCCGCGCCCTGGGGGTCGGCCGGCATCCTGCCGATCACCTGGGCCTACCTGGCCCTGATGGGGCCGGAAGGCCTGAAGAAGGCCAGCCAGGTGGCGATCCTGAACGCCAACTACATGGCCAAGCGGTTGGAGGGGCACTACGACGTGCTCTACAAGGGGCGCAACGGCCTGGTTGCGCACGAGTGCATCCTGGATACCCGCGATTTCAAGGAGACGGCCGGGATCTCCGTGGACGACATCGCCAAGCGCCTGATGGACTTCGGCTACCACGCACCCACCATGTCCTGGCCGGTGGCCGGGACACTGATGGCCGAGCCGACGGAATCGGAGTCCCGGGCCGAACTTGACCGCTTCTGCCAGGCCATGATCACCATCCGCAAGGAGATCGCGGCCATCGAGAAGGGCGAAGCGGACAAGGAAGACAATCCCTTGCGCAACGCCCCGCATACCGCCGAGGCCGTGCTCGCGGACGACTGGAACCACGCCTACAGCCGGGATGAGGCGGCCTATCCGCTGAACAGCCTGCGCGAGGCCAAGTACTGGCCGCCGGTGGGTCGCATCGACAACGTGGCCGGCGACCGCAACCTGGTTTGCACCTGCCCGCCGCTCAGCGCCTACCAGGAGGCCGCCGAATAACACGGGCCACAAGTGCCACGTGTATCGCTGGCGGTTTCTTGTCGTTTGCAGACTGATGGATTACTCTGCGTTGCACCATGCCGCGGACGCACGGGGTTTGCGGCATGGTCCTCGCTCGGGCATGCAGGTGATCCATGGTCTACACCCCCTCGATCCAGAACAACCAGATGGTCTGGAAAGGCTCCCGTCAGGTCGAGGACCTGACGGACGCGGTGGCGCGGGAAATGAGCGCCGACCAGTGGATGACCCTGACGTACTGGTATCGGATGCTGCCGGCGGAGGGCCTGCCGGCGCGGAACCGATTCGATCCCCTGGAGGTCTGGTCTGCAGTTGCCAGAATCGTGCTCTTCGAGATCGTCGGACAGGGCGAGGACGTCATCTTTCGCCTCGTCGGTGAGGACTTCGAGATGCGCGCCGGCTCCGGTCTGCGCGGACAGCGGTTCAGCGAGATCGGAAATCCGGCCCAGGTGCCGCCGACGCTGGCCATAGTGGAAGAGATGTACCGGGATGGGCGACCCATCCTGAGTGCCGGGTCGCTGGCAACCCTGGATCGCGGCTATGTGGGGTACCGTCGCCTTGCCATGCCGTTCGCCGAAGAGGACGGCGGACCGGCACGCTATATTCTCTGCTGCTACGCTTTCGATCGCTGACCTGCGGCCCACTGCGGGCGCGGGCGCTGCCAGGAAGATACTGGCGTGGCCCCATTGATGGGGCCACGCCAGCTCGGCCGGTCATGGACAGGTCAGGCCTTCCGGTACTCCTCGGCCAGTTCCGCGGGCACGGGGCGGGTCAGCAGGCTGACCGCCACGAAGACCACGATGTTGCAGATCAGGCCGATGAAGCCCTCGTTCATGTCCAGCGGCGTGGAATCGGCGATCATCTGGTAGTAGTAGTTGACGGCAATGCCGACGATCAGGCCGGCAATGGCCCCGGCCTTGGTGGCTCGCCGCCAGATGAGGGCGCCGTAGACGGCCGGCACGAACTGGGAGATGGAGCCGTAGGCCCCGACCAGCAGCGCGATAATGCCCTCCGAGCCGAATATCGACAGCAGGTAGGCCGCCAGCCCGATGACGACCACGCCGATGCGCATGATCCAGATCTGGGCGCGATCGGAGAGGTCCGTCTTCAGCGGATAGATGACGTCGCGTCCCAGCGACACCGCACCGCCATGGGTGATGGCGTCGGACGACGACATGGCCGCGGCCAGCGCACCCGCGCCGATCAGGCCGTAGAGCAGGCCGCTTGCCCCCAACTCGTTGGTGATCATGTAGGGCAGCAGTTCGTCCGAGCTGTCCAGCGCCTCCGGATCGACCACGCCGATGCCGGAAAAGCCGATGAACAGCACCGGTACCATGAAGATCCCGAAAATCGGGAAGGCCAGGGTGGTCAGCTTGATGCGCTTTTCCGTCGTCGAGTAGGACTTGGTGAAAAGGTGCGGCCACATGAGGAAGCCCAGCGCCGAGATCAGGATCACGGTGGAATAGGCCATGGCCGACATCGAGGAGCCCTCGTGCCCGATGGTCAGGAGATCGGGATTCTCCCTGTTGATCTCCGTGAACATCTCACCCGGGCCGCCATGCAGGGCATAGACGAGATAGAACCCGATGGCCCAGGCCACGATCAGCATCATTGCCCCCTGGAGCACGTCACTCCAGGCAGCGCCACGCACGCCGGAAGTGGCCACATAGGCGAGCACGATGCCGTAGGCGAGCAAGGCGCCCAGCCAATAGGGGATAAAGCCCTCGGTCAGGATATTGAAGATGAAGGCCATGCCCTTGATCTGCAGTGTCAGGTACTGGATGAAGGCCAGCACGGCGATCACGCCCACGATGACGGTGAGGGCCTTGGATTGATAGCGGTCGCCCAGGAAATCCCCCATGGTGAAGAAGTTCTTGCGCGCACCGATGCGGCCCACCTTGGGGCCCAGCAGATACCAGGGCAGCATGCCCAGGGTGACGTAGGCGGGCACGAAGAAGGCCGCCGCCCCCTGGGAGAAGGCCATGCCCGGTCCGCCGAGGAACGAGAAGGCACTGAAGATGGTGCCGCCCATCATGAACCAGACGACGATCAGACCCAGGCCGCGGTCGGCGACCGCGAATTCGGAGACCGACCAGAAGGAATGCCGACGCCCGGCCAGGATGCCTATGAGAAAGGCAACCCCCAGGTAGACCAGCATGGTGACAAGGGCGAAGATCCAGTTACTCATGGGTCCCGTCCTCCTGCCTGTGCTCGATCAGGTAGAAGACGCAGAGGCCAAGGAACGCGATGACCTCGACCAGCGCGATCCAGAAGAGCCCGAAGGGCAGTCCCAGAACCAGCGGCATGACGCTGTTGGCGATGCCGTAGACCGGAAAGATCAGGGACAGAAAGAGTATGATCGTGAATATGATATAGGGTTTGGCGATTTTCTGCTCGTTGTCACCGGACATCCTCCTCCCTCCTTCCTTTCGGATGGAATGGATATATCTCCGGAGCCTTCAGAGCGGAGCTTCAGGTGTTCCTGTTCTGTTTGCCGAGCGATTCCAGGGCCAGACCCGTCAACAACTGCACGCCATAGGGAATGATCTTGTCGTTGAAGTCATAGCCGGGATTGTGCAGGCCGTGGGTATGCTCGTCGTCGCCGGCCCCCACATGCACGTAGGCACCGGGGCAGGCGGCCAGCATGTAGGAAAAATCCTCGCCACCCATGCTGGGCTTGTGGCCCTCGGCCAGGGCGTCTCCTCCGAAGGTCTCGCGGATCACCTTCGTCGCGGACTCCGTTGCACCCGCTTCATTGAAGGTGACATCGAACTTGTCCTCTATCTGCAGTTCGATTGTACAGCCGTAATAGGCCTCCAGGCTCTTGGCCAGGCGTTCCAGGGCCGCAACCATGACGTTGCGGGTGTCCTTGTCGAGGCTGCGCAACGTGCCGCTCATGCGTGCGGTGTCGGGAATGACGGCGAAGCCGCTGATGTCGCCGCTCTCAATGGCGCAGATACTGAGCACCGCCGGGTTCAGCGGATCGACCTCGCGCGAGATGATGGTGTGCGCACGGTTGATGAAGTCCGCGGCGATGCGCACGGGATCGATGCAGCCATGCGGATTCAGCCCGCCGTGGCCGCCCTTGCCGTGGATCGTGACATCGATGCGATCACCGCTGGCCATCAGCGGGCCGGGGATCAGGCCGAACGTGCCCACCGGCAAGCCTGGCCAGTTGTGCAGGCCATAGATCTCGTCCATGGGAAAACGCTCGAACAGGCCGTCGTCGACCATGGCCTTGCCACCACCGACGCCCTCCTCGGCCGGCTGGAAAACGAAATAGATCGTGCCGGCGAAATCGCGGTTTGCATGGAAATGCTCGACGGCTCCCAGCAACATGGTGGTGTGGCCGTCATGGCCGCAGGCATGCATGCAGCCCTTGTTCTTCGAGGAATAGTCGACGCCGCTGGTCTCCTCCAGCGGCAGGGCATCCATGTCGGCACGCAGGCCGACCGTACGATCGCTGCCCTCGCTTGTGCCCTTGATCCAGGCCACGACGCCGGTCTTGCCGATGCCCGAGACATAGTCGATGCCCAAGTCGTCCAGGTAGCCCTGGACCTTGCGTGAGGTCTCATGCTCGCAGAACCCCAGCTCCGGATGCTGGTGAATGTCGTGTCGGAACTGAACGAGTTTATCCAGGTTCTGCATTTCCATGACGATCTTCCTTCCACGTGACTAATTTATTTGGGCATTTTGAGCGGACAGTAAAGCAGCGCCGCGCAGAATGTAAAGCCAAGGCCTGTCCATGAAGCCAGACGCAAGAGGCTCTTGGTGAGAGGAAAGCGCAGCGAAAGGCCGATCATGGAAAGAGGAAAATTTCATTAAGGGCTTTTTCAGTATTGATATATAAAATACGAGACAAGTCTTGCGTTTCCAACTTCGGCGAGCGTTGCATGGACAGTCTTGAGAGCGAGTCTTCCTCCTCCCACAGCCAGCGCGTGGTCTGGTCGGGCCCGTCCCAGAGCGAGGGCGAAGCCGACGAACCCACCGGATTGCTGACCCAGCGCCAGCAGACCCTGCTGTCCTATTGGCAGGAACTGCTGCCTGAGGGCAAAAGCGGGAACCTGCCCCTTTGGGCGGACTTCGATCCGCTGCGCATCTGGACGAGCATCACGCGGCTGGTGGTCTATGAAGTGCTGGATGAGGGCAAGGATCTGTTCTTCCGGCTCGCCGGGGCGGAATTCGAACGGTATTTCGGACAGGGGGTCCGCGGTCGACGCTTCAGTGCGATTTCCTCGCCCGAGCGGACGCGGGCGGGGCTCAAGAGCGCGCGCCTGCTTTATGAAACACCGGTGCCGCAGCTGGTCCACGGCTGGATGGAGGCAGGCCGGCGCGATCATGTGACCTACAGCCGGCTCAGCGTCCCTTTCGCGCTGGAGCCGGGTCGGCGCCTGGGTATCATCCTGGCCTGCTATGAATTCGGTGCCAATGGCCCGCCGGCCGTCGCTCGGGTTGGCGGCGACTGATGACGGGTGCGCGGGAGTGCCATCCGGGGTTCAATATCGCACCCAGGATGCTACTCTTTCCCGCTCGTGCATGCAGGGCCTCCGGGAAGATGGTGCTTGCCCTGCACGCAAGACATCCGTGCCCAGGTCCTCGTCCTCAGAGGACCGCGATCCTTGCCCCGGCCATTTAGGCCGCTGCCTGTAGTCCAGTAAGGTTGCCTGCCGCCGTGACCCGCAGCTCCGTTCCCGATACGCAAGCACTGCCCCAGGAGCAGCCTCTCTCGCACACCACACTGCTGCTCAGCGGTCTGCAGCATCTCGCGATCATCGCCCCGATCGGCCTTGTCTTTCCGCTGCTGGTGCTGCGCGCCGCGGATGCCGGTGCTGTCCTGCAGGAGGCCATGATCACGGCGTCCCTGCTGGCGCTGGGCATCGGGAGCATCGTTCTCTGCCTGCGCCGGCGCGCCTTGGGCAGCGGGTTCCTCTGCCCGGCCGTCTTCACGGCCGCCTACCTGCCGGCTTCGCTGGCGGCGGCGCAGAACGGCGGCCTGGCGCTGGTGTTCGGCATGACCATGTTCGCAGGCGCTTGCGAGATCGCCTTTTCCTTTCTTCTCCGGCGCCTGCGCGCCTATCTGCCAGTGGAGATCGCGGGCCTGGCCGTGGTGATGATCGGCCTGATCCTGGGGCTGATCGGCTTTCGCCTTTTGCTGGGCCTGGACAGCCACGGCGAGTTCCAGGCGGGGGACCTGGAACCGGGCGCCCTGGAAGTCGGCCTCTTCGCGCTGGCCCTCGTGGTCGGACTCAATGTCTGGGGCAAGGGCAGGCTGCGGATCTTCTCGGTGCTGATCTGCGTTGCATTGGCCTATCCGCTGGCCTGGGGCCTCGGCCAGGTCGACCTGAGCGATTTCCAGGCAGCCCAACCGCAGCACCTCCTGGCGCTGCCGCACCTGCCGCTGCTTCTGCCCGCCTTCGACTGGACCTTGGCCATTCCGTTCGCGGCCGGCGCCCTGGCCTGCGCGCTGCGGGCAACGGGCGACATCACGACCTGCCAGAAGATCGCCGAGGCCGACTGGGTCCGTCCCGAGATGGGAAGCATCGAGCGCGGCGTACGCGCGGACGGTCTCGGAACCCTGCTGGCCGGGGCACTTGGCACGGTGGGCATGAACACCTTCTCGAGTTCCATCGGCCTTTCCCAGGCCACCGGCATCATCCAGCGCAGGGTGGGCTTTGCCATCGGCGGCCTGTTCATTGCGCTGGCCTTCTCGCCTTTCGTGGTCATGCTGACCATCGGCATGCCCGAGCCCCTGACCGGGGCCATCCTGATCTTCTCCTCGGCCTTCATCCTGGCCAACGGGCTCAGCATCATCGTGGCCCGCTTGCTGGATGCGCGCCGCATCCTGACCATCGGCATTGCGATTGTCTTCGGCATCAGTCACGACGTTTTTCCGCCATTCTATGATCATGTGCCGCTATGGCTGAAATCGATCACCGGGTCCGCCCTGGTCGTGGCCCTGGTCACGGCCCTGGCCCTCAACGCGCTCTTTCGGATCGGCGTGAGGCAGAGCGCCAGCCTGGATCGGCCTCTCAACAAGGAACTGCTTCCCGCACTGGTCGACTTCTGCCGCGAGAAGGGGGCTCTCTGGGGCGCGCGCCGGGATGTCATGGAGCGCGTGATAAGCGGCTTGACGGAGGCGGTGGAACTGGCTCTTGGACGCGGCGTATCCGACAGTCCGGTCCGCGTCCACCTTCACTACGACGAGTTCCGCATTCTCGCCACCGTGTCGTTCGAGGACGCCCCCGAACAGGCGCCGGTTCACAGTGAGGAGGAGACGGAAGAGGCGCCGGATACCAGTGAACTGGAATTCAGGCTGATGCGCCATTTCGCCGAGAAGGTGGCACTCTCCCATCAGCAGGGATATACCCGTCTCAAGCTGCTCTTCGACAGCTGAGCCTGGGTCAGGTCGAGATACCCCCCAGGCGGGCCAGCAGGCCAGCGACGTTGCGCACATCGAACTTGGCGAGCAGGCGGGCACGATAATCCTCGACCGTACGCGGCGAGATGGCGAGTTGCCGGCCGATTTCCTTGCTGGTCAGGCCGCGGGCCAGATGCTGCACCACCTGGCGTTCACGCGCGGTCAGGGAGATGGCGGGACGGACCTGCGACAGGTCGGCGAAGGTCAGGATCACCCGCTTCATGGGGTCCTCGGGATGGAAGGTGTGGACATGCACGCGGCACCAGAAATAGGACCCGTCGCGTCGCGGCATAACGCGCTCGTCGGTGTAGCGGCCGCTCTCGCGCAGCGCGTCGAAGCCGACGTCACGGATCGCCTCGAACTCGGCATGGCTGGCATAGAGCATGCGGAAAGAGCGGTTGAGAAGCTCCTCGCGCGGGTAGCCGAAAAGTTCGGCAAAGGTCCTGTTGCAGGTCCGGATCACGCGCTCCTCGGTCAGGACGATGCCGACAGGGGCAAAGTCGAAGGCAAGCCGGTCGAGGGCGTCCAGGGAGTCGCTTGTGGGATCGCTCATTGCTGCCAGGGCCGTCATTACCGTATTTTTACGGGCCGTAATTTCACCAGATTGCGATACTGCGTTGCGCTGTCGAATACTGCAAGACTGCTGCGTTCAACAGGGAGAGAATGAAATTATGGATCAAGGTATCGCAAAGGCGGACAGGCTCGGACGGGAAATCGAGGCGCGACGCGACGACCTGATCGAACTGACGCAGGCCCTGATCCGCATTCCCACGCTCAATCCGCCGGGCGACTGTTACCTGGAAATCTGCGAGTTCCTGGCCGAGCGCCTGAAACGCAGCGGCTTCGAAGTGGAATTCATCCGGGCCGAAGGCACGCCGGGTGACAGCGACAAGTACCCGCGCTGGAACGTGATCGCGCGCCGCGAGGGGAAGGGCAGTGGTGCTTGCGTGCACTTCAACTCGCACATCGACGTGGTGGAGATCGGCAAGGACTGGACCTTCGATCCCTTCGGCGGCGAGGTGAAGGACGGCAAGATCTATGGCCGTGGCAGCTGCGACATGAAAGGCGGCCTGGCGGCCTCGATCATCGCGGCGGAAACCTTCCTGGAGGTCTACCCAGACTTCGAGGGCGCCGTCGAGATATCCGGCACGGCCGACGAGGAAACCGGCGGCTACGGCGGCGTTGCCTACCTGGCCGAACAGGGCTACTTCGACCCCAAGCGGGTGCAGCACGTGATCATACCCGAGCCGCTCAACAAGGACCGGGTCTGCCTGGGCCACCGCGGCGTCTGGTGGGCGGAGATCGAGACCCACGGCCAGATCGCCCATGGCTCCATGCCGTTCCTGGGGGACTGCGCCGTGCGCCACATGGGGGCCGTCCTCAGCGAGATGGAGAAGAGCCTGTTCCCGGCGCTGGCCGGCCGGCATACCGAGATGCCGGTTGTTCCCGAAGGGGCGCGCCAGTCCACCATGAACATCAACTCCTTCCACGGCGGGCAGAAGGAGCCGGACGCGGACTTCACCGGCTTTCCCTCGGCCTGCGTGCCGGATTCCGCGCGCATGATCATCGATCGCCGCTACCTGATCGAGGAGAAGCCCGAGGACGTGCGTGGCGAGATCGTCGAGTTGCTGGAGCGGGTGAAGTCCAGCCGGGACAGTTTCCGGTACGACTTGAAGGAGCTTTGGCAGGTCAGCCCGACCATGACGGATCGCGAGGCGCCCGTGGTTCAGTCGGTCTCCAGGGCCATCGAGCAGGTCTTCAGCCGGGCGCCGGAATACGTGGTCTCGCCCGGCACCTATGACCAGAAGCATATTGATCGGATCGGGCGTCTGAAGGACTGTATCGCCTACGGACCCGGCATCCTCGACCTGGCGCACAAGCCGGACGAATATGTCGGCATCGAGGACATGCTTGATGCGGCCAAGGTCATGGCGCTTTCGCTGTGCAGCCTGCTGAAGGTCGAAGCGTAAGGCTGGGAAACAACAACGGCCGTGCGAGGCCGGTAAATAGGGAGTGTTATGAGATGACAATGACGGGCAGGATTCTTTCGGCGGCCGTGCTGGGAGCGGCCGTCGCCTTCGGCGGGCCGGCGCTGGCCCAGAAGGACACGATCACCCTGGGAATGGCGCTTGAGCCGCCCAACCTGGATCCCACCGCGGGGGCTGCCGCAGCCATCGACGAGGTGGTCTACGCCAATGTCTTCGAGGGGCTGACCCGCTTCGCCGAGGACGGCTCGATCCAGCCGGCCCTTGCCAAATCCTGGGAGATCTCGGACGACGGCCTGACCTACACCTTTCAGCTGCGTGAGGACGTGAGCTTCCACGACGGCACCGAGATGACGGCCGAGGACGTGAAGTTCTCGCTGGATCGGGCCCGGGCGGAAGACTCCACCAATGCGCAGAAGGTCCTGTTCGAGGATATCGAAACGGTCGAGGTCATCGATCCGCAGACCGTTGAGGTGACGCTGTCAAGCCGTGACGGGGCCTTTCTCACCAACATGGCCTGGGGCGACGCAGTGATCGTCGCCGAGGAAAGCGCGGCCGACAACGCGACCAATCCGGTCGGCACCGGCCCCTTCCAGTTCGAGGAGTGGCGTCAGGGCGACAGCGTGGTGCTGAGTCGCTATCCCGATTACTGGGGCGAACCGGTGGCGCTGGAGCAGGCCACCTTCAAGTTCATCTCGGACCCCACGGCGGCCTTCTCGGCCATGATGGCGGGAGACCTGGATGCCTTCCCGAGTTTCCCGGCGCCCGAGAACCTGGCCCAGTTCGAGGCGGATCCGCAGTTCAAGGTGATCGAGGGCTCGACCGAGGGCGAGATCATCATGGCCATGAACAATGCGCGTGAGCCCTTCGACGACATCCGTGTGCGCCAGGCCGTGGCCCATGCGATCGATCGCCAGGGGCTGATCGAAGGGGCCTATTTCGGCTACGGCACACCCATCGGCACGCACTTCGCGCCGCAGAATCCGGCCTATGTCGACCTGACCGATCAGTCGGCCTATGATCCGGAACGCTCCCGCGAGCTGCTGGCCGAGGCCGGTTACGAGGACGGATTCGAGACCACCCTCAAGCTTCCCCCGCCGTCCTATGCACGGCGTGGCGGCGAGATCCTGGCCTCGTATCTGCGCGATGTCGGGATCGAAACCGAGATCATCACCATCGAATGGGCGCAGTGGCTGCAGAGCGTGTTCGAGGACACCGACTACGACCTGACGGTCGTGGCCCATACGGAGCCGATGGATATCGGCATCTATGCCCGGGATGACTACTACTTCAACTACAGCTCCGAGGAGTTCAATGCCATCATGAAGGAGCTGGATGCCACCAGCGAGGCGGGCAAGCGCGTGGAGCTCCTGAAAGAGGCACAGCGCAAGCTGGCGGACGACTACGTCAACGCCTTCCTCTTCCAGCTGCCCAAGCTGGGCGTGGCCAAGGCGGACCTGATGGGCCTGTGGGAGGATCAGCCGACCCAGGCCAACGACCTGACGGGCGTCTACTGGGAAGAGTAATCTCCCGGACGTGAACCCTGATCGGCCGGGTGTAGTCGAGACGGCGCCCGGCCGGTCTTATTGAGGCCCATGCTTCTGACTGATCGATGCTGTCCTTCGTCCTGAAACGTTCCGTCTCGCTGGCGCTCAGCCTGTTGGCCGCGAGCCTGGTGATCTTTTTCGTCATCAACGTGGTGCCGGGGGATCCGGCGCGCTTCATGCTGGGCATGAATGCACAGCCCGAGGCCCTGGAAAGCCTGCGGCAACAGCTGGGCCTGGATCAGCCGCTGTTCGTGCAATATCTCGAGTGGATCCAGGGGCTGTTGGTCGGAGAATTCGGCACGAGCTATACCTACAAGGTGCCAGTGGCCGAGCTGATCGCCGATCGGCTCTGGGTCTCCCTGCCGCTGGCCGCCTATGCGCTGACCCTGTCGACTCTTCTTGCCTTTCCGGCCGGCATCCTGTCGGCCACCAAGCGCAACTCACCCACGGATCTCTCCATCATGGGACTGACGCAGCTGGGTATCGCGATCCCCAACTTCTGGTTCGCCATGCTGCTGGTCCTGCTCTTCTCGATCGTGCTGCAGTGGTTCTCCGCCGGCGGCTTCCCCGGGTGGGACAGCGGGTTCCTGGTGGCGATCCATGCCCTGACCCTGCCCGCCGTGGCGCTCGCCCTGCCGCAGGCCTCGATCCTGGCGCGGGTCATGCGCTCGTCGCTGCTGGAGACCCTGGGTGAGGACTTCGTGCGCACGGCGCGGGCCAAGGGACTGACGCGCAACCAGGCGCTCTGGCGCCATGCCCTGCGCAACGCGTTGATCCCCGTGCTGACCATCATCGGCCTGCAGTTCTCGTTCCTGCTGGCCGGGGCCATCATCATCGAGAATGTCTTCTTCCTGCCCGGCCTGGGGCGCCTGGCCTTCCAGGCGATCTCCCAGCGCGACCTGATCGTCGTGCAGAACGTCATCATGCTGCTGGTCTTTGCCGTCATCCTGATCACCTTCCTGGTCGACCTGGCCTATGCCGCCGTCGATCCGCGCCTGAGGAGCCAGCGGACATGAGCGAGCAGGTACGGGAGGCGAAGGTCGTGCGCCACAGCGGATTCCTGGCGACGGCGCTGCGGTCGCCCAACTTCATGGTGGGCGCCTTTCTCACGCTGGTCTTCTTCCTGGCGGCGGTCCTGTCCTTCGCCTGGACGCCCTACGAGGTTACGCAGCTCAATCCCACGGAGAAACTCCAGGTTCCCTCGCTGGCACACTGGCTGGGCACCGACAATCTGGGCCGCGACATCTTCTCCATGGTGATGGTGGGTGCTCGTGCCTCGATCGCGGTGGCCCTGATCGCGGTGGGCATCGGCATCCTGCTGGGCGTACCGCTGGGCCTGGCGGCGGCGTCGCGGCGTGGGTCGCTGCTGGACGAAGTCATCATGCGGACCAACGATCTGATCTTCGCCTTCCCCGCACTGCTGCTCGCGATCATGATCACCGCCGTCTTCGGCCCGGGGGCGGTCAATGCGATCATCGCCATCGGCATCTTCAACATTCCGGTCTTCGCACGCCTGTCGCGCGGAGCCGCCATGTCGCTGTGGACGCGCGACTACATCCTGGCGGCCCGGGTCAGCGGCAAGTCGCCCACCCGCATTTCGGCCGAGCATATCCTGCCCAATATCACCAACCTGCTGATTGTCCAGGGCACCATCCAGTTTTCGCTGGGCATCCTGGCCGAAGCGGGCCTGTCCTACGTGGGGCTGGGCACCCAGCCGCCTATGCCCAGCTGGGGGCGCATGCTGGCGGAGTCCCAGACCATGATCTCCTTCGCACCGCACCTGGCCATCTTCCCGGGCCTGGCCATCGTGCTGACGGTCCTGGGCCTGAACCTGATGGGCGACGGGCTGCGCGACATCCTTGACCCCCGCCTGAGGCGCGCGCGATGAACAAGGCAGGATCCCTCCTCCGCGTCGAAGACCTGACCCTCTCGATCCGCGACCTGCCGATCCTGAGGGATGTCAGCCTGGCCCTTCAGCCAGGCAAGGTGCTGGGCATCGTGGGCGAATCGGGCTCCGGCAAAAGCATGACGGCCAGTGCCATCATGCAGCTGCTGCCCGAAGGAACGCAGTGGTCCGGGCACATCGAGCTGAACGGCGAGGCCCTGGAGAAGAAGAGCGAAAAGGAGATGTGCGCCATTCGCGGCCACGACATCGGCATGGTGTTCCAGGAGCCGATGACGGCGCTGAATCCAGTGCAGACCATCGGCGAGCAGGTCTCCGAAACCATCCGCATCCACACCCGCAGCGGCCGCCGGGAGGCGGAACGCATCGCTCGCGATACCCTGAACCGCGTTGGCCTGCCCGAGGCGCAGTTCCCGCTGTCGCGCTATCCCCACGAGCTTTCGGGCGGCCAGCGCCAGCGCGTGGTCATCGCCATGGCCATTGCGCTGAGGCCCAAGCTATTGATCGCCGACGAGCCCAGCACGGCCCTGGACGTCACCACCCAGGCCCAGATCCTGGCCCTGCTGAAGCGCCTGGTGGCCGAGGATGGCATGGGGCTGGTCCTGATCACCCACGACCTGGCGGTGGTGGCCGAGATGGCCGACCACATCGTCATCATGCGCGAGGGCGAGGTGGTGGAGACGGGGAGAACCCTGGAGCTGTTCCGCAGGATGCAGCACCCCTATACCCGCAAGCTGTTCGCGGCCTCCTCGCACAATCCCAATCGGAACCAGACCTTCCATGGGCGCGATGGCACTCCCGTCCTGCAGGTCAGCCAGGCCGTGCGCGACTATCCGCTTCCGCGGCGTTTCCTGCTGGGACGCGCCCGTGCCTTCCGGGCCGTCGATCACGTCACGCTGGCCGTGCGACGGGGCGAGAATGTGGGCCTCGTCGGGGAGTCGGGCTGCGGAAAGTCGACCCTGACACGGGCCATCCTGGCGCTGGAGAATCTGCAGGGCGGCGAGATCGAGCTGGACGGCACCGCCTTCAATCGCCGCGGCTTCCGGCCACCCGCGGAGATGCGGCGCAAGGTCCAGGTGGTCTTCCAGGACCCCTATTCCTCCTTCAACCCGCGCCATCGTGTCGAACGCCTGGTGGCCGAGCCCTTCCACCTGGACCCGCAGGCGCCGAAGGGCCGGGAACGCCGGCGCCGGGCCGAGGATATCCTGGAAGCAGTGGGCCTGAGCGCTGGGGATGCAGACAAGTACATCCACGAGTTCTCCGGCGGCCAGCGCCAGCGCATTGCCATCGCCCGGGCGCTTATCATCGAGCCTTCGCTGATCATCCTGGACGAGGCGGTCTCGGCCCTGGACGTCTCCATCCGCGCGCAGATCCTGGACCTTCTGGCCGACCTCTCCGACCGGCTGTCGGTCTCCTATCTCTTCATCTCCCATGATCTCTCCGTGGTGCGCGCCATCACGGACCGGGTCCTGGTGATGAAGGCGGGACAGATCGTGGAAGAGGGGGCGACCGAAGAGGTCTTCACGAACCCACGGCACGATTACACCAAGACTCTGCTGGCTGCCACGCCCGACCTGGAACGGGCCCTGAAGGCGCGCGAGCAGGTTGCCTGATCAACGGAAGGAAGACGGATATGAGCAACATCCTGACCGCGTTCGGCTTCGACAGCCGTCACTGTTTCATCGCCGGGCACTGGGGTCCGGCCGCCTCGGGCGAGACGCTGGCCGCCGAGAACCCCTCGACCGGGGAGACCATGGGCGAGGTGGCCCGCGGGGGTGCAGCCGACATCGACCGCGCGGTGGAGTCGGCGCGCGGCGCCCTGAAAGGCGCGTGGGGGCGCATGACGGCCACCGAGCGCGGACGCGTTCTGACCCGCATCGGACAGCTGGTGCTGGAGCACACGGACCGTTTGGCCGAACTGGAAGCCCGCGACGTGGGCAAGCCGTTGACCCAGGCCCGTGCCGACGCGATTGCCCTGGCGCGTTACATGGAGTTCTACGGCGGCGCGGCCGACAAGGTCCATGGCGAGACCATTCCCTTCAATGACGGCTATACCGTCTATACTTTGCGCGAGCCGCACGGTGTGACGGGACACATCGTGCCCTGGAACTATCCCATGCAGATCATCGGCCGCTCTGTCGGTGCGGCGCTGGCCATGGGCAATGCCGCCGTGCTGAAGCCGGCCGAGGAGGCCAGCCTGACGGCGCTCGTCTTCACCGAGATCGCGCGCCAGGCCGGCCTGCCCGAAGGCGCGCTCAACACCGTGCCGGGCCTGGGCGAGGAGGCCGGTGCGGCGCTCTCGGGCCATGGCGGGGTCAACCACGTCTCCTTCACCGGGTCGGTGCAGGTGGGCAGCCTGATCCAGGCGGCGGCGGCCAGGAACGTGGTGCCGGTGACGCTGGAGCTGGGCGGCAAGTCCCCGCAGGTGGTCTTCGAGGATGCGGATATCGAGAAGGCGTTGCCCTTCCTGGTGCGCGCCGGGGTACAGAACGCAGGCCAGACCTGTTCGGCCTCCTCGCGCCTGCTGATCCAGCGTGGCCTCTACGACCGCCTGCTGGAGAAGCTGGCCGAGAGTTATGGTGCCTTGAAGGTCGGACCTGCCATATCCGACCTGAACGTCGGCCCCCTGATCTCCGCGCGGCAGAAGGAGATCGTCGGCGGCTTCCTGGACCTGGCCGACAGGGACGGCCTGCAGGTCGCGGCGCGCGGCGAGATCGTCTCCGACGCGCCGGCGGGCGGGCACTATGTGGCGCCGACGCTGCTCGCCGGCCTGGCTCCGGATCACAAGCTGGCGCAGGAGGAGATCTTCGGCCCGGTGCAGGTGGTTCTGCCCTTCGAGGACGAGGACGAAGCGGTGGCCATCGCCAATGGGACGGATTACGGCCTGGTGGCCGGTGTCTGGTCCAAGGACGGCGATCGACAGATGCGCATGGCGCGGAAACTGCACTGCGGCCAGGTGTTCCTGAACAACTACGGCGCAGCCGGCGGGGCCGAACTGCCCTTCGGCGGGGTCGGCAAGTCGGGGCACGGCCGCGAGAAGGGCTTCGAGGCGCTCTACGGCTTTTCCGCGCTGAAGACCGTGGCGGCGCATCACGGCTGATTTCACGACCGGACCACGAAGACAGGACGACAAGAGACCATGAGATTGCAGGACAAGACCGCCATCGTGACCGGCGGGGCCTCGGGATTCGGGGCCGGCATCGTGCGCAAGTTCCTGGCCGAAGGGGCCAGGGTCATGATCGCCGATATTAACGGCGAGGCCGCGGAAACTCTGGCCCGGGAACTGGGTGACACCGCCGTGGCGCAGACCGTGGACGTGGCCAGTAAGCAGTCCGTCGAGGCGATGGTCCAGGCGGCGCTTTCGGCCTTCGGTCAGGTGGACATCCTGGTGAACAACGCCGGCGTTACGCACCAGCCGGCGGCCATGGAGGAGGTCAGCGAGGAGGACTTCGACCGGGTGTTGGCAGTGAACACCAAGTCGGTCTACCTGACGGCGCGTGCCCTGCTGCCACACATGAAGGAGCGCGGGACCGGGGCCATCCTGAACGTGGCCTCCACCGGCGGGGTCAGTCCGCGCCCGCGCCTGTCCTGGTACAACGCGTCGAAGGGCTGGATGATCACGGCCACCAAGGCCATGGCCGTCGAGCTGGCGCCGGCCGGTGTGCGGGTCAACGCCATCAACCCGGTGGCCGGCGATACGCCGCTGCTCAAGTCCTTCATGGGCGAGGATACGCCCGAAGTCAGGGCCAAATTCCTCTCCACGATTCCCATCGGCCGTTTCTCGACGCCGGAGGACATGGGCAACACGGCGGCCTTCCTTTGTTCGGACGAAGCCTCCATGATCACCGGCGTGGCCATGGAAGTGGACGGCGGCCGCTGTATCTGAGCTAGGGGCATCCGAAACCAGAGGACAATGCAATGAAGCCCGGCGCGCGCAACCTGATCACCGATGTGCCCGGCCTCAAGGTCGGTAACGCTCAAGACGACCGGGTCAAGTCCGGGACCACGGTGGTGCTGGCCGACCAGCCGGCGGTGGCCTCTGTGGAGGTCATGGGTGGCGCACCCGGAAGCCGGGAGACCGACCTGCTGGCGCCCGACAAGACCGTCCAGGGAGTGGACGCCCTGGTGCTCTCGGGGGGGTCCGCTTTCGGCCTGGATGCGGCCTCGGGCGTGGCCGATGCCCTTCGCGCCGCAGGACGCGGCTTTGCCGTGGGCGATGTCCGCGTGCCCATCGTGCCCTCGGCCATCCTCTTCGACATGCTGAACGGCGGCGACAAGGACTGGGGCAGCAACCCTTACCGGGCGCTGGGCGCAGCGGCCCTGGAGACCGTCGGCGAAGACTTTGCCCTGGGCACTGTCGGGGCGGGCACAGGGGCTACCACCGCCGAGCTTAAGGGCGGACTGGGCTCTGCCTCCCTGGTCCTGGACTCCGGGCATACGGTGGGCGCACTGGTGGCCGTCAATGCTTTCGGCAGTGCCAACGTGCCCGGACATCCGCATTTCTGGGCAGCGCCCTTCGAGGTGGGCGAGGAGTTCGGCGGACTTGGACCCTGTCCCGAAGCGGTGCCGCTCACCCTGCCGAAGAACAGGACGCTGGAGGCCCTGAACGCCAAGGCCAATACGACGATTGCCATCGTCGCCACCGATGCCGTGCTGACCAAGCCCCAGGCCCAACGCATGGCCAGCGTGGCCCACGATGGCATGGCGCGCAGCCTCGTGCCCTCGCACACCCCGCTGGACGGGGACCTGGTCTTCTCGCTGGCCATCGGGGCGCGGCCGCTGGAGGACCCCGCCAGCGACCTCATGCTGCTGGGGCACGCCGGCGCAGTCTGCCTGGCGCGTGCCATTTCCCGGGGCGTCCATGCCGCTACGCCTATGGCGGGGGACACTTTGCCGACCTGGACGCAGGAATGGGCTTGAAGTGGTCCTTATTCGGACGTGACCCGGCTATCTCCCCGGTTTTGAGGAGCTGACTGATCCCTATCCCCGCTGGCTCAGACGGCGACCCAACAGGCCAGAGGCGATGTTGACCTTCTGGATATCGATGGTGCCGCCGGCGATCCCCCATCCCCAGCCATCGCGGAAACGCTGTTCCATGCCGTACTCGGTGGCATAGCCATAACCGCCCATGAGCTGCATGGCCTTGCCGCAGACATCTCGCACCATCTCGTTGGCGAAACACTTGGCCAGGGAGGCATCCTGGCCGGAAGGCATGGCCCGGTCCGCCTGGGCCGCCGCACGGTGGATCAGCAGGCGGCAGGCCTCCACCTGCATGGCCATCTCGGCCAGCTTCATCTGCACGGCCTGAAAGTCGGCAATCGGCTTGCCGAACTGCTGACGCTCCTCGACATAGGCCAGTACCTGCTCCAGCGCGCCCGCTGCGGTTCCCAGCGACATCGTGGCATTGCCCAGACGCTCCAGGTTGAAGGCCTCCATCAGCTGGCCGAAGCCGCCCGCCGGGACGAGGAGGTTCTCGGCTGGGACCCGGCAGTCCTCGAGAAACATGTCGGCGCTCGGCACGCCCCGGAATCCCATGAGCCGCTCGGTCTGACCGAAGGACAGGCCGGGTGTCTCCTTCTCGACATAGACCGCGCCGATGCCGCGTGCGCCGCGGTCTTCCGAGAGACGACAGAAGATGACATAGCCGCCCGAATGGCCCGCGCCGGAACACCAGCGCTTCGTGCCGTTCAGGACGAGGGACTCCCCGTCGACACGGACGTGGGTCTTGAGATCGGTGAGCGCTGTTCCAGCGTCGGGTTCCGACATCGAGATGGCGATCACCAGGTCGCCGGCCAGGACCCTGGGCAGGACGCGTTGTTTCAGGGCCTCATTCCCGTGCCGTTCGACGATGCGCACCGGACCGACGAGGCATTCGAACAGCGGGAAGGCCACCGCAACCGAGATCTTCGCGAATTCCTCCAGCACCACCAGGGCATCTAGGTGAGACAGTCCCATGCCGCCCCGGGACTCGGGGGTGTTGATGCCGAGGAAGCCCATCTCCGCGTAGCGCTGCAGCCATGAGGGTGGCACAGGCTCCGCCGTCTCCTCGATGCTGCGGGCAAGCTCGGGCAGTTCGTTCCGGGCGAAGCGGCGGGCGGCGTCCTGCAGCTCAAGCTGCTCCTCACTCAATGCGAAGCTCATGGTGTTTCCTCCCTACACGACGGGCGATCTCTGCTTTAAGCAGGAGGTGATAAATGAAATAAGAATACTGTATATCAAAATAGATTTTTTGTATTCTGGGAAAATAGACAGGAGCTGTCCCGGTTCCCTGCAGGCAGGCGAGCCGTGCGGCAACGGAACGGAGGGGTTCCCGATGGCGGAGACAGACAACAGCGACGATCCCGGAGATCTTCTGGCCGGCGTGCGCGTCCTTGATCTGTCGCGGGTGCTTGCGGGGCCCTGGTGCACCCAGACGCTGGCGGACCTGGGGGCCGACGTCCTGAAGATCGAGAAGCCGTCCGGCGGTGACGAGACACGTGCCTGGACGCCGCCGGAGATGGGCGGGGTCTCGGCCTACTTTGCCTGTGCCAATCGCAACAAGCGCAGCCTGGCGGTCGACTTGACGCACCCTGAGGGCGCGGCGTTGGTGCGCGAGCTGGCGCAGGAGGCGGACGTGCTCGTCGAGAACTTCCGGGCGGGGTCGCTGACACGTTTCGGGCTGGACTCCGAAAGCCTCATGGAGGTCAATCCCGGCCTCGTCTACTGCTCCGTCTCCGGTTACGGCCATACCGGCAGCCAGGCCAGGCGCCCCGGATACGACTTCGTGATCCAGGCGGAAAGCGGTCTCATGTCCATCACCGGCACCGCGGACGGCCCGCCCGTGAAAGTGGGGGTGGCCATCTCCGACCTGACCGCCTCGTTCTATGCCGGCCAGGCCGTCTTGGCCGCTCTCCTGGCACGCCAGCGGACGGGGCGCGGCCGTTTCATCGACGTTGCGCTGTTCGACTGCCAGGTGGCCGCCCTGGCCAATGTGACCTCGAACTACCTGGCCACGGAGACCTCTCCCTCGCGTTACGGCAATGCCCATGCCAACGTGGTCCCCTACGAGGTTTTCGAGGCAAGCGACGGTCCCTTTGTGCTTGCGGTGGGCAACGACGCCCAGTTCCGCCGGCTCTGCCGGGATATCCTTGGGGATGTCGATCTTGCAAAAAGCCCGGACTACGCCACCAACAGCGCCCGGGTTCGCAACAGAGAGGCCTTGGGACGCCATCTTGCCGAGGTCTTCTCGCACAAGCCGCGCGCGGACTGGCTGGAGCAGTTCGCCCAGGCCGACATTCCGGCCGGGGCCATCAACTCCGTTGCCGAGGCGATCGAAGGCCAGCAATCCGTTGATCACGAACTGATCGTCTCTCCGGAGGAGGGCGATGCGGCCTTCCGAATGGCGCGCCATCCCGTGGCCTATGACGGTGTGAGGCCTGCGCCGAGGACGGCCCCGCCACAGCTGGGCGAGGGCGGGGATGCCGCTTTGGCGGACTGGCTGGGCTTGGCGGACGAGAAGATTGCCGGCCTGCGCCGGAACAAGGCCATTCGATAGGCAGCGATGAGGATCCGCCACGCGTCTGAGGACTGCCAGTTGACTGAACCCGTCCGCACGGCGCGGCGCCCGCTCTTCGCGTAAACGAAAGACACAGCATGGCAAGACGGTCTTCCCCACTCACGCCCCCCGATGCCCCCGAGCGCGAGCCTCAGGGATCCCTGGCACGCGGACTGGCCGTACTGGACCACCTCCTCGATGCCTCCCAGCCGCAGGCGCTTCGCCAGATTGCCGGGGCCACGGGGCTGGACAGCAGCACCGTTCACCGGCTCCTCAAGGCACTCGAGGAAACCGGCCATGTGATCCGCACCGGCAACAGGAGTTACATGCCTTCGCCGAAAGCCGTGTCCCCGCTGCCCCTGATGCATCCGCTCAAGCAATTGCGTCGGGAGGCGCAACCGGTTCTCCAGGCCCTGGCCAACGAGATTGGCGAGACGGTCGTGCTGGTGCTCTACATGGATATCGAGCGGATGGTTGTGGAGATCGCCCAGACGCAGGGCTCGCTCACACCCTACTACGATACCTGGCTGCATGGCCCCCTGCATTGTTCCGGGGCCGGCAAGGCGCTGCTGCTGAAGCTCGAGCCCGAGCGCCGGCATGCCGTGCTGGGCCCTGATCCCTTTCGGGCCCTGACTCCCAGAACGCTGACCAGCCGGCAGGCGTTGGAGGAGAACCTTGAGCGTGCCGGGCAGCGGGGTTATGCGACGTCCCGTGATGAACACCACATGGGGCTGACCGCCATCAGCGCGAACATTCATGATTGGCATCACGCGGCGCTGGGATGCCTTGTCATGACCGGCCACAGCCGCGCTTTCGACGAGGCGCGGATCGAAAGCGTCGGCGAAACGCTGCGCCGCAGTGCGGAGCTGTTGCTTTTCCAGGCGCCCAGCCTGCGAAGCGCGGCCGAGTCACTCGGTCATTAGATCAGTGGCCTGCGCCATCGCCGGGTTCTGTCGAGTCTTCTCCTGAAGACAGTGTCTCAATATCTCGAGACGCTGTGCTTCAGGCCGTCTTCAGGCCCAGACCCTGAAGCTCGGCGATGAAGGCGTCGGCAGTCATGGCCCGGGCGTAGTGGCCGTCCATGGCTTCGATGGAGCGCTGGTGCCGGTCCTCGGTGTAGGTGGCGCAGGCGTCCTCGATCTCGGTGACCATGAAGCCGCGGTCGGCGGCGTCGCGCACGGCGGATTCGACGCACTGGTCGGTGATCACGCCGTACATCACCAGGTATTCGATGCCGAGGTTGCGCAGCACATACTCGATGTTGGTGCTGTTGAAGACGCCCGAGGCGGTCTTGGGGATGACGATCTCGTCGCCCACGGGTGCAACCTCGTCGATGACCGCCGCCTCCCAGGAGCCCTTGGCGGCATGCAGGCGGGAGATCTTGTGGTCCAGGCTGCGATCGCGCCCGTCCTGGGTCAGGCTTTCGATGACCGTGAAGATGACCTCGATGCCTGCCGCCCGCGCGGCCGCCTGCAGGCGCTGCTGAGCGGGGATGACCACGCTTTCCACACGCTCGAAGAAGTCGCGCTTCTTCCATTCCGCGGTGCCTTCCGTGCGGGCGCGCTCGCGCAGGGGCTTGCCGGCTTCCATGTTCTGCATGTCAATGGACAGCAGCGCCGTCTTGCCGGGTTCGATGGGGCGATAGCGATAGCTGCCGTCTTCCGCATCCACTGGGGGGATGGTGCTGAGGGTCTTGTTCATCGGGTCTTCGGGCTCCTGTTCCCGTTCAAGGCTGTAGTGTCACGTCGCAGCGGGCAGAGTCTTTCTGGACTTTCAGCTCGCCTGCTGCAAACGTAATCGACAGACAGGAAGGCTTTGTCAATCATTACAGGATTGCAAGGTATATCGCTATTTTGTAACGTATCATTCATTACGGCGCCGGTTTCGAAGGCGTACGAATAAATGTCCTGCGAAGGGTCTGAGATGGTCGAGACGCCAAATCCGCTGCTCCAGGGAGACAAGCTGACACGGAGATTCGGCGGTGTCGTGGCGCTGAGCGACTACAGTCTCACCCTGGGTGAAGGCGACCTGCTCGGCCTGATCGGGCCCAACGGCGCCGGCAAGACCACCGCCTTCAATCTTCTCTCCGGCGTCCTGCCGCCCTCGGCCGGCAGCATCACCCTGGCCGGCCGGAACCTGACCGGCGAACGGCCCGAGGTCTTCGCCCGCTCCGGCATTGCGCGCACCTTCCAGAACATACGCCTGTTCCGGGATCTTTCGGCCTGGGAGAACGTGGCCGCCGGCTATCACATGCGCCACGGGGCCAACTGGCTGTCCACTATCCTGGGCCTGCCGGCCGCCCGCACCAGCGAGCGTCGCATGCGCGACAAGGCCTGCAGCCTGATGGAGACGGTAGGGTTGGCGGATTTCATCGACCAGCGGGCCGGCGACATGCCCTATGGCCATCAACGCAAGCTGGAGATCGCGCGGGCGCTCGCCACCGAACCGCGCCTGTTGCTGCTGGACGAGCCGGCGGCGGGCATGAACGCCACGGAAACCGAAGAGCTCAAGCGGACCATCAAGTCGATCCACGAGGAACTCGGCCTGACCCTCGTGTTGGTGGAGCATGACATGCGCTTCGTCATGTCGCTTTGTCGCCGGGTCCAGGTCGTCAATCGCGGCGAGCTGATCGCCGACGGCACACCCGAGGAGGTGCAGGCGACGCCGGCCGTGGCCGAGGCCTATCTGGGCAAGGGCAGGGGGAAGAAGGTTGCCTGACGCACTGCTGGAAGTGGACTCCATCAATGTCTGGCGCGGCGCGTCACAGGTGCTGCATGACGTTTCCCTGTCCGTCGGAGAGGGGGAGATCGTGGCCCTGCTGGGCGGTAACGGTGCCGGCAAGACCTCGACCCTGGCCACGATCTCGGGCCTGCTGCACCCGAAAAGCGGGGATATTCGCTTTTCCACGGGCCAGGAGAGCATTTCCCTGCCCAGCCTGCGGCCCGATCGCATCGTCAGGCTGGGAATCGCCCACAGTCCCGAGGGGCGTCAGATCTTCGGCGGCCTCTCTGTGGTGGAGAACTTGCGCATGGGCGCCTTCCTGCGCCACGACAAGGAAATCGATGCCGATATCGAGCGTTTCTACGAGCTTTTCCCGATCCTGGGCGAACGCGCCGAGCTCAAGGCCGGCCAGCTGTCGGGCGGCGAGCAGATGATGCTGGGACTGGCCAGAGCCCTGATGTCACGTCCCAGGCTGCTGATGCTGGACGAGCCGTCATTGGGCCTGGCGCCCCAGGTCATCGACCAGATATTCGACCGCATCGAGGAAATTCGGGCCCAGGGTACGACGGTATTCCTGGTGGAACAGAATGCCGCCATGGCGCTGGAGGTGGCCGATCGGGCCTACGTGATCGAGAACGGCCGCATTGCCATTTCCGGCGAGGCCCGACAGCTGGCCGAGGATCCGTCGGTGCGAAAGGCCTATCTGGGGATCGAAATGTCGGAGGATGCGCCCGTGGAGACGACCTCATGAGCGCCTATGTGCTGCAACAGCTGGTGAACGGCCTGGTGCTGGGGTCCATGTATGCCCTGGTCGCCGTCGGCTTCTCGATGATCTACTCCATCGTGCGGCTGATCAACTTCGCTCACGGCGACGTGGCGATGATCGGGGCCTTCAGCGCCTTCCTGGTCTTCGCGACCGCCGGACTGCCGATCTGGGTGGTGGTGCCGGCCACGCTGGCCGTCGGAGCGGCGGTTGCGGCGGTGATCGAGTTCCTCGTCTTCCGGCCCCAGCGCCAGGCACCTCAGGTCAACGGTTTCATCACCTCGCTGGGCGTTTCGATCCTGATCCAGAATGTCGGTGTTCTGCTGTTGAGTGCGCAGCCGCGCTCGGTTCGCTTGCCGGATATGTTCCGGGTCAATCACGATATATTCGGGGCACGCATCTCCACTCTCGACGTCATGATCGTGGCCGTCACCCTGATCGCCCTGCTGGTGTTGACCCTGTTCGTGAGGCGCACCCGCCTGGGGATCGCCATGCGGGCCACGGCCGAGAATGTCTCGGCGGCCCAGCTGATGGGCATACCCGTCAATCGCGTCATCACGACGGCCTTCGCCGTGGGTGGCGCCCTGGCCGGGTTGGCCGGGCTGATGTGGGGTGGCCGCTATGGCCAGATTGACCCGCTCATGGGCTTCATACCGGGCCTCAAGGCCTTCGTCGCCGCGGTGATCGGCGGTGTCGGCAGCCTGTCCGGCGCCGTGCTCGGCGGCTATCTGCTGGGAATGGCCGAGATCCTTGTGGTGGGTCTGCTGCCCAGCGAATACGGCTCCTATCGCGATGCCTTCGTTTTCGGCCTGCTGATCCTGATCCTGTTGGTGATGCCCAACGGGCTGCTCGGCAAGGCTACGGAGGAACGCGCATGAGGGGGAGCGCGGGCATGATGGACAAACTGAAGAGTCCGGCCTGGATGGCACTGGGCGGCCTGCTGGTCCTGGCGCTCCTGGTGGGTGGCGCCGAGGCCTGGCTGACAGGTTTCGAACGCACCGTGATCGGTTTTGCCGGCATCAACATCATCCTGGCGGTCAGCCTGTCCTTCTCCAACGGCCTGACAGGCCTGTTTTCGCTGGGCCATCCCGCCTTCATGATGCTGGGCGGCTACACGGCGGCGATCCTGACCTTCCCGGCGGTGCGCAAGCCCACCATGCTGCCGGGTCTGCCGGAATTCATCGCCAATGCCGAACTCTCGCTCCTGCCGGCGACCCTGGCCGGCGGCGTTGTGGCGGCCTTGGCCGCCCTCGTGGCGGGGTTCCCCGTCCTGCGGCTGCGCGGGCATTACCTGGCCGTGGCGACGCTGGGCCTGATCGTGGTCGTGCAGGTGCTTATCAACAACATGGATTCCATCACACGCGGGGCGATCGGTCTGGCCGGTTTGCCGCGCCTGTCCAATCTCTGGTGGATCTACGGCTGGGCAGCGGTGACGCTCTTCGTGACCTGGCAGTTGAAGCACTCCTCGATCGGACGGGCCCTGATGTCGGTTCGCGAGAACGAGTTGGCCGCGGCCTCCATCGGCGTGCCGCGTGCCCGGCTGAAGCTGCTGGCCTTCACCCTGGGGGCTTTCTTCGCCGGCATTGCCGGAGCCCTCTGGGCCCACCTGGTCACCAACCTGACGCCCACTTCCTTCGGCATCGTCATGGCCTTCATGATCGTCGTCATGGTGGTGCTGGGCGGCAGCGGCAGCCTGATCGGCGCCGCGCTGGCAGCCATCGCGCTCAGCGTCATCAATGAGATAGCGCGCCCGATCGAGCGCGCCATCGATGCCTATGGACTTGTCCAGATCATCACTGCGGCGATTCTGATCGCCGTGCTGCTATTCCGGCCGCAGGGGCTGTTCGGCTCCGGCGAGCCGGTTGCCAGGCGTGCGCGAATGCCTGGCCAACCACCAAGTAAAACATCTCAAGAACACAGAGGAGGGTTTCCAAATGAAACGTCGTAATCTACTTACCGGTGTTGCCGCCGGCGCACTGGCCCTGAGTCTCGGAGTGGGGGCGACATCCGCACAGGATGACGAGCCCATCCGCATCGCCGCGCTCTATAACTTGACCGGAGGCATGTCCTCGATCGACGCTCCGGCCCTGGCCGCCGCCGAGTTGCGGGTGAAGCAGATCAACGAGGACGGCGGCCTGCTGGGCCGCGAGGTGGAGCTGATCTCCTACGATACCCGCACCGATCAGGGTGAGACGGCCACTGCTGCCCAGGAGGCGGTCTCCGAGGACGTCGTGGCCGGCATCGGATACGGTGATACCACCTTCGTGATGGCCGCTGCTCCGACCTTCCAGGAGAACGGCATTCCCTTCGTGACCTCCGGGGCCACCCATCCGGAGCTGCCGACCTGGGTCGGGGACTACATGTTCATGACCGCCTTCGGCGATGATGACCAGTCCTACGCGATTGCCGACTATGCCACGGAGGAGCTGGGGCTCGATAGGGTCATGGTCTGGACCGACGAATCCATGGACTTTACCAAGGCCCTGTCCAAGTTCTTCAAGGAGCGTTTCAAGGAGAACGGCGGCGAGATCGTCGAGGAAGTCAGCTTCATGATGGGCGACACCGACTTCTCCAGCCAGATTTCACGCATGGAATCCCTGGATCCCATGGTGGATGGCGTCTTCATCGCGGCCATCCCCAGCGAGGCCGGCCTGACGGTGCGCCAGATCCGCGAGGCCGGGATCGATATCCCGATCGTCTCCGGTGATGGCTTCGACACGCCACTGGTGGCGGAAACGCCGGGGCCGGAACTGGCCAACGACGTCTATTTCTCCAGCCACACCTACCGTGGCGATGATCGTCCGGAGGTGCAGCAGTTCATCGAGGACTACAAGGAGGAATACGACCGTCCTCCGGAGAACTCCTTCACGCCCCTGGGCTACGATGCCATCGGCCTGATCGCCAATGCCATCAGGAATGCCGAGTCCGCGGATCCCGCCGATATCCGGGATGCCCTGGAGCAGACCCGTGGCTACGAGGCGGTGACCGGCCCGATCTCCTATACGCGTGAGAACATGGTGCCGCCGAAGCCCATCTCGATCATCGAGGTGCAGGGCGGCGAGTTCAATGTCCTGGAGATCTGGCGTCCCGAGGAAGGCCTCGAGGGCGAACTGCAGCAGTAAGGACCTGTTCTTGCGGGCAGGAGGCGGTCTGATCCCGCCTCCTGCCCGTTTTCCAAGAACGACTGGGAGCGCGTTGGACATGGCATTTGAACCCGAACCCATTGTGACGGTCTGTACCTCGGACCTGGCCGGCCAGGTGCGCGGCAAGGGCTTTCCCGCCCGCGACCTGGACAAGCGCTGGCAGTTCGGTGTCGGCTGGACACCGACCAACAGCATGATCAACTGCTTCGGCCGCATCCGCGCGACCCCCTGGGGCGCGCTCGGCGATCTCATGCTGATTCCGGATCCCGAGGGCCAGGTGCGCCTGGACTACCCGGACGGACCGGGAGAGCATTTCATCCTGGGCGACATAACGACCATGGACAGGCAGCCCTGGAATTGCTGCCCGCGCAGTTTCCTGCGGCGCGCCCTGGCGGACCTGAAGGCCGAAACGGGCCTGAATCTGGTGGCCGCCTTCGAACATGAATTCCACTACGACGCCGCCGATGATCGGGTGGGCGATTCCTATTCCGTCGGCTCGCTGCGCGGGGTCGAGGAATTCATCAACGAGTTGATCGGTGCGCTGCGTGCCAACGGTATCCAGCCGGACACCTTCCTGCCGGAGTATGGTCCGCGCCAGTTCGAGGTGACCGTCGATCCCGCCGATGGCCTGACGGCCGCCGACCACGCCGTGAAGCTGCGCGAGATCACCCGCGCCCTGGGCCGCCGTCACGGCGGGCATGTCAGCTTCTCGCCTGTGGTCACCCAAGGTGTGGCGGGCAATGGCGTACATATCCATTTCAGCTTCACCGATGAACAGGGCCGGCCCGTAACCTACGATCCAGAAGGACCGGGAGGACTGAGCCGCCAGGCCGCGAGCTTCAGCGCGGGTCTCCTCAGGCACAGCCGGGCGCTCTGCGCAGTGGCGACGCCCAGCATGATTTCCTACGAGCGCCTGAAGCCGCATTCCTGGTCCGCCTACTGGACCAACCTGGGCCTGCGCGACCGTGAGGCGACCCTGCGCATCTGCCCGGTGCCCGAGGATCCGTCGGTAGACGTGGCCAAGCGCTATAACCTCGAGTACCGCGCTGCCGATGCGGCGGCCAGTCCCTACCTGCAGCTGGGCATGCTGGTCTATGCCGGCCTGGCCGGCATTCGCGAGGACCTGCCCGCGCCCGTCATCGGGCACGAGGATCCGGAAATGCTGTCCGCCGAGGAGCGCGCGGCACGCGGCATCGCAACCCTGCCGCAGAGCCTGGAGGAGGCGCTGCAGGCGCTGGAGGCGGACGAGGCCGCTTCTGGCTGGATGGGCGCGGAGCTCGCGGAGGCCTATGTCATGCACAAGCGGGGGGAAATCGGGATGCTCGCAGGCAAGAGCATCGATGAGATCTGTCAGCTTTATACCGAGGTTTACTGATGTCGGCCACTCTCGAGAAAGCCGCCCGCCGGCTCCTGACGCAAGGCGACCCCAATCCGGCGGGCGTCGTCAATCCGGAAGGTCCTTCGCCCTTCTTCCTGGTCTGCGACCATGCAGGAAACGCCGTGCCGGCCGCCCTGGACCGGCTGGGGCTGCCCGAGGAGGAGCTGAACCGGCACATCGCCATCGACATCGGTGCCCTGGAGATCGCCAAGCGCCTCTCCCGCCGCCTCGACGCCGCCTTGTACTACCAGCCCTACTCGCGCCTCGTGATCGACTCCAATCGCCAGACGCACGTGACGGATTCCGTGCCGGCCGTTTCCGACGGAACGGAAATTCCGGCCAATGCCGAGCTGTCGGACGGGGCTCGAGGGCAGCGGATCGAGGAGATCCTGATGCCCTATCACGATTCGATCGAGGCGGCCCTCCAGGCCCGCCAGGATGCTGGTCGCGAGACCATCCTGGTCTCGGTACACAGCTTCACCCCGGCACTGCGCGCCCGGGCGGAAGATCGCCCCTGGCATGTCTCGGTCATGTGGGCGGACAACGAGCGCTTCGGTCGCCCGGTCCTGGACGAGCTGCGCAAGGAAGCGGGCCTGAACGTGGGAATGAACGAACCCTATACCGTCGTCATGGACGGCGACTATTCGATTCCGCTGCATGCCGAGCGGCGCGGTATCGACTATGTGGAGTTCGAAATGCGCCAGGACCTGACAGCCACCGACAGCGATGCCGAGACCTGGGCCGAGCGCTTGGCGCGGGTGCTGCAGGCGGCCCGGGACCGCTATCGGAGCAAGGCGCTATGAGCCAGGCAGGTGCACCGGAGCGCAATGCCTCCCTGGACGCGGGGCGGACGGCAATCCTCGTGATCGATGTGCAGAAAGGGATCTTCCGCCCCGAGGCCGAGCGCGAACGCCCCTATTTCTTCCGCACGGCGCGTGACATGGCAATCCCCAACATGAGGCGTCTTGTCGAGAGCGGCCGGGCCGCTGGGGCGGAGGTGATCTATACGGTGATCCAGAGCCTGACGCGCGACGGCCGCGACCGCAGCCTGGATTACAAGCAGACAGGCTTCCACATCCCGCCCGGAAGCCACGAGGCACAGGTCATCGACGAGCTCACCCCGGCCGAGGACGAACTGGTGCTGCCGAAGACCTCGTCGAGCCTCTTCAATTCGACGATCTTCGAGTACCTGATGCGCAACATGGGGCTGGACACCGTGGTGACCACGGGCTTCCTGACCGACCAGTGCATCGATCATACGGTGCGTGACGGCGCGGATCGCGGCTTCCGCATGGTCTGTCCGGTGGATGCCTGCACAACGGACAGCGAGGAACGTCACCTGGCGGCGCTCAACGCCTTCAAGGGCTATTGCAGGCAGGTGCGGACCGAAGAGCTGCTGACCGAACTGGGCTGAGGACGCCTTCAGCTCCAGGGGAAGGGGCTGTTGGACGTCGGGTGCAGCTCCCCCTTCTCGAAGCGGTCGAAGCGGAAGGGCTTCAGCAGGTCCTGTTCCTCGCCCATCACTTCGTCGGCGACCAGTCGGCCGACACCGATCATCTTGTAGCCGTGATTGCTGTCCGCGATGATCGAGACGTTCTCGTTGAAGCGATCGAACACGGGGAAGGAATCCGGCGTGAAGCAGCCGATCCCGCCGGACGGCTCGCGGTGGTACTTGGGCATGGTGCCTTCAAAACGCTTGTTGCAGTGGGCCAGGGCGGAGACCCACATGTGCGCGAACTCCGGTCCGGAGACGAACTCGGGGCTGTCCGGGCCGTAGGGGTCGACCGCCACCTCCGCGGCACGCTTGTCGATCGGGTAGGGTGCGGCTCCGCCCTGGACCCCGCCGAAATGCCAGTCCGGCTTGTAGTAGATGCCCCACATCTCCTCGGTGATGACGGAGCCGTCGACGTCGGAGATGAGCGGCGCATCGGTGTCGACGTGAATGACCGGCGGCAGCTTGCCATCGTTGGTCAGCAGCGTGTTCGGGTCGACCTGCAGGACGCCTTCCTCGAGCTGCCAGTAGCGCCACATCTCGATCCCCTCGCGGAGCTCGCCGTCGCTGCCCTTGACGGTGATCTGCGACGGCAGGCCGAGCATGCTCCAGAAATCGCGCACCCAGGGGCCGGTGCCAATGATCAGTTGATCGCAACGGATGGTTCCGCGATCGGTTTCGATGGCCCGGATCGCCGACGAGCCATTGTCGCTGACCAGGGCCTTCACCTCGGTGCCCGTGATGATCCGCACGCCGAGGTCCTCGGCCTTCCGGGCGAGGCCATAGATCGACTTGGTGTTGTTGGCGTAGCCGCCGCGCTTCTCGTGCAGGACCGAGGTGATACCCTGGGCCTGCCAATCGTCGAAGAGGTCCCGCATGTAGCGGGTACTGGCCTCGGCGCCCTCGATGAAGGCGCTCTCGTAGCCGATGGCCTGCTGCTGCTGATGGATTTGCGCCACGTCATCGCGCATGCGTTCGCAGGAAATCTGCAGGTAGCCGACGGGATGGTAGCTGAAGGCCTCCGGATCGCTTTCCCAGACGCCCACGGAATGGGCCATCAGGTTGCGCATCGCCGGCTGAAAGTAGTTGTTGCGGACCACACCGCAGGCAATGCCCGAGGCACCGCTGGCGATGCCCGCCTTGTCGAGAACGACGATCCGGCCCGCGACCTCCTCGCCCTTGTCCCGCAAGCGCTCGGCGAGGCGCCAGGCCGTGGACAATCCGTGGATGCCCGCGCCGATGATCACGAACTCGCTGTGTTCGGGGAATGCCATGCTGAGTCTCCGTTCGTTGCTGCGCGGCCAGGTTTGCTCAACTGCCGCGGTTCAATGCGACTGCGACGTTCTTGGTGCGCACGTAGTTGTAGAGGGCTTCCAGCCCCTTCTCGCGGCCAAAGCCAGACCGGCCGACACCGCCGAAGGGCGTGGCAACGCCGCCGGCGAACCATTCGTTCACGAAGACTTGGCCCGCCCGCAGTTTCGCCGCGACCCGGTGGGCCCGGCTCAGGTCCTGGGTGAAAACGCCGGCCACGAGACCGAAGTCGGGGGCATTGGCCAGTTCTATGGCCTCGGTCTCGCTGTCGAAGGGGATCATGCAGAGGACCGGTCCGAAGACCTCCTCCTGCGCGATGCGGCTGGCCGGATCGACCTCGGCGAGGACCGTCGGCGCCATGAAATACCCCGGACCAGGCAGCCGGGTACCACCGCAGGCCACGCGAACTCCCTCCTGGGCCGCGGCCTGGACCCTCTCTTCGACGCGGGTGAGCTGCTGGGCGGAAATGAGCGGTGTCAGGTCGGGATTGTCGAGTCCGTGCCCAATGCTCAGCCCCTGCGAGAGGGCCACGGCACGCTCCACGGCCTGGGCGTAGATCGAGCGGTGCACGAGCAGGCGTGACATGGCCGAGCAGACCTGGCCCGCATTGAAGTAGACGCCGTTCTTCACGCTCGCCATCAGCCCATCGAGATCGGCATCCTCGAAGGCCACGGCGGCCGATTTGCCGCCGAGCTCCATGACGCTTGGCGTCACCGTCTCGGCGGCGGCGTGCAGGATCGACTGGCCTGTGGGCACGGAGCCCGTGAAGACGATCTGGTCGACCTCCGAGGAGGCGACGAGGCGTGCGCCGAGCTCCGCGCCGATGCCGCAGAGCAGGGAGACGCAGCCCTCGGGAACCCCGGCGCGTTCCAGCGCACTGCCCAGCATGGCGAGCCCGATCGGATCGAGTTCCGGCGACTTGACGACGACGGAGTTTCCGGCAGCGAGTGCCGGTGCCAGGGAACGCGCGGCGAGGGCGACCGGGAAGTTCCAGGGCACGACCTGGGCGGAGACGCCGTAGGGCTCGTACAGCGTGTAGTCGAGGTAGCCGGGGCCGAGCGGGATCGACTTCCCCTCGATCTTGTCCGCGACGCCGCCGTAATACGCGAAGTACTGGGCCGCTTCCTCGAACTCGCCCTGCGCTGCTTCCAGCGTCTTGCCGCTTTCGCGGCAGAGCATTTCGCCGGCCTCGCCGGCAATGGCGCGAATCTCGGCCGCGATCCTGTGCATGAGCGCGGCGCGCTCCGCCGGGGGCATGTCCGCTAGGCTGCCTCGTTCAACACCTGCGCGCGCGGCGTCCAGGGCACGGGCCACCGACGCCTCTCCGGCACAGGCGCAATTGGCGAGGTGTTCCTGCGTACCTGGATCCTCTATGGCGACGACCCCGCCTTCGTCGCCCTCTGCCCAGTGGCCGGCCACGAAGTTTTGCGCCAAGCCTGCCCTCGGGAAAGTGGTCATGGTGTGCGGCCTTTCTCAACCTGGAGTGCGACCCAGCGGTGGAAGTTGTACGTCGGCCCGTCCATGGCCGGAGAGAAGCAGCCGCCGTCGAAGAACTCTCCGTGCCGGCCCTTCTGCATACCTTCGACCACGAAGATGTCCTCCTCGAAGACGGTCTTCCACAACTCGGCATTCCTGCGGCGGAGATGGTCGAGCTCCGGCGTTTTTGCGGACTCGACCGCATAGTAAAGCTCGACCTGTTCGATCGTGCGCTCGCAGTCCACCGGGTCGAGCACGATGGCGAATGCGTGATCGCGCTGCACGCCGAAGAGGACGTTCGGATAGACGGCGATATACTCGCCGCCTTCGTCCCACGAGTCACTTAGACCTGCGAAGTCGGGCATGGCGGTTCCGTTCTCGTCCGTCAGCTGGCGATAGACGCGGGTTCCCTGCCCGGAACAATGCCCGTACCGGTCGATGTTGTAGTGATCCTCCAGCCTGGAATAGCTGTTCAGGCCGGGGTGCACCAAAGGCAGGTGATAGCTTTCGCAATAGTTCTCCACCGCCAGCTTCCAGTTGGCCCGGACATCGAGCTGGAGGGAGGAGGCCGCGCCTCCGTGGTGGAGTTCCTGGTCGAATTCGCTCCAGCGCTTGATTAGATCGGCGTGAACCTCCTCGAACGGTGGCGCGTGGCCGTCGATGTTGACGAAGATGACGTCGCGCCAGACATGGGAGCGTATCTGGATCAGGCCCAGGTCGGCCGTGTTCAGGTCCGGGTGGGTGTTCTGCCCGGGCCCACCGACATTCGGGGTCGTTCGAAGCTCGCCGTTCAGGCCATAGCACCAACTGTGGTAGGGGCAGCGGATGACGCCCCGGACCCTGGTGGGTTCAGGGACCAGGGTCATGCCGCGGTGACGGCAGGTGTTCTGGAAGACCCTGATGCTGCCGTCACGGTCGCGCACGATCAGCAGCGGCATGCCGAGGAAATCGACCGGTTTGGCATCGCCGGCGGCGGGAACGTCCTTGCCGAACCCGATGCCCGACCAGTTGGCGAACAGGACCGACCACTTCTCTTCGGCAAAGATACCGGGGTCGACGTAATGTTCGTTCGGCAGACCACGGGCGGCATCGAGCGTGGTCAACACGGATCCAAGCCGGGCATGTACGTTCATGGGTTCTCTCCCTTGACGCAGTCTTCCTCGATACTGGAAGCCGTATCTAGCCTGCTCAATATCAGAAGGACTCAACAGGGAGTGAGTTCAGGTAACCTGTAATGCTTCAGGGAAGGTCTGGGGAGGGAGAGCAGGGCAGTAGCTGCGTGTCTTCCCGTGGCTTGTATTACAAATTACAGGAAGGAAGTGGCCGATTCAATTTCAGTTCGGGTGGCCTCTTGTGCCTGCGTGTAGAGTGAGTGAGTTGAACTCACCTCCATTTGAGATTTTTCGACCTTGAAGACGGCTGGGGATTGGCCCGATGTATGCCTGAGATCGCGGAGGGTGACATGGTGGGCAAGCTGGCCAGATCCCGGCCCGACCCTTGGCGGGCGCAGACGGCAGACGTTTGCGACCCGGAAAAGCCGAGAGGAGGTGAAAGTGAACTCGCACCGTGCGCGACTGATTGAGAAGACCGATCTTAGCCGTGAGGTTGCAGGCTTGCGCTTTCAGGTCCTCGACGGCCAGTTGGATTGTCTCGAGCCTGGGGCCCATGTGGATATCGGCCTCGCGCCCGACCTTGTGCGGCAATATTCCCTGTGCAGCTGGGATACTGAGGGCCGGTGGTTCGACATCGCCGTCAAGCATGAGCCGGAGGGACGCGGCGGCTCGATTGCCATGCATGCGCTTCGCATTGGCGACGAAGTCGAGATCGGCGGCCCGCGCAACAATTTCGCGCTGGCGGAGACCCGCAAGCACATCACCCTGATTGCGGGCGGCATTGGCGTTACCCCGATCCTGCCCATGGTGCGGGAACTCCAGCTCTCCGGTGCAGACTTTCGCGTCTTCTATGTCGTCCGCTCACAGGACCACGCGGCCATGGACCCGCAGTTTCGCCAAATGGATCTGGGCGAACGCTACCATCTCCATTGCAGCGAGACTGACGGCCGCTTCGACATCGCCGCCGTGATGCAGACACTGCCGGTCGGCGGCGACGTCTACGTCTGCGGCCCCGAGCCGATGCTGGATGAGGTGCTGAACACCGGCAGCGAACTGCGTGGTGGGGCCATACGTTTCGAGCGTTTCGCGGCCGCGGCGACCTTCGCCCAGGCCCCGAACGACAGCTTCGAGGTCGAGCTCCAGGCGAGCGGGAAGGTCCTCACAATCGGTCCCGAGGAGAGCATTCTCGACGTGCTCCGCGAGCATGGGGTCCCGGTCGAGTTCGGGTGCCATGAAGGGCTCTGCGGGACCTGCATGGTCGATGTCGTCGACGGAGAGGTCGATCATCGCGACGGCGTGCTTTCCCCCGACGAGCAGGAGACGAACGCGTTCATGTGCGTGTGCGTTTCCCGCGCCAAATCCGAGCGGCTGGTCCTGCAGCTCTAGCCGTGGCTGGGGAGATGCATCCGGCCGCAGGGATCGCAGGGAAACTCAGCCTTCCCGCGCGTCCGGCTCGCTCAGAGCCTCGATGAGCCAATCGCGAAGACTGCGGGCGGCCTCGGAGAGTTCGCCCTCCGGCCGGGTCACGAGATAGAACCAATGCGGGGCCGGGACAGAGTAGTGGCTGACCACGGCCAACTCGCCGCGCCTGATCATCGGATCAACGAGACGTCGCCAGCCGAGTATCAATCCCAACCCGTCCATCGCGGCATACAGCCCGATCATGTAGTTGTTGACGCGAACGCCCTGCTTCTGGGGCAGCGTGCAGTTCAATGCCCCGAACCAGTCACTCCATCGGGTCCAGCTCTGGTCGGGGGAATCCAGGTAGATATGACGCTGGGCGGCAAGGGTTTCCAGCGAGGGTGCTTGCAACGACCTGGCCAGTTCCGGGCTGGCCAGGAGCACCAGCACGTCCCGATAGAGCGCATGCTGGTCCCAGGCCGTGTTCGGGTCACGGCCGTAGCGGATGAACATGTCCAGTTCCGGGGCGATGCCAAAGCTCGTGTCCGAGACAAGCTGGTCGACGGTGATGTCGGGATGTTCATGCCAGAAGCCGGCCAGCAGTTTGGCCGTCCAGAGGCTTGCCACGGCCGAACTCGCGCCGATTGTCACCCGTGTCTCCTCATTGCGCTGCCGAATCTCCCGTAGCCTCTGCGAGATCCGCACGAAGCTCTCAGCCAGCGTGGAGAACAGGCGATCGCCTTCCTCCGTCAGATCGACGCCGCGATGGCGGCGCACGAACAAGGAGGCTCCGAGCTCCTCCTCCAGGGCCCGGATCTGGTGGCTGACTGCGCCCGGCGTCACGTTCAGCTCCACGGCTGCATTCTTGAAGCTGAGATGGCGCGCCGCCGTTTCAAAGGCAGCCAGTGCCGTCAACGGCGGGAGATCATAGACTCGTCGGGACATCCAACCTCCTCCCGTTGCATGATTGTACAGGTGAAATCAGTTCATACCAAACTGGGTCCTGAATAAGTCAGAACAAAAGGTTTTAACCAGACTTGTTAGATTGGTTCATTTGAAAGATTTGCAGGAGTAATCGGGCCTCCCGCAGTTACCCGATATAGAGATCGCGCTTCCATCGCCGCCCGGATCACTCGAGCGAGCCTGTGCGGAGTGCGGTTTCCGCATGGTCTGCCGGCTGATGCCTGCACCACGGGCAGCGAAGAGTTCCAGAAGAGTTCCATATGGCAACACAATATTATGAAGGCGATAAATGTTGATTCGACCTCAAGCAGAGCCCGTTACGCCGAATTCAATCCTCCGCAAGCCCGAGCTCCCGACGTGTCTTCTTGGGTAAGCCCGAGGCCACGATCCGATGACTTTCGCGCAGGTAATCCCGCAGTGCAGCATCATCCATCGTTTCTGAAGTCAGTCTCTGGATCCATTTCAACCCGCGTGAAGCGAGATAGGGTGCGGGGCGCAGCCCGGGCTGTTCCCTTAGAATATCGTAGGACGCATCCGAGGTCTTGAATGTGACGCCAAGCGTATCGCGATCACCCCACCCCGCGATGGCAAAGACTTTACCGCCAACCTTCCAGACGTGGGCACCACCCCATTGCACCACGTGAGTGGTTTGCGGGAGGGACGCACAGAACGTGTTATAGTCGTCCAACAACACAACAGTACCTCCCAAATTTTCGTGTCAGGCCGCGTCTTCTACATCACAGGCTTGAGCGAAGGGTGTTCTCAGCTTGGTCATAATCCCTGACGGGTGACAGTGAATTCAGGCATGTCGAGGCCCACTAGGAGGTTTTCTGCTGGTGTGACAGCACCTTCTCTCCGCCTTCCGAAGTGGCTGGAGAGGAGCGCTCCTGTCCTTCATGGGCGAAGCGCGCCTGCTCGATCTCGGCGATTCTCTTGTGTCCCCTGGCTCCCAGGCGTTCGCCGAGACGGGCGATGATCGCCTCCATCTGCATGAGGCTGGCGATGGAGGAATCGAACAGTGAGGGCACGGCCACCGGGGCCGTGATCACGTAATCGGCCAGAGCGGCTGCCGGGGACATCCACTCGTCGGTGACAGCCACCACCGTTGCCTTGCGGGCCACGGCTTGCTCGGCAAAGCTCTTCACGTCTGCCTGGTAGCGTCGGTAGTCGAAGAGGATGAGAACCGAACGGCGATCCAGGTCCACCAGGTGATCCACCCAGGTCGACGGCTGGCCGTCCACAAGGTGCACGCGGGGCCGCATTTCACGCAGGAACTGATAGATCCACTGGGCGTTGGCCCGGCTGAAACGTCCGCCGATCAGGTAGACGGGCCGACGGTCATCGGCGAGCAGGGTGGTAATGGCCTCGACGGTATTTTCGTCCAGGAGTTCGAGTGCCTTGGTGATGTTCTCGATGATCCTGCTGCCGAACGCGCTGATCCGCACTTCGGCGCTGTCCTCCTGCTCTTCCCCGGCGCGCGAGCGGGTCAGCGGGGACTGGAGGACGGCCGTAATCTCCTCGCGCAGCTGCTGCTGGAACTCAGCGTAGCTACGAAAGCCGATCTTGCCGATGAAGCGCAGGATCGAGGGGCCGCTGGTCTCGGCCCGGGCCGCGAATTGCGCCACCGTCTCCAGGCCGGCCGCCGGGTAACTCGAGAGCAGGACATGAGCAATGCGCCGTTCGGTGCGCGTGAACTGGCTCATTTCTCGCCGGATGCGCTCGGTGATGTTCGCCATGGCCCCGTGGCTCCTGTGATCGGCAACTGTATGATCTGATCAGATTCACCGGAGAATAGCGTGTAGTGTATCATTTGTTACGTCAGTACAGCCAATCCTGTTTGCAAGGGCTGGATAATCTGGACAGATGCCACAGTCTTTGTTCTTGTGTTGCGCCATGTTGGAATCAGGACAGGAAGGACCTTGCGTGTGCGGGGACTGAAGTACTGGATTGCTGTTCTCGCCATTCTGGGTCTTACGATGAGCATGGTCAGTTGCCAGTCGATCATCGAAATCTACGACAGGCAGATGAACAAGCCGGCCCCGGGACTGGAAAAGGCCATCATGACCCCCGAGGATGCCGCGCTTCACGAATCCCTCTTCGTGGCCGACCTCCATGCCGATACCCTCAAATGGAACCGGGACCTGCTGACCCGTGCCTACGCCGGGCACGTGGATGTGCCGCGCCTGGTCGAGGGCAACGTGGCCCTCCAGGTCTTCACCATGGTAACCATGAGCCCGCTCAAGATGCCCTGGAGCGAGTCGGTGAGCAGCGACGGCCTCAACATGGCGGCCGTGCTGGCGGCCCTGCAGGGCCGGCCTGCCTTCAGTTCACGGGGGCGGGCCTTCTATCAGATCGATCGCTTCAAGGATGCCGTGGCACGCTCGCGCGAGGCCGAGGACACTGCCGAGCTAATGCATATCCAGACGGCCGAGGACCTGCGCCAGCTCATTCTGCGGCGCCAGCAGGGCGAAACCGTGGTGGGGGGTATCCTTGGCGTGGAAGGGGCGCACTGGATCGGTGGCGACGGCAAGACCAACGAGCAGGTGAAGGCCGAGGTTCGCGAGCTGTTCGAGGCGGGCGTACGCCTGTTCGCCCCGGTGCATCGCTTCGACAACAACCTTTCGGGCTCTAACGAGGGGGAGGAGCGTTATGGTCTGACCGAACATGGTCGGGTCGCTTTGCTGGAGGCCGAGCGCCTGGGCATGATGATCGACTTGGCGCACATCTCCCAGGACGGCCTGCGCGAGGCGGCCGACCTGTTGCACAGTCCCTTCGTCATTTCGCACACCGGTATCAAGGAGGGATGTGCGCCACCCTGCAACCCGGATCGCAATCTCAGTGACGAGGATATCCGTCACGTGTTGCGCAACAACGGTGTCATCGGCGTCGGTTTCTGGACACGCGCCGTTGGCGACAACCCCTGGCGCATCGCCGATGCCATGGCACATATCATGGAAATTGCTGAGGAGATGAATTTGCCGCCCTCGCAGAACATTGCCTATGGATCGGACTATGATGGTTCTGTCACGCCGCTGATCGGCGTGACAGAGCTGAACACCCTGACCGCCATCATGCGGCAACGCCCGGAGCCCTTCGAGGAGGACGTCATTCGCAATATCGCCGGACGCAATACCTGTCGCATCTTCCTCCAGAATCTGCCCGGGGGAGCAGCCGGCACGGCGGACACCGTCTGCGGCGAAGCCGTGGGGCCAGGCCTGGCTCCCCCGATTGTCGAGGAGCCTACTTCCTGATCGGCAGCCACTGCAGGTAGGTCAGGCAGCGCCAGAGCCACTCCCAGGGGCCGTAGCGGAACGGCCTGAGCCAGAGATGGCACAAGCCCAGAAGCCCGGCATAGACCAGGATGGAGATCCCCAGGACCCCCATCGTTCCCACTTCGCCGATCAGGTTGAATCCCCAGCCGTAGAAGATGATCTCGCCGGCCAGGCCGCTCATCAGATAGACAGTCAGTGCCATCTTGCCGGCCGGAGCGAAGAACCGGCGAACAGGTTCGGCCGAAGCCAGGTTGAGCAACAGGGCCGCTGCCGCAATGTAGCCCATGGCGAGCACGGGCGTGCCGGCCATGAAGGCGGCCTGGGGCGGGCTTTCCGGTGGGGCCAGGGCGCGCGAGAGTTCCATGAAGAGTCCCACGGGAATTGCCACGGCGGCCACTGAGATCAGAAACCGGCGATGCCGCGAGACGTCATGCAGCACGCCGGCCCGGCCGGTCCAGAGCCCCAGCAGGAACAGCCCCAGGATGTCCGTATAGCGCCACAGGCGGACCACGGACATCTCCTCCGACGGTCCGAAGAAGCGTTCCAGGTTATGCTCCACCGTTCTCCAGAAGGAGGGGTCGCTGTAGGCCGCAAGCGACTTCAGGCCTTCGTACATCATGCCGGGATCGGCCACCGGCATGTCGCTCAGGGCCATGACGGTCGGCAGAACCAGCAGCAGCACGAGGGAAAGCACGAGGACAGGCAGCTGGGGCAGGCGCAGGGCGATCAGCAGCAGCACGCCCAGAACCGCGTAGTTGATGAGGATGTCCCCCCAGTAGAAGAAGGCCGCGTTGATCAGGCCGAAGCACAGCAGCACGAAAAGTCGCCGCAGGTAGAGCGGCAGGAAGGGCCGCTCGCTTCTGAGACAGCTGTCGAGGAACAGGGTGAAGCTGAACCCGAAGAGAAACGAGAAGGCCGAAAGCGACTTGCCCTTGACCAGGACGGCCAGGGTGGTGGCGGCCAGGCGGTCCGCCCCGCCCTGGACCGTCGCCAGGGTTTCCGCGTTCAGGAAATCCAGGCCGCTGATGCTGCGAATGTTGATGATCAGGATACCCAGCAGGGCGATGGCGCGCAGCGCGTCCACGGTGACCAGTCGCCCACTGCTTTCGCTGACCGTCTGAGCGGTTTTTCGGCCAGGGGAGCTTGAGGCGTCCTGCATCTGAATTGACTGCTTTGTCCTTTATTCCGCACGTTCTGTACGCAAACTATCGTTGGCAAACGGACAAAGTCCAGCCGAAAGGCCCAATTTCAAATGGGTTGCCCCGAGAACCAGCTGTTTGCCGCGAGAGGCCGCATGGGCTCCTGATGGCGGCTCCGCTCGAGAGGCGGGGCATGGCTTTTCCGCTCTCGTGCATGAATCCTCTTGCGGGCAAGTGAGCTGTCGGGCGTTCCCGATAGCAGGACTCCCGGCCTCGGGATCCCCGTCAGCTTGACCGGGCGAGTCGCATCACGACAACCTAAACTCTTTCTGCCTATTGCGTTCCAATGATCACGTTTTCCGCCAAGGCTTGAACAGCACCGAAGTCAGGCCGTTGAGGTGCTTTTGCATCCACGACGATGTGAGAGATCTCGGAGACCGTGCAGTAGGCAAACCGGCTGAGCACGCCAATCTTGGAATGATCGGCCAATATGACAGTCTTGGATGCATTGGCGATCATGCTGCGGGCAACTTCCGCTTCGTGCGGATCAAAACTTGTTGCCCCCTTTCGCGAATCAAGACCGAAAGGTGAAAGCAGTGCCCAGTCCGCCTGATAGCGCCCGATCTCGTTGATTGTCACATCACCGAAGGTCGCTGGCGGATCTGAATTGAATTCGCCGCCAACGAGCACGGTCCTGTTGCCCAGGAGCGCTGTTCCCTCCCGCTCGGTCATGTTGCTGGCAACATTCAGGGAATTGGTGATGACGGTCAGTCCGCTGAGGCCGGAAAGGCGTTCCGACAAGATCGAGGTTGTACTTCCGGCGTCCAGGAACAGTGTCTGTCCGCTTTCAACCAACCGCGCGGCGCAGGCGGCGATCGCGCGCTTTTCCTTTACCCGCACGGAACTGCGCACGGTATAGGGGGCTTCTCGGTCTTCCTCGAGCGCAATTGCCCCACCGTGCATGCGTTTCAGCTCTCCGCGTGCCTCCATTTCCAGGAGGTCGCGCCGGATTGTCTCGCGTGAGACACCGAACTCGCTCGTTGCCTGGTCCACAGACACATGGCCAAAGGTGGAAAGGAGGGACCTTATCCTCTGGCGGCGTTCTTCCTGCCACATGGATTGCCTTGCTTCCTATTGCCGAACCCGCCGTATCCAGGTTTCCCCTGACTTCAATGGCTCAACATCTCCAGTGCGCTTGCGTGTAGTTCGGGGGTCGATGCCGCAATGACCCTTCCGTCCGAGTCCGCATCAATGTTGCGCCCCGACCAGTCCGTGATGACGCCGCCAGCCTCTTCCACCACGGGAACAGTGGCAAGGAAATCATAGGGCAGCAACTTGTTCTCGACGATCAGGTCGACATGCCCGCTCGCCAGCAGCCCGTAGATATAGCAATCGCCGCCAAAACGCGCCGTATGCGAGGCTTGCGCTATAGTCTCCACTTGTTGACGGGTCTCGCCTTCGAAAAAGAGCAGCGACGTGGTGTAGAACCGGGCATGGGAGAGCCCCCTGACACCACTCACTGCCGCGCGAGAGGCACGGCCTGAGGCATCCTGGAAAAGGACGCCGTGGCCGCGCAGGGCAATCCAGCGCTCGCAGAGAGCCGGCATTTCGATCACGCCGACTTCTGGCCTGCCGTTCTGCATCAGCGCCACCAATGTCCCCCAGATCGGCCAGCCGGTTATGAAGCTGCGCGTCCCGTCTATGGGGTCGACAACCCAGGTGAAATCCCTGTTCATCCCCGTTTGCCCGAATTCCTCGCCCAGGATGGCGTGTGCTGGGAAGCGTTCGCAGATCCCGGCCCGCAGCAGGCGCTCGACTTCACGGTCCGCCTTTGTCACCGGGCTGTCGTCGTCCTTGAGTTCAATCTCCAGCCTTTGACGGAAGTAATCCAGGGCAAGGTGCCCGGCCCTCTGTGCGAGGTCTGCCGCGAAATCCCTGATCTCGATCCAATGATCAGCATCCTTCTGCGGCAAATCCGGTGTCATTGATGGGTCCTCCTGTTACAGGCCGTGGATTCATATGGCAAATTTTTACACATTTCCACATCTTGCCACAATCACAGGGATGCGCTACCGTTTTCGGAAACGATCAATAACTCACACACAGGAGGCTACCTTCATGACGCTTCGATACTTGAAATGGATTGCCGGCGCTGCGACCGGGCTTGCCATGATCGGCTCGGCCCATGCCGGCACAATCACCGTCTATACGGCTTTGGAAGAAGAGGAAGTCGCTGCCTATCTGGAAGCGGCCAAGGAAGCCCTGCCCGACATCGAGGTGGAAGCGCTCCGCCTGTCGACAGGCGACCTGGGGGCCCGGCTGATTGCCGAGGCTGACAATCCCCAGGCCGATGTGCTTTGGGGCTTCGCCGTGACGAATATTCTCGACCCACAAATCGGCGACCAGCTGGAACCCTACGAAGCGGCCGGTCTCGATCAACTGGCCGATCAGTACAAGGCCGATGACAATCGCTGGTTCGCGCCGGTCGGCTACATGGGGGCTTTCTGCGTGAACAAGCCCCGCCTCGAGGAAATCGGCGCCGAGATGCCCCGGACATGGACCGACCTGCTGGATCCGACCTTCGAGGGCGAAGTCGTTATGCCGGACCCAGGCTCGTCAGGTACGGGATACCTGATGGTGGCTGCGATCCTGCAGGGGCTAGGTGAAGAAGAGGGCTGGCAGCTGATCGAGGATCTCGATTCAAGCATGGCGCAGTACACGACATCCGGGTCGCGGCCCTGCCGCATGGCCCAGGTCGGAGAGTACACTGTGGGCGCATCCCTTTCCTTCGTGGCCATGCAGGGCATTTCCCAGGGGTATCCGCTGGAAATGGTCATTCCCGAGGATTACGCCGGCTATGAACTCGAGGCCAATGGCCTGATGGCCGGAACGGACAATGCCGAGGACGCCAAGCGCTTCCTGGACTGGACGCTTTCGGACAGTGCAACCTCGACCTATTCCGAGTACAAGGCCGTCGTGACGATTCCGGGGGTCGCTCGCTCGCCGCTGGCGGACGATGCCAACCTGCCCGAAAATCTCGACGACGTGCTGTTCCCGATGGATTTCGCGAAATCCGGCAAGGAGCGCGAGGCAATTATCAACCGGTGGCGTGAAACCGTCGGCAGATAATTCCTGCATGAGATGCCACCCTCCGCGGCCGGGCCGCGGAGGGCTTTCTTCAGGACCCTTTTTCCAATGCACCTTACCATTCAGGACGTCTCGAAATTCTTCGGTGAATTCCAGGCGCTGCACAACGTCAGCCTGGAGGTCGGCAGCAATGAATTCGTCTGTCTTCTGGGCCCCAGCGGCTGTGGCAAGACAACACTGCTGCGTATCATTGCCGGGCTCGAACCTTTCGATTCAGGAACCCTGAGAATGGGGGAGCGGGATTTGCGCGAGATCGACGCCCAGCACAGGGGCTTCGGCATCGTCTTCCAGTCCTATTCCCTTTTTCCGAACATGACCGTGGCCGAGAATATCGGCTATGGGCTGAAGATCCGCAAATGGCCCCGTGACGAGATCGATGCCCAGGTGCGCGAGCTGATGGAACTGGTGCGCTTTCCGGAACTGGCGGCACGCTATCCCCATGAACTGTCAGGCGGCCAGCAGCAACGCGTCGCCATTGCCCGGGCACTGGCCGTCGATCCCGCCCTTCTTTTGCTCGACGAACCGCTTTCCGCGCTTGATGCGCGCGTTCGCGCGGAAATGCGCACTGAAATCCGCGATGTGCAGCGACGGCTCGGCATTCCAACCATAATGGTCACCCATGATCAGGAAGAAGCCCTGACGATGGCAGACAAGATCGTCTGCATGAAGGATGGGCGGATCGAACAGGTGGGCACGCCCCAGGAGCTCTACAGCGCGCCGCAGACACGCTTCGTTGCCGATTTCGTCGGCATCAGCAACCTGTTGGACGAACAGACGGCAGCCCAGCTGTCCCCACACCTGCTGGCGCACAAGCCTGAAGATGCGGAGACGCAGCTCCTGGCCCTGCGCCCGGAACAGATTGGCCTGCGCCCGGAAGGCGATGGCGAGGCCACGGTCGCCCAGATCACCTTTCTGGGCAATATCAGTCGGATCACGGTGGAGTGGCGCGATCAGCACCTGGTTTCCGAGGTCCACTGCGATGGCCGGTTTCAGGCCGGTGATCGCGTGGCCTTCGAGATACAGCCGGATGCGGGAACATGGGTCCGCGCGTGAAATCGATGCAGCCGTCCCGTCAGCCGGCAACACATCGCGCAGGAGGTGCCTCCAACGTGCGCGGCAGCGTGTTTCAGGCTAAGCTGCTTCATGCGGTGTCCTTCATCGTTCCGATGCTGGGACTTGCACTTTTCTTTCTCTACCCGCTGGTCCTGGTGGTCCATCGCAGTTTTGAGCAGGGCGATGGATCGCTGGGGCTCGGTAACTACGCCAGCGTCATCGCCATGTCGCACATACCGGGCGTCGTTGCGAACAGCCTGGTGATGAGTTCGATCACCACCGCTGTCTGTATCCTGCTGGGGTTCGCGATTGCCTATATGCTCCAGCGCACAACGATCATAGGCCAGGCGATCATCACGCTCGCCCTGCTCCTGCCGCTCCTGGCTCCGTCGCTTGTGCAGGCATTGGGCCTGCTGTTCCTGTTCGGGCGCAATGGCCTGGTGAACCAGGCGACAGGCTGGGACATGCAGATATACGGTCTCTGGGGCCTCGTGATCGCGAACAGCATGTATGCCCTGCCCCAGGCCGTGATGATCATCCAGGCGTCACTCAGGCATTCCGATGTCCGCTATTACGATGCCGCCATGGTGATGGGGGCGTCCAATTGGCGCCGGTTTGTCGACATCACGCTGCCGAATGCCAAGTTCGGCCTGCTGAGCGCGGCTTTCGTTGTCTTCACCGTGACGATCACCGACTTCGGCAACGCGGCCGTCATTGGCGGGGATTACCGCGTGCTGGCGACCGAGATCTATTCCCAGGTCGTGGGACAGATGAACTTCAACATGGGTGCGGTGATCGGAATCTTCCTGCTGATCCCGACGGGGGTCGCCTTCTATATCGAGAAGGTGGCCTCGCAGCGCCAATTCGGCGGTGGCTCGGAGAGCGCCATTCCCGTGCGCCGGAACTTCCTGGCAACCCGCGATATCCCGCTGGGATTCGTCAGCCATTTTACCGGCTTCTTCCTGATCGCGGTCGTCGCAACGGTCGTCTATGCCAGCTTCGTCCAACTCTGGCCCTATCGCATGAGTTTCACCCTGGACAATTACAACATCACCACCCAAGGGGGCTACACGCCGCTTTGGACCTCCCTTCTGGTGTCCACGCAAGCGGCCGTGATCGGCGTGGTGCTCCTGTTCGCCCTGGTCCTGGCACAACGCGGCCTGCCGCGCGCGGCGGCCAAGGCTGTCTATCTGCTGGCGATCGTGCCTGTGGGGGTGCCGGGCCTGGTGCTCGGTCTGTCCTATGTACTGTCGTTCAATGTCGGCGGGACGGTCATGGGGGCACTCTATGGCTCGGCACTGCTGATCGCCTTCTGCAATTTCTATCACTACCATTCGCAGGGATTCCTGACGATGGTGGCCGGCATCAGGACCGTGCCCAAATCGCTGGAAGAATCCGTCACCTGCCTGGGCGGCAGTCCCTTTCAGGGATTGCGCGACGCGATCCTGCCGATCATGTTGCCGACACTTGTGGCCGTGTTCTTCTTCCTGTTCATGCGCTCGATGGTAACGCTGTCGGCCGTGATCTTCCTGATCACGCCGTCGCTCAGCGTGGGCGCCGTATCGGTGTTGCGGCTTGACCAGGCGGGCTTCACGACTCAGGCCGCCGCCTTCTCGGTCTGCATCATGCTGTTGGTGCTGTTCGCCATGGCCGCAATGAAACTCACCCTGATCTGGCTTGAAAGCCGCGGGCGCAACACAGTCGCGCGCGCCGATGCGACGTAAGGATGCCATTGCACGGGCAGCTCTTTCCCGGGCAATAAGCTGAACAGTGTCGAGGTGACGCTTGTGAGAGCCCTGCTTTCAGGGGAATGCCGGAACCAGGCAAGTCGCCTTGAACTCCGGTTCAGCAAGCAACAGACCGCAGAGGACTCGGCTGCAATTTCTCCGGCAGCGGGTATGTGGTATCCACGTCCAGCGCCACGAGGCGACTGCGTTTAACTTATTGAAATAAGAAGAGAATGGTGCCGACGGAGTGATTCGAACACTCGACCTACTGATTACGAATCAGTGTACCGCTTATTGCTGTGAGCTACATCTTTAGTGATATTGGTTTATATCAGCGCATATCACATTATAAAAACAAAATAATAACAGTATGTTAGAAGATACTCATGTCAACGCAATACTCTTATTTGTTAATCCCACTTGCTATCAGTTTATATATGAAATGCTTCCAATTTGCTTCCAAACTTTATAATCTGTGGTCTGGACACATTGACGGAGAGCTTAGCGCTTTCCAGTAACTGCAGAAGGCAAGCATATATGGCGAAGCTCACAAAGCGGCTGATTGAGGCCACGTCCCTTGGTGACAAGGACCAGTTCCTCTGGGATGACAACTTACATGGATTTGGTTTGCGGATCGCTCCAAGTGGCCGGCGCTCTTACCTTGTTCAGTACCGTACGCCTGGAGGACGTCAAAGACGGCGTAGCTTTGGGACCTATCCACTTATGACGGTCGAACAGGCTCGAAAGAAAGCCTCTGCGTGGTTAGTTGCAGTTCAAGAAGGTGAAGATCCAGCAGAGAAAAGGGATCAGGAGAGACAGGCGGAAACAGTTTCGGAACTGGCTGCCCGTTACCTTAAGGAACATGCGGCCCTTCATAAGAAACAGCGGAGTGTTGAGGAAGATCGCGCTCTTATCGACAAAAAGATCAAGCCCAAACTAGGTGCGTTGAAAGCCGCGACCGTATCCAGGCAGGATATAAACCGCATCCATCAGTCCATGCATTCGACTCCCTACTACGCCAATCGAACCCTGGCCTGTCTTTCCAAGATGTTCAGCTTCGCTGAGGATGATCTTCGCTCAGTCAAGTCCGACTGGGTTAACCCTTGCAAGGGTATACGGCGTTACTCTGAGGAGCAGAGGGAACGTTACCTTTCTACGCTTGAGCAGGCTGCCTTGGGAGATGCATTGGCCTATGCGGAGATTGAAAGGAAATGCTCCTCCGTGGCAATTGCTGCGGTTCGGCTCTTGGTCTTCACCGGCTGCCGGGCTTCTGAGGTTTTCAGTCTGCAGTGGGAGAACGTGGACTTTGAGCGCCAGGTTCTTCGGTTAAGCGACAGCAAAACCGGAGCGAGGGAGGTCTTTCTTCCTGCACCTGCCCTTGCACTCTTGCGTGACATGCGAGACACAGCAAACGAGACGTATGTCTTGCCATCGCCCAGTGTGCCCGATGCTCCCGTTCAGACGATCAAGAAAAGTTGGCACCATCTGCGAGAAATGGCCACTGTCTGCCTGTGGGCTCAATGTGAGGATCCCAAGGTGTCACGTGTTGTAGCCCGACAATGGGAAGAGCTTGGGTGTTTGCCTTCCTTGGAAGAATGTCGCACTACCCTCGAAAACCAATTGGGCAAGAAGTATCCCTTTCCTCCAGAGATGACAGACGTACGCTTGCATGATTTGCGGCACAGCTTTGCCAGCGTAGCAGCTGGAGCCGGACTCAGTTTGCCAATAATCGGGAAGCTTCTCGGGCATCAGCAAGCCGCGACAACAGCGCGATATGCTCATCTTGCGGCAGATCCAGTTCAGCAGGCAGCGAACCTTATCGGCAACCGGCTGGCCGATGCTATGAGCGCTAATAGCTACGGCACAGAACAAGGAAAGAGTGCGAAGGCCAAATAACTCCATTCATAGGTTTGGAGACATTGCTTTTTCTACATTTAGTAAACGATTGCATCGAATGGTAGGCTAGCGGTCAGCAAGTCGACGGAGGCGGACAGCAATGACAGTGCTATAATATACTGACCTTGCGGTATAATTTTCGGGCGGACGGGGCGGACGGCATATTATTATAGACTCTAGAGAAGAATATTGTGTATGTATATCAATTAGTTGGCGCAAGTAAGGGAGCTTAAGGGCTGACTATTGGTACCGGGGGGTAATTAAATACTAATAGAAACTTCCGTCCGTCCCGTCCGCTTGTAACATTTCGCATTAGGTCAATGGCTTAAGGGAAATCCTTTGCCGTTTGCGGCTGTCCGCCTCATGACCTTTGGTATAATAGTGGGCGCGGTTGAGATTGAACCAGCGACCCCTACGATGTCAACTAGAAGCAGAAAGCCGATTCCTCAGGAGAAACTGAAGCTTAAGCTGCCGCGGGCTTATTACATGGCGGAATCTCACCGCAGAATTCTTACCGCAAACAAAAAGCGCTCAGAATGAGCAAATTCCTGCCTGTTGGTTTGTCTGGTGCCCGTCCCCTATCTCAACGGTTTGGCTGCAAACCTGATTGTTCAGGCGGCTTGAATGGTCAAGCGGATTGCAGCGAGAACTCGGTCATCAATCGCATGGGCCAGCCCGTCGAATAACTGAAACTGGGGGTCTACTCCTGCCGCTCGAAGCCACCCATCGGACGCACGCGCGATCTCTGGTGGCATCACAGGATCGGCCGTGCCGTGCATCAAAGTGATGGGCGGCCATACTGCGCGCGTGGCAACGGGCCCGGCCAGTCGTCCGGATAGGGCGAGGACACCCGCGGCCGGCAGCCCCGCTGCAACCGCATGCAATGCCATTATCGCGCCTTGCGAAAACCCGATCAGCAGGGTCTCACGCGTATCACCGAACCGTTCGATGATCGCGGTGAAGGCTGGCAAGGCCTCCGTGATGCGGGCGGGACGGTTTGCTTCCGTCACACCCTTGACCGAGAACCATTGTCGTCCCGGGCCCATGTCGAAGGCCTCTGGACCGTCCGGAGCATGCATGTCAACTGGGAGGCCTAGTTGGTCGCCCAACGGGCGCATGGAAGCGCCGCTGCCCCCGACGCCATGCAGGAAGATGATGCGCTTCATGCGGCTGCCTGGGGTCATTTCGAGGCTTCCAGAAGGGCTGTCACGTGATCCGGCACGGCAGGCACGATTCCGCTCGGGTTCAGTGCCTTGATTGAATAGTATCCAGCCTTTATGTGGTCGACATCGACGGTCTCCCGGACGCCTGGAAGGCGCAGCACGCGCCCCATGTAGGAGGAGAGACGCGGATAGTCGGCTATGCGCTTGCGACTGGTCTTGAAGAGGCCGTGATAAGCGGTGTCGAAGCGGATGAGGGTCACGAAGAGGCGGATGTCGGATTCGGTGAAACGGTCACCGAACAGAAACTCGCCGGTCAGCCGGTCTTCCAACTGATCGAGCATCGAAAAGACCTCTGCCACCGCTTCGTCATGGGCAGCTTGGGTTGAAGCGAAACCGGCCTTGTAGACGCCGTTGTTCAGCCGCTCATAAACCTCGGAATTAAGCGCGTCGATGTCAGCGCGCAGGTCGGCGGGATAAAGGTCAGGTCGACCCGGCACAAGATCGGCGAAAGCAGTGTTGAACATCCGCACGATGTCGGCGCTTTCGTTGCTGACCATCGTATCGGTCTTCTCGTCCCAGAGCACTGGCACAGTGGCGCGCCCGGTATAATCATCGTCGGCATGGGTGTAGAGCTCGTGCAGATGCTGCGAGCCGTGCAGCGGGTCGTCTTCTGCTCGAGGATAGCCACCGAAGGCCCAACCCTGCTCGTTCAGCACGGGATTGACCACGGTTACGGCGATCAGCTCCTCCAGCCCCTTCAGCTTGCGTGCAATGAGCGTACGCGAGGCCCAGGGGCAGATCAGCGCCACGTAGAGCCGGTAGCGACCTGTTTCGGCCTTGAACCCACCGGTCCCCGTCGGCCCGAGCGACCCGTCCTTCGTGATCCAGTTGCGGAACGAGGAGACCTGCCGCACGAAGCGACCCTGATCGTCCTTGGCTTGCACCGGGTGCCAGTTGGCCACCCATTTTCCGTTCATGAGCATCGTCGTAACCTCAATTCCTAAGCGTGATGGCAGTGCCCCAGGGGTCGTGGAGGGTTGTGGTGCCACTGTCTTTGCTGATTTCGATGCCGGCGCTTTCGGCGCGCGCGGCGATTGTTGCGAGGTCCTCGGCGTCACGGACAATGATCTCGACGGCGTCGAGGCCGCCCATGCCCTTCGGGCGCTTCCCGGCGCGGCGACTGTTCCAGACGTTGCCGGCAAGCTGATGGTGATAGCCGCCGCTGCCGTAGAAGCTGGCCCCCGGGTAGCGCGTGGTAATGTCGAGGCCGAGAACGTCCCGGTAGAAACTGTCGGCTTCAGCCGTGTCGCCAACCTGAAGGTGAACGTGGCCGATCACGCCAGCTTGCGGGAAGCCTGACCATTTCGTCCCATCGGCAGCCCTGAGCAGGGCCTGCGTGTCGAGCGGATCGGTGGGCATCCGGATTTCGCCGGCTGGACCATGCCATTGGGAGACAGGACGATCGACGTAAACCTCGATGCCATTCCCTTCGGGGTCCGCAAGGTAGATCGCCTCGCTCACGATGTGGTCCGACGCCCCTTGGAGCGGCACGCTCGCCGCCACCGCATGCGCCAGCCAGCGGGCCAAGTCGGCGCGCGTCGGCATCAGGAAGGCGGTATGGAAGAGACCCGCCTGCCGTCGGTCGTTCGGAGCCAGTTCCGGGTCCCCGACGAGTTCCAGAAGCGGCGATGTATCGTGGCCGAGCGTGATGCGTCCCGTCGTGGTTTCAAGCTGAGTGAGGCCGAGGACAGACTTGTAGAAAGATGCCACCACATCGAGATCGCGCACCTTGAGCCGAACGGAGCCAATCCGCATCGGCGCGGCACGCATGTCGAAGAATTCGGTCAAGGTCGTCATTGCGGCATTCCTTTGAAGGTTGCGGCCGCGGGACGTTGCCCGCGGCCAGCAGCAGAGGTCAGGCGCGTGCACGCTTCAGGGCGTAGGCGCCATCGCCGAGCAGGGACTGAACAACGAGAGTGATTGCCCAGAAGGCGGGGAATTCCCAGCCGCCGCCTTCGTTCGAGAAGAAGAAGCCGGCTGCGCCGTGCGGAACGTAGATCGATCCAAGCAGGATGGGCACGAGCGCCAGTGACACCCAGCGGCTGTAGACACCGAGGATCAGGGTGATACCACCGAAGAGCTCGGCCGCGATGACAAGATAGGCGAGCGGGCCGGGAAGCCCGAGGCTGGCGAAGTAGCCCGCGGTGCCGGCCGGCGTGAAGACAAAGAGCTTGAGGCCGGCATGTGCGAGGAACAGGATGCCAATCGAGATGCGCAGGATCGTGGCTGCGAGATCGGCGTTGGCCACGCCGGGAAGGAACGACGGGCGGGACGTTTTCTGAGAAGATGAGTAGGTCATTGCGTTGGTCCTTCGATCGGTGGGATCAGGCAGCGCGCTGCCATGTGGGAGCGATGTCGGTGCCGTGGCCGAGGCCGTAGCCGAGCGCGATGTTGAGGCCGCCAACCGGCTCGAGATAGCGAGCGGATGCGAGAGCTCCGGTTTCCAGGGTTTGGAGGCCGGCGCTTTCGGCGAGGGCGACAACCTGGCTGCGAGCCTCGGCATCATCACTCGCCACAAAGACAGTCGCTGGCTGTCCGGCGACCTTGCTGCCGTTCTTCAAGACCGACGCGAAGACGGTGTTGAAAGCCTTGACCACCTTGGCTGCTGGCGCGAGCTTCTGGATTTCCTCGGCAGCGCTGGTCGTGTGGCCGAGGGTCAGGGCCGAAAAATCAGCCGTCATCGGATTGGTGATATCGATAACAACCTTGCCGGCGAGACCGCCTGCGGCCTTGATGACTTCCGCAGCCGCGTCGAAGGGCACCGCCAGTACGACGAACTCGGCAGAGTTCGTAGCGCTGTCGAGGGGGCCACCCTGGATGTTATTGCCCAGTTCGGTCGCGACGGAGCGTGCCTGGGACGGGTCGCGCGAGGCGAGCGTAACGTGATGACCGCCTTTCGCGAAAAGAACGGCAAGGCCACTGGCCATGTTGCCTGTTCCGAGAATGGAAATGTTCATGTTGGTTCTCCTGGTTGTGACGCATTCGCGTCGTCTGCTGGAGAACATGATCTCATTCGCTTCAGATGATAAGCTGGGCGGATGGAAGATGATTGCATCCGTTATGGAAGAAAAGGCTCCCAGTCCTCTTCCCAATGCGGGGTGCCGCGGTAGCGCTCGGCGAGGAAGTCGATGAGCACTCGGACCTTTGCCGCAAGATGCCGGCTGTGGGGATAGAGAGCGTGAACGACGTACGGAGTGGTCTCGAAGCTCTTCAGAATGCGACGGACACGGCCTTCTCGAATTGACGCCCCTGCCACGAAGCTTGGAACGCAGGCGAGGCCCAACCCGGCCTCTGCGGCTCGCAGGCAGGCCTCGGCGTTGGAGTAGCGGATACGGCCGCTTGCTGGCGCCGTCAGCTTGCTTCCAGTGGGAGGACGGAGCGGCCAGCGGCCTGGCTCGCGAAAGTTCGTGTCGATGATGCAGTCGTGCTTTACGAGTTCGTCTGGCGTGCTCGGTTCGCCCATCCGATCGATGTAGGCGCAGGCACCAACCATGACGATTCTCACATCACAAAGCTTCCGCACCACGAGGTTTGAATCTGTGGGCCGCCCAATGCGCACCGCCATGTCGAACCCTTCGTCCACGACGTTTGTGACCCGGTCGGAGAAACTCACATCGAGCTCGATTTCGGGATAGCGGAGCGCGAAATCGTTGAGTGCTGGGGCAAGCTCGAGCACTCCGAAGGAGAGTGGGGCCGTCAGACGAAGCCTGCCTCGCGGCGACTGCGAGGCGTTGCGGACCGACACATCAAGGTGGTCATATTCGTCAAGCAGCGGGCGCAGTCGCTCGAAATAAGCCTTTCCGGCTTCGGTCGGCGATATCGAACGGGTTGTACGATTCAGCAGTCGCACGCCCAGCTCCGATTCGAGTCGCGAAACGAGCTTGGATGCCTGACCTGAACTTGACCCAAGTCGCTCGGCAGCGCCGGTGAAGCTCCCTGCCTCCATCACGGCGACAAACATCCGGTCGCAATCGAGCCGATCCAATTGCATCCCTTTCGGAAGAAATTAGCGTCACGCTGACGCTTTTAACATCTATTCAGGAATAATACATCAAGTGGAACGCTTTGGCTGCTCGTATGATACAGCCTGCAGTAGCCCAAGCGAATCGGGTCCTCGCGACGATCGCACCGTTTCCTGGCAATAGAGCGCCGCGATGTTTACGCTGAACACTTTGGACGTTATGGGATCAGGAGGACACGTCCGTTCACGCCATGGCTCTCCAGCATGGCATGCGCCCGGGCCGCTTCGGCCAGTGGGACTGTCACAAACCGAGGTGTGGTAAGGCTTCCTTCCTGTACCCATTCAGTGAGCGCCACCACGGCGCGTCGAAGGACCGGATCATCGAGATTTTCGGACGAGTATCCCATCAAAATCACAGGCTGGATCAGCTCCCAAAGATCAAGGTGTACGTTGCTTCCGCGTGATACAACACGGCTATCCAAGTTAACCGATGGTCTATTTTGAACCAAATCTACAGGATAATCATCGAAACCTTGTTGGTCGCAACTCAGCTTCTATCACCTATGCGGAATGCATTTCAGCGCTCGACTCAAGCTTGATATTGGTTCTGAAGGATGGTCTAGTGCATCAAATGCTTACGCTGCTATTCCGCTATATATTTATTTTCCTTCTGGTGCTTTCCTTTGGGCTGACAGGCGCTTTTGCGAATGCATTCCCTGAGGCGGATATTGATGTCGTGGCAGGCACGCACGATCATACAGGCACGCATGGTCACGCGAAGACCAGCGAAGTTCCCTCGCATGACCAAGAGGGGCAGAATTTGCATGACGAGGGATATGAAAGTTGCATGACCTTGATCGGGCACTGCATCAGCTTTCAGTTCAATCCTAACAGTGAAGCCTCCCCTCCGGACGCTTATACGACCCTCACCCATAACCCCGGCGATGAAGCTCTTTGGGCCAGTCGGGCGTTGGAGGTGGCTACCCCCCCACCTCGTTCCTGAAACCAGTCATCACGCATACAACTAACCCGGGATGAATATTTTTCTTCAGCCCGAGGTTTTCATGACCTGCTTTCAAGAACGAGGTTGATAATGTTCAAGACAGTCCGCTCCCGGCCTTTCGCCGCTCTATTGCTGTCCGTGACCCTGCTGTCCGGCAATGCCCTGGCTGCTGGTTCTCACAGCGGTGGGCATGACGGCCCGCATGGCAAGCAAGGCGAGGCTTCCGCAGTATCCCGTACGATAGAGGTCGTCATGGGCGACAACTACTTCGAGCCCGAGAGCTTCAGCGTGGAGGCCGGGGAAACGGTTCGCTTCAATGTCCGCAACGAGGGCGAACTCGTCCATGAGTTCAATATCGGAACACCGGACATGCATGCAGACCATCAGGAAGAAATGATGATGATGACGGAACATGGTGTTCTGAAGGTGGACCGACTCGACATGGAAGCCGCCCGGGAAATGCAGGACAGCATGGGGCACGGCATGCACGACGATCCCAATAGTGTTCTGCTTGAGCCGGGAGAGAACGGAGAAGTCGTTTGGACCTTCCCCGAGGATAGAGAAGTCACCCTTGAGTTCGGTTGCAATGTGCCGGGGCACTATGCCTCGGGCATGGTCGGTGAATTTGAACTGACCAACTGAACTGTCCTGAAAGCAGGCTGGGGTGGTCCGTCGAGAGCGCACCCAGCCTGCCTGACTTGTCTATTCGCAAGGGAAAACCTGACGATGGAACGATTCTCCATGCTCCGAGCGAGTCTGCTTGGAAGCGGCCTGGCCATGTTGCTCGCGGGCGGCGCTCTGGCCGAAACATACGACCTGACGGTCGATCCGGTCGATATCGACACCGGTGATTTCACACGCAGCGGTATTGGTTACAACGGGAAGAGCCCGGGACCGATTCTTCGGTTCAAGGAAGGAGAGGAGGTTACGATCAACGTGACGAACAACCTCTCCGAAGAGACTTCAATCCACTGGCATGGTCTGATCCTGCCATCCGATCAGGATGGCGTACCCGGTATCAGCTATGACGGCATCGCTCCCGGAGAAACCTTCACCTATAATTTCCCGATCGTGCAAAGCGGCACCTACTGGTTTCATAGCCACAGCGATTTCCAGGAACCGGATGGAGCCTATGGTGCCATAATCATTGAGCCTGAGAAGCGGGAACCCTTCCGTTATGACAGGGAGTATGTGGTGCAGTTGACGGATACGCATCCGCACCAGGGTTCTCGCATCATGCGCAACCTCAAGATGTCGTCGGACTACTACAACCGGCAACAGCGCACCCTGATGGATTTCCTCTCCGACGCCGGTCAGAAGGGCTTGGGCGAAACCCTTGCCGACCGGCAGGCATGGGGCGACATGCGGATGATGCCCACGGACATCGAGGATGTTCAGGGTTATACACCGCTGATCAATGGCAAGGGACCGGAACAGAACTGGACAGGGCTGTTTGAGCCGGGCGAACGCGTCCGCCTGCGGTTCATAAACTCCTCGGCCATGAGCTATTTTGATGTGCGCATTCCGGGTCTGGAAATGACGGTTGTCCAGGCTGACGGAAACAATGTGCAGCCTGTGACTGTCGACGAGTTTCGTCTGTCAGTCGCTGAGACCTACGATGTGATTGTACAACCCAAGGAGGACGATCCCTATTCGATTCTGGCTGAATCAGTCGGACGTACGGCGATGGCCCGTGGCACCCTGGCACCGCGTGAAGGGATGAAGAACCCTCTTCCGGACCTGCGGGACCCGCCTCTCTTGACCATGGCCGACATGATGATGGATCACGGTGGTCATGTTGACATGATGGAAGGAGAAGGCGAGAGCGATAGTCACGTCATGCCTGATGGCACGGAGATGAAGGGCGATTCCCATGGAGACATGGAGCATGGTTCAGGCGAAGAGACTGAAATGGACCATTCCGCGCATGGAGACAGGCAGGCCGAACAGGAAGATCCCTTCTATGCACCCGGCAGCGGGTTGCTGCCAAGTGCGTACAACGATGGCAAGTTCCTGTCCTACAGTGACCTGAAAGCACAAAAACCGCTCTATGAGAATCGGGAGCCGACGCGGGAGATCGAAATCCGTCTGACAGGCAACATGGAGCGCTATGTCTGGTCGATTGACGGGGTCAAGTACGAAGACGCGGATCCTATACGGCTGCAGTACGGAGAGCGGGTCCGTTTCAAGTTCGTGAATGAAACGATGATGGCCCATCCCATGCACCTGCACGGCATGTGGTCCATTCTGGATACGGACAGCGGCAAATGGGATCCCATCAAGCATGTCGTGAATGTCAATCCAGCGACCACTGTCTACATGGAAACCGAGGTCGATGCGCCGGGTGAATGGGCTTTCCACTGTCACCTGTCTTATCACGCCGAAGCCGGGATGTTCCGCAAGGTCGTGGTAGAAGGCGGCCCGGAAAATCAGATAGGCCGGCTCTCAAGTCAGAGGGGTGGCTGACATGGCGAGACTCAAGCAATTCTTTGGAGCCGTTCTCCTGGCAACCACAATGGGCAGTGTCCCGGCCATGGCCGAGCCCCTGCAATGGGGATTTCAGGGTGAGCAGTTCGAATATCGTTTCGGCAAGAACGAGGATGTCTTCGCTTGGGACTTCGATGCTTTCGCTGGTTCCGACGAGCGCAAGTTCGTCTGGCGCAGCGAAGGCGAGTACGGGCTTGATGAGAAAGCTTTTGAAACCCTGGAAAATCAAGCTCGTTTGCAGGTCCCCATTTCTCCCTTCTTCGATGCTGCTGGTGGTGTTCGGCTGAGCACACCCGAAGGCGGGCCCAATCGGGTCCATGGTGTTCTGGGCGTCAAGGGTTTGACGCGTCAGTGGTTTGAAGTGGATGCCGACCTTTTTCTCTCCGACAAACCTTTTGCACGTTTCGAGGCAGAATATGAGGCATTGATCACGAATCGGATCACCCTGACTCCCAGTATCGAAGTCGATCTGCCCTTTGTGGATGATCGCAGGGCCGGTTTCGGAGCCTGGGGACCGAAAGTCGAAGCGGGGGCCCGCCTGAGCTACGATCTCGTGGACAGAATGGTCTCGCCCTACATCGGGATGCACTACGAGCGGAAATTCGGGGAAACCGGAGACCTTGCCCGAAAGGAAGGTGAAGGACGCGATGCGCTATACTTCGTGGTCGGAACGAAGTTCGTTTTCTGACTGAAGCCGAAAAGCGTTCTTCACCACTTATCCCCCACAGGCCCGGAGAATCCGGGCTTGGGGTATCTGAAGGCAGGTTGGGCGCCCTTGTCGAGCCCCAGATCAAGGGCGCCTGCTTCTCCCAAGGCCTGGAATGCAGCAAAGGAGCTTTGCGATGGCTCAACATCAAGGACACAGCGGGCATGCCGGTCACATGCCCTCGAGCGGGCGCGGAATGGCGATCTCCGCTTGGCTGACGGGTATCTATTTCTTCATCGAGATGGGCATCGGACTCTGGACCGGCTCGATCGCCGTGATCTCCGATGCCTTCCACACCTTCTCGGCGGTGGGCGGCGTGCTGGTGGCGATCCTGGCGGCGCGGCTGGCGCGGCGGCCGGCGGACGAGGACCGCAGTTTCGGCTGGTACCGGGCCGAGATCCTGGGGGCACTGGTCAATGGCGGGTTCCTGCTGGCAATGGCGCTGGTGGTCATCGTCATGGGGGCCATGCGGCTGTCCCAGCCGATCGAGCTGCCGCCCACGCCGATGCTGCTGGCGGCGGCCGGCGGCATCCTGACCGAGGTGATCTCGCTGGCGCTGATCTGGAAGCAGAGTCAGAGCGACCTGAACGTGAAGGGCGCGCTCTGGCACATCATCCAGACCTTCATCGGCAGCCTGCTGATCATCGTGACGGCGCTGGTGATCCACTTCACCGGTTTCCTGCTGATCGACCCGATCCTGGGCATGGCCTTCGGCTTCGTGCTGCTCTGGGCGAGCTGGGGCATTCTGCGGGATTCCGCGCATCTGCTGATGGAGGGCACGCCGGCGGACATAAGCCTGTCGGAGGTCTCGGATGCGCTCGATGCGCTGGACGGGGTGAAGGACGTGCATCACGTGCATGCCTGGGCCCTAACCAGTGGCCGCTATGTCTTCTCCGGCCATTTGCGGGTGGCGGATGGTGTGGACAGCCAGGCAATCCTGAAAGAGGCGCATGGGATGGTGAAGAAACGCTTCGGATTCTTCTTCGTTACCCTGCAGGTGGAAAGCACCTGCCTGGATGAATCGGGCGCCGAGGCAATTGATGTGACGCGGCCCGCACCGCAGGGAAGCCAGGAATGAAGACTCTTCTCCTACTTTTGCTCATCACGCTGTCGGAGGCCACGATTGGTGTCTTCGTGAAGCTTACGGACGGGCTGATCCCGATCCAGACGCTCAATTTCTATGCCCTTGCCTTTGCAGCGGTCTTTCTGATGGCCGTCATGCCCGTGGCGACCGGGCAGGCGCTGCGTTTCCCCTGGGGCAATCTGAAGGACACGATCATTATTGGCATACTGATCGCTGCGCAGATCAGCGTTTTCAACTACGCCATGACGCTGGTTCCCATTGCCAACGCCGTGATCTTCTGGAGCATCGCACCCTTCTTCGTCTTCATCTTTTCCGCACTTTTTCTCGGCGAGAAGGCGCGGAAAAGCTATATCGTGATCTTCGCCATCGCCATGATCGGCATTGTGCTCGCCAAGCCACTGGAAGGTGGTCACATGCTCGGCAATCTCGTGGCGCTTGGAGACGGCGCAATCTACGCCGCAATGGTCACTTACATGCGGTATGAGGGGAAGAGCGAGGCCGGTAACGACATCGCCTGGTCGATGCTGGTTGCGTCCCTGATTCTCATGCCGGCGCTCGTTCTTGTGGGCCCTGGCGCGCTCACGGCGACGATCGCCTATGATGCCTTGGGGATGGAACTGCCGGTGATGCTCTGGGCGGCGGCACTCGGCCTTGTTTCGACCGGTTTCGCCTATTTCGGCATATCCATCGTTCTGAAAACGCTCGATGCCAATGTCTATGCGCTGGTCGACATCATCGTCTCGCCGGTTGTCGCGACGACACTCGGTTTCCTGATCTTCGCCGAGGTGCCGGCGCAGGGGATGATCTATGGCGGCGCGCTCTTGCTCGGGGCCGGCTTCTGGCTCACGCGCGAAATGTCGCGGGGTGTGGAAAAGCGCGCTGTTCATCCGTGCCAGTGTGCCTAGTGGGGATGTGTAAAATGATTACATATCAATGCTCTATGTGGGTCTGCGTTCTGTCTGGCCTGAGGAAGGCCGTGCCGCCGAACGACGCCATGAATCGCTTGACCTTCCAGTCGCTGGAATCCCTACCTTCATCATGTAACGCTGCTCGAACGCCGGGCAGCTTCGCAAAGAAGGACTCAAGACTATGCGCGTGGGCCTCGTGACCTCACTTACTGCTTTTACTTCCACGATCTCCTCTTTCGCGCTGGCTGATACTGGTAGCGGCTATGGCGGTCACATGATGAATGGTGCCTGGCACATGGGCCCAATCATGATGGTTCTTATCCTCGGATTGCTCGTGCTGGCGGTTGTCATGCTCTGGCGGACTTTCGGCATTGGTTCCGGCTCGAGCAAGTCAGGCTCATCTTCCGCGGTGCAGGAAAGACCGGAGGCCATTCTTCGTGAGCGTTTCGCACGTGGTGAAATCGAGGGGGACGAGTTCGAGAGGCGCAAGAGGAACCTGAATGGCTGAGGCACTGGGCGTTCGACAGGAAGGCCTGGCTCTCGGTTCTTTGTATGGAAAAAAGGGCCACTCGAGAAAGAAGCTGAAAGGACCGGAGAGGATGGAGTCCAATAACCCGTTTCGAGGGGAGGAGTTGCAAGGCAAGAATTCCCCGCTGTTTTTGAAACGCCACCAGGTTTCGATATGCCTGTCCGCTGGGCTGGTTGCCACCATAGCTATCTTGTGGCTCATCGGAATTCATCTTTGGACGGTCGTGGCTATCGCCTTGTTCATTGCCTGTCCCCTGGTCGTTGCGTCGGTTCTCTGGATCGAACGGAATCAGAACCAGTCTCAGAAGTCAGGAAGGAAATGATGACTCAGCAACGACCCTCGCAGTCCGTAAACGCGCCGGACATTCGCTCTGCGCGCCTACTCGTCCCCGGCATGGGCAGCGATCACTGCGCGGGACTCGTTTCCAGCTCCCTGAAGCGGCTTCAAGGAGTCACGGATGTGCACACGAACATTGCAAACCATCGTGTCGTTGTCCGCTTCGAGTCTGCTGTACTTGGACCGGAGGACCTGAAGGCAGCGGTGGAGCGAGCCGGCTATGACGTTGACCACGCCGAAACAATGGGGAGTGCGCGTCAAGCCGAGGTCCGCCTGACGGTTCCCGGCATGGGAAGCGACCATTGTGCCGGGCTCATCTCTGATTCAATCCGCAGACTGCCGGGCATTTCCGAGGTAAGCACGAACATTGCTACTCATCGCGTGAGCATTCATTTCGACAGTGAAGCTACGGATGCCGCAGCCATCCAGACTGCTGTCGAGCGTGCCGGGTACGACGTGGCATCAGTAGAAAAGCCGGAGAGCCCTTCCCAAACGTCCGAGCAGGATCTCGAAACACGCTATCTGGCGCAGGCGTGGAAGCGGCTTTGGATCGCCGCTATACCGACAACGCTCATCATGCTGCTGATGATCCCGGAAATGTTCTGGCGTCCTATTCCGGGTTACCTTGCAATCGTTGCGGGTCTCGCCTTCCCAGTGGTCTTTCTCTATGGCGGGTTTGCGACGCACCGCTCGGCCTGGCGTTCGCTTACGAACCGGACAGCCAACATGGACGTGCTGATCTCAATGGGCAGTCTGCCGCCCTACCTGATCGGTCTCGTCGGTTTCGTTTATCCGATGACCTCGTTCATCGAGATGGCCGCGACCATAATGACCTTCCACATGCTGGGCCGTTACCTGGAGACCCGTGCCAAGGGGCGGGCAAGCCAGGCAATCAAGCGGCTCATCACAATGGGTGCGAAAACCGCCTCCGTGCTGCGGGACGGCCAAGAGGTGGAGGTGCCCGTATCGGAACTCCAATTGGGGGATCTGATGGTGGTGCGGCCAGGCGCCAAGATTCCGACGGATGGTGAGATCATTGAAGGAACCAGCCATCTCGACGAGTCCATAGCGACCGGCGAGTCCGTACCGGTCGAGAAGGGACCTGGTGCCACGGTCATCGGGGCGACGATCAACAAGGAAGGTATGTTGAAGGTCCGTGCCACAAAGGTCGGAGCGGATACCTTCCTGTCGCAGGTGATCCGCCTGGTGGAAGAGGCGCAAGGCTCGAAGGTTCCGATCCAGGAGTTTGCGGATCGCCTGACGAATTACTTCGTTCCTGCAGTGATTCTGATCAGCCTGGTCAGTTTCCTGGCATGGCTTCTCATGGGTGAAAGTCTACGTCCAATTCTTACTTGGGGCTCCAGTTTCCTGCCTTGGGTTGACCCAAGCATGACCCCGCTCATTGCGGCCATTCTGGCGGCGGTCGCAGTTCTGGTCATTGCCTGTCCCTGCGCGCTCGGCCTTGCGACCCCAACGGCCATCATGGTGGGCAGTGGCCTGGGGGCGGAACGGGGCGTATTGATCCGCTCCGGTGAAGCGATCCAGACTTTGAAGGATATCAAGGTCATCGTATTGGACAAGACAGGCACGATCACCAGGGGCAAGCCTTCCTTGACCGATGTTGTGACAGGTTCCGGCTTCGATGAGGCAAGAGTTCTTGCAGCCGCGGCAGCCGTGGAAGCCGGCAGTGAGCATCCACTCGGACAGGCGATCGTTACGGGTGCGCGCGAGCGCGGCCTGGATCTGCCTGAGGTTATGAACTTCAAGTCCGTCACGGCGCGGGGTGTCGAGGGCGAGGTTGACGGTGAAATCGTGCGTGTGGGGAGTTGGCGCCTGCTCGAAGAGGCAGGGATTACAATCGACGAGCTTGCCGCGCAGTTGGAGGACCTCGAGACCACAGGTAAAACAGCGATGCTCGTCGCAATTGGAAACAATGCAGCCGGGATTGTCGCTGTTGCCGACACCATCAAGGAAGATTCGAAGGCCGCCATCGCAGCATTGCACGACCTCGGCATACGGGTTGCGATGGTGACCGGCGACAATGAACGCACCGCAAGGCATGTCGCCGACCAGGTCGGAATCGACGAAGTGCAGGCGGGTGTTCTTCCGGAAGGCAAGGTGGCCGCCATTCGCGATCTCCAGTCACGCTACGGAAACTCTGTTGCCATGGTTGGGGATGGCATCAATGACGCACCGGCCCTGAAGCAAGCCAATGTCGGTATTGCCATCGGAGCAGGAGCGGACGTCGCCATCGAAGCGGCAGATGTCACTCTGGTGAAAGGGGAACTCACCAAAGCCGTCGAGGCGATCGCCCTGTCCAAGGCGACATTCCGAAAGATCGTCCAGAATCTGTTCTGGGCATGGTTCTACAATCTTGCGGCCATTCCTATAGCAGCGCTTGGCTTGCTCCATCCGATGATTGGCGTGATTGCGATGACAGTAAGTTCGCTGTCGGTGATAGGAAACTCGCTTCTGCTGAAAGGCGCCCGACTGGAGGTTTCCAAGTCATGAAGCATAACCAGCAGCCGAATGAAGATGAATCGAACGGTGGCACGTCGAGTAAGCGCAGTTTCCTGAATACCCCTGCAGGCTTTGCACTCTGCGTGCTGTTGGCCATTGGCGCAGTGTGGCTCTGGATTGACCATCGTGTGCACATTCTTGCCGCCCTGCCGCTCCTGCTGCCCCTGCTGCTCTGTGTCGGCATGCATTTCTTCATGCATCGCGGACATGGTGGAGACGGGCATGGCGGGGGTGGCCATGACCGATAAGTCCAATCCTGCCTTCAATCTCGAAGCAGGATCCCGCTCTGCAGATCTGCGTAGAAGTGTCACCCCATATCATTCCCTTACAGGCAAAGGAGAGACGCCATGCGTGGGAACAGACTGAATTCATTTATTTTTGCCGGCATTATTCTGGTCGCAAGCTCGACTTTGGCGCTTGCCCAGAGTGAGAACGATGACCAAGAGACACATCATCCCGAGCAAAGCCAGGGGGCCGATCAGCCGCAAGCCGGAGCAGCTGATGACGCACCGTCAACTGAAAGGCCGGGTGGTATGTCCGGCATGATGAACATGATGCCGAACTCGAGGCAGATGCAGCCGCATCAGGACGGCATGGGTCAGATGGGGTCCGGCATGATGGGCCAGATGATGGGGCCCGGTATGATGAATCATGGCATGATGGGTCATATGGGACATGGTGCAATGAGTCAGACACAAATGCCCATGGCTGGAATGATGTGCCCCATGATGAAATCGATGATGGGAGCTGGCGGTCATGGAAAAGGGCACCACAGGATGGGTGGCCCCGACATCCTCTATGGGATTCCGGAGAATGCGCAGAACGAGATGACACCGGACCAGGTGCGTGGGTTCCTTGAGAAACGACTGGCGCATCACGGCAATCCCCGCCTGGAGGTTGGAGACATCGTTGCGGAGGGCGACGCCACGATTACGGCGGAGATCGTCACAGTCGACGGGTCCCTGGTGCAGAAGCTGGCGTTCAATCGCTTTCCGGGCCTGGTTCGACAGATTACCGAATAAGACGGACCTTCCAACCAAAGTGTAGGGTTTGCCGCAGCAGTGGTAACAATGGCCTCGAACCAGATTACTTGGCTCAATGTTTTGCGGCGCTATCTTGTCTTCATGGCGGTGGGCAATCTCATCTGGGAGTTTGCCCACATGCCGTTATACACTCTTTGGATGACAGGTACGCCCCGCGAGATTGTTTTTGCGGCGTTGCATTGCACGGCAGGCGACATCCTGATTGCACTATCGGCGCTGACCGCCTCCCTTCTCCTCTTCGGAACGGAGCAATGGCCCGGACAGGGCTATTGGCGGGTGGCCTTGCCAGCCATAGGGATCGGCCTTGGCTATACTCTCTTCAGTGAGTGGTTGAACATAGAAGTACGGGAAGCCTGGGCATACCGTGAATTGATGCCGGTGGTGCCTGGCCTTGATGCGGGCATAACCCCTATTGCCCAATGGTTGATTCTTCCAAGTTTTGCGTTCTGGGGCGCTATGAAAAAGGGAGAAGCGTCATAGATACTTTGCTTCCAGAGATTTTATCTTTCCTCGATATTTAACACTCTCTTCTGGACATTGAGATTTTTACTATCCAACCACTTAGTTACTGGAATTTCCAGGAATAGAAACTGGCGTCCCACGGAATGATGGTAATTCTACATTTTATGAGCTCAATCCTTTAATTGTGACTGTCCTGAGGCTGAGCATCATGAGGATGAAAGAGATCAAAAAGGCAGTAACATGACTGTTGGTGTAATCTTCCGTCTACTGGCGGTCATGCTGCTTTGGGCTTCCTGTTTCCCTCTTATCACCTTAGGTCTCGATCTAGCGCCTCATCTAGCCTTTGCGGCGATGCGGGCTAGTCTTGCCGGTTTCTGCCTGATTCTTATAGGCCTGCTTTTCCGCCGGCCAATTCCCCGGAGTGGCCGATCCTGGGCGCTGATCACGCTTGTAGGCTTTGGGGCGACAAGTCTGGGCTTCCTTGGCATGTTCCACGCTGCCGAATTCGTTTCACCTGGGCTTGCAACCGTCATTGCCAATGCACAGCCACTTCTTGCCGCGCTTCTCGCGCATGCCGTCTTAAAGGAAAAGCTGACGGCGTTCGGAAAGCTAGGCCTGATAACTGGCTTCGCGGGTATCAGCGCAATAGCGTGGCCGGGTCTCGCCGCCGGCACCGAACCAGACTATGCGCTGGGCATCACTTACATTGTCCTTGCAGCGACCGGCGTTTCGATTGGAAATATCGCCATCAAGCGCCTGACCGGAGAAGCTGACGTCGTGATGGCGATGGGATTCCAGTTACTCATCGGTGCCGTACCTTTGATGTTCCTGTCGATATTCACGGAGGATATTTCCGCTCTGACCTGGTCGGTTGACTTCGTACTCATTCTAGGCGTGCTCGCGGTCTTCGGTTCATCCCTTGCATTCTGGCTATGGTTTACCGCTCTCGAAAATGTTGAGCTCAATCGGGCCAATGCTTTCACATTCCTTGTACCGATTTTTGGATTGGTGATCGGATCGACCCTGTTCGATGAGCAGCTCGTGTGGCCGCAAGCTGTCGGTATTGTATTGGTGCTGGCCGGGATATTTTTTGTACAGCATGGAGTCCGCGGAAAGGTTTCTATCCAATGATAATGGCCTGCGCGATCTTTTATGGCCGCAAGCAGTGCTCTCAACCGGGCATGTTCGTAAGCTGTCGGGCCGCCGCGTGACGCCGCAGTCACGCCCATCGCCCTGCTTGTAACTTGTCCCTCGCTTCGCTCTCGTTCTTGCTCCATTGGCCCCTTATCCCAAGTCCAAGGGCTGGGGTTTCCGACAGCACTGGATCCAGACCTTTGCGTTGGGCTAATGATTCCAATCGCAGGAAGGTCAAGAATGACTTTTAGGCGGGCTCTGCGTTGACGCGTGGCGAATCTTTCATTTGACCTTCCAGTAGCTGGAATCTGTATGATTTCTTATTGGCTTTGCTGTCGGCGTGGTCAAGCAAAACGGTTGGCGCATTCTTTCAACTGATGCTCTGGGATCCCGACAGGTCGAGCGCGCAACGAAGGTTGCCGAGGGGCCGGCGCGGAGCCGTGGAATCGAAGCAGATAGGATCCAGTGAATGCTAGAAGTCTCGTTTCCCAATATCGACCCGATCGCCTTCGAAATCGGACCTTTGGTGATACGCTGGTACGCCTTGGCGTATATTGCCGGGATCCTGCTCGGCTGGCGCTACTGTCTCCATCTCGCCAGACGTGACACCGTCCGTCCAAATGCCCCGGATATCGACGACTTTATGGTTTGGGCGATATTCGGGATTATTCTGGGTGGGCGCGTCGGCTATGTGGTCTTCTACAATGCCGCCTACTATCTGGAGCATCCGCTGGAAGCCATAATGGTTTGGCATGGCGGTATGTCCTTTCACGGCGGTCTTGTCGGCGTGCTCCTTGCTATCGCAGTCTTCTCCTGGCGACGCGGCTTCTCCCCGTTGGCAATGGGCGATCTCGTTGCAGTGGCGGCGCCGATCGGACTCTTCTTCGGACGCCTGGCAAACTTCGTGAACGGTGAGCTTTTCGGCCGTGTGAGCGACGTATCCTGGGCCGTGGTCTTTCCGTATGGTGGCGACCTGCCGAGGCACCCAAGCCAGCTCTACGAGGCCGTCCTGGAAGGCTTGGTGTTGTTCGCCGTGTTGGCGGTTCTGGCCCATCGCCCCAGAATAAGACGCCGAGCCGGGTTCCTCACCGGCTTTTTCCTGGTCGGCTACGGCCTCGCCCGAACGTTCGTCGAGTTCTTCCGTGAACCTGACGTCCAGTTGGGGTTCATCCTCGGCCCGATCACAATGGGCCAGATTCTTTCCGTTCCTATGGTTCTACTAGGACTTTACCTGATGGTACGAACGCGACACTCGGCAAACAAACCGACAATGCAAGCCCATTCGGCTGGCAGAAATTGAATGGAGGGTGGTGAAACGAAGGTATGCTCCGTAGGGAGGCCGTTCGCTGGCTTGGGTTCAATACAACCAGTGCCCAGCGCCTGTAAATAACTTCGCCCCCTAATATTATATGAACGCAGACCGGGTGGAAGGCGAAGCCTTTGCACGACGCGGGCTCTTGTTGGGAATTGGCTGGTGGGATGTACCAGCTGCAGGTGCTCGAAGCTGATCGCTGCACGCTGCTGCCCGAACGGAACCATGTCAAGTAAAGGTGCAAGAAAGGATAAGTGTCAGGAAATAAAATTGAAAATTCCCTTATGCTATCGTATGGTGGAATCTCACTGCAGGAATCTCACCGCAGGTAAGAAGCGTTCGGAATGAGTGAACCCTTACCTTGGGCGTTGGCTTTAACCGATCAGGATTCCGGGCAAGACTTCAACGCGTTAAGAGAGAACTCCAATTACTGGAAAGCAGTGTATGGGAGTAGACCGCCATCGAGGGAGGTTTACATACCCGACTTTGGAGGTTTATCAGCACGAGATGCTGGAGGAAGTTCACCAATCTCAAGGTTCAAGTGTTCTTGATGGTGCGGAGAAATTCTGGTTCGAGGCGGTTGATGCCTGCAGCGAGATAAACCAGTTGTTCGGCAGCATCGTGAAGGTGACGGCCAGTCCGCTGGCCTTGCCAACGGCAGCCATGTCGCCTTTCTCGCCGACACCCGAGAGCAGGTCGACGCCTTCTGGCAAACGGCACTGAAGAACGGGGCCAGCGGCGACGGCGAACCCGGCCCGCGCCCGATCTACGGAGAGCCCTACTACGGCTGCTTCCTGCGCGACCCCAACGGTCACAAGGTCGAGGTCATGGTGTGGGAGGAAGATCCGCAAGACGCAGGCTAGCTGGACAGTCCGAATAGAAAACGTGGTAGGCAACTTTCAGGCCTAGGTCTGAAACTGTTTGGCAGAAACAACTTCCTGCTATGCGGTGATAGCTGGAAGCATCCATGCATGCGAGATTCGCAAGAACTCGAAGGCGGGGTGCCATCGCCGGTGCACCAACCGCCCTCGAGCAGAGTAGAAAGCGGCCCTATCCGAAGCGATTGGTACAAGTCACGATACTCAGAGAACGCTCAAAGCTCCTGACTGGTCGGCCGATAGAGGATCTCGTTAATGTCGACCTCCTCCGGCTGCTGAATCGCGAAAAGGACGCAGCGGGCGAAGCTGTCAGCCGGGATCGCGTGCTCCTTATAGAAGCCATGGATTGCCTCGGAGACCTCCTCGGCCCCAATGGAGCCCGGCAGTTCGGTGTTCACCGCACCGGGCGAGAGGATGGTCGAACGGATGTTGTAGGGCTTCACCTCCTTGCGTAGCCCTTCCGAAATGGCGCGAACCGCATGCTTGGTCGCGCAGTAGACTACGCCGCCGGGATTGACGACGTGTCCGGCAACCGAAGAGACGTTAATGACGTGCCCACTCTTCTGCTCCTTCATATACGGCAGGGCAGCAGCGATGCCATAAAGGACACCCTTGATGTTAACGTCGACCATCTGATTCCACTCGTCGACACGGAGCATTTCAAGCGGTGACAGCGGCATTAGGCCGGCGTTGTTCAGGATCACGTCGATCCGGCCGTGAATGTTCACCGCGTGATCGACCAATGCCTGTACCTGTGCACGATCGGTCACGTCTGTCTTGACCACCGCTTCCTTGTCGAGCCCGATTTCGTCGGCCAGTGCCTGCATACGGTCGAGGCGCCGCGCGCCAAGCACCAGCTTGGCACCCTCCCTGGCAAGATGGCGGGCGGTCTCGGCACCGAATCCGCTACTGGCACCGGTGATCACAACAACCTTGTTCTGAATACCTTCGGTCATGATTTTCCTCTCAATATAGGGGGTTGTCGGTTTGGCAGTCGACTACTGCTGCAGGTGTGCCGGATTGCGCTCGCCCTGTATGTCGATTCGGCAGACGGCCGAGTCGATGTCGGCGAGGTTGTCGGGACTCATGACAGACAGCTTCGATCCGTTGCGTTGCAAGTCCAATTGGTTGCCTCTGTAGTGATGCGGTTGACCCTGTCGCCCCTGCCTAAAGCGAGTGAACTCAACACCATCCTACGCAAGGCGGGGGCAGCTTCTCGACTGGTGTTTCTACACCTCGGGCGCATCGAAGTACGCAAAGTCTATGATGAAACGTTGGTGGTCGTCCGCGTTTTCCATCCGTTGGAGTGTCTCATTTATGAGCAATGGCGTTATCGGATAAGGCCCTATAAACTGCACACGCTTATATTGGAGATTCATGAATGAGGCGGGAAGAATACGGTGATCTGGTGGCCTTTCTAAGTGTGGCGGAGGAACGCAGTTTCACGCGTGCAGCGGTGCGCCTGGGCACGTCTCAGTCCTCGCTCAGCCACACGGTCCGACGTCTCGAAGAGCGGCTGGGTGTACGGCTTCTCACGCGCACCACGCGCAACGTCTCGCCGACCGAAGCCGGCGGACAGCTTGCGGCAACACTTCGCCCCGCCTTTGACGATATCGACACGCGGCTTGACGGTCTGAGAAATCTGCGCGGGACGCCCTCGGGTACGATCCGCCTGACGTCCGGCAAGTATGCTGCCCAGATGATCCTCCTGCCCGTGGTCGAGCGGCTGCTCGGCGAGTATCCGGACCTCAGTATCGAGATCTCGGTCGACCAGCGGCTCGTGGACATTGTCGAGGAACGCTTCGATGCCGGCGTGCGGCTGGGCGAGCAGGTCGAGAAGGACATGATCGCCGTTCGGATCGGCCCCGACATGAGCATGGCCGTCGTCGGGTCACCTGCTTATTTCGATCGTCATCCCGTTCCACAGACTCCATATAACCTGACCGAGCACAACTGCATCAATCTGCGCCTCCCGACCCGTGGAGAGTTCTACCCCTGGGAATTCGAGAGAGACGGCCATCCCCTCAATGTCAGGGTCAACGGCCAGTTCGCCTGCAACGACGTGGACACCCTGGTCGAGGCGGCGCTCGCTGGCGTGGGACTTCTCTGCCTTCCGGATTACCTGCTGACCCAGCTGACCGCCGAGGGGCGGCTCATCCGTGTCCTCGAAGACTGGTGTCCTCCCCTCCCGGGCTTCCATCTCTACTATCCAAGCCGCCGTCAGGCGCCACCCGGCTTCCAGCTTCTGGTCGAAGCGTTGCGCTATCGTGGATAGAAGCCGTCAGACCGCAACTGCGGCGGCTCCGAACTGTGATTGATCTGGCTGGGCAGAAGCCCCCTCGAAAATGGATCAAGCGCCGTTCATAGTTCCGGCTCCACAGCCTGGAGCCAGGCAGTGACGCGATTCAGGGTCTCGCGTTCCTGGTCGGCTTGCAAAACGAAGGGCTCCAAAATCCGGGCACCGGAAGCAAGATCGGCAACTGACCGTGGGGCACTGCCCGTGCCGTAGCCGCCATGGGTGATGAAGGGAACGAGCGTCTTGTCCGACAGATCATGCGTTGTCAGGAACGTTCGAACCGGTGCGGGAAGCGCCATTCCCCAGATCGGAAAGCCGAGGAACACTGTTTGATATCCGGCCACGTCCCCCACACTCTCCGCCAGTGGCGGAGTGGCGGCGGAATCGCGATGCTGTCGCGCACGTTCGACGGTCTCCTCGTAGTCCTCCGGATAGGGTTCGGCGGTGCGGATCTCGAACAGGTCGGCCCGAAACCTCCGCTGGAGCTGGCCCGCGATAACCCGTGTATTACCGCTGCGCGATAGGTAGGCGACCAGCGTGCGACTGTTCCCGCTGGCCTGGGCAAAGACGTTCGAAGGGGCCGAGGCCAGCCCCAGACCGAGCGCCGGCAACAGCAGGGAGTTCAGGATATCCCGTCGGCTCAACCCGGGGGCCTTAGACATTGTATCCTCCAGGCGCGGACACGCAGCTTGTTCCAGCGCCGCGCTTTCGTCCGCCATGCTTTCTGATTTTCAGAGGACTCGCTTGCCGATGCGGGCGGATCTCGGCCCTCGCGCAATTCCCATTAACGGCCATTTGGCCGTTCTGTTCTCTCTCCCTCACTGGCCACGTTCGTCCCCTACCGTCTCGTCGATCCAGTCCATAACCAGATCGGCGATCTGCAGATTGTTCTTGTCCTGCATGATCATGTGCGAGTTGCCGTCGATGCCCTCCTCCGGGGGATACAGCATTTCAGCATTTCCGTTCGCGGCATTGAGGCGCGAGATAAAGCTCTGGCAATTGTCGAAACGCTCTTGCCAGGTGGGCCCGGGAACACCGGTTGGATTGTCGAGGTAATCGCCGAAGACGACGAGCACAGGCACTTCGGCAAGCGCCTCGATCTGAGTGTCCGAATAGCTATCCGACTTGCAGGTCCCCGGTTCGAGCAGAACCGCACCGCGAATTCCCTGGGGATCGGCAAGTGCTGCGTCGAGGGGGAAAGGTCCCGATTGCGAGTGGCTTACAAGGACCGCACCCTCCAGCTGACCAGCGAGGCTGGCCAGGGCGTCCGAAGTCGGATTCGGAGTAGGCGACCATACGTTCAGATCGGGTATACTCTGTCGCGAAAGCTCGTCGACGGCGTCGACGGGAAACTGCGTGTCCGGGTGCGCCTCGCCGGGTTCCGGACCGAAACGGAAATTCGTCCAGGCCCCGAACTGGTCTCCGAGCCGGAAAATCCTGCGCTGTTCGTCCGCTGGCGTGAGGCCCTCATGGACATTGTTGAAGACCGCCTGATTGAAGCCTGAACGCGCGCGTCCCACCTGATCGACGACGTAGACGGGATAGGACTGGCGCACGAAGTATTCGAACCACCCCATCCGGCCATCAGGTGTGGTGTCATAGCTCTTCCCACTCAATGTCGCGCCGTGAACCATCACGACCGGCAGGTTCGCGGCCTTGTCGGGGATCATGTACTCAACATACATCTGGCCGACCGTTATTCTGTCATCGGGCCCGAACGAACCAAGCTCGACGGAGGTCTGATCGACGGTTTTGCCGCCGACAAAGAAACTCCCTCGATCCTTGAGCACCAGCGGTTCTTCAGGTGTTTGCAGGTCATCGAGTCCCTGAGCAGCCACGCGGCTCTCGAACCCGATTGCAGCGGCAAGCATCCCGGCGACGAACAGGGTTGCCCGGCATGTGGGTGAGTTTGATCGAGTATTGATAAACGGCATCATGATGCATCCCATAAAACGTGCTGCAGGAACATTTCTTCAGTCGGAGCACACACGCTCGGTTTCGCTGCTCCGGGCGTAGTCTTCCTCGGAGAGGCGTTCCATCCAGGTGACCGAGGTCCCGTCCAATGCTTCCGAAAGTGCAAGGTGCGACATCGCCTGGGAGGCGGAGGCCCCGTGCCAGTGGCGCGTCTCGGAGGGAATGACCACGATGTCGCCCGGAGCGACTTCTCGCACAGGCTGGTCTTCGACCTGCACCCATCCGCAGCCTTCGGTGATATAGAGCGTCTGGCCAAGCGGGTGCGTGTGCCAAGCAGTGTGAGCGCCAGCCTCGAAGCGTACGACTCCGCCGCCAAGCCGTGCGGGCTCGGGCGTCGAGAAGAGCGGTCCGATCTCGGCTGTTCCGGTGAACTTGTCCGCATCGCCGGTAGAGATCTCGGCCTCATCTCCGCGCACGACGGTCAGGTCGGCAGGGGCATCAGCCGCCTCGCCGTTCTCCGCATGCGCCGCGAAGACGTCCTCGACCACCGAGACCGTCGATACCGCGTTCGGCCAGCCGGCGTAATAGGCGAGATGGTGGATCGCTTCTTCTGCCTCGGCACGCGTAAGACCGTTGTCCATTGCCCGGTCGAGATGGAAGGAGAGCTGCTCCGCCTTTCCGGTCGCCGCGAGCGCGGCAACAGTGACAAGGCTGCGATCGCGCGGACTGAGGGTCGGTCGACGCCAGAGGTCGGCGAACAGAACTTCATCGGTCGCCTCGCCGAGCTGCGGAATCACTGGAGTGATGCTCTCGGCAACGGCACGCTTGCGCGCCTCCTCGGCTTCCGGGTCCAGTTCGAGCGGCGTTCCACCTGCCTCCACCGGCATTTCCACGCCTTGTTCCTCGAAGGTCTCGTGCATTTCATAGACCGCCGAGATCGCATAGGGCCAACCGGCGTAAAACGCAAGATGGGTGGCAATCTCGCCGATCTCGGCAGGGGTCAAGCCGTTCTCGAGCCCAATGCGCGTGTGGCTGTCGACCGGCCCCGTCTGCCCCATGGCAATGAGAGCGGAAAGAACCACGAGGCTGCGGTCGCGGGGCGCGAGCGCCTCACCTGGCCAGACGCGTCCGAAGAGGACCTCGTCGGTGTAGCTGCCCAGGCCCGGGGCCACCTCGTAGACCTCTTCCGGGGCGATACGACCCGAATCGGACTCCTGTGCCTGGACCGGGGCCACGGCCGTACAGGAGACAAGAAGGGAAAGTGCTAGCTTTTTCATGTCGATGACTCCTTCAGTCGTTGTTCTGACCCACGCGTCGCCTCAATCCTGCAGAAGAGCACTGCTCAAACCGCAGGCAGGTCCCGGAGAAGCTTGTCGAGCGTGATCGGATAGTCGCGCACGCGAACGCCAGTCGCGTTGTAGATCGCGTTGGCCACCGCTGCGCTGACTCCACAGATGCCGAGTTCCCCGACACCCTTTGCCTTCAGCGGCGTGGAGTATGGGTCGCCCCCCTCTAGGAAGATGACTTCCTGTTCGGGGATGTCGGCGTGGATCGGCACCTCGTAGCTCGCCAGGTCGTGGTTGACGAAGAATCCGCGGCGCTGGTCGACCTCCATACCTTCCATCAGCGCACCGCCGACACCCATCGTCATCGCTCCGATGACCTGGCTGCGTGCTGTCAGCGGATTGAGAATCCGTCCGGCATCGCACACCGCCAACATCCGGCGCACGCGTATCTCGGCGGTCGCCCGGTGGACGGCAACCTCGGTGAAATGCGCCCCGAAGGTCGAAAGCAGGTACTCCTGGGTCCGGAAGTCGCCGAACTCGATCGAGTCCTCGGCGACAATCTCTTGCCCGTCGGTGAGCCCGGTCAGCGGCGTTTGAGTGCCTCCATGCCGAACCGACCCGTCTGCGAACTCCAGTTCATCGGCGTCCACATCCATTCGCTCGGCAATCTTCTTGCGCAGGGCGACGCACGCGGCATAGACGCCGGCAGTGGAGCTTGCCGCCCCCCACTGGCCACCGGACCCGGAAGAGACGGGCGCACGTGAATCGCCGAGATCTACGTCCACCTGCTCGATCGGCAGGCCCAGCATCTCCGCCGCTGTCTGCGCGATGATGGTGTACGAGCCGGTGCCGATATCGGTCATGTCCGTTTCGACAAGCGCGGATCCATTGGGCCGCAGGCGGACGCGAGCCCCGGAGGCCGCCGCGGGTGCGCCGCGATAAGCCCCGGCAACACCATGACCGATCAGCCATTCGCCGTCCCGCAGGCGACCGGGCTCAGTATTTCGCGAAGACCAATCGAATGCCTCCGCACCCCTGCGCAGGCACTCGACAAAACGACGCTGGGAGAACGGCCGGTCCGGGTTCTCGGGATCGACCTGGGTGTCGTTCACCACTCTGAACTCGACCGGATCCATGTCGAGCTTCTCGGCCATCTCGTCCATGGCGATCTCGAGCGCCATCAGCCCGGCTGTGTCACCCGGCGCGCGCATGGCGTTGCTCTCGGGCAGGTGCATGACCGCTGGCCGGTGGATCATCAGACGGTTCTCTCCGGCGTAGAAATGGCGCGTCGGCCGCGCGCCCTCCTCGCCTTCACCGCCTGGCAGGGTATTGGACGAATTGTCGTGCGAGATCGCGGTGATGCGACCATCCTCGTCCGCGCCAATGCGAATCCGCTGGATCGTCATGCCGCGATGGGTCGTGTTGTTGGCGATCATCGGCCGCGGCAGCGCGACCTTGACCGACCGGCCCGTTCGGCGCGCACCGAGCGCAGCGAGTATCGCATCGGCGCGCAGGAACAGCTTCACCCCGAAGCCACCGCCGATATAGGGCGAATCGAGGCGGAAATTGTCCGGCGGCAAGTCGAAGGTCGTCGACAGTGCCTGCCGGCTCCACTCGATCATCTGGTTCGATGTCCAGAGCGTCAGATTGTCGCCGTTCCACTGCGCAATCGTGGCGTGTGGCTCCATCTGGGCATGGCACTGGGCGGGCGTGGTGTAGGTCTCGTCGAGCTTCACCGGCGCCACGGCGAAGGCGCCCTCGAAGTCGCCCACGCTGGATATGGGCTCGACTGTCTCCTGCACCTGTCGCTCCCGTGCGGCCGCAAGATCGTAAGTGCTGTCGCTGTCCTCCTCGTATTCCACGCGGATAAGGCCAGCGGCTGCGCGGGCCTCCTCGAAACTCTTCGCAACGACCACGGCGATGGCCTGATGGTAGTGCTGGATCTCGCGCCCACCGAACAGGTAGGCGATATTCCACTGGACCTTTGGCAGGCGGTCCATATCGAGTGTCGTCACCACCGCGACGACTCCCGGCGCCGCCTCGGCCTCCTGGGTATCCATCGAGACGACCCGGCCCTTGGCAATAGCCGAGCCCAGCGGATAGCCGATGAGTTGCTTCTCAGCCACCTCGTAGCGTTCGTAGGCATAGGCTGCGGTGCCCGTGGTCTTGAGCGGACCCTCGATACGGGGTGTCGAACGACCGAGCACCGTCATGCGGTCGGCGGGGTTCTTTCCTGCGGGACTGTCGAAGCGCATGGTCTCACTCCTTCGCTTCGGCGAGCATGCCGGCGAGCGTGCGCTCGGCCAGTGTCACCTTGAATGCGTTGTCCTCGGTGGGCGAGGCGCCCTCCAGGAGGCGCGCCATCACCGCGCTGGCGCCGCGGGGGAGCTCGGCATCCGCCGCTTCCCTGCGCCAGGGCTTGTGCGCGACCCCGCCGAGCGCGACGCGCCCGCTGCCGTCGGACTGCAGTACGAGTCCCACGGACACGAGGGCAAAGGCGTAGGAGGCGCGGTCACGAACCTTGTGGTACATCTGCTGGCCACCCACCGATGCCGGAAGCACCACCGATGTGATGAACTCACGGGGTGCAAGCACGGTTTCCACATCCGGCGTGTCACCCGGCGCGGCATAGAAATCCTCGATCGGGATCGAGCGCGTTTCGCCGTCCGGGTCCACCGTCTCAACGACCGCATCGAGCGCCCGCATGGCGACCGCCATGTCACTTGGATGTGTGGCGATGCAGGACTCGCTGCTCCCGATGACCGCAAGTTGCCGGCTGTAGCCCTCGAGCGCTGCACAGCCAGATCCTGGGCTGCGCTTATTGCACGGCATGTTGGTGTCGTAGAAATAGGGACAGCGCGTACGCTGCAGCAGGTTGCCCCCTGTCGTCGCCTTGTTGCGAAGCTGGCCCGAGGCACCGGCGACCAGCGCCCGGCTCAGGAGGCCGTAACCCCTTCGCACGCGCGGATCGGCGGCAAGATCGGTGTTGCGGACCAGCGCACCGATACGAAGCCCGCCCTCCTCGGTTTCCTCGATGCTGTCCAGGCCAAGGCCGTTCACATCGATCAGATGGCTGGGCGTCTCTATCTCGAGCTTCATCAGGTCCAGGAGATTCGTCCCGCCGGCGATGAACTTGGCACCCTCGGCCGAGGCGACGGCCGCGGCTGCCTCCTGCGACGAGCGGACCCGTTCGTAACTAAAGGCTCTCATGCTTGCGTCTCCGCAACGTCCTGGATGGCGGTGAGTATGTTCGCGTAGGCGCCGCAGCGGCAGATATTCCCACTCATGCGCTCACGAATCTCGGCGGACGTGACCTGCATCTCTGCCGTAATGTCCTCGGTCACATGGCTTGGAATGCCGGCACGGATCTCCTCGAGCGTGGCCTTGGCCGAACAAATCTGGCCGGGCGTGCAGTAGCCACATTGGTAGCCGTCATGCTCGATGAAGGCCTCCTGCATCGGATCAAGATCCTCCGGCGTCCCGAGGCCTTCGATCGTGGTGATCTCGTCACCCTCGTGCATGACCGCGAGGGTCAGGCATGAATTGATCCGTCGGCCGTTCACGAGGACAGTGCAGGCGCCGCACTGGCCGTGATCGCAGCCTTTCTTCGTTCCGCCCAGTTCCAGGCTCTCGCGGAGTGCGTCGAGCAGTGTAAGGCGGTTGTCGGCCGTCAGCTCCAGCACCGCACCGTTCACGGTGAATCCAACATGGGTTGCAGAAGATCCTGCGCTGAGGGCCTGGGCAGACGTTTCGGCTTGCGCGAAGGCAAGCTTGGGCACACCGAGCGAGGCTGCCGAGGCTGCCCCAACGATCATCAGGTCGCGTCTGCTAATCTCCCAGTTGCTTGGCTTTGACATTGGCAATCGATCCCTCTCTCCTTGGCGAGTCGGTTATGAATACCGACTTCTGTGATCGCCCGCCCTCGTATGACGGGCGACAGGACATCGCCTTGGCAATGAGGGACTCAGGGTATCGGCGCTGACTTGGCCAGACTAGATCAAGAATCCCGAATGCGCCTATACTCCAGATTCATAAATCAGACCCTCATCGACGGGACCAGATGGCAGTCCGCACCCATCTAAGGATAGACTGAGTCCGGCTGTTGCTTGCGCGATCCCGACAGTCACGAGATCGAGGCCTTGATGCGGGGGAGGCCAGCGAAACGACGCTCTGAACGACCGCAAGGCTCTTCAGGCGCCTTCGCCACGCGGCAGCCCAACTCCGGCCTTTCTCGCGTCACGCGGATCGGCTAGACACTTTCCCTTATGGCACTCCTGCGTTCCTTCGCAGCCAACGAGGCAGCAATGATAGAACCGATACCGAAGAAAGTGCCATGGTTGAAAGCCATCAGGATGCGGTCCGCCAACGCGATCGTAAGCGTCGGCGCAAGGGCGGTGATCACGTTGCCCAGGGTGAAGATGAGGGCGAGGCCGATCAGCATCGTAAGGTTTCGCACCTCAAAACCCCGCTATCCTGCAAATTCGAATACTTGGAGAAGCCCTCAAACCCGAAGATCCCATGGCCGGGGCGCGTTGTTCACGGGGAACGAAGTCTGCCTAAAATAGGAACATCTATTTGATAGGAACTGACAAAAGGTTTCTAAGAAATTACCTGCCAATACGGTGTTTTTGCGCAAAACCTCCTTTGGAGAGGGTAGACGCATCTCTTGTCTGGCCTCATCTTGAGTTGGATGGGAGACTCTGCATCCTGCCAACCGACGCTGCTGTGTCGGTGGACAATCCAACAAGCGTTGTCGAGCTCGTGCTGGGCGAAGCATGCAGGCTTATCGAGGACAGTTTAGCAGGTGCCAACGTTGAGGAATTTCGAGAGGAGTTCCTCAGCTATTGGCTATTAGCGGCAAACCAAGATGTCCCGCGCATTATCAGCTTGGTGGAGCCATCCGGACCCAGCCGCCAGGTGTTTGTTTGGCGCGGAAAGTATGCACGGGTGATCGCAGACGACCGGCAGACCTTGGATAGATGGCTGCCACGATGGGGTGCAAAAGCGGGAAAAAGTAAAGATTACACGTATCATGACGGCGCCCTAATCTGGTTGCCTGAACCCCTTCTGCCATTCGAGTATCCAGAGACAGCAGCAGATATCCGAGTGTTGGCAAAGGAACGCGCGTCGGATTCCGTGACGGTTCTGGAAGACTTGGCTGTTTCAGGCATGGACAAAATAGATCTCCTGATAGGTGCGCCTTCGAAGAATGGTGCCTGTTTCGGTGCTCTAACGGTTCGGTCACCTGCAGCGGCTGGTAGACCCGACAGGAAGGGAAATCCACTGGTGCCGGGATTTCGTCCAGGCTATGTGCCAAAAAGTTTGTTGGTCAGTCGGTATTTCTCGGGATCAGCGAGAGCTACAAAGGCTGCTGTCGAACGCGCAGATTATCTATGGATACATGGGCGAGATCATGATTCTCGACAGGAGAGACTGCGGCACGTTCGAGTCGCTGTTCTCGGTTGTGGCTCGTTGGGAGCGCCATTGGTGCATCTTGTCGCTCAGGCCGGTGTCGGTAGCTTGCTATTGGTTGACTATTGGTTGATTGTAGCCGTATGGATTGGCCCAACGTTGGCCGACACGAACTCGGAGCGACCTCTGTACTTCGCCCCAAGGCTTTGGAGTTTGCCCGAGAAATTGAACAAAAGTATCCGCATTTGGGCGAAATCTCCGCACGACATAGTCGCGTCGAGCCTGATGCAACAGATCTTGTCGAGGACATGGCTACATGCGATCTGATCGTCAGTACGATGGGCAATTGGGCGGCCGAGAGCTATCTGAATGATCTTCAACAAGATCACACAGATTTTCCACCGATCATCTACGGCTGGGTGGAGCCGAACGCTGCTGCTGCCCATGCGGTGTTGATACCTCGAAATGGTGCCTGCTTTCGGTGCGGTGTCGATGACAAGGGGCGTCCTGATCTAGTAGTGACTTCTTGGAACGAAGGTACAGACGTCTTACAGGAGCCTGCGTGTGGAGCATTGTTTACGCCTTATGGACCAGCGGAGCTATGCTGGGCGCACGCTCTGCTGGCAGAGAGCGTAGTTGACGCGCTAATGGCCAATATCCATTCCGCAAAACACCGCGCTTGGATAGGACGTCGAACGCTCATCGAAACGGCTGGCGGCAGCTGGTCTGAGGAATGGAGTGCCGCTGTCGGCAATCCAGGAGACGGAGGTATGACGGTCGAGCGAACCTGGGCAGCTTCGGCACAATGCCCCGCATGTGCTCGGCAGGTATATGCGGTGTGATCTCGTATCGGATTGGTGATACTGGCCGGGAACTTGTGATAACCGAAGCTGTGCTGGATCATGTCGGAAGGCATCGACAATACAAACCCAGCCCTAGCGAAGCAGGTGGTCAGCTTTTTGCCCGCTTCGAAGGTCTCAAGATCTCCGTAGAGCGGGCGACCGGTCCACGACCCTCGGACCGGCGTAGCCTATTCGTCTTTTCGCCTAACCGGTTGGCGGAGCGAAGTGAGATAGTTCATCTGTTCAAGGTAGGCCTGCACTATGTAGGAGACTGGCATACTCATCCGGAACCACATCCCCAACCATCTGCAACCGATATCAGTAGTTTTCAGGATATGTTTCAGCAGTCTCGTCATAGACTGGCCAGCTTTGTGATGATTATCGTGGGCAAGTCAGAACCTCCGGATGGCCTGTTTGTTGCTCTTTGCAACAATGAAGGTGTCAAGCGCCTTCGCACTTGGACGTAGGTCGTATCCTGAAGCAAAACGGATGTTCCAACCAATTGTGGCTCAGCATTATGCGATCGGGGTTCCTAGGTGTTCAGTCCCGGCATGTGGTGGATGGGGTTGAGTTTGAATCGTTGAGGCTGTGACGTCCAGGCTTTGCAGATGAACTCATAGGGCGTGAGTCCGCCCAGCGTCTTCAGTCTTCGTGCGAAGTTGTAGGCTTTGACGAAGTCATTGAGATGACCACGCAGCTGGCTGTGACTGTCATAGTGGAAGCGCTTGACGGTGGCGTCCTTGATGGTGCGGTTCATGCGCTCAACCTGCCCATTCGTCCAGGGATGCCCGATCCGAGTCAGGCGGTGTTCGATACCGTTCTCCGCACAGACCCGCCCAAAGATATGACCACTGTCATAGATATCCTCGGCACGCAGAGTGAATTGGACCCCATAGCACCTACGGAAGGATGATTTAGCAGTCGCCGAGACAGCGGTGCGCGCATTGAACATGGCATACTTCTGGGACAGCTCCTTCGCCCAGGGCGGCACTAGCCACCAGCGCACCGTTGCGGCCTCGCGCTGGCCGTCCTTCTCGCGGACGATCACGATGTCGGTTGTCGGCCGGATATCCGATCGCGGCTGCAGGTTGGGGGCGTTGTCGAGACGCGTCAGGTTGTAGAGCTCGACAAGCTCCTTCCATGTGAAATGCTGTGTAAAGCGGCCGCACATGGTGGCGTTTTCCTCGCGACGATGGACCCAATTGCGTCCAGTCTAGCCCCATCTCAGTTGCCGGATCGAGTGTCCTTCGACTCCCGTCTTGACTCTTCCCAGGCAAATGAGAACAAATAGAGAACATAATCATTCGATCATGGGAGCGAGCGAAGGGCCGTGTCCGGGACATCGACCATAGCCCGACTACGCGCGGAGATCCGGCACCTAGAGCAGGGACAGTGCCACAGCGGCGAAGTCCTGCCCTTCGAGGTGCCGGCGCTGGACGCGCAGTTGCCCGGGAGCGGGCTGGTGCTGGGCGGCGCAAGGGGCCCGACCGATGAGGCGGCAGCCACGCTCTTCACCGCCGGCATTGCCGCGCGCACCCGGGGACCGGTGCTCTGGTGCCTGCGTGAGCGCGACCTCTTCGCGCCCGCCCTGGCCCAGGCCGGCCTGGCGCCGGAGCGCGTCATCCACGTCGAGGCACCTGACGAGGCCGCCCTGCTGAACTGCCTGGAGGAGGGCCTGCGGCATGGGGGCCTGGGCGCCGTGGTGAGCGAGGTGCCGAAGCTCTCCCTGAAGGCCTCGCGCCGGCTGCAGCTGGCCGCCGAAGGCCAGGACACCCTGGCATTGGCCTTGCACCGCACCCCGCGGCCGTCGGGCGTGACAGGGCAGGGGGCACCGTCGGCGGCGCTCACCCGCTGGCGTATCGCCACCTGTCCCTCGGCACCCCTGCCGGTGCCCGGCGTGGGGCGGGCGCACTGGCGGGTCGAGCTGCTGCGGGTGCGCGGCGGCACGGGCACTGAGTTTACTGTGGAGGCTTGTGATGCGACGGGTCGTCTCGATCTACCTGCCGACCTGGCCAACGGATCGGGCGTGGAAGGCCGACAGGAGCTTGCCTCCTGACCGGCCGCTGGCGCTGCTGGATACGACGGGCCGGGTGCTGCTGGCTGTGGACACACCCGCCCGGCACCGCGGCCTGCGGGCCGGCCAGGCGCTCAGTCTGGCGCGCAGCCTGGTGCCCGAGCTGGAGACCCGGCCCGGAACTCCGGAGGAAGATGCCCGCGGACTGTTGCGCCTGGCCGAGTGGGTCTATCGCCATTACGCACCGCTCGTCGCGCCGGACCCGCCGGACGGCCTGCTGGTCGACACCACGGGTGCGGACCATCTCCACGGCGGCGAGGTCGCCATGCTGCAGGCCCTGCGCGATCGCCTGGCAGGGGCCGGCTTCGCCGCCCGCCTGGCGCTGGCCGACACGCCCGGGGCCGCCCATGCATTGGCGCGGTATGACGGCGAGCCCTGCGTTCGGGTGGCGCCCGGCGAGCACCGCGCGGCCCTCGCGCCCTTGCCCCTGGCGGCTTTGCGTCTGGACCCGGACCAGGTCGACCGGCTGGAGACGCTGGGCTTCGCGCGGATCGGCGACCTGATGGGCCAGCCGCGCGCGCCGCTGACCCGGCGGTTCGGCCCGCAGCTGCTGCAGCGCCTGGATGAGGCCCTGGGAGATCGCTACGAGCCCCTGACACCCCTGCGCCCGGCCGGGGTCCTTGAGGTCGAGCAGGTCTTCGGCGAGCCCATCGCCGCTGCCGAGACCATCGCGCGTTACCTGGATGACTTGGCACGGGAGCTCTGCCGCAAGCTGGAAACGCAAGGGCAGGGGGTGCGACGGCTGGACCTGATCTGCCGGCGTGTCGACCGCCAGGGTCAGGCCGTCATGGTGCGCCTCGCCCGGCCGTCCCGTGCCCCCGATCGCCTGGCGGAGCTGCTGTGTGATCGCATAGAGACGATCGACCCGGGCTTCGGAATCGAAACGCTGGTCCTGCGGGCCGCCCGGGCGGAGACATTGCAACCGGCCCAGAGGCTGAACGAGCTGGGCGCGGCGCAGGCGGCCGATCCCGTTGATCTGGTCGACCGCCTGGCCAACCGCCTCGGCGCAGGCCGGCTCTATCGCCAGGCGCCGGTGGAAAGCGACGTGCCGGAGCGTTCGGTCCGCCGCGTGGATCCCCTGGCCGCGGCCAGGGGACCAAGCTGGCCGGCCCGCTGGCCGCGCCCTGTGCGGCTGCTCCGGCGCCCCGAGCCCATCGAGGCGTTGGCCCTGCTGCCCGACTATCCGCCGGCGGCCTTTGTCTGGCAGGGAAGCCGGTACCGTGTGGTGGCCGCCGACGGGCCGGAGCGCATCCACGGCGAATGGTGGAAGCGCGATGCGGAGACCTGGGCCGTGCGCGACTACTTCCGGGTCGAGGATGACTCGGGTGGCCGGTACTGGATCTTCCGCTCGGGCGACGGTGTCGACGGGGCGAGCGGTACGCATCGCTGGTTCCTGCAGGGGTTCTTCGGATGACCGACACCGCGCGGTACGCCGAGCTGCAGGTGGCCAGCCATTTCAGCTTCCTGCGCGGGGCTTCGTCTTGCGAAGAACTCTTCAGCCGTGCCGCGGAACTTGGCATCGCGGCCCTGGGCCTGGTCGATTGTAACAGCCTGGCCGGTCTCGTGCGGGCCCATGTGGCGGCAAAGGAAAGCGGCGTGCGGCTGGTGGTTGGCTGCCGCCTCAACCTGACCGACGGGTCCTCACTCCTGGTCTACCCCGTGGACCGTGTGGGCTATGGACGGCTTTGTCGTTTGCTGACTCTGGGCAAGCAGCGCGCCGGCAAGGGGGAGTGCCATCTGGTGTGGGAAGACATGGCAGCCGACTGCGACGGCCTCATCGGCATCCTCCTGCCCGAGGAGCCCGACGCGGACTGCGCCGCGCGGCTGGTCCGGATGCGGGCGGCCTTTGGCGACCGGGCCTACCTGGCGCTCACCCTGCGCCGGCGCCCCGATGACCAGCTGCGCCTGCACGAGCTCTCCAACCTGGCGGCACAGGTGGGCGTGGCCACGGTGGTGACCGGGGACGTGCTCTACCACACCCCCGACCGGCGGCCGCTGCAGGACGTGATGACCTGTGTGCGTCACGGCTGCACCATCGATGATCTGGGGTATCGCCGCGAGCGCTGCGCCGACCGTCACCTGAAGGCCCCGGCCGAGATGCACCGGCTCTACGCCCGCTATCCGGAGGCGCTGGCACGCGGCCTGGAGATCGTTGACCGCTGTCGCTTCAGCCTGGACGAGTTGGCCTATCAGTATCCCGACGAGCGCGAATACAGGGACGAGACCCCGCAGCAGGCCCTCGAGCGCCTGAGCCGGGAGGCCGCAGGCAAGCGCTATCCCTGTGGCGTGCCGGACAAGGTTCAGGCGAGCCTGGAGCACGAGCTGGCCCTGATCGGCAGGCTCGACTACGCACCCTATTTCCTGACTGTGAACAGTATCGTGCGCTTTGCCCGCTCCCGGGGCATCCTCTGCCAGGGGCGGGGCTCGGCGGCCAACTCCGTTGTCTGCTACCTGCTCGGCATCACGGCGATCGACCCGGAGAAGCACGACCTGCTGTTCGAGCGCTTCGTCTCCGAGGCTCGCCGCGAGCCGCCGGACATCGACGTGGATTTCGAGCACCAGCGCCGCGAGGAGGTGATCCAGTGGGTCTACGAGACCTATGGGCGCGCGCGCCGCGCTCTGTGCCACGGTCATCCGTTACCGGGCCAAGGGCGCACTCCGGGACGTGGGTAAGGCGCTCGGCCTGCCGATTGACCTCATCGAGAGACTGGCCGGGCAGATCCAGGATGACGGCAGCCTTGCCGAGCCGACGGCCCCGGAGGGCACCGGCGGTATGGATCGTCGGGTGCGCCTGACCCTCGAGCTGGCCGGCCAATTGATGGGAACCCCGCGGCACCTGAGCCAGCATCCCGGGGGCTTCGTGCTGACCCGGGAGCGCCTGGACGAGCTGGTGCCCGTCGAGCCGGCGGCCATGGAGCTGCGCCAGGTGATCGAGTGGGACAAGGAGGATATCGCCGTACTGGGCTTCATGAAGGTCGACTGCCTGGCGCTGGGCATGCTCTCCTGCATGAAGCGTGCTTTCGACCTGCTGGCCGATCACAAGGGGGCCGATCTGGATCTGGCGAACATTCCGCAGGAGGATCCAGCCACTTACGCCATGATCCGCCGGGCCGACACCGTCGGGGTCTTCCAGATCGAAAGCCGCGCGCAGATGAACATGCTGCCGCGACTGAAGCCGCGCACCTTCTATGACCTGGTCATCGAGGTCGCCATCGTGCGCCCGGGGCCGATCCAGGGCGACATGGTGCACCCTTATCTGCAGCGGCGTGAGGGGCTGGCGCCCGTCAGCTATCCGACACCGGCCCTGAAACGCGTGCTGGGCAAGACCCTGGGCGTGCCCCTGTTCCAGGAACAGGCCATGCGGGTGGCCATCGAATGCGCCGGTTTCACGCCGGCCGAGGCTGACCAGCTGCGCAAGGGCATGGCCACCTTCAAGCACACCGGCGGGGTGGTCCACCTGGAGGAGAAACTGATCGAGGGCATGGTCGCCAACGGCTACAGCCGGGACTATGCGGAGCGGACCTTCAAGCAATTGGAGGGCTTCGGCAGCTACGGTTTCCCGGAGAGCCATGCGGCCAGCTTCGCGCTCATTGCCTACGCCAGTTCCTGGCTCAAGTGTCATCACCCGGACGTCTTCTGTGTGGCACTGCTCAATGCCCAGCCCATGGGGTTCTACGCCCCGGCGCAGATCGTGCGCGATGCCTGCGAACACGGCGTCGAGGTGCGTCCGGTCTGTATCAACGTCTCGCGCTGGGACTGCTCCCTGGAGCCGGTACCGGGACAAAGTCGGTTCGCCGTGCGGTTGGGCTTCAGGCTGGTAAAGGGTCTTGGCAATGCTGAAGCTGCGGAGCTGGTGGCGGCGCGTGGCGGCCGGCCCTTTTCCGGTGTCGAGGACCTGCGCCGGCGCACGCGCCTGGCGATGGCGAGCCTGGAGACGCTGGCCCGGGCCGATGCCTTCTTGCCCGCATTCGGGCTGGAGCGCCGCGATGCGCTTTGGGCCATCAGGGCCCTGGGCGATACGCCCCTGCCGCTCTTTGCCGCGGCGGATGAACGCGAGGAATCACGATCTGTGGAAGTGGAAGAGCCGGCCGTCGCCCTCAGGCCCATGACGGCCGGGGCTGCGGTGGTCCAGGATTACCGCCAGCTGGGGCTCAGTCTCCGGGCGCATCCGCTGGCCTTCCTGCGTGGTGCATTGCAGGAACTGAGGGTCGACTGCTGTTCGGATGTGCGCGCTCTGCGCGACGGTGCCCGGGCCGAGACGGCCGGCTTGGTCCTTGTGCGCCAGCGCCCGGGCTCGGCCAAGGGGGTGGTTTTCGTGACGCTGGAGGATGAGACGGGCACGGTGAACTGTGTCGTCTGGCCCGACCTGCTGAAGCGCGAACGGACCTGCATCCTCTCGGCGAGCCTGTTGTGCGTGCGCGGGACGGTCCAGAAGGAAGGTGAGGTGGTCCACCTGATTGTGCGGGAAGTGGAGGACTTCTCTGGCTTGCTGGATCGGGTGCCCCATTGCGAAAGCGAGCAGACAAGCGACACTGGATCTGCGGATGCATCACGCGAAGGGCAGGATCCCGGGAAGGGGCGAGACCGTCTCAGGATTCGGTCCCGGGATTTTCATTGAGCTGAACAGGCCAAACAAAAAAGGGCGCCTGACCAGGGCGCCCGACTTTATGGTCTTGTCCGCCTTCGCGGCGGTAAACATAGATGCGACATTTCTTCGCCGCATGCGCATTCTTGGCCGCCTTCGCGGCGGCACACTGTTTTATTGGCCCGAACCAGAGTGTTTGTGTTCGGGCTGAACTGCCTGCACGATGGCAAACATAGATGCGACATTTCTTCGCCGCGTACGCTTTCTTGGCCACCTTCGCGGCGGCACACTGTTTTATCGGCCCTGACCCGAGTGTCGTTCAGGGCCGATCCGCCTGCGCGGCGGAAATCTTGGCATTTAACGAAAGCTCCTAGCATTGAATATCGCATCAGAGAACTTTTCGTCATCGCCTCGCCAAAAGAAAATAGTACCGTAGGATTTGGTGGCAAGCCTTGAGCGGAAGTTTTTTAGAATTTTTTTTAAACACAAATATATCAGTCAGTTAATCGGGAGAATTTTCTCCCTTGTCGTGCCATAGTGGGGATGCGCTCGTGATTCTGAGAAAGAAAACTGTGTCGGGGCAACCAAGGCCATTCGTTTGATGACCTTGATCCTGTTGTAGATGCTCGGACGACTTTAGTGTTGAGCTGCGTCGCGCCGAGGACAATGCCCCCAATTAAAAACTTTCAGGATATGCACTATAATCTCGCATGCCCGAGATTTGCCGTTCGCGACTTGGTGTTCTGCCTGATTTCCCTCTCAGCGGCTTGCACAGCTGTATTGAAACACTCCTGCGCAAAGCGTCCGGCTCTGATCGAGTCTGCTTTCTGGGTATAGGCATCCCGGGTCTTGGGACTGCGGTGCCCGAGCAAGAGACTCACGATTGCGGGTCGCTCCGGTGCTGCGGAGAGCATGGACGTGGCCACGGTGTGCCGAATTAGGTGTGGGGTGGCAGGCCGGCCAAGTTTGTCCTTGGTAATCTTGGCCATCGCGCGGGAAAGCCCACCATCGTCTATGCCTCGCCCATGTTTGCCGATGAATACCTGAGCCTCTTCAGGATATGCCCTTTGCGGACGCCACACTTCGAGCCACTCCTCGAGATGGACAAGGATTTCCTTGGGCAGAACCCAGTCGCGGTCGCTCTTCATCTTGATCTGAGCCGGGTCGAACCGGATTGTTCCCTCCTCGAGGTCAAGCTGCTCCAGACGCAGGCTGGTCAGGGCACGCAACCGTTCGGGGGCGGCGAGCCCGAGCAGCATGAACAGGCCAGTACGATACCGCAGAAACCCTTCGAAGGGTGTCAGGTTCGGGGCCTCGAGCAATGCCGTCTCTGCCACATAGACGAGATCCTCCATTGCAACGAGCTTGTTGTAACGCTGTCTCGGGGCTTTCTCCGAGAGACGGCGCAGTCGTGCCTCTGCTTCCTGCAACCACCGTAGGTCTCCCGCAGCCATCCGCTCCGGGTAGAGGATGCCGGCGGCCATATTGAGACTGTGGACATTCGTGAAGAGGGTCCGTATCGAGGCCGTTTTCTCGGCCTCGATCAGGAACTTCTTTAGTTGGTGACGCTGTAACAGGCAGTCTCGTCCGGCTTTCTCTTCCGGAGTGAGTATCGCGAGGTAGCGCGTGACCATGCGTGCGCAGGTGTACCTGGTTTGCTGCACCCACTGGCAGTCTCCGGTGATCGGATCATGCGCCTCGATCCATGTGGTTCGGAGCGGCTCGGGCCAGGTGCGGGTTTCGCGCTCCAGGATCTCCCGGGTGACGGGAGAGGTTTTCATGTTTGTCATTTGGTCTTCCTTTTGATCATCAGCGTTGCCTGGTTCATGGCAAGAGTCAGAATGCGTTGCCACTCACGCTGAGCGATGATGGCGTTCACCTCGGCGTAGTAGGCTTCCGTGGTCGATAATTTCCTGTGGCCCAGGAGATGCTGTACCAAGCTCATCTTGCTGGGATCGATGTCCAGGATCAGCTTTGCTGTGAGGTGGCGACACAGGTGGATGTTGAGCACGAAGTCTGCTTCCGACCGGTTCGTTTTGGTGAAAAGACAGCTGAGGTGCGTGCTGGTACGATGGGCCATGCCGCCGGCGGGAAACAGGTGCGGGTTCTCGGGGTGAGCCCCGACACGTTTCATCAGGCCGGGCCTGAGCTCCTCCAACCACCAACGCAGAAGCGCCATGGTCGGTTCGTCCAGTTCGACGGTATGGTCCCGGTCGTTCTTGACCTGCCAGGCTTCCAAATTGAGGTAACCTTTGCCCCGTGTAAAACGGGGGAACGTGATCTGTGGGTTCGGGCCGGCGACCGTCAAAGCCGCCACATTCGCGGCCCGTATCGGAGCACAGCGCAGGATCCGGTGTACAAGCGCGATCAGAGCCAGGTTTATGGCATGGGGATCGTTTGCTGTTCGATGCAAACGCTTGCGTGATTTGGCGACCAGCTCGTCAGGCAGACGATACCAGTTCACCAGGTGCACTGGATTGTTGAACTGGCGCAGGCGTTCCCTATGACGACGGCCCATTTCCTTATGCGCATATTTCCGAACCGTCTTCCCGTTGCTCTTGCGCTCGAACCCTTTAAAAGATGGGTCCACGCGATCACGCATCTTCTCGAGGTACTGGATGTGCGAGCGTTCACGTCCGTCATATTGGGCCCAGTCTATCGCATCCTGGAGCGCATTCTTGCGGGTAATGGATTTCTGGTGCAGGGCCGGATCTCCGGATGCATTCTGGACCTCGATGTTGCGGACCACCTCACTCAATACCGCGCGTTCGGTTACGTCACTCAGACGATCCGGATCGGATCCATGGAGCTCCTGGTAGGCTGCGACGCAACGGACCCAGGCGCTGCGCTGCCGCCGAAGGGTCGTACTGGCATAGCGAAGCGGATCGACCTCACACTCAGGAGACCCGTCCTCGAGGTCCGCAAATGGGTCGTCCTCCAGCGTGTCGGGCACGCAGTCGGAGGCGCGCACCGGCGCGAGTTCCCTGGAAAGCGCGTTCACGTAGGCTTCCCAGATGTCACGGAGCGCCTCCGGGAGGTCCTTGTAGAAAAGCCCGCGGCGCTCCTCAGGGCTTCGATACAGCCGGGACAGAGTCTGGCTCGGCCAGCCGGCGACTTCGCGCTGCATGCGTTCCCAGCTGTAGATGGCCGCACGTGCTGTCTCGAATGCCGTGTCGGTGAGCTGGGTTTCAAGATGAGCCCGCCAGTCGGACACCACTTCGTCGTCCACGGCGTCAGGGGCGATGTCGTGCTGCCAGCAGTAGGTGATGAGGGCCCAGAGCTTGGCGAAGTCCCCACGCAGATATTCCTGTGCACGAGCCTTGTCCGTGAGCTGCCGCCAGGGACCTTGAAGGCTGCGGAAAGAAAAGCGGCTTCGATGCGAGGGATCCACGAGTCGAACGCCGCGCAGAATGCGTGATCGCAGGTTCCGGTAGGATGCGATCGAAATGCCGAAGTCGGCACCACTGTGAGCTGTGAGAGTATTCTGGATCGTCGTTTCCACAGCGGGGATATGCTCCGGCGCCTTGTCCTGGAGCCGGGCGAGGCGCTTGATTGCGCCGACCACTTTCTGGACCTCGCTGCCCCAGGGCTGCAGCTCGCTTGCGGCTATCGCATCGCCCAGATGGGCTGTGCCGAGCCAGACGCGCTCGGCCATGTCGGACGGAGGAACAGGTGTTGCCTCGAGGTGGCGCAGGACTATGAGATCATCACGCCATTTGGCCGGTCGCTTCTCTATTGGAACGGCCTCTTCGTAGAGAGCTACGATGTCCTCCGTTGCGATTGTTTCCGGCGATTGCTCCAGGGTTTCGTAGATGCGCCTGAGCGCACAGCGAGCGCGCCGTGCGGAATCGGCAGAAGGAAAGGCTGAAGGGAAAATCAGGCTGCGCGCGTGGTAGTGGGACAGTTGTGTCATGGTCTTGTCTCCGTGGTTCGGACTGTCGGTCTGCAACGAAGATGAGACCGACAGTCCGGCCTCGGAGTTGCTCGGGGTGATAGGGTGGGGTCCCTGTTTGGTGTTCAGTGTTGTGCAGGAGTGAGCACACGTCGTCTGGGGTGAAAACGGGCTCAAGGAATTCCGATCGAATGATTCGTGCCCGTTTTCACCCAAGGCCTTTATCCTGTTGTCATTGTTGGTCATTGGTGATCATGCGCGTCAGGGGTGTCGTTTGCCCTGAGCAACGCTCCCTCGGAGACTTCCGGCCAGTGCTCGGCGAGGTAGAGGCGCCAGTCGCGAACGGAAATCCGAACAAGCTTTTGCCCCTTGTGGGCGCCCAGTTCACCGCGCCGGATGGCGCGCCGGATCGTTGTGGAGGAGACGCCAAGGTTGGTGGCGCATTCGGACACCGTGAACCAGGTCTTGGTTGGTGCAAGCATGTGTTGAATCCTCTATTCTTGGGAAAGAGTCCCAAGAATAGAACAAAAAACGAACGTCCAATAGGTGGGCGCGGATTTTCCGCAAGAAAAATTTACAAGAATGCAGAAGGTGTCGGACCATGGGCGAGGACTGGGTCGAGTGACCGAGCGGAGGCCTGATCATCGCGATAGGGTCACCTCCAAATGCCGGAGTCTCCCGGCCGCACCCGCATAGTGATCGGGTGCGGCCGGGAGGCGAAGGCTCAGTGCAGGGTTTGCCCCTTGGCCTGCTGCTGCCCCAGCCTCTGGGCACGGTGGGCCTCCCGTCCCCACGAGATCAGGCCGCGCTCGACGTGGGGATAGCGCTCACGGGCGTTGCCCAGGTTATAGATGAGCGAGAGCCTTTTTACACCGCTTTCCAGCAGCCATGCGTGCTGGCCGACCCAGTACTCCTGAAAGAGCCCGTTTATGATTCCCACTCTTTCCTGGGCGTGCTGCTTCTTCCAGCGACGGTCCAGGCCGCACAGCCTGGTCTCCACAAGGCAAACCGGGTCAGCCTTTTCCCTGTCGGAAACACTGAGCTCGACCTCCATGGTTGCGCTGCGCACCCACTCCTGGGGCACGTTTATGAGACAAACCTCGAGTGCTTTTTCGAGCGTTTCGTCGAAGCTAGTGGGCTCAAGGGTAGCATTGGATGACCCACCTGCCGGCGGTGACGCCGTCAACTCGAATTGTGTGGTCGCGACATGCCAGGCGATCTGGTCGAGCATGTCATCGAGCCGGGATGCAAGGTGCTGGATATCGTCCTGGCTTGCCTCTTCAGGGACCTTGAATAGGACTCCTGTGCGCGGCGTGAGGTTGGTCGTGTACGAGAAAGGCACAATGCTATTGAGGGCGGGGATGAAGTCGGGATCAATCATCGTCAGAATTCCTTTGGGAAGTTGAGCAGACCCGGTCGCGTGTCGAATCACCGGTTCGCCGCCGGGTCGTTCCTAAGATTTCGGGGTAAGCGGCGTGGAGAGTTCAGTGCCAGAGCAAGTGGTTCAGGTTGCTGCGTATCTCGAGCACCTGGATGCCGCTTTTCCGGAGCCAGGGAAGCTCATGGCTCCAGAAATCGTGGAGCAGGCCGCTGGCCCTGTGCTGATCTTGTGTGACATCAAGGCGTTTAAGGAGGCGAACACCAGGACCGGTTAGAACTCGAGGCACGATACGGGTTTGGCATTCAATGGAATTGCCTTCCCGGTGCAATCGGGCGATCGTGTCGTAGAAGCCCCGTTTGCGTTCAGGGATCTGGGTTCCGAGTATTTCGGCGACCTGCCTTAGGCAGCAGATCAGCTTGCGACGATCCAGATGGATCCCATTGCTGGGAGAATCCGGATCCCCAGGATACACGCTCACCTGGACCCGGATGCGACGATCAGGGAAATAATTCTCGAGGGCCTGTAGCCAGGCTTCCAGGTTCTTTGGGGGTTCGAAAAGCGGTCGGTCCTCTTCGTGGTTTCGGAGCCAATCGGGTGTCGCATATGCCAACTGGAGCGGAACGCTGGTACAAGAATTTAGGGGACATAGACTTTGCATATCGGGATACTCCTGGGTGAGTGGAATGTTTCACACCGCAACCCTTGGAGATCCTTACTGTCCGTCGGGCCGCGCATGCATCGCCAGATGCGCGGGCCGACGGACGTGGTTCCTCCTGTAGAATGAGACTTCAGTTCTTGTGAGGTTTTTTTCCTATGGGTGCATAGGTTGCCGCGGGTGATCGCTCGAACTGGACCCGTATACCCGCGGCTGGTGTCCACCAGCTTTCTGGATCTGCAAGCGGCCACTCAAGCACCGCGTTTGAATGGTGGGCGAGCTGATCCTCAGGTGGCTCGAAGCGAATCCATGGCAGGTACGAATTGCGAGGTCGATCCTGAAAGGGGGCATATGACGCGGTAAACCCTTATGGGAACGGCGGGCTGAGGACCTTCAGTCGAAGATATTCGCTTTCATCGTGGGAATCGCCTCTTCATCTTAATATGATTATCTTCGCAAGCGTCAAACTTGGTGCGGCTTTCGGCGCAGGCTAGGAAGATCGTTACCATAGTTCCTGTGGTGATGATTGGGTAGATCTTCTAATTATTCTAGGGATTGGTTAGCCTGCGTGTGCTCGCTACTGCTATCCATAAGGCCTGCCCAACCAGCAGCACGGCAAGCGACACAATATAAGCGGCACTTCCTTGTCTCGCTGAAGCGAGACCTATTGTCGACACTCGTGGATCGTGAAGACGTGAAGGTACTTATGACATTGATGCATTCTGATATTGAGCTTGCAGCCTACCAAGGTGTGTCTTGGGCAGATGCACCTTTCTTCTATGCGTCTCGGAAACGCCTGGGAGAATTGCAACAGGCAAGCACGGAAGAAGCGCGAGTTCAGGTCAAGCAGGCTATCTATGAGGATTTCCTTCAGAATCTGGACGTGCAATCAGGTACTGGTGACAGCTCGAGACTTACCGTGTTTGGGCGCTTTCATTCCAGTGCCGACTCCATGACGCAGATTCGACCAGATTTTCTCTGGGACAGAGATTACGAGCTGTTGGTTGATGAAAATAATGCAACCTTGTTGATGCCATCTGGTCGTATTTGTGCTGAGGACCTGCGGGTTTGCCCTGGAGCGGAATGGGGATTTCTAGATGCGGATGTGCATCCTACTAAGCGCCACACTTTCGCGGATCTTTTGCGGCTTTGGTTCGACAGTGAGATATGGTGGCAAACCGAATGGCAACGTTCAACAAGCCAAGATGAAATTCGCTGGCACATCATGGAGTATTTTCGGTATCTGCTAGACGAGCAAAATTTGCTTAAACTTCAAGGTAGTATTCAGTTTCCGGGAGATGGCATACCCGAAAGGTCGGTTAGCACATTACCGAATGAACTCCTGCTTGCGGCACTGGAAGATTGGGCAATGAATAGTGACAGCCCAGACCTTTCTTACTCCCTTGAACGATACATGGAAAAATCCTGGAGAAGCCTGCGCCTTTTACCGGTATACCTTGCCAATCCGGAGGATACGGAACGAGTAGGAGTTTTCTCCATACGATTCAACAATGTCGGGGTATTGTCGGGTCTAAATTGGTGGAGCGTCTGCCGGGATTATTCCTCGTCGGAAGCGCAGGAAAAGCTCGATAATATCGATGATGAGTTTCTCAAGTTGAGCACTGAGTACAAGAACGCTCGACCTCTATGGGATGACACCATTGATCCTATATATCCTTCGTGGGCGCAGCCGAATTTTAATAGTACCTTGCGGCCCGAGCCTGAAGACATGACCGCACTCGCCTTCAGTTCTGTAATTAGTGGCGGCGGCGCATGGATCGAAAAAACCTGGGCTAAAGATTTCAGTCACAGATGGATGGTACTTGAAGACGAGAGGGATAATATCTGGCTTCAGATGGAGCAAGACCTTCTTTCTCTATTGGAGAGTGGTCATCTCAGAGCATGGGGGTATGACGGAAGATCAGATGAGCCTCGTCCCTTTCTTGCTGAGTCGCTCAAGGCGGCATGCCCATCAAGCCATGAGCCAAGTTCATTTAATGCGGATTATTGGCTCCTGAATGATGGGGTCAGGGCCAAGCTTCTCCGGTTCTTTTCGACTGATACGAAAGAGCACAGGTCGGTTCAAACTCGCCGTAAGCGCGCCACCAAGCATGAAGTTAAAGAACGGCGTCTTGCCGAAGCAAAGATTCTTAGTGCGTTGTTTGAAAGCGACAGTACTTTTAGGGAAGCATCCGCTGAAGCTCTAGCTGGTCATTTGCTCCAAGAGCTTCCCTCAAGAACCTACACAATAGGTATCGATCAAGTAAAGGCCGATATATACACAATATCAGAAAAGAAGGGAGGGGTCTGGTGCATCGATTCCAGGTACTATTCGAGAAACTCGAGTTCTGCTTCGGGGCGGCCAGGAAGGAATGAGTCGGTATAAAATTTAGGTTTATCGCGTATTAGCAGGGAAGCGGCCTTGATCTTGAAGAAGAAGTAATCTGTGTCGCGGTATCCATAGGCCATGCGTTTGATGACCTAACGCGCGGGTTTGTCGTGGCGCAGCTGGTTGGCTTTGTCGACACGAACATGGTCGATGACCTCACGTCCGAACTTGGCGACGACATGAAAGAGATTGTAGACAATGCGCGCCTTGGGGCAGTGCGTCCGGGTTTCCTTGTCCAGGGCCGTCTTCATGTCGATCGCCACGGCCTCAATGCTGGCGCAGGCTTCAGGCCCCAGCCAGTCGAAGAAGGGGCGCACTGCTTCCCGGCTGCGGCCCTCGCCCACGCAGAGCACCTGCTGGCTGTCGGCATCGATGACCACTGTTGCATAGCGGTGCCCCTTGAACAGAGCGCTCTCGTCCATGATCAGGCGCCGCAGGCAGCTGTGCTCCGGGGCGCAGACCTCGTGCTGCAAGCGCCTGTGATCGATGGTCTTGATGGTATGCCAATGCAGCGCAAGCAACTGGGCCACATGCTGAACCGGCAGCAGGCACACCAAGCTCTCCACGTAGCTCCTGTCTGGTGATGGGGGCGACACCCGCCATCATCTCAGCCAGGAAACTCTCCGGCGTATGACATCTAAACTCCCACGATAGCGGGTTCGTTCAATCCCCGGAGAGTCAGGGATAAGAACCTTTAGGATAACAGCTCTACCTTAAGTGAATATAATATCCAGATATTATCTCTGGCCTTTGAAAAAATCAGTACAACGCAATCTTGATCTCCAGACAACATGGAGATCAGTGCGATGCCAATTAGCGAAACCCCTGCAACGTGCAGGAACACAACAAAATTAGCCGAAGACTTTCTCAATGCCTTAACGAGCCGGGACGCAAAAGGTGTTGCCTGGCTCACTCCGGAGATTGCAGCCAGCCTATCAGCGCTGAATATAGAGCCGCACCATCTAGCGGCCTTGGCAGTTGATCCGGCTTACTTGGATAGTGCAATTACAGAGCAGGGTGCTGCCGCCCTCCTAGGGGCAGAGGTACCAACCCTTCGCCGTTGGCGCCAGGTTGGTGATGGTCCTCCCTTCCTACGTATAGGACGTTTGGTTCGCTATCGTCGTGCGGACTTAGTTTCCTGGATGCGCAGCTGTCGCATGCGGCATGGAAATGTCCCTCTAGATGGAGGTGAGTGAACATGCATTCAGTTGAATCAAGCCCCGGATCTTTATCTAACAAACCCATAAATAAGATTGGTAAGGGGAAGTCTGGCCGGAAGCGTTTACAGGGCTCCGAGCTTGTAGACGTAGTGACCGCAGAGATTGAACTATGGCGAACGCCGGATAGCCAAGCCTATGCCACGATTCCCGTTGATGATCACCTAGAAAACTGGCCAGTCCAGCAGTTGCGTTACTGGCTAATGAACCGGGTGATTCAAAAAGGGGCAAAAGCACCAGGAACCCAATCCGTTCGCGATGCGCTCGAGGTCCTCGAAGCGAAGGCACTCTATCAGTCGCCAGTTCATAAACTTCATGTGCGGACGGCGGAAGGAGAGAACGGCACCTGCTATATAGATCTCTGCAACAAGAGTTGGCAGGTGGTCGAGATTTCTTCTCTAGGTTGGCGCGTTGTATCCAATCCGCGGGTCAAGTTTCGCCGCTCCCCCCAAATGCAACCACTACCTGTACCAGTATCCGGAGGGACGTTGGCCAACTTGGAAAGCTTTCTGAACCTGCCGGATGAAGCGAGCTGGAAGCTCACAGTAGCCTGGCTCTTGGCATCCCTGCGCCCAAAGGGTGGCTTTCCCATCCTGCTGGTCAATGGTGAGCAGGGTTCCTCGAAAACGACTTTTTCCCGTGTACTCAGAGATCTGGTTGACCCAAACCTTGCTCCGGTTCGCTCGGTCCCCCGTGATGAAAGGGACCTTTTCATTTCCGCCTTGAATGCCTGGGCTCTGACCTACGATAACCTGTCCGGTGTGCCGAATTGGCTCTCGGATGCATTCTGCCGTCTAGCTACTGGTGGTGGATTCAGCACCCGTCGCCTACATACCGACAATCAGGAAATGGTTTTCAGTGGCCAAAGGCCGCTTATCCTGAACGGCATTCCGGATCTATCTTCTAGGGCGGACTTGGTCGATCGAGGTGTTCATTTGGTCCTTCCGCGCATAGATCCTGAGAAGCGCCTGAGTGAATGGGTCTTCTGGGAGCAATTCAATAAAGCGCGACCCTATATACTTGGTGCGCTGCTGGATACCCTCAGTGAAGCAATGGGCGTGCTGCCAGAAATGGAGCTAAAGAGCGCTCCACGTATGCGTGATTTTGCTGAGCTGGGGGTTGCTGCGGAGCAAGTTTTGGATTGGCCTGAGGGTTCCTTCCTTTCGGCCTATATCAGCAACAGAGAAGATGCCGTTCACAGTACCGTGGAAGCTGACCCCCTTGCAGTTGCTCTGATGGATCTTTCGAGAAAAGGCGATGGTGCGCTAGAGTTCACGCCGACCGGCCTCCTGAAAGCACTGAACGAGAATGTCGACGAAACGATCCGAAAAAGCGACGTCTGGCCAAAAACACCCTCTGCCCTTGGTAGCAGAGTTCGGCGCGTGGCCCCTGGATTGAGTGCTCTGGGTGTGAAAATCGATACCCGGCGATTTGGCAAGAGGCGTGAACGTGCCGTCTTGATTCAGGGCAAGCCAACCAAATCATTTCACTGAGGGAGTATTGTTTCACTTCTTGAAACTTTCTCGACCACGGTCGACAGCCGCGATCAGCCTGTGAGCACCGCTCGGTACGGATTGCCCTTTCTACCGACCACTTGGGGACAGAAAGAAGTCCATATTCTAGACCACTTTGTTGCCCTCATGGGGCCGCCATTTTGGATCTGGATATGTGCACACCGCGATCTGAGACCTCTATCTGATGGCGGACGATGCAACAGGGGATCAGGAGGGTCGTGAAGAGGAGATCGCTGCTTGGATAGTCGGATGAGACTGCTGCTTGGGTTATAGACTTGGGGGATCGATAAAATCCTGGATGCAGGACATGGCGCGCGCGGACCTGGACAGCATTCTCGAGGAAGCCGACTTGTCTAGGGTGGAAGGGTCCGTCACCAGCCGCTATGTGCACCACCTCGACGAGGTTCTAGTTGCTGCCGCAAATCGTGTCGCCGAAGTGATCTTCTCAATGATGACGTCCCCGCAGCCGGAAACATTAGCGCGCAAGCGTAGCTCCAGCATGCTGGAGAGCGCGGAACAGGTTTCGGCCTGATCATTAGGGTGTGGCTGGTTCTGCCACCGTTGCTGACCTGGCGCCGGGAGATTCTAACGCCAGATCGACAATCATTCATGTACCGGATGAGCATGAACCCGAACTGTCTCGAACCCACCGTCGCAGAAATCTTCGTTGTCGGCCAACGCTCGATAGAGCTTCGCTAACCAGTAGTTAGGGCCAAACACTTCCTCAAAATCCTCTGCGCCCTCTCTGAGTTTTTCCGCAACCCGTTCGGCGTCTTCACCCAAACCATAAGCTCGGCGAAGCGCGGGATACTGCCCTCCCAAATGCTCCAGCCCCATCAGTCTGTATCGATCCGCGAGGTTCAACTCGTTGAAGTGCGACCGCAAATGCTGGAATACTTGAAGCGCCATACCGGCCGGTCGGACGAGGCGGTACGAAAGTACCAGTGCGTCTGCCTCCATCCTCACTCGCACCACCAAGAAACCCGTGTCAGGGATCTGGTCATAGCAAGGATGCAGGAACATGCGCACGTTCGTTCCCTCGTCCAGAATTCGGTCTCGCTTGCGCGTGTTGCAGACCGCACAACTAGGACAGAGATTGTTTGGGAAGGCTGAGAACTCCGGAAATTGCTCCTTGGGCAAATAGTGATCCAGCGTCGACGACTCGCTGATCCCGCAGAATGGGCAACGCGCAACGTTGACCCTCTTCAGGAGATCGCCGCGGAGCTGCGTCATCGGCTGGGTCTCCACCTTATATGCGTGACGCATCGCATCTTTCTGCAAATTGGTCATCTGGACCTCTGCCAAGCCGCCGACTTCCGGGACAGCGTCGTCATAGTCCTGGTAGGCGGAGAGCACCCTTGCGCGCACTGCCAACATACGTCGCCGTCGCGGCTGATGCTTGGCGGCGGAGATATCATCGAACACGTCCGTCGCGTTGACGGCCAGCACCGGAATCGAACGCATCCCGCTACTCCTCCATCTCATCGCGAATGCTCAAAACGTAGGAGCGCGCTGCGAAACCAAGCTTGCGGCCGAAGGCTTCCTCAATCTCCTCGAGAGTGTTCCGGCGCGCCAATGCCTTCAGCGTCTCGTGCCAATCGGTCGAGTCATCACCGAGATTGAATACCTCCTGCGTTATGACGCCAATGTTCTCGGCAAACGTCTCCACACTCGGAGACACAACGCGGTTCTGGTCGGCTAACCGGCGAAGCACATGGACATACTTCGCCGGCGTTTCCTGCAAAACCACAGGTGAGTGAGTGGCAATGATTGCATAACCGTCGAAGGCTTCGAGGCAGTCCCGCACGCTCTTGAGGAACGCGGCGAGCAGTGGCGGATGAAGGTGGGATTCTGGCTCGTCGATCAGAACCAGGGTTGGTTCCGACCCTGAGATACGCGCCGTGAGTTCGGTGACGATCTTGAGCACGACCTTATGCCCACTGCTCAATCCGCGGAAGAGCTCCGCCAAGTCCTCATCATCCCGATTGGCATAGAGCTGAGTCAAACCAATGCGTTGAAACGATGGGTCACGAAGAAGCGGTTTCAACACCTCCAACAGGTTCTCCAACCGGTCGGCCTCGCGAACCCGCTTGAGCGCAGCTAAGAACTCCGCCTCGATTTCCGATGGAGTGCGCAACCGATAAGCCTGCTCGTCATCGGGTGCATCATCGTCCGATCGCTCGCGAAGGCCGCAGTAGACGTAACCGAATATCTCTCCGCTGTCCTGGAGCCTCTCCTTCTCCTCCTCGGTGCCTCCTGGAATGACAAAGGTGTCGAACGCGCTGTAGGACACCACAACCACCGTCTTGAATGGTGGCGCATTACCGACGAACCGGCCCGCTGCATCTTCAAGGATATCTTTTTTGCTGCCATAACCAAAGCCACTCGCGACGATAGCGAGGTTGGATAGTAGCCGGGTTTTACCTGTACCATTGTATCCAATCAGCGCATTGATCCGATTGGGCAACCGGCCCCTGCGCTGAAAATCGAATTCAATCGTGAACGCGTTCGAATTGCGTGCCACTCGCGTTTTGAATTTGACCTTGAACCCTGCGCTTCGCCGGCGTGCGGGTGACGCGTCTGCGCGCAGCAATCGTGAAGCGTCGGCGATCGTACGCTTCGCCCCGCTAAAGCGTAGCAGCGAAACTTGATATGCTTCGGTATCCTCGACGCCGGCCTTGATCTCGTCATCGATCGCGACGTCTCGAAGACCTTTCAAGTAAGGCTCAAAGACATCTCGTCCGAGCTTATAGATCGTTTCATAGTAGTCGAGGTCTGCGCCCAGTGACGCGTGGCTCGCGGGCAGCTCACGAAAGGCGCGTTTGGGCATTTCGGTATAGCCACTGGAACGCCCCGTCTGAATAATTTTGATATTTCCAAGTTCGTAGCTTTCATCTGCTGACAAGTGCAACGTGACTTGGAAAGTTGTTTTGTACCCGTAGTCGTCCCAGTTGTCCTGGACGAGCACAGCATGCGGATACCGATTGATCGTCGGCGATTTGCCCGACCTGAATTTGACGACAAATCTCATTTGGATGGCCCCGTCCCGGCCGATGTATTCTTCGGTGTTTTTATCGGGCAATTCATCGTTCCAACCTCACTCGCAGGCGCCGTGCCCTTTCGCGGAAAGCGGCCTCCCCCCCTTCCAAGATGTCACACACCGACTTGCGGATTTCCGCGCTCTCCAGCCCCCCCGACAAATAAGTTATCGGCGGAAGACCGCTCGAAGGATGCGGACCGGCAGACGCTACAACGATCTGGTCCGCATCGGTGTTGATGACGAGGTTGGCATTGTGGGTGACCATAATCACCTGGCGCTTTGCCTTAGCTGCAATGAATAGCGCCACCAACTCATCGAAAACAGATTTGGGATCTAGATTTTCCTCAGGCTGGTCGATGATCAGCGGACGATCGTCTGAATCGTCGAGAGTGAGATAGAGCAGCAGCAGCACGATACCGCGCGTGCCGGGCGACAGCTTGCGAATGTCGACACCGTCATAGGCAATCTCGTAGCGAACCGAGATGTGATCGGTGCCGAAAAGCCAGTGCGCAAGTTGCTTCGACCAGGCTCGATACTCGGCTTGCTGCGTTGGCGCATATGGCGCGTGCGATAGCAAGTCCTTCAAGTACCTTGTCATAAATGCTGTCATAGCTGCCTGCACTTCGGCCGCCGAACCACTTTCCCAAGCCGGCTTTAGTGCTTCAGTGGCAGCCGCGATCAGCGAACCTCGACCGTAGAACGGCCCGGCCTTTCGGCGGTCGAGAAGCTCTTCCTCCGCGATTGTGCCCCACGCTTGAACGTCGGCAATCCTGCGAACCGAGAAGCTGAGCTTCCTCAGTGTGCCCGATGCTTCCGCCAGCCGCGCCATCAGAGGTGCGTAGAGCCCTGCAAGGGCGTTCTGTTCGTTGATGATCGCCTCGAACACCCGACCGTAGGTGTCATCGCGTTCGGTCTGGAGATCCTTGCGGCGGGCCGCCGCACCTTGCGCATCGGTGAGTCTGGTCTCAAGCGTCTGAAGCGCAGAGTTCTCCTGCGCGATGCGGCCGGTCAGTGCGGTGTATTGTTCGCGGACCAGCTTATCGGCGCTGAACAGCGCTTCGAGGCGAGTCATTTCAGCGACGATCGGAGCGAGCGGCAACGTCGAGAGATCGGCGGTGTCGGGAATTAGCGGCGTATTCGGATCGCCAGGTGCCGGCGGAACGCCATTGAGCTTGCGGACCTTGCCATCGGCCCACGCAATATACGCCGCGAGGCTCTTGTCGACGTCACCTTTGTAGATCAACAGGAACTCGTCCCACTGCTTGGCATCGAGGCCGCTGTTGCCGTGGCGCCCTTGTGCCTGGCGGAGCATTTCAGGAGCGCCAGTGGCGCGCATACTGCGAACTTCGTCCTGCAGGGCAATGAAGGTACGGCGCCGATTGCCGTGCGCCTGGATCTTATTCCTAAGCTTCTGTGCCGCCTCACTGAGTTGTGTGTGCCTCGCAACCTGCGCTTCAGTGCCTTTAACCACAAGCTTGGCACGGTCGGCCATATAGTCGGCGATCAGCTTCTTCTTCTGACCAACCTGCGTGGTAAGAGTGGCGACGAGGCTCTCCTTTTCGAACTCAGAGGCGATGCGATCAGAAATGTCTGCGATCGCTTCCGCCTCGCGTGCGCGCGCTTGCTGGAAGCGAGAGGTCTGCTGGTCGCGCAGCTCGGCGAAGTCGAGCGCCCATTCGCGATCGTCCTGCGAGTGGGATTCGAAAATCACACGCTCGATCTCGTCCACGAGGCCGTCGGACACGCCCTTGGACGAGCACAGCTCTTCTACGAATTGCTGGGAGAGGTACCGAGCACGAGGGAATGATACATGGCCGTTTGCGTCGCTTCCATTGAGGGCCCGGGTGACCGCTGCGCCGCCGCCCCAAGTCAAAGTCGTGGTCGCGTTACCGATAAGTTTGCGCGCTCGTGCCAGAAAGGAGGGGCTTATGTTTTCATCGGCATCCCAGCCCGCAGGCGTGATCGCGTCGCATCCAGCAGCGATCACGTCGGCCAGCGCCGTCTTGCCCGATCCCCGCGCCCCGATGATCGCCACAAGTCCGGGGTTGAGGGGAACGTCTGGAGTGATTGCCCAATCCGTATCGTCAATCCGAACGTGCGAGATGACCTGCGACGGCATCGCAGACCGCGGCGGCTGTTCACCGACGTAGGCGCGCCCGCCGGGATCGATGCACGCTTGGCGGAGGGCATCAAATTCGAGTCCACCCTTGATCCATGAGAACCGATCGCCGAATGGCGATGCCACATCCTCCAGTTTGTGCGCATCGCTGCCATGCAGGCAAGGTTTGAGGCCGCCGTACTGGGTACGGATTTCATCGGGACCAAGGCCCTTCTGCCCCAGCCAGAATTCACGTTGGGCAGGACTGCCGGCAAAAATCACATGAGCAAAGCTCTCGATCTCGCGCCGGATCGTTTGATCTGCAGCCTCGCGCACACCCGAGGTGCCATCCGTTGCGCCGCCCGCGACAGCAATCAGGATGTTCTTCTTGGCCCATGCGCTTTCGGAGAACACCTCGCGAAGTTTCTGGAAATTGACCTTGAACTGGTTGACGCCATAGGCCAGCGCCGCCCGATCATCAGTGATGCTGGAATCAGCATTCTTGCCGAGCCGGATGAGATCGGCCCGCGTACAATCGAAACGGTCCTGCATGACGTTGAACTGCAAGCGCGACAGCAGACGCCGCAAGTCGTCGAGATGTTGAGGGTCTTCCGGGCTGACGAACAGGTGGAGATTGACGAAGCCCCCTTTCGCCGTGGCGACGTCAAGCCGGAGTTCGACGTTCGGAAAGACCAGCTTGGCGTTAGGAAGGCGCCCCGCAGCTTTGTGCCGTAACACCTCTTCGTACGTATCGGTCACATAATAGTCTGTGACCGCAATTGCCTCGATGACTGGCGTAGCTTGCTCGAGCGCGGTCAGATAGTCGTTCCACGCGCTTTGGCCGCTGAATTGATTGTTCATGACCGTACCTGGCGCGTGAATATGCGGTTCCCATCTCCGCCATTCTGACCCTCTGTTGAGCATTGTTTCCCCTTCCGTCGACTACCTCGACGCTCCTGTCTTATTCGTCAGCGACTCCACATTCCAAAGACTCGATAACGGCGCGGCCGCCAGCTTGTCGCCAAACGGCACGACATCCGCGTTGTCGTAGAGCACGGTGCCGAACGCGAAACGGTCTCCGCAGGCTTCGGCCAACGCTCGCAAGCCAGCGAAATCGCCGGATTTGACCGTGGCGCTCGCCTTGACCTCGATACCGACGATCATCCCGTCATCGCGCTCCAGTACGATGTCGACCTCCCGCATGTCCCGATCCCGGAAATGATGCGGCGTCAGCCGCAAGTCAGAAGCCGTCATCAGTTTGAGCACCTCCGAGAACACGAAGCTTTCCAAAAGCGCGCCGAATGTCCCGCGATCCGCCTTCACTCTGTCGACAGTCAGTCCGCGCGCGCTCGCCAGCAGGCCGGAATCGAGGAAATGCAGCTTCGGTGTCTTGACGATGCGCTTCAGTGCATTGGTGAACCAGGGCTGCAGTGTCGCGATCAGGAAGACCTGTTCGAGCAGACCGACATAGCGCTGCCCCGTCTTGTGACTGACATTGATGCTGGCCCCGAACTGCGAATAGTTGACCAGCTGGCCGGAATGCTCGGCCAGCAGCCGCACGAATTTCGGAAGCTCGGTCAGCTTCTCGACATCCGCGATGTCCCTGAGGTCGCGTGTGAGGATCGACGTGAGGTAGGACCGTGCCCAGTCCTGCCTGCGCCGCTCGCTTTCGCGGGCGAGCGCTTCGGGAAAGCCGCCAAGCAGGACGGCGTTGACGAGATCGTCGCCAACGATCGCTTTGCGCTGACTTTGCGGCTTCCCCTCGAACAGGCGCTCCAGGAAGGTCGGTGTCCGGCCCTCGATCTCGGCCCTCGCCAGTGGCAGCATCTGGAGCGTTTCCATGCGGCCGGCGAGGCTGTCGGCGATACGCGGCAGCGTCAGGACATTGGCTGAGCCCGTGAGAAGAAAGCGGCCGGGGCGGTAATCCTCGTCGACGGTCTTCTTGATGGCGAGCAACAGGTCCGGGGCGCGCTGAATCTCGTCGATGATGGCAAGGTCCAGTCCGCGGATAAATCCGGCCGGATCGGCCTGGGCGGCTTCCAGAACGGTTTGGTCATCCAGCGTGACGTAGGTGCGGCCAGATACCCCCATCTTCTTGACGAGCGTCGTCTTGCCTGCCCGACGTGGCCCCACGATGAGAACCACGGGCGTATCCAGAAGGGCTTCCTCTGCCCGACGCTCTACAAACCGCTTGAACATCCAATCTCCGAGTCTCCGGCAATTGGAACTATCCATATCAGCTGATTGGAAGTCAACGGCTCGCTAATTGGAACTCATCACTCCGCCCGTTGGGAGGGCATGAGAGAAGAGACCGGTGCATCGAGCCTGCAAGGCAACCCGGCGCTGGATGTCGCCGGTGCCGGTCCTGCCACAGAGAACGCTTGCCGGCCCCTTCCCACATATCGACATGCACCTGACAGCGCCTTGATTAATAGCCTGTCGTAATTGCTCAAATTGGCTGGCGCGGTACACTTTCTCCAAGCTTCCGATATGCTTCCAACGAAGAAGCAGGAATCTCCTTAAGAAATAGCGCCCTTATAAGAAGTTGTTTTATAAAGGAAAATGGTGCCGACGGAGTGATTCGAACACTCGACCTACTGATTACGAATCAGTTGCTCTACCCCTGAGCTACGTCGGCTTTGGCCGGGAAGGCGGCTATACCTAGAGCAGATGGGGCCTGTTCGTCAATGTCCGAGGGACGGCTTTGCGCTCGCTGGTGGCCGTTCGCTGCGTCCAGTTGATGCGTGCGGAGCAAAGGACAGTCGCCCGATGGCGGGACTGCGTGTATCATCGATGGCGGCCATGCAGGCGGCACGAGGTACATTGGATCATGAAGAAGACCGGTGAGAGGCACATGCCGGGTGGAAGAAGCAACGAGGACCCTTCGAGGGCGGGAACGGCGCAGGCGGCCCGGCCGATGGAGGAGGAAAGCTATCGCGCGATCTTCGAGACCGCGCACATCGGTCTCTACAGAAGTTCGCGCGACGGCCGTTTCCTGATGGTCAATCAGGCACTGGCGGATATCCTGGGATATGAAGGTCCGGAACAACTGCGCCAGGAATGTACCTCCGTCGCCATGGATATCTACGTGGATCCCGAGTGGCGGAGTCTGCTGGTGGAGACCCTGGAAAAGGAAGGCCGCCTGGAGCCGACGGTCTGCCAGGTGCGTCGGCGAGACGGGCGGATCATATGGGTTCGCGAAACCGCACGCATGGTTGAGGGGGACGAGCCGCAGGACGGTTATTTCGTCGGCACCATCGAGGACGTCACGCAACAGGTGGAGGCCATGCAGCGCCTGCGCGTGGCCGAAGCCAGCTATCGCAGCCTGTTCGAGCATGCGCGCGAGGGCATCTATCGCTCCACAATCGACGGCCGGCAGCTGCGTGCCAATCCGGCGCTCGTGAAACTGAACGGCTATGACAGCGAAGAGGAGTTGCTGACCGCTGTCGGCGACATTGCCGAGGAATGGTACGTGGAACCCGGACGGCGCGAGGAGTTCAAGCGCCTGATGGAGGAACATGGGGAAGTCGAGAACTTCGTCTCGGAAATCTATCGGCACAGGACCCGCGAGCGCATCTGGGTAACCGAGAATGCCCATCTGGTGCGTGGCGCCGACGGCAACCCGCTCTACTACGAGGGGACGGTGCGCGAGATCACCGACGAGCGCGCCGCCGAGGAGGCACTACTGGCCGCGCGGCGTAGCGCCGAGGAGGCCAATCGGGCGAAAAGCCGCTTCCTGGCCGGCATGAGCCATGAGCTGCGCACCCCGCTGAACGCGATCATCGGCTTTGCCGAACTGATCCTCAGCGAGATCTACGGTCCGCTGGGCAATGCCCGCTATCGCGATTACCTGGAAGACATTCGCAGCAGTGGACGGCTTCTGCTGAACCTGCTGAACGATATCCTGGATCTATCCAAGGTCGAGGCCGGCATGATGGAGCTGGTCGAACGGGACATGAACCCGCGCGGCCTGCTCCAGGACTGTCTGCGCATGCTGGAAGGCCGTGCCCGCACGGCGCAGGTCGAGCTGCGTCTGGACGTTGGTACGGACCTGCCGCTGCTGCGCTGTGACGAGCGGCGAGTCCGCCAGATCGTCATCAACCTGCTGGCCAATGCCGTGAAGTACAACCGTCCCGGCGGTGAGGTTTTGCTGGAGGCGCGACGGCGAGACGACGGGGGCCTGGACCTGATCGTGTCCGACAACGGGATCGGGTTGTCGAACGAGGACGTGGCCCGTGTTTTCCAGCCCTTCGTGCAGATCGGATCCGAGGAGAGCGACGGTCCCAGCGAGGGGGTGGGGCTGGGCCTGCCGTTGTGTCGGGAACTGATCGAGATGCACGGGGGCACGATCGCGCTGACCAGCACGCTCGGGGCAGGTACACGGGTCACGGTCAGCTTCCCGGCGGAACGCAGCATTCCCGAAGAGGCGTAGGAATAGCGCCGGTCAGCTGTCGCTCGGTGGCCAGGCGAGAACCTGGCCGTCGTCACGCAGCTCCAGCGGCACCGGCGGCAGCCGGTCACCCTTGCAGGGACCTGCAATGCAGTCTCCCGCATCCAGGGTGAAAAGCGCACCGTGTGTGTGGCAGAGCAGATGGCGGCCGTCGCGCGTCAGGAACCGGTCGGGAAAGATCTCCAGCGGTGTGCCCAGATGCGGGCAGGAATTGATGTAGCCGGCAAGCGTTCTGCCCTGGCGGACCACGATGATGTCCAGGGATCTTTCCGACTGTGACAGTGCGAACCCCCGCGCACCGCCATCGGGTATGTCGTCGAGCTGGCAAAGGAATTGTGGAGCAGGAGAGGTGGACATTGAAAGAGGGGCTCAGGCCTCGGTTCCGGCGAGGCCGCAGATGATCTGCCAGTGATCCTCGGAAACCGGCACGACGGACAGCCGTGACTGCCGCAGCAGGGCCAGGCCCTCCAGGCGCGGATCTTCCTTCATCTGGGCCAGGGTGACCGGCTTTTGCACCGGTTTGACGGCTTCCACGTCGACCATGCCGAAGCGTCCGCTTTCATCGGTATGGTCGGGATAGTACTCCTTCACCACCCGCACGATGCCGACGATGCGTTTCTCGTTGACCGAGTGATAGAAGAAGGCCAGATCGCCGGCCTGCATGGCTTTCATGTTGTTGGAGGCCTGGTAGTTGCGTACCCCGTCCCAATGGGTGCGCGTCTCGCGGACCTGATCGTCCCACGACCAGGTGTTGGGTTCGCTTTTCAGCAGCCAGTAAGCCATGAGCCATGCCTCTTGTATTCTCTGTTGGCGATCTCGCACGTCCTTTTGCCGTGCCGGCAGGCCTCCTGTAAAGGCGCAGGCGCTCTCCGGCACAGTGCTGGGGGTGGAATAAAGACGCCGGCAGCGCGTCAGTATCCTGGGAAGACCTGTTTCGTGGCACGGATATCGACGGTCTCGAACAGGCCGGCGCGGGCGTAGGGATCGCCGGCGGCAAAGGCCTCGGCCGCCGTCCTGTCCGGCACATCCAGCACGATCAGGCTGCCCACGGGAGTCTGTCCGTCTTCACCCATCAGGGGACCGGCATAGACAAGCTGGTCCCGGTGTCCTTCCAGGTAGGAGAGGTGGGCGGGGCGTTTTTCCTTGCGCAGGGCGAGGCTGTTCGGTTTGTCGTGACAGATCAGGGCAAAAAGCATGCGCTGGCTCCGCTTATGGCTTTTGTCGGCAAGCGTACAGCAGCTCTCCGGCAGGGGGAAGTGTTGAGGTGGATTCTCGCTGTTCTATCAGGCAGTTTCCTGTTTCAACGGGCGGCTGAGCATGGCGGAAATGGTCTGTTCGAGGTCGGCGCCCCGGTTGAGAACCGAATCGACCGCAGCGGCGATCGGCAGATCGACGCCCAGGCGGCGCGCCAGCAGCACCGCCGCTTCCGCGGTATAGACTCCTTCCGTTACGCCGCGGCTGGCGGCCAGGGCGTCCGACAGGCTGCGGCCCTGGCCCAGGGCCTGCCCCAGGCTGTAGTTGCGCGAGGCACTGCTGGTGCAGGACAGCGTCAGGTCGCCCAGGCCCGAGAGGCCCATGAAGGTCTCGCGGCGGGCATCAAGGTGGGCGCCCAGCCGGGCCATCTCGGCCACTCCCCGGGTAATCAGGCCGGCACGCGCATTCTGGCCAAGCCCGCGTCCCTCGACGATTCCGCAGGATATGGCGACGATGTTCTTGAGAGCCCCGCCGATTTCGGCGCCGTGAGGATCGTCGGAGAGATAGGGGCGGAAGGAGATGCTGGCCAACGTTCCCGCCAGACGGCTGGCCGTAAGCTTGTCGCGGCAGGCCAGGGTCACAGCGGTGGGCAGGCCGCGTGCCGCCTCGGCAGCGAAGGTCGGTCCGGAGAGTACGGCCAGCGGGTGTCCTGGCAGGGTTTCCCCCAGAACCTGGCTGGGCAGCTTGCCGCTGCCGCGCTCGATGCCCTTGGCGCAGATTACCATCGGACAGCCTTGCGGCAGAAGCGCGCGCAGGCGTTCCGCGACCTCGCGCAGGCTTTGTGCCGGGGTTGCCAGCAGGACGGCATCGACGGACTCGAGGGCTTCCTCGAGATGGCTGCTGGCGCGGATGCTCGGATCAAGATCCAGGCCGGGCAGGTAGCGGTCGTTGCTATGCCGGCTGTTGAGGCTGTCGACGAGAGCGGGATCGCGCGCCCACAGGCTGGCCCGACCGCCGGCCAGCGTCACGATCTGGGCCAGTGCTGTGCCCCAGGCTCCGGCTCCCAGAACGGCGATCCGCTTCAGCATGACCCTTGTCCTTCAGGCAGTCTTCAATGACGTGGCGGCGTCGTCCGGATCGCCGGGAGGGCGCAGCTCCGTCAGCGGCCAGCGTGGGCGAGCGGGGAAATCCAGTGGCGCCCGATCTCCCAATCGCAGGCGTTCCAGGCCGGCCCAGGCGATCATGGCGGCATTGTCGGTACACAGGCGCAGCGGCGGCGCGACAAGTCCCGTGCCCTCCGCGTTCGCCAACTGACCCAGACGCTGGCGCAGGACCTCGTTGGCGGCAACGCCGCCGGCCACCACCAGTGGCGCCGGCTGGCCGCGTTCTTCGCGAAAGCGCTGCAGGGCGTTGCGGCTGCGGTCTTCCAGGATATCCGCCACAGCCGCCTGGAACGAGGCCGCGAGGTCCCGGCGATCTTGCTCACTCGGCGCTTCGAGGCCAGCCAGAGCCTGGCGTACGGCGGTCTTCAGGCCGGAAAAGGAGAAGTCGCAGCCGGGTCGCCCCATCATGGGGCGGGGCAGGGTGAAGCGCGTTGCATCGCCTTGACGCGCAGCCGCCTCCAGCGCCGGGCCGCCCGGATAACCGAGATCGAGCAGCTTGGCCGTCTTGTCGAAGGCCTCGCCGGCAGCATCGTCCACAGTACCGCCATAACGCTGATAGCGCCCCACGCCGTCGACGGCCAGAAGTTGGCAGTGCCCGCCCGAGACGAGCAGGAGCAGGTAGGGAAACTCGACGCCGTCGCTGAGCCGCACGGTCAGGGCATGGCCTTCCAGATGGTTGATGGCGAGGAACGGCAGGTCGTGTACGGCCGCGAGCGCCTTGGCCGTCATCACGCCGACCAGCACGCCGCCGATCAGGCCAGGTCCCGAGGTGGCGGCAACGCCGGACAGCGCGCGAAAGGACAGGCCCGCCTCGTCCATGGTGGCGGCAATCAGGCGGTCGAGATGCTCCAGGTGGCTGCGCGCCGCGATTTCCGGGACGACGCCCCCGTACTCGCGGTGCTCCGTGATCTGCGAGAGGACCTTGTGAGCCCGGATCGTACGATCCGAGGAGACCACCGCAGCCGCGGTTTCGTCACAGGAGGTTTCGATGCCCAGTACGATCATTGGCCAGCACAATCATTGATCCGCTACAGTCATTTCAATGCCGCGGTTTCACACAGCCGGACCCTTTATGTCCCGGGGACCCTTTATGTCCCGGCGCAGCTATGCCTATAACTGGCATCTGCCGGGGGCAAGCAAAAGAAGGCAGCGGGAAATTTTTCCGTCTCCTCCTGGATGCCCGGCAGGGGCAGAGGACGGAACAAGGAAAGACAGGATTTCATGCCTCTTCTGAAGCTCGGAACACGCGGCAGTCCTCTTGCGATGGCGCAGGCAGAGGAGGCCAGGCGCCTGCTGTCGGAAGCCCATCCCGAGTTGCAGGCGGAGGATGCGGTGGAGCTTGTCGTCATCAAGACGACCGGGGACCGGGTCCTGGACCGCCCACTCTCCGAGATCGGCGGCAAGGGGCTGTTCGTCAAGGAGATCGAGGAAGCCCTGGGGGATGGGCGCATCGACGCGGCCGTGCATTCCATGAAGGACGTACCGACCTGGTTGCCCGAGGCCTATGCCATCGAGGCCGTGCTGCCGCGCGAGGATCCGCGCGATGCCTTCTTCTCGCCGCATGGCTCTTCGCTTGCCGATCTGCCGCGGGGCGCCCGCGTGGGCTCCGCGTCGCTGCGCCGCCAGTCGCAGATCCGGCATGCCCGTCCGGACCTGGAGGTGGTCAACTTCCGGGGCAACGTCCAGTCGCGCCTGCGCAAGCTGGCCGAGGGCGAGGTGGACGCAACCCTGCTGGCACTGGCGGGCCTGAAGCGCCTGGGACGGGAGGACCTGCTCCAGGCCGTGCTGCCGGTGGAAGAAATGCTGCCGGCCGCCGGACAGGGCGCGATCGGCCTGGAATGCCGAAGCGATGACTTGCGTACGATCGAGTACGTACGAGCAATCGACGATCCGCGGACGTCGGTGCGCGTGACCGCGGAGCGTGCCTGCCTGGATGTGCTCGAAGGCTCCTGCCGTACGCCGATTGCCGCACTGGCGGATTACACGGTCGAGGGAAATCTCAATTTGCGGGCGCTCGTCGCCGAGCCTGATGGCAGCCGCATGCATCGCTCCGAACACCAGGGCGCGGCCGCGGATGCCCTGAACATCGGCCGTGCCGTGGGCGGTGAGCTGCGCGCTGCAGCCGGTGAGGCTTTCTTCGAGGCGCTGAGGGACCTTTTCTGAATGCGCCTGCTGTTGACCCGGCCGCAGGAGGACGCGCAGGAAACCCTGCGTGCCCTGGAAAGCCAGGGGCACGAAGTTTGGCTCGAGCCGCTCCTGGAGATCCGAGACCGCAACGAGGCGGTCGTCGACCTGCAGGGCGTCCAGGCCCTGATGGTGACCAGCCGCAACGGTTTGCGTGCCTACATGCGCCTTTGCGGCCAGCGGGACCTGCCAGTCTATGCCGTGGGGCCAGCCAGCGCCGCGACAGCGCGGGACGCCGGTTTCACCGAGGTGCATTCGGCCGATGGCGATGCCGTGAAGCTGGCCGAGCTGGTCCGGCGCGAACTCGATCCGGCGGCGGGCGCCCTGCTGCACCCGGCCGGGCGCGATGTTGCCGGGGGCCTGAGTAAACGACTGGAAAGTGCCGGTTACGAGCTGCGCCGCGTCGTCCTGTACGATGCGCTGCCGGCGCGTGCGTTTTCCGCTGCGACAAACGCTCTCTTGCGTGCCGATACCCTGGATGCTGTACTTCTTTTCTCGCCCCGTACGGCAGAGACCTTTGCTAGACTGGTCCTGCAGGCGGGGCTGGCGTCAGCCTGCGAATCGCTGGCGGCCTTCTGTCTCAGTCCGGCTGTCGCCTCGGCTGCCTGCCTGCCCTGGCGGTCCGTGCACACGGCCGAGGCGCCCAACCAGGAGGCCATGCTGGAGATGATCGGGCAGGCGGAGAAACAGATGAATGAACAGAGAAGCGGGAAAGCGGAGACATGACGGACGAGCGCGATGCAGGCGAAACCTCCGAGAAACCCGGAGGCGGCGGAAATCCGGCGGAACAGGTCATCGCGCGCTTCGGCGGCCTGCGACCGATGGCGTCCAAGATGGGATTGGCGGTATCCACCGTTCAGGGCTGGAAGAACCGCGGCCATATCCCACTGTCCCGGCATGAGGAAATCCGCGCTGCCGCGCGGAAACACGAGATCGAGCTGGATGAGACGGAATTAACCCGCGCCGGTGGAGAGGCCCGGGACCCAGCCGAGAGCACCACATCCCTTCCGGAAGAGGAACCCGCGACAACCGCGACAGAGACCTCGCGCACCACCGAGGATGTCTGGCGCAACCGTGATCCCGCATCTACCGAGAGCGCCGGCACCACCACTGAGGGAGCAAAAAGCGAGCCCAGGACAGAGACATCCGCTCAGCGCAGTGGGAGCTTCGTTCCTGCCATGCTCATTGGCGCCCTGTTGCTGATCTTCGGGGCCGGTGCGGCCGTGCTGGGCCGGGAGGCCTGGCTGCCGCTGGTGGACCCTGAGGCTGCGGGAACAGCCCAGCAGACCGCGGAGCGCCTGACGGCCATAGACGACCGGCTGGAGCGGATGGAAGCCAATGCCAGCGGTTTGACTCCGGACGACCTGAAGCCACTGCAGACCCAGCTGGAGGGCCTGGACGAGCGCCTGGCGGAACTGGCGAACCAGGTCGAGCAGGTCAGCCGCAGTGCGAGCCAGGAACAGGACAGCCTGGACAGCCTGGGCGAAGACATCAGTCAGCTCTCGGCACGCCTCGACGATATTTCCGGAAATCTTCCCGGCGGCGAGGTCTGGCAGAGCCAGATGGCGGAACTCGAGGGGCAGCTGAGCCAGCTCTCCGAGGCCGCGACGCAGATTCGCACCCGGGCGGAGTCCCAGACCGCGGCGGCATTTGCCATGGGACAGCTGCGCACGGCTGTGCTGCAGGCGCGCCCCTACGGCGAGGAACTGGCGGCGGTCCGGCGCCTGCAGGGCGATGACGCCGCCATAGGGGACCAGTTGCAGCAGTTGGAGGAAAGCGCCAGTGACGGGGTGCCGGCCCTGGCCGCCCTCAAGCGGAGTTTCCCGGCGACAGCACGGGAGATCGTCCAGCGCGACCGGGAAAGCCGCGCCGAGGGCTGGGCGGAACAGATCTGGAACCGGGCGTCGGCGCTCGTGACCGTGCGTCCGGTGGGCGAGCGCAGCGGCGAGGACACGGAGGCCATCGTTGCCCGCGCCGAGCGACGGCTGGAGGAAGACAGGCTGGCGGCCGCCGTGCAGGAACTCGAGACGCTGCAGGGAGCGGCTGCCGAAGCCGCATCGGATTGGCTTGCCCGCGCGAAGAAGCGGCTCCAGGCCGAGCGGGCCCTGAGGGACCTGGGGCAGAATGTCTATGACGCCTCCGGCGAGACGCAGTCCCCCGAAGAGGATGACAGCTGATGTGGCGCGGCATTCTCTTCTTCGTCAAGCTCGCGATCCTGGTCGCCATTGCCGTCTGGCTGGCGGAACAGCCGGGGAATGTCTCCATCGAGTGGCTGGGCTATCGCGTGGATACCTCGGTGGGCCTGCTGCTCGCCGCCGTCTTCGTCCTGCTGGTGGTCGCAGCGCTCGGCTATCGCTTTTGGCGGGCCCTGCGTGGCACTCCGCGTTCACTGGTACGAGCCCGGCAACGCAGTCGCCGCCGCAAGGGGTACGAGGCGCTCACCAATGGCCTGGTTGCCGTGGCGGCCGGGGATGCCCCGGAGGCCGACAAGTGGGCGCGGCGTGCCAGTCACCTGCTGGACGAGCCGCCGCTGGTCCGCCTGCTGGAGGCCCAGGCCGCCCAGCTGGACAATGACGAGCCGACGGCACGGGCGCGCTTCACCGAGATGCTGGAGTACAGGGAGACACGATTCCTGGGACTGCGCGGTCTTTTCCTGCAGGCCATGCGCGACGGTGACGAGGAAGCCGCCCGCCGCTATCTTGAACGGGCCCGCAACCTGCGTCCGGAAACCCCCTGGGTGCTGAACGGGCTGTTCGAGCTCAGCGAACGCAGCGGAGACCTGGGCAAGGCCGAAGAAGCCCTGCGGGAAAGCCAGAAACAGCGGTTTCTGCCAAGACCCGAGGCCAGCCGCAAGCGAGCCGTTGTCCTGATGGAAGCGGCCGAGGCGGCCGAGGCCGCGGGCGACACTGCGACGGCTCGCCGGCATCTGGCACGCGCACTGAAACTGGAGCCGGGCTTCATCCCTGCGGTCCTGCTGGCCGCCCGGCTGGATTTCCGCAAGGGACGAAAGCGCCGGGCACGCAAGCTGCTGGAGCAGGGCTGGCAGGAGCAACCGCATCCCGGCATCGTTGAGGTTTGCCTGGAGGAACCGGGCCTATCGGACAAGCCCTACGAACGGATCAAGCGCATCGAGCGCCTGACGCAAGCCAACCCGACCCATCCGGAAAGCCGCCTGGCGCTGGCCCAGGTCAACCTGGATGCGGAACTTTGGGGTGAAGCCCGCAAGCATCTGCGCTCACTGATGGAAAGCACGCCGGAACACAGGGTTTTCCGCATGATGGCTGAACTGGAGGCGCGCGAGAAAGGCGATTCCGAGAAGGCGGCGGATTGGCTGCGGCAGGCGGAAACGGCCAACCCTGACCCCGCCTGGGTCTGCGGCAGTTGCGGTGCGCTGTCCGGCAAATGGAGCGCGCGCTGCGGTGTCTGCGATACCTTCGATACCCTGCTCTGGCGCACCCCACGCCACAGCTCCATGAACCTGGTCGGCATCCCCCCCATCGAGGCCGAGCAGGTCCAGGAAGGGGAATTCAGCGAACCCGACGCCCCCTCGGAAGACGAGGGCACAATCTCGCGGGACTCGGCCGACGAGCGGCAGACTCACTCCGTCTGAAGGTCGGCCAGGAAGCGGTCCAGTTTCTCGGATATCTTCTCGCGCTGTTTCTCGCCGAGCAGATCGTCGGCCAGCAGCTGCGAACGGGAGTGGTGGAGCATGCGCGTGCGTGCCTTTATGCGCGGCAGGGCCTTGGGACCCATGGAAAGTTCGCGTACGCCAAGCCCGAGGAAAAGTGCCGTGTAACGCGGATCGCTTGCCATTTCCCCGCAGACCGAAACCGGTTTGCCCGCGTGCCGTGCCGCGTCCACCGCGACCCGGATCAGCTTGAGAACGCCGGGGTGCAGCGGGTCGTAGAGGTTGGCGACACGCTCCTCGCCACGATCGATCGCGAGTGTATAGGAAATCAGGTCGTTGGTGCCGATGGCGAAGAAGTCCGAGACCTCGGCGAGGGAATCGGCCGCTAGGGCGGCGCCCGGCACCTCGATCATGACCCCCAGCGGCGGCAGGGGGTCGGGAATGTCGACTCCGCTTGCGCGCAGGTCGCGGGCAACCTGCTCCAGAATGGCGCGTGCCTGCGTGACCTGGTCGGGCGATGAGATCATCGGCAGCAGGATGCGCACTGGGCCCTTTCTTGCGGCTCGAAGTATGGCGGCCAGTTGCGTGCGAAGCAGGTCAGGCATCTTGAGCGACAGGCGGATGGCCCGCAGGCCCATGGCGGGATTGGGCGAGGTCCCGATATGCTGGCCCAGCGAGGGGGCAAGCTTTTCGCCGCCCACGTCGAGCGTGCGAATGGTCACGGGAAGCGGTGCCATCTGCGAGACGATCTGTTCCAGGAGCCGGCTCTGCTCTTCCTCGTCGGGCAGGTCCTCGCGGTTCATGAAGAGAAACTCCGTGCGCAGCAGGCCGATGCCCTCCGCGCCCACATCGCGCGCCTCAGGAATCTCCGAAGGCAGCTCCAGGTTCGCCTGCAGGGTCAGTCGCGTGCCATCCAGGGTCTCGGCGGGCAGGTTGCGAATGCCGGAGAGAGCCCGTACGGCCGCCGCCTGTTCCTTGCGCCGCTCCTCGTAGTAGGCCAGGCGCTCGGGGCCTGGGTTCAGGTAGATCAGGCCTTCCCCGCCGTCGAGGATGGTGGGCGTGCCCGGCGCGATTCCGGTCATGAGTCCCGAAACACCCAGCACGGCCGGCAGGCCGAGTGCACGTGCCATGATCGCGGTATGTCCCTCTGCACCGCCCAGCACGGCGGCGAAGCCGCCGATGCGGGCGGGATCCATCAGGGCGGTGTCGGCGGGCGTGATCTCCTCGGCCACGATGATGGAGTTGCGCGGCAGGCTCTCGAAGCTCTGGAAGTAGCGATCGGTCAGGTTGCGCAGGATCCTCTGGCCCACATGGTGGACCTCGCTGCCCCGGCTGCGCAGGTAGGGGTCTTCCATGGCATTGAAGGTTTCGGCGATGGCGTCGATCTCGGACGCGACGGCTGCCTCTGCGTTGATCTGCTCCTGTTCGATGCGCTGAGCGACCCCGCTGTGCAGATGGCCGGACTGCAGCATCTGGTCGTGCGCTTCCAGCAGGTAACCCAGTTCCTCGGCCGACGATCCGTGGAAGCTGGTGGCGCGCTGGCGGAGCTTGCGCAACTGACGGCGCGCCTTTTCGACGGACGTTTCGAAACGGGCCAGTTCGTCGGCGACTTCTTCGGGAGCAAGCTTTCTCTCGGAGACCGGCACGTCGCTGGGCTCGCGGAAGAAGATGCGCCCGATGGCCACGCCGCCTGCGACCCCGAGTCCGCGCAGGACACGCTCTTCGCCCGTGGCTTCGGTTCGGTTATCCGTATCGCTGTCGCGGTCAGTCTTCATCGAATTTGCGCTCGATCAACTCTTCCAGTGCGTCCACGGCCTCCGCGGCATCGGGGCCCTGGGCGCGAATCTCCAGTTCACAGCCTGGCCCGGCGGCCAGCATCATCAGTCCCATGATCGAGGAGCCGGTGACCTGCTGGTCCCGGCGAACGACCAGGACCTCGGAAGAGAAGGTGGCCACGAGCTTGACGAACTTGGCAGCGGCACGGGCATGCAGTCCCTTGCGGTTGCAGATCGTTACCTGTCGCACCGCGGTATCAGCCGAGGGCGTGTCGCTGGTGTCCAAGGGCTCCTCTCCTAGCAGGACGTCTCGTCTTTCAGAAGCTGCGAGGCGATATGGATGTACTTGCGCCCGGCTTCCTGGGCGTGGCGGACTGCGCCGGCCAGTTTCTCCCTGTCGCGAACACTGGCCAGCTTGATCAGCATCGGCAGGTTGATTCCGGCAATGACCTCGACATTCTTCTGATCGAGGACGGAAATGGCCAGGTTCGAGGGCGTGCCGCCGAACATGTCCGTCAGGATCACCACGCCATCGCCTTCATCCACCTCGGCAACGGAATCGATGATCTGCTGGCGGCGCTGTTCCATATCGTCATCGGGACCGATACAGATTGCCAGGGTGTTGCGCTGCGCGCCCACGACGTGCTCCATGGCCGAGACGAACTCGCGCGCCAGGTTGCCGTGCGTCACCAGAACGAGACCGATCATTGTACCTCCTTGCCGGCACCGGTCGGCTTTTCTAGCGCAAAACAGGGCGCGGTGCAGCCTCCAATTGCCATCTGCGTACTTATGACCTCGTCCGGCCCTGCACAGGCTGGCGGCTACGTTCCAGTTCCCTGTGGGACAGATGGACCGGTCGCGGGCCCTGCTCGAGCCAGCGTGCCACCCTTTCGGCCACGGCCACGGAGCGGTGACGGCCGCCGGTACATCCCACGGCGATGGTCAGGTAGCTCTTGCCGTTCGCCTCGTAGCCCTCGAGCAGCGTGGTCAGCATCTCTGTGAGGTGCTCGAAGAAGGGGGCGAAGGCCTTGTCGCCTTCGATATAGGAGAGAACGGCCGAATCGCGTCCGGTCAGTGGGCGCAGTTCCTCCTGGTAATGCGGATTGTCGAGGAAGCGCACGTCGAACACCAAGTCGGCCTCGCGCGGCAGGCCGAAGCGGTAGGAGAAGGAGGTGACGAAGACCTGCATCCGCGAGTCGGTGCGCGAGGCGAAGCGGGCGGACAGCAGGCGGTGGAGCTCCGGCGGCGCCAGGTCGGTGGTGTCGATGATCTGGTCGGCCCGGGCGCGCAGCGGCATCAGCAGGCTGCGTTCGGCGACAATGCCCTCGGAAAGCGGACGGTTGAGAGCGAGGGGGTGCCGGCGGCGGGTTTCGGTGAAGCGTTGCTGCAGGACGTCGTCGTCGCATTCGAAGAACAGGAGAGAGAAGCTGAAGTCCCGATTGCGCCCCAGGCGATCGATCTGTTCCAGGAAGAGCTCGACGGAAAAGTCCAGGGTGCGGCTGTCGATTCCCACCGCCAGGGGCTGGCGTTGTGCGTTCGTGCCGACAATGCCGTCGATCAGTCCCAGCGGCAGATTGTCCACGGCTTCATAGCCGATATCCTCCAGCACTTTCAGCCCCAGGGTGCGACCCGCCCCGGACAGGCCGGTAATGAGGATCAGCGAGGGAGGCGCCTCACCTTCCCGGGAGTTCGCTCCCCCGGTCCTGTCGTCCGGTCCTGTCGACCTGTCCTGTAGCGCGTTCGACAGGCTCTGGGATCGGCTGCGCAGGGCCATGCGGATGATCGCGCCTGCGGAGGGAGAGGCCGGCTCGAGGCTCAGAAGCGGCAGCGACACCTGCTGAACGGTCTCGCTGCGTTCCTCGGGCAGGCGTTCGCTTGCTGCAGACTCGACAAGGTCCACGATCAGGCCAACGGGTGCCTCCTCAAGGCAGGGAACCTCGACGATGCCGAAGCCGCGCACCTCCAGCAGGCCGGACAGGCTCTGGGGCGCGCGCGCATGCAGGAGGGAGCCGCGACGATGAAGTTCGACCTGATCATCCGCCACAAGGCGAGCGCCTTCGTCGATCAGGCGCAGGGCCAGTGCCGACTTGCCGGAGCCCGTGGCCCCGCGAAGCAGGACCGCCAGCGGACCCAGCGGAGTGTCCACGGCCACAGCGGTGGCGTGCAGGCAGGGGGCAGGTCTCTGTGTGGTGTCGGAGAGGTCTGTCATCGCGGATGTGTCACTCCTCTGCCGGCAGGCGCACAATGAAGCAGGCTCCGCCTTCCGGACGGTTCTCGGCGATGAGCGTGCCCTTGTGGGCCTCGATGATCTGCAGGGAAATGCTCAGGCCGAGCCCGGAGTGTGTGCCGAACTTTTCGGCCTGCGGACGTTCGCTGTAGAAGCGGTCGAAGATGGCCTGCAGCTTGCCGTCGGGAATACCGGGACCCTGGTCGCTGATGGTCGCCACAACCACCGGCCCCAGGATGGGGTCCGTCTCGCGCCAGGCCCTGAGCTCGATGACGCCGCCGTCCGGCGAGAAGGAGATGGCGTTGGAGATGAGGTTGCGGAACACCTGTCCGAGGCGGCCTTCCAGGCCGAGGACGGTCAGAGGATCCTGCTGCGGCACCTTGATCTGGAAGGTCAGGCCCTTGTCCTCGCAAAGCGGCTTGTGGATCTCGCCCAGGGCATCCAGCAGCCGGGCCATTTCGATCCGCTCGCTTTCCGCGCGCGCCAGCTCCGCATCCAGGCGCGAGGCATCGGAAATGTCGCTGATCAGCCGGTCGAGCCGCTGCACGTCATCCAGGATGATGCCCATAAGGCGCTTGCGCTGTTCCTCGTCCTCGACCCGATTGGCGGTTTCCACGGCGCTGCGCAACGAGGTCAGGGGGTTCTTGATCTCATGGGCCACGTCGGCGGCAAAGGTCTCGATCGCCTCGAGACGCGCATGCAACGCTTCCGTCATGTCGATCAGGGCCTCGGAAAGGTCGCCGATCTCGTCGTTGCGGTTGCGCAGATCGGGGATCACGTTCGCTTTCGTGCTGCTGCCGCGGATCCGCTCGGCACCCCGCGCCAGGCGTCGAATCGGGGCGGCGATGGTGTGGGAGAGATAGAAGGACAGCAGCACGGTCACGCCCAGGGCGACGGCGAAGACAAGCAGGATGTCGCTGCGCCGATCGCGGACAGCGCGCTCCACGCTGTCACCGCCCTTGGTCATCATCAGGCCGCCGACCACCTGGCGATAACGCTGGACCGGAACGCTCACGGACAACACCAGACGGTTGCCCGAGTCCCGACGGATCATAGTGGCCTCTTCGCCTTGCAGGGCCTGCAGGACCTCTTCGTAGTCCTTGGCCTGTTGTTGTGGACTCTCCTGGTAGAGCGGCAGGTTCTGGCTGCCGGTCAGGAGCCGCATGATATGATCGTACAGCGTTCCGATGCTGCGAACGGCCGAGGCCCCGGGGTCGTCAGGTGGCGGAAGCTCCTCCACCTGAACCTGGCTGTCGGAGCCTCCGAGCAGGTTGGAATCGGCGATCAGGTCCCCATCCTGGCTGAAGAGGCGCGCGCGCATCTGGGAATTGCCCAGCAGGACGCGGATGAGCTGGCGGGCCGATTCGTGCATCAGTTCCTGCTCACCGTTGTTCCCGTCGCGCACCGCTGCCGAGCCCAGCGCCAGGGCCACCGTCGTGGCCTGGGTGCGCATGGCCTCCTGTTCGGAATCGATCAGGCTCTGCCGGTACTGATCGAGATGCAGGAGCCCGAGCACGGGGATCAGCAGAACGAGGACATTCAGCAGCAGGATGCGACGGGTGAGGGGCGAGCGCCAGGCCGGTCGGCGCCAGGTGTTGCGTTCGCCCTCGCTGTCATCGCTGCGGCTGGCGCCATGGGCTGCCTGGCCCTTGCCGGGGCGACGCCGTGCCTTCTTGCTGGAGTTGCCCTTGACGTTCGCCTCGTCGGAGAGGGCGTCGACGGCCTCTTCCTCCGGCTCCGTGTCCTGCTGACGGGCCGTGTTCGGGCTGCTGCGGCTGGTGCCGCCGGTCTGCTCGGTCAGCAGGCTTGAACCGGCCATGCGTAAGCTTTGCCTCTCTCCGCTCCATGCCGGCAAGGAGCCGGCTCGTCAGGCATCCCGATAGCGGTAGCCTACCCCGTAGAGCGTTTCAATCTGCGCGAAGTCGTCGTCGACCTGCTTGAACTTCTTGCGCAGGCGTTTGATGTGGCTGTCGATGGTCCTGTCATCCACGTAGATATGCTCGCCATAGGCCGCATCCATCAACTGGTCCCGGTTCTTCACATGACCGGGCCGTTGCGCAAGGGCCTTCAGGATGAGGAATTCCGTCACCGTCAGGTTGACCGGCTCGTTCTTCCAGTGACAGAGATGGCGGGCTGGGTCCAGCAGCAGGTCACCGCGCCGGATCGGCGCCTCGCCGCCGGGAGCAACTTCGTCCTTGCTGACCTTTTCGCGGCGCAGCAGGGCCCGAATGCGCTCGATGAGCAGACGCTGGGAGAAGGGCTTGGTGATATAGTCGTCCGCGCCCATGCGCAGACCGATGACCTCGTCCACTTCCTCGTCCTTCGAGGTCAGGAAAATGACAGGAACGTTGGAGGTCTCGCGCAGACGACCCAGCAACTCCATGCCGTCCATGCGCGGCATCTTGATGTCGAGCACCAGCAGATCGGCGGGTGTGACCGAGAGACCGCGCAGGGCCTCGGAGCCATCACCGTACGTGCGCACGCGAAACCCTTCGGCCTCCAGAGCCATGGATACCGAGGTCAGGATATTCCGGTCATCGTCCACCAGCGCGATGCTGTAGCGATCGGGCTGGAGGCCATCCCCCCCGTGATGAGCGTCGGGGCGTTGTTCGGCTGCAGTGGTCATCATGCTTAGCGCCTTATCGCGGGTGTATGGCGAATTTACGGCAAACTTTGCTCGCTGTCGCGTCTGCAGCGAACACAGAACCGGCTACTAAATATAGTTTCCGCTCTTTCAGATTTTAATTCCATATCAACGCTAATTTAATCCTTTCCGCCCCTAAGATCGTAGGAGGATGGAAGAAAAAACTCCCGGACCGGGTTCCGGGCTCTGAACGAAGGAACCAAGGCTCCGGATGTCTGATGCGCTTCTCCAAGGCGAATACAGCCTGCTGCTTGTCGCCCTCTCTCTCATTGTGGCCAGCCTTGCCTCCTATGTGGCCATGGATACCGCCCAGCGTATCTGGGAGAGCAGCGGTTTGCGTCGCGGTGTCTGGCTGTTGCTTGCCGCGGTGGCCATGGGCGGCGGCATCTGGTCCATGCATTTCATCGGCATGCTGGCCTTCATGCTGCCAGTGGATGTCACCTACGATCTCTTCCTGACCTTTGCCTCGGTGGTTTTGGCGATGCTCGCCGCCCTGGTCGGGTTTGCGATCGTGGCGCGTCGCAGATCGGCTTCTGCCATTTTCATGGGGGGCATCTCGCTTGGCCTGGGTGTCGTGGCGATGCACTACACCGGCATGGAAGCCATGAACATGCAGGCCCACCTGACCTATGACCCGGTGCTGGTGGGACTGTCCGTGCTGGTCGCCATCACTGCGGCCACCGTGGCGCTCTGGATCACGACCTGCGTGTCCGGATGGGGCTGGCGTATCGCCTCGGCCCTGATCATGGGACTGGCGATCTACGGCATGCATTACATCGGCATGGAAGCTGCGTATTTCCAGGCCATATGTACCGGCGCTGCGCAGGGCGGCGGATACGAGATCGATCCCTACATCCTGGCGTTCGTCATCGCGTTTGGCACCATCACGATCCTGATGCTGCAGATGGTGACCACGGCGGTGGACCGGCGCTTTTCCGCCTATCGCGAACGCGAGGCGGACATCCTGCGGCAAAGCGAGGCGCGCTTCCGGCGCCTGGTGGAGAATGCCAGCGATTTCATCCTGGTCGTCGATGCCGAAGGCAGCATCCGCTTCGCCTCCTGTCCCAACAGCGGCCTGGGTGACAACCTGGAGGACTCCCGCCTCGAGGACCTGCTGCAGGGACCGGCGGTGACAGACCTGCTGGCGCGCCTGCAGCAGTCCACATCCGGCGACACCTGGAGCCATGCCGAGGGCGTCTATCTGACCCTGCCGGGACGCGGACGCCGGGAGTTCGAGGCAACGGCCTGCAACCTTGGCGATGACACGGCCGTCAACGGCATCGTGTTGACGCTGCACGACATCACCCAGCGCCAGCAGGCGGCCGCCAAGCTGCAGTACGCCAAGAACCTCTCGGACGAGGCGAACCGGGTGAAGTCGGAGTTCATCGCCAACATGAGTCACGAACTGCGCACGCCCCTGACCGCCATCCTCGGCTTCTCGGACATCATCCGCAATCAGGCGTTCGGTGCCCTGCCCAACGAGCGCTATCTGGAGTATGCCGAGGACATCCACAACAGCGGCAGCCAGCTGCTGTCGATCATCAATGATATCCTCGATATCTCGCGCATCGAGGCTGGTCAGCTGGATCTTCAGCAGGATATGCTGGACGCTCGTGAGCTGGTGCAGGACAGCATGCGGATCCTGGCCCAGAAGGCCCAGCACAAGGGTGTGGAACTGAGCGAGGCGTATGGAGAGACCTTGCCGGCGTTCCAGGGTGATGGGCGCCGCCTGCGCCAGGTCCTGATCAACCTGCTGGGTAACGCCGTGAAGTTCACGCCTGCAGGCGGGCGCATCGAGATCTCGGTCACTCGTCTCGGTGGCGGCGACATGGTCTTCGCGGTCAGCGATACCGGGATCGGCATTCCCGAGGACAAGATCGGCGAGATCACGAAGCCGTTCTTCCAGGTGGATGGAACGCTGGCCAGACAGCACGAGGGCGTGGGCCTCGGCCTGGCCATCTCGCGCTCGCTGGTCGAGATGCATGGTGGAACCCTGAGTGCCGAGAGCACGTCCGGCCAGGGCACCACCTTTCGGGTCACCATTCCCGCCACGGGAAGCCAGACCTGCCAGGTGGCCTGATCATTGCCACAGGTGGTGAGCCTCGCCTGAGCCAGTTTTCCTCTCTCACGATTCTTGTTGGAAAATCAAAAAACTACAGGTGAATTGCGGCAAATTGACGCCGTGTGAATGCTGGTGCCCTCCTTGAAACCGATGCGCCCTTGGCTTAATGAACAAGACAGCCAAAGTTCTGGGAGGAACTACCGTGGAAGACACAGGACCCGTTATAAGCAACCATGGGCTGCAGGATCTTGGCCTGCGAAACTATGCCCGTGCCAACTGGAATCTTTCTGTACCGGCGCTCTATGAAGCCGCCATTCGGCGCCAGGAGGCGCGTCTCGCACAGGGTGGTCCGATCGTTGCTCGGACTGGTCAGCACACCGGCCGCTCCCCGAAGGACAAGTTCATTGTCCGCGAGCCCGGCAGCGAGAACGACATCTGGTGGGGTGACGTGAATGTCGCCATGGAGCCGGAGCAATTCGACCGGATCCTCAGCAAGGTGCGCGCCTATCTTCAGGGCCGCGAAATCTTCGTGCAGGACCTGCATGCCGGCGCCGATCCGCAATACCGGCTGCCGGTGCGTATCATCACGGAGAATGCCTGGCACAATCTCTTCGCGCAGAACATGTTCATTCGCCCCTCCGCCCAGCAGAGGGCCTCGTTCAAGCCGGACTTCACCGTGATTCAGGTGCCCGGCCTGCAGGCGGATCCGGACACCGACGGCACCAACAGCGAATGTTTCGTGCTGGTCAACTTTGCGCGCCGCCTGGTCCTGATCGGCGGCACCTCCTATGCCGGCGAGATCAAGAAGTCGGTCTTCTCGATCCTGAACTTCCTGTTGCCGGCAGAAGGCGTCCTGCCCATGCATTGCTCGGCCAATATCGGGCCGGCCGGCGACACATCGATCTTCTTCGGGCTGTCGGGAACCGGCAAGACCACCCTGTCGGCCGATGGCAGCCGCACCCTGATCGGCGACGACGAGCATGGCTGGTCGGATCGCGGCGTCTTCAACTTCGAGGGCGGCTGCTACGCCAAGGTGATCCGCCTGTCGGAGGAGGCCGAGCCGGAGATCCATGCGACGACGCGGCGTTTCGGCACGGTCCTGGAAAACGTGGTGATGGATCCCGATACCGGTGTCCTGGACCTGGACTCAGCCGAGCTGACGGAAAATACCCGCGCCTCCTACCCCTTGGAGTTCATCCCCAATATCGCGGACAGCGGCATGGGGGACCAGCCGCAGAACATCATCATGCTGACGGCCGACGCCTTCGGCGTGCTGCCGCCCATCAGCCAGCTGACGCCCGAACAGGCCATGTACCACTTCCTGTCGGGCTACACTGCGCGCGTGGCCGGCACCGAGAAGGGCATGGGCAGTGAGCCGACGGCGACCTTCTCGACCTGCTTCGGAGCACCTTTCATGCCCCGCCATCCCAGTGTCTACGCCAAGATGCTGGGCGAGAAGATGGCGCGCACCGGCGCGCGCTGCTGGCTGGTGAACACCGGCTGGACCGGCGGGCAGTACGGTGTCGGCGAACGCATGTCCATCCGCCACACCCGGGCCATGATCCGTGCCGCCCTGGACGGGCGCCTGGCCGAGGTGGACGGCTTCATCCACCCGGATTTCGGTCTGCTGGTGCCCAAGCGCTGCCCCGATGTACCCGAGGAGGTGCTGGATCCCAGGAACACCTGGACGGACAAGGCGGCCTATGACCGTGTGGCGCGTGACCTGACCCAGCGCTTCGAGAAGAACTTCAAGCAGTTCGAGGGCTATGTGGATGACAACGTCAAGGCGGCCGGAATCTATCAGGCTGCCTGATCTTTACCGAGGCGACGAACAGCTATGACATTGCCGGCCGTGAGCGATAACCGCTTGCGGCCGGTTTTGCATTCATTCTGCGTTTTCCCGTGACAGCGGGCGCTGCCGTCTTGCGCCGTCGCGCGTGCCCGATATCTTTGCCGGCCTGGAAGACGAGGAAGGAAGGCAAGTGCCGTGTCGAATGCCAGCAGCGAGATCACGCCCGACGGGTCGGAAACAGGGAACAAGGAAGACCCGCAGCAGACAGAACCTGCCGCGACGAGTCTCGGAAGACCGTCGCGCAGGCTACGCCGCATCCTGTCGCTGGATGACCTGGAGGCAGCGGCGCGGCGCCATCTGCCCCGTCCCCTGTTCGGCTATGTCGTGGGGGGCACCGAGGACAACACGGGACGGGAGGACAACCGAGCCGTCTTCAAGGAGTACGGCTTCGTCCCGCGCATCCTGACCGACGTCTCCAAACGCTCCCAGGCCACCACGCTGTTCGGCCAGACCTACGCCTCGCCCTTCGGCGTCGCACCCATGGGAATCAGCGCACTGATGGCCTATCGTGGCGACCTGGTGATGGCCCGGGCCGCAGCCGAGGCCAACATCCCGATGATCATGAGCGGCTCGTCCCTGACCCGATTGGAGGAGGTGGCGGAGGCCGCGCCGGAGTCCTGGTTCCAAGCCTACCTGCCCGGTGAGCCGCCGCGCATCCGGGCGCTGGTGGACCGGGTTGCGCGCGCCGGTTACGGAACCCTGCTGCTGACCGTCGACACGGCCGTGCTGGCGAGCCGCGAGAACAACGTGCGCGCCGGTTTCTCCACGCCGCTCAGGCCCAGCCTGCGGCTGGCCTATGACGGCCTCGTCCGGCCCAACTGGCTGCTCACCACCTTCGCCCGCACCTTGCTGCGCCACGGCATGCCGCACTTCGAGAATTCCTATGCCGAGCGCGGCGCCCCGATCGTCTCGCAGAACATTACCCGTGATCTGGGCTTGCGCGATCACCTGAACTGGGAGCATCTGAAGCAGATCCGCGAGCAGTGGACGGGCAACCTGATCATCAAGGGCATCCTGGCGCCGGAGGATGCGCGCATTGCAAGGGAGACCGGGGTCGACGGCATCATCGTCTCCAACCACGGCGGCCGCCAGCTGGACGGGGCCGTCTCGGGCCTGAGAACCCTGCCCGACATCGTCGCCGAATCAGGGACTCTTCCCGTGATGTTCGACGGCGGCATCCGGCGCGGCACGGACGTGCTGAAGGCCCTCGCGCTGGGGGCGGATTTCGTGTTCGTCGGGCGGCCCTTCCTCTACGCCGCGGCGATCGCGGGTCAGGCAGGGGTGCGCCACGCCATCGATATCCTGGCCGCGGAAATCGACCGGGACATGGGGCTGATGGGGATCAATGCGCTGAGCGAGATGGGACCGGACAAGCTCTACCGTAGGGCGCACGCGGTGTGAATTGCCTGCGGAGCCGTGGACCACGGCAAGCTAGAGCGGTGCGCCGCCGGCGCGGAACTCCGAGGCCGGGTAGACTCCCAGGATGCGAACCTCGCGGCTGAAGAAGCTGAGCTCCTCCAGGGCCAGACGCACCGGCTTGTCCTGGGGGTGCCCCTCGATGTCGGCGTAGAACTGGGCGACGGTGAAGCTGCCGTCCAGGATGTAGCTTTCCAGCTTCGTCAGGTTGACGCCGTTGGTGGCAAAACCGCCCAGTGCCTTGTAGAGCGCAGCCGGTACCGAGCGCACCCGGAAGACCAGCGAGGTGACGATGGAACCGCTGTCGGGCTCGACATCCGAGGGATCGCGGGCCAGCACGATGAAGCGCGTGGTGTTGTGGCTGGCGTCGTGGATGTCGCGGGCCAGGGTGTCGAGGCCGTAGATCTCGGCGGCGAGCGAGGAGGAGATGGCGGCCTGGCTGGGGTCGTTGCGCTCGGCCACCTCGGCGGCGGCGCCGGCGGTGTCGGCGTGAACGACCGGTTTCAGGTTGTTCTCGCGCAGGAAGTTGCGGCATTGGGAGAGAGCGTGCACGTGACTGTGCACGGCCTGCAGGCTTTCCAGCGTAGCGCCTTTCGGGGCGACCAGCTGGTGTTCCACCTTCTGGAAATGCTCGGCGATGATGTGCAGACCGGAGTGCGGCAGCAGGTGGTGAATGTCGGCCACACGCCCGGCGCTGGAATTGTCGATGGGAATCATTGCCAGTTCCGCCTGGCCATCGCGCACTGCGATGAAGGTGTCCTCGAAGGTTTCGCAGGGCAGGGTCGCGCGTTCAGGATAGACGCTGCGGCTGGCCATTTCCGAGAAGGCGCCGTGGGCACCCTGGAATGCGATTGCGTTGCTGCTCTCTCTCATGCTCCGGACCCGCCTTGTAACCTTGCCTGGTTCTCCGGGGAAAGCAGGCGGCGTGCCCGCTCCAAGTCGTCGGGAGTATCGACACCCAGTGGAAGCGTGTCAACGCGGGCCACATCGATGCGCATGCCGTGCTCCAGGGCGCGCAGCTGCTCAAGCTTTTCGCGCTGTTCCAGCAGGCCGGGCGGCAGGGTGACGAAGCGGTCCAGGGCGGCGCGGCGATAGGCGTAGAGCCCGATGTGATGATAGAGCGGCAGGCTCGGGTCGTTCTGGTCCCAGGGAACGGGACAGCGGCTGAAGTAGAGGGCGCGCGCCTGCCGGCTGCCCTCGGGAAACAGGCAGGCGGCCTTCACCACGTTGGAATTGCTGCGCTCGGCCGGATCGCTGATCTCGGCCGCCAGGGTGGCGATATCCACCTCCGGAACCGACAGGGGGGCGAAGACGGCACGGATGGCCTCCGGCGCCAGGGTGGGCAGGTCGCCCTGGACATTCACCACGGCATCGTACTGGTGCTCCGGATCGATATGGCCGAGAGCCTCATGGATGCGATCCGAGCCCGAAGGATGGTCGGGCCGTGTCTGGACCGCCTGGCCGCCGGCGGCCACCACCGCCTCGACGATCTCGCGCTCGGCGGCGGCCACCACCACCGGACCGATGCCGGCTTCGCAGGCGCGCCGCCAGACATGCACGATCATGGGCTCGCCGTGCAGGTCGGCCAGGGGCTTTCCGGGCAGGCGGGTGGAGGCCATGCGGGCCGGGACAAGAACGACGGGATTGCGGGGTGATGACATGCTGCTCGACTTCTTGCTTGTGAGAGGTTAACAGAAGAAACCACGGGGTTGAGGGGAATAAAAACCGGCGCTTCTCGTGCGACAAGCGCTTTTTGTCGCAGCACACGGCCGAGATTTCCGCGCTTCTGGATATTGAACCGTCCGCTCGAGGTCGCTATTGTCCGGCCTCACCTTCCGCAGCCGATAGTCAACAGGGTAGCGATACGCAATGTCACTGGAATTCAACAAGGTAGCGGCGGCTGTACTGACGGCCGGCATCGTGGCCATGTCGGCCGGGTTTGTGTCCCAGCTTCTTGTGTCGCCTGAGGATATTTATGAGGACGCCTATCCTGTTGAGGTGACGGATGGTGAGCCGTCCGAGGCGCCCGAGGCCGAGGAGGAGACCCTGGAGTCGGTGATTGCCCTGCTGGGGGATGCGGATCCGGAAAACGGCGAATCGCTGACGCGCGCCTGTCAGGCCTGTCATACCTTCGAGGAGGGGGGAGCCCAACGGGTCGGCCCCAATCTCTGGAATATCGTCGGGGCGAGCCATGCCCATGCGGAGGGCTTCAACTACTCCGATGCGCTGGCCGGCATGTCCGACCAGCCCTGGAACTATGAAGAGCTGAATGCCTTCCTGGCGGATCCGAATGAATACGCGCCCGGCACGCGCATGACCTACAACGGCATGAGTGACGTCGAGGATCGTGCCGACCTGATCGCCTACCTGCGGACCCTGAGTGACGACCCCGAGCCGCTGCCGAGCGAGGAAGAGATCGCCGCCGCCCAGGAGGAAGCCGAGGGCGGCGACGGCGAAGGTGAAGGCACCGAGGAAGGTGAGGAGGCTCAAGAGGGCGAAACTGCTGAAGGTGAAGAGGGCGGCGAAGACGGTGAAGCTGCAGAAGGCGAAGGAGGTGCTGAAGACGGCACTGTCGAGGAAAGCCAGGGCGAGGAGACTGGCGAAGCGTCGGGCGAAGACGGAGATGGTGCCGAGGGCGAAGACGCCGAGGACGCAAGTGGCGAGGACGAGCAAGCCGACGCCGCGGAGGGCGACAGTGAACTGCGCGAGATGATTGCCGCGGCCGACCCCTCCGAGGGCGAGGGCAAGATTCGCCAGTGCGCGGCTTGCCATACCTTCGAGGAAGGCGGGGCGAACCGTGTCGGCCCCAATCTCTGGAATGTGGTCGGGCAGCCCGTGGCGCATCGCGATGACTACAACTATTCCTCTGCGGCCACCGACGCCCGCGAGGCGGGCAAGGAATGGACTTACGAGAATCTGGCCGCCTATCTTCAGGACCCGCGCGGATGGATGCCCGGCACCAAGATGACCTTCGCCGGCGTTCGCAGCCAGGAGGATCTCGCTGCGATGATCGCCTACCTGCGCGAACAGGCTGAAAACCCGCCGCCGCTCAACTGAGCCTGATGGAGGCGGTGTCCGATTCGCAGTCGACCTGTCCGCCGAGGCTGGTGGATTTCGCGGAGGAGCTGGCCGGAATGGCCGCGGCGGTTGCCAGGAGCTATTTCCGTACCTCGGTTTCCATTGACACCAAGGGGGATGAATCCCCGGTTACCATCGCCGACCGCACCGCCGAGCAGCGTATGCGCGAGGCGATCTCGCAGCGCTTTCCCGATCACGGCGTGTTCGGCGAGGAATTTGGCGTCGACAACCCGGACGCCGACTACATCTGGGTCCTGGATCCCATCGATGGCACGAAGGCCTTCATTACCGGCAATCCCCTGTTCGGGACGCTGGTGGCTCTGCTGCACAAGGGACGTCCGCTTCTCGGCGTGATCGAGATGCCGGCCTTGGGCGAACGCTGGATCGGTGCCGCGGGGCACCCGAGCCGACGTCGTGACGCCAACGGACTACAGGACGTTCGCGTCCGGCCCTGTCCCGATCTGGGGAAGGCCATTATGCGCACCACATCGCCCGACATGTTCCAGGGACCACAGGCCGGGGCCTATACCTCCCTGGAGCAGGCCTGCAGCCTGACACTCTATGGCGGAGATTGCTTCTGCTATGGCCAGCTGGCCAGCGGGTTCGTCGACCTGGTCGTGGAGTCCTCCCTGAAACCCTATGACTTCATGGCCGCACTGCCCGTGGTGACGGGCGCGGGCGCGATGGCGACGGACTGGCAGGGACGCCCCCTGACGCTGGACTCGGCGGGCGACGTGCTGGTGGCCGGAGACCCGGCTGTCCATGCCCGGGCCCTGGCGCTTCTCTCCGGAAAAACCTGAACAATTTGTAATCCCCCCGGTTCAGGATCACAGTTGCGCAGCGTCAATCATCCGCTACCCTAGGGCCTGAAGACAAGACGGTGCGATAAACGAACGCGCCGATAATGGCGGGAGGCAGTACAAGGGACATGGCCGGAGGCATGAATGCAATCCTGAAGGCAGCGGGCCTCTGCGTCCTGCTCTCGGCCTTCCCGGTTTCGGCTCAGGAGGAGCGCCTTGGGGGTGGGGATGACGCGCCAGAACCGGCGCACGGCATCGCCATGCACGGTGAGCCGAAGTATCCGGCGGATTTCGAGCATTTCGACTATGTCAATCCCGACGCGCCGAAGGGCGGCCAGGTGCACCTGGCCGCCCTTGGCAACTATGACAGCTTCAATCCCTATATCGTTCGCGGCGTGGCGGCCAACGGTGCCGACTATCTGAATGACACCCTGATGGTCTCCAGTGCCGACGAGCCCTTCACCATGTACGGCCTGATTGCCGAGAGCATCCGCGTGCCGGACGACCGCTCCTGGGCGGAATTCACGCTGCGCGAAGACGCGCGTTGGCATGACGGCGAGCCGATCACCGTGGAGGATGTCATCTTCTCGCTGAACATCTTGCGCGAGGAAGGCCATCCCATGTACCGCCAGTACTATGCCAATGTCGATTCGGCGGAGAAAACGGGGCGGCGGAAGGTCCGGTTCAACTTCTCGGGCGGCGAGAACCTGGAGTTGCCCCTTATCATCGGGCAGCTGCCCATCCTGCCGAAACACTACTGGGAGGAGCGCGACTTTACCCGCGCAGTCCGGGAACCGCCTGTGGGCAGTGGCCCCTATCGTGTGGCCGACTACGAACTCGGTCGTCACGTGACCTATGAGCGCGTCGAGGATTACTGGGGCAAGGATCTCGCGGTCAATCAGGGGCGCTACAACTTCGACAGCATCCGCTACGACTACTATCGCGACGAGACCGTGATCCGCCAGGCCGTGAAGGCGGGCGAGGTGGACTTCCGGCAGGAGAACCAGGCCAAGGCCTGGGCCCTGGATTACGAGACACCGGCCGCCGAGAGCGGACGCCTGATCCTGGAGGAGATTCCTCACGAACGCCCCACCGGCATGCAGGGCTTCGCCATGAACACGCGGCGGCCCGTCTTCTCGGACCCCCGTGTACGGCGCGCCATGGCTTACGCCTTCGATTTCGAATGGTCGAATCGCAACCTCTTCTTCGGGCTCTACGACCGGACTGAAAGCTATTTCTCGAATTCCGAGCTGGCTTCGAGGGGACTGCCCGAGGGGCGCGAGCTGGAGCTGCTGGAGCCCCATCGGGACAAGTTGCCGGAGGAGGTCTTCGAAGAGGAGTACTTCGCCCCCTCCACCGACGGCAGCGGCTGGCCGCGCGAGAACCTGAAGACAGCCTTCGAGCTGCTGGAGGAGGCCGGCTGGGTGGTGCGCGACATGGAACTGGTGCATGAAGACACCGGCGAGCAGATGCGCTTCGAAATACTGATCTACAGCACCGCCTTCGAGCGGGTCGTCCTGCCCTATGTCCACAACCTGCGGCGCCTGGGCATCGACCCCACCGTGCGCCTGGTGGATACTTCGCAGTACATCAACCGCCTGCGCGAGTTCGACTTCGACATGACGGTCGCCTCCTGGGGGCAGTCGGATTCCCCCGGCAATGAGCAACGCAACTACTGGAGTTCGGCAGCAGCCGAAATGCCGGGCAGTCGCAACCTGCCAGGTATCCAGGACCCCGTGGTCGATGCCCTGATCGAGGACGTGATCCAGGCCGGCAGCCGCGAGGAGCTGATCGCCGCCACGCGAGCCATGGACCGCGTTCTGCTGTGGGGGCATTACGTGGTGCCGCACTGGCATTCCCGCGTGGACCGCCTGGTGTACTGGAACAAGTTCGATCATCCCGAGACTATCCCGGAGCAGGGCTTTTCCTTCGACAACTGGTGGATCGACGAAGAGAGGGCACGCCGTCTGCGCGAGGGCGAGGAGCTGGTCGAGACGCCGGCGGAAGAGCAGGGGGGCTGACGCATGACCGCCTACATCATCCGCCGCATCTTCCTGATCGTGCCGACCCTGCTCGGCATCATGCTGATCAACTTCATCGTCCTGCAATTCGTGCCCGGCGGGCCGATCGAGCAGGTGATCTCGCAGGTAACGGGCACCGGGGGCGGCAGCACCGCCGCCATCGAGCGCGCCTCGGGCGGCAGCGGCGAGGACGTGATCTCTTCGGCGCGCAGCGAACGTTACGGCGCGCCGGGGCTGGATCCCGAATACATCAAGGAACTGGAGCGCCAGTTCGGCTTCGACAAGCCGGCGCACGAGCGCTTCATCATGATGATCGGCAACTACCTGGTCTTCGATTTCGGAGAGAGCTTCTTCCGCAATGCGGATGTTGTCGACCTGGTGATCGACAAGATGCCGGTCTCGATCTCGCTGGGCGTCTGGACCATGCTGCTCACCTACCTGACCTCGATCCCCCTGGGCATCGCCAAGGCCGTGCGCGACGGCGAGGCCTTCGACGTCTGGACCAGTGGCATCGTCATCGTCGGCTATGCCATTCCGAACTTCCTGTTCGCCATCCTGTTGCTCGTCCTCTTCGCCGGTGGCAGTTACCTGGACTGGTTCCCCTTGCGCGGCCTGGTCTCAGATAACTGGGAGGAGCTGTCCTGGCCGATGAAGATCGTCGACTACTTCTGGCATCTGGTCCTGCCGGTCCTGGCCATGGCGATCAGCGGTTTCGCCAGCCTGACCATGCTGACCAAGAACTCCTTCCTGGAGAACATCCATCAGCAGTACGTGCTGACGGCGCGCTCCAAGGGCCTGACTGAGCGGCGCGTGCTCTACGGTCATGTCTTCCGCAACGCCATGCTGATCGTCATTGCCGGTTTCCCGGCGGCCTTCATCTCCGTCTTCTTCACCGGGGTACTGCTGATCGAGGTGATCTTCTCGCTGGACGGGCTGGGCCTGCTGGGCTTCGAGGCCGTGGTCAACCGCGACTATCCCATCGTCCTCGGCACGCTGTACTTCTTCACCCTGGTCGGGCTGATCCTCAATCTCGTCGGGGACGTCATGTACACCGTGATCGACCCGCGCATCGACTTCGAGAGCCGCGAGACATGACGCAGCCGGACGTGACCAAAAGCAAGCAGGGGGGCGGTCTGTTCAGTCATCCCATCACCCGTCGGCGCCTGCAGAATTTCCGCAAGAATCGGCGCGGCTACTGGTCGCTGTGGATCTTCCTGGTGCTCTTCGGCATCAGCCTGTTCGCCGAATTCATCGCCAACGACCGGCCGATCCTGGTATTCCATGACGGCAGCTTCTACATGCCGATCTTCCAGGCCTATCCCGAGACCACGTTCGGCGGCGATTTCGAGACCGAGGCCAATTACCGCGATCCCTACCTGCAGCAGGTGATCAACGAGGACGGCTGGATGATCTGGCCCCTGATCCCTTACAACCATCGGACCGTGGCCTGGGACCTGGGCGTGCCGGCGCCCGCGCCGCCCGATTCGGAACACTGGCTGGGCACCGACGACCAGGCGCGCGACGTGCTGGCGCGACTGATCTATGGCTTCCGCATCTCGGTTCTCTTTGGGCTCACCCTGACCTTCTTCAGTTCCCTGATCGGCATCGCCGTGGGAGCGGTCCAGGGCTACTTCGGCGGCCTGACCGACCTGCTGGGCCAGCGTGTGATCGAGATATGGTCGGGCCTGCCGGTCCTCTATATCCTGATCATCCTGTCCAGTATCGTGCAGCCGAATTTCTGGTGGCTGTTGCTGATCATGCTGCTGTTCAGCTGGATGTCCCTGGTGGGGCTGGTGCGTGCCGAGTTCCTGAAGGTGCGCAACTACGACTACGTGCGTGCCGCCCGGGCCCTGGGTGTCTCCAATGGTGTGATCATGTACCGCCATGTCCTGCCCAACGCCATGGTGGCCACGCTGACCTTCCTGCCGTTCATCCTGACCGGTGCGATCACCATGCTGACGGCGCTGGACTTCCTGGGCTTCGGGTTGCCGCCCGGTTCTGCCTCGCTGGGGGACCTGGTGGCCCAGGGCAAGGCGAATCTGCAGGCGCCCTGGCTGGGGCTGACCGCCTTCTTCGTGCTGGCGGTGATGCTCAGTCTGCTGGTCTTCATCGGCGAGGCCGTGCGCGACGCCTTCGACCCGCGCAAGCTCTTCGCCTCGTCGGCGCCGCCACCCGAAACAGCCGCAAGTACGCAGCCTGCCATGGCCACGGGGAGAGCCTGATGACGCAGTCAACGCACGCCGACAGCCTTCTCTCGCTGCGCAATCTCGGTGTGACCTTCCGCAGCCCAGCCGGTCCGGTCGAGGCCCTGCGCGGCATCGACTTCGACCTGAGGAAGGGTGAGACCCTCGCCTTGGTTGGGGAGAGCGGCTCGGGCAAGTCGGTTTGCGCACTGTCGATTCTGCAGCTGCTGCCTTATCCGCTGGCGGCCCACCCGGCCGGAAGTTCGGTCATGTTCAAGGGCGAGGAGCTGCTCGGCGCGTCGCAACGGCGTTTGCGCCAACTGCGCGGCAACGAGATCTCCATGATCTTCCAGGAGCCGATGACCTCGCTCAACCCCCTGCACACCGTGGAGAAGCAGGTGCGCGAGGTGCTGTTCCTGCACAAGGGCTATACCAAGCAGGCCGCGCGCCAGCGCACCCTGGAACTGCTGGAGATGGTGGGTCTGCAGAATCCGGCGCGCCGGCTCAATGCCTATCCGCACGAGCTCTCGGGCGGACAACGCCAGCGCGTGATGATCGCCATGGCACTGGCCAACGAGCCGGACCTGCTGATTGCCGACGAGCCGACGACCGCGCTGGACGTGACCATCCAGGCGCAGATCCTGAAGCTGCTGCGCGACCTGCAGAGCGAGATGCACATGTCGTTGCTGCTGATCACCCACGACCTGAACGTCGTGCGCAAGAACGCGCAGAACGTCTGCATCATGACCGAGGGTCAGATCGTGGAGCGCGGCACCGTCAGCGAGGTCTTCGACAATCCGCAGCACAGCTATACCCAGCGCCTGCTGGCCGCCGAACCCAAGGGGCAGCCCCTGCAGGTGCGCCCCGATGCGCCTCTGGTCATGCAGGGCGACGACATCAAGGTTCACTTCCCCATCCGCAAGGGTCTGCTCAAGCGCACGGTCGACCATGTGAAGGCCGTGGACGGCATCGACATCACGGTGCGCGAAGGCCATACCGTCGGCGTGGTGGGAGAATCCGGCTCGGGCAAGACCACGCTTGGCCTGGCCCTGCTGCGCCTCGTTTCCAGCCAGGGCGAGATCCTGTTCGAGGAGCGCAACATCCAGGGCTGGAAGAGCAAGCGCCTGCGCCCGCTGCGCCGCCAGATGCAGGTGGTCTTCCAGGATCCCTATGGCTCGCTCAGCCCGCGCATGTCCATCGCCGAGATCGTCGGCGAAGGGCTCAAGGTGCATGAGCTGGAGGGCGAGGAGGATGCCGAGACGCGGATCATCCGGGCCCTCCAGGAAGTCGGTCTGGACCCGGACAGCCGTCATCGCTATCCGCACGAATTCTCGGGTGGTCAACGACAGCGCATCGCCATTGCGCGCGCCATCGTGCTGCAGCCGCGCTTCATCGTGCTGGACGAGCCGACCTCGGCCCTGGACATGTCGGTTCAGGCCCAGATCGTCGATCTGCTGCGTGACCTGCAGGCGCGGCACAAGCTGGCCTATCTCTTCATCAGCCACGACTTGAAGGTGGTGCGTGCGCTGGCCGACGAGGTCATCGTCATGAAGGACGGCGTGGTGGTGGAACAGGGGCCCTCGGAGGATATTTTCGACTCGCCCCGGGAGCCCTATACTCAGGCTCTGCTCAAGGCTGCCTTCGACATGGAGGCGGTGGAGAGCGGCGTCGTCAATCTGTGATCCTTCCTCGTCTACAATCCCTCCAAATCAGTCGAGTTTGCCCATGGCTCTGCTCTTCTATTCCACCGCCGACAGCGCGAAAGTCTGGATTCCCGAACTCAAGCGGCAGCTGTCGCACCACGATATCCGGCAGTGGCCGGACATCGGCGATGCGTCCGAGATCGACTATGCCCTGATGTGGAAGCCGGAGCCCGGGGTCATGGCGTCCCTGCCGAACCTGAAGGTCATCTTCTCCATCGGCGCCGGCATCGACCACCTGGTGAAGGATCCGGACATGCCGCGGCATCTGCCGCTGGTGCGCATGGTGGAGGAGGGCCTGACGGCCGGCATGACCGAATACGTGGTCATGCAGACGCTCTATCATCATCGCCGCATGCTGGACTATCGCGAACAGCAGGCCGAGCAGCGCTGGGAGCCGCTGCCGCTCACCCCCTGCTGGGACCGCAAGGTCGGCATCCTGGGCCTGGGCGTGCTGGGGCGCGATGCCGCCGAGAAGCTGGCCATGCTGGGCCTGGACGTGGCCGGCTGGAGCCGTTCGGAAAAGCGGATCGATGGGGTGACCTGCTATCACGGGGACGCGGGCCTGGACGAGATCCTGCGGCGCAGCGAGATCCTGGTCTGCCTGCTGCCCCTGACCGAGCAGACACGCGGCATCCTGAACGCCGATCTCTTCAATCGCCTGCCCAAGGGCGCCATGATCATCAACGCCGCACGCGGCGAGCACCTGGTGGACCAGGACCTGCTGGATGCCTTGGCCAGCGGGCAGATCGATTCCGCAACCCTGGATGTCTTCCACGAGGAGCCGCTGCCCGGGAACCATCCCTTCTGGAGCCACCCGCGCATCATCCTGACCCCGCACATGGCCAGCATCACCGTGCCGCGCACGGCGGTGGCCTCGCTGGTGGACAACGTGCAGCGCTTCGAGGCCGGCCAGCCCATGAAGAACGTGGTCGACCTGGACCGGGGGTATTGAAGCCGACCCGAGCCCTTAAGACGTCGCCGTCCAGCCCTTGAGCCGTTCGCAGGCTTCGACGATTTCCTCGGTCGCGCCGGCGAAGGAGAAGCGGATGTAGTGGTGCCCGCGCTCCGGGTCGAAGTCGGTGCCCGGCGTGGCGGCGACGTTGATCTCGTCCAGCATGCGTTTGCAGAGCGCCTGGCTGTCGTCGCCCAGGTGACCGCTGTAGGCGTAGATGTAGAAGGCGCCGTCGGCGGGCGCCAGGTCCGGGAAGCCGGCGGCCGGCAGGTGCTCCAGCAGGTGGGCGCGGTTCTGGGCGTAGACCTGAACGATCCCGTCCAGTTCCTTGCCGGCGTCGAAGGCGGCGACGCCGGCCTCCTGCGACAGGGCCATGGGCGAGATGAAGAGATTCTGGGCCAGGCACTCGATGGGCCGCACCAGCTCGGGCGGCAGGACCAGCCAGCCCAGGCGCCAGCCGGTCATGGAATAGTACTTGGAGAAGCTGTTGACGATGATGGCCTCGGCGTCCAGCTCGCTGGCGCTGACGGCGCGGCGCGTGAACTCGATGCCGTGGTAGATCTCGTCAGAGACCAGGCGGATGCCGCGCTCGCGGCAGCAGTCGACGATGCGCCCCAGCGTGTCCTTGTCCACCATGGTGCCGGTGGGATTGGAGGGGCTGGCCAGGATCAGGCCGTCCAGCTTGCCGGCCTGCTCGATGAGCTCCGGTGTCGGCTGGAAACGCTCCTCGGGACCGGCGGGCAGCAGCACGGCCTCCAGCCCCAAAGCCTTCAGGATGTTGCGATAGGCCGGGTAGCCGGGGGCGGCCAGGGCCACGCGGTCGCCTGGCTCGAAGGCGGCCAGGAAAGACAGCAGGAAACCGGCCGAAGAACCGGCGGTGACCGCAATGCGGTCAGGATCGACCTCGGTTCCGTAGGTCTCCATGTAGTGCCGCGCGATGCGCTTGCGCAGGCGCGGGATGCCCAGCGAATCAGTGTAGCCCAGGCGCAGGGAGTCGAGCGCGGTGTGCGCTGCCTTGCGCACCGCCTCCGGTGCCGGCGTGCCGGGCTGGCCGACCTCCAGGTGCAGGACATGCTCGCCGGCCGCCATCTTCTCGTTGGCCGCCCGCAGCACGTCCATGACGATGAAGGACGGAATGCGCCCGCGCTCCGCGACTTTCAGTGCCATGAAGGTCTCCCTGCCTGCTGTTTCCTGTACCGGGCGCCAGCCTTAACCCGCTGTGGAATAAAGGACAAGGAAGACGAGACTCACCCGTCTCCGCGGAAGCGATCCAGTTGTCGGCGCTCGCGCTTGGTGGGGCGGCCGGCGCCGGGTTCGCGTTTCGGGCCTTCGCCCCGTGTGTTGCGGGGCAGGGGCTTCTGGTCGCTGACGGGGTTCAGGTCCTCGTAGCTTTCCTGGGCTTCGCTGGCAGGCCCGCGCCGGCCGGGCAGCTGCGTGACACGGATTACCCGCACGTAAGGCCCCTTGGAGAAGGTCAGCACGTCGCCGATGCGCAGCCTGTGATTGGCCTTGCGCACCACACTGCCGCCGATGCGGATTTCGCCGGCTTCGCAGGCGCGGGTGGCCAGCGAGCGGCTCTTGTAGAAGCGCGCGAAGAAGAGCCACTTGTCGAGGCGCAGGAAGCCCTCGTCTGCCCCTTGCGCGTTCCTCTCCTCGCTCATGGGCTAGCCTCGCTTCATGCCTTTCAGCACGGCAAAGGGGGAATGCGGTTCGGGGTCTGCCCGGGGTTTGCGGCTGGCCTTCTTCCTGCCGGGTGCGCGTGTCTCGGAGGGATTCTTGCGTTTCCGGCCACGCTGCTTGCGGAAGAGCGTCTCGCCCTCGGCCTGGTGCGGCTGATAGCCGTGGCTGGCGAGCACGAGGCGCAGGGTTTCCGGATCGCCGTCCAGCAGGTCGCGCAGCTTCTGGTCGGGACTCAGCACCCCTTCCTTCGTCTTCTGACGTGCCCGGGCCATGACCTGTTCCAGGCTATCAACGCGCACGGCCAGCTTGCGCTTGCCGCGGCCCATGCTGCGATATCCGATGGCCTGGCAAAAGGCCGGATCCCCGGCACGCTCATCGAGCAGCAGCCTGTCGCCGCTCTCGGGCGCGGGGGTGATGGCACGCTCGTGAAAGACGCACCAGAGCAAGGCCCGCAGGCGTTGGCTGCGCGGTTTCAGCAGGGCGGGCAGGAACAGGGACTGGACGCCGATGCGCAGGTTGAGGGCGGCCAGGGCCTTGCGGTCCTGCTTGTCGAGCTGCTGGACCTGCTCGGCGGCCGCGCTGCGCGGCAGACTGCCCAGGGCTTCGGCCACCTGGAAGGCCACGCCGCGGGCGGCACCCTTCAGGGGCGCTTCCTCGAGCTGATAGAGGGCGGCCAGGCCGTTGCGCAGATGGCGGTTCAGCCAATCGGCCAGGCGGCGGCGGATGCGCTCGCGCGAGGGGCCGTCCAGGAACTCGCTGTCGAAGGTCTGGATGCGCGGGCTGAGCGGACTGTCGCCCGGCGCCAGCCGGGCGATTGCGGTGCCGCGCCAGAGCAGTTGCCCCTGCTCGTCCAGCTGGAAGGCGCCATCGTTGTCCTCTTCGAGCTTTGCCAGGCGCTGGGGCATGACCCGCTGCAGGGCCTTGCGGGTGGCCGTCAGGATGGCCTGGCTGTCGTCGCGGTCCACCGAGGCGTCCAGGCGGAAGCGGAAGCCCTCCAGGTGGCCGACCTCCTCACCTTCCACCAGGACTTCGCCGTTGTTGCGCACCGAGGCCAGAAGGTCCTCGCCGCTCCTCAGGCGGCGCAGCAGGGTGGCCGTGCGCTTGTCGACGAAGCGGTTGGTCAGCCGTGCGTGCAGGGCGTCCGAGAGCTGGTCCTCGATGGCGCGGGTGCGTTCCTGCCAGCCCTTGGCGTCGGCCAGCCAGTCGCCGCGGTGGGTGATGAAGGTCCAGGTGCGGACATGGGCGATGCGGGCGATCAGGGCATCGATGTCGCCGTCGGTCCGCGCGATGCGGTTGATCTGCCCGGCGACCCAGTCTTCGGGCAGCTGACGGTCGTTGTGGCGCAGGTGGCGGAAGATCTGAGCCAGCAGGCGGACGTGATGGTCGCTGAAGGTCTTGCGGAAGTCCGGAATCTGGCAGACCTCCCACAGCAGTTCGACGCTCTGGCGATCCTGCGCCAGATCCATCAGCGACTCGTCGCGCATCAGGGTCGCCAGGGCCGCCTGGTCGTCGGGCGGGCGCACCCGCATCAGCTCCCTGCGTTCCGGGCGGCGTTCCAGGCTGCTCAGCAGGGCCTTGGGATGGGCGAAGTCCAGCTCGCGATTGCGCCAGTAGATGGCGTTGAGCGCCGGGAACTGGTGTTCCTCCACGGCCTCGATCAACTCTTCCTCCATGGGCGGCTGGTCGGCCGTGGTGCCGAAGGTGCCGTCGTTCATGTGCCGGCCGGCACGTCCGGCGATCTGGCCCACCTCGGGCGCGCTGAGCCGGCGCGGGCGATGGCCGTCGAACTTGGACAGCCGCGCGAAGGCCACATGGTCGAGACCCAGGTTCAGGCCCATGCCGATGGCGTCGGTGGCGACCAGGTAATCCACCTCGCCGGATTCGAACATTTCCACCTGGGCGTTGCGGGTGCGCGGCGAGAGGGCGCCCAGGACGATGGCCGTGCCGCCGCGCTGGCGGCGCAGCATCTCGGCCAGGGCATAGACCTCGGAGACCGAAAAGGTGACGACCGCCGATCGGGGCGGCAGGCGGGACAGCTTCTTCTGGCCGGCATAGGTCAGCTTCGAGAAGCGGGGGCGCGAGACGATCTCCAGGTTGCGGATCAGGCCGTGCAGCAGCGGCCGGATGGTCTCGCTGCCCAGCAACAGGGTTTCCTGGGTGCCGCGGGCGTGCAGCAGGCGGTCGGTGAAGATGTGCCCACGCTCGGGATCGGCGGCCAGCTGGATCTCGTCCACGGCCAGGAAGTCCACCGGTTTGGTCACCGGCATGGATTCCACCGTGCAGATGAAATAGCGGGCGGTCTCGGGGATGATCTTCTCTTCGCCGGTGATCAGTGCCACCTGGCGCTCGCCGCGGGCGCGGACCACGCGGTCGTAGTTTTCGCGTGCCAGGAGCCGCAGGGGGAAGCCGATCATGCCGCTGGAATGACCCAGCATACGTTCGATGGCAAAGAAGGTCTTGCCCGTATTGGTCGGCCCCAGGACCGCAACGACCCGATCTGAACTCATGGATGCCATTCTACAGACGTCGGGTGCTCGGGGCCAAGGTGCAATACGCGGACGCGCTCAGATCGTTCCGACCATGAGGACCTTCCTGAGAGTCGCTGAGGCCACAGGCTCAAAGGCTCGCTTCTCGCTGGAACAGCAATCGGAAAGCCGTCGGCTTTACCGGCGCTCTTGCAGTCTGCCGGCAGGACACTCATATCATGGCGCAGGTCAAAGCCGCCGGGTCCGCTTTCTTCGGGCATCCGGCATCAACCCAGGATAAAAGTGAAGACGTCAGCAGAGCCATGAGTGAAACCAGCCAGGAAACACTATCCTTTCAGGCGGAGGTCAGCCGCCTGCTCGACATCGTCGCCAACGCGCTGTACTCCAACCGCGAGATCTTCCTGCGGGAGCTTGTCTCCAACGCCTCGGACGCCTGCGACAAGCTGCGCTATGCCGCGCTGACCGAGCCGCAGCTGTTGGAAAACGATCCCGAACTGCGCATCGAGCTGTCGGTGGACAAGGACAAGGGGCAGCTGATCATCAGCGACAACGGTATCGGCATGAACCGGGAAGACCTGGTGGAGAGCCTGGGGACCATCGCCAAGTCCGGCACCTCGGCTTTCCTGGACAAGCTGGGTGACAAGCGCGGCGAGGTGGACCTGATCGGCCAGTTCGGCGTCGGCTTCTATTCCGCCTTCATGGTGGCCCAGCATGTCTCGCTGGAAACCCGCAGGGCCGGCGAGGAGACAGGCTGGTACTGGGAGTCCACCGGACACGGTAGCTTCACCATCGCCGAGAGCGACTCCGCGCCGGCCCGGGGCACGCGCATCACCCTGACGATGAAGGAGGATGCGCAGGAGTTCCTCGAAGCCGCCAACATTCGCCGCATCGTCAAGACCTATTCCGATCACATCGCCTTCCCCGTGGAACTCAAGGGCGAAGGGGACGAGGAGAACGAACGGCTGAACAGCGCCGGTGCGCTCTGGATGCGGCCCAAGAGCGAGATCTCGGACGAGCAGTACAAGGAGTTCTACAAGCACGTCGCCCATGCCCTGGACGATCCCTGGACCTGGCTGCACTTCCGCGTCGAGGGCAAGCTGGAGTACACGGGCCTGCTGTTCATTCCCAGCCAGCGGCCCTACGACCTCTTCGATCCGCAGCGCAAGAACTCTGTCCGCCTCTACGTGAAGCGCGTGTTCATCACCGACGACTGCGAGACCCTGCTGCCGTCCTACCTGCGCTTCCTGCGTGGCATCATCGATTCCGAGGACCTGCCGCTCAACATCAGCCGCGAGCTGCTGCAGCACAATCCGATGATTGCGCACCTCAAGTCGGCCATCGTGAAGCGCGTACTGGGCGAACTTGAGCGCAAGGCAGAGAAGGAACCGGAAGACTACGTAACCTTCTGGGAGAGCTTCGGGCCCGTGCTCAAGGAAGGTCTCTACGAGGATCGCGACCAGAGCGAGCAGCTGCTCAAGCTGGCGCGCTTCCGCTCCACCCGCCGCGAGGGCTGGGTTTCCCTGGACGAGTACATCGCCGGCATGAAACCGGGCCAGAATGAGATCTATTTCATGACCGGCGAGGATCCCGAGGTCCTGCGCAAGAGCCCGCAGCTCGAGGGCTTCTATGACAAGGATGTCGAGGTCCTGCTGATGTGTGACCCGATCGACGAATTCTGGGTGCCGGCTGTCGGCAGCTATCAGGAGAAGGAATTCAAGTCGGTCACGCGGGCCGGAGCCGACCTCGACAACATCGAAAGCGAGTCCAAGGATGAGTCACAGGACACGGAAGCGGAGAGCGAGGACAGCGACGTCGAGGCACTGGTCACCTTCCTGAAGGAGAACCTGTCCGACAAGGTCAAGGACGTGCGCGCCTCCAAGCGCCTGACCAGCAGTCCGGTCTGCCTGTCGGCCGACAGCGGGGACCTGGACCTGCATCTGGCCCGCATGCTGAAGCAGCACGGCCAGTTGAACCAGGAGATGTCGCGCATCCTGGAGGTCAATCCCCGGCATCCGTTGGTGCGCAGGCTGTCCGAGAAGCTGAACAACGGCGCCGACAGGAGCGGCCTGGAGGACATGGGTGAACTGCTGCTCGACCAGGCGCGTATCCTGGACGGCGATCTGCCGCTCGACCCGGCCAGCTTCTCGCAACGCCTCTCGCAGTTGGTTCAGCGCAGCCTGGAGTGATCGCGGCAGGGCAAGAGCCGACGCCCTCTACTGGTTGGAGGCCAGTTGGTGTTGTGGTTGCGGGGCTTCATCGGCCCCGCAGACAACCCGGTCGGGCGGAAGGAGCAGGGTGACCTTGGTTCCCTGCTGGGGAATCGAGTCTATGTCCAGCCTGCCGCCATGCAGTTCGATGAGCGCCTGGCAGATATTGAGGCCGAGGCCGGTGCCTTGCGCATCGCGCACGTAGCTGTTCCTGGCCTGGCCGAATGGCTCGAGTGCCGCGGCGATGCCTTCCTGCGTCATTCCGACTCCCTCGTCGCGGACGCTCACGGACAGGGTTCCATCCTCGTTCTGGCGGGCGTCGATCCAGATGTTTTTTCCGGGTTCGGAGTACTTGATCGCGTTGGACAGGAGGTTCAGCAGGATCTGCTTGAAGGCCAGCGGGTCCAAGTAGAGCTGGACCTCCAATTTACTGGCATGCAAGGAGATCGTCTTGCTGTCCGCCAGGTTCTTCACGAGTGTCATGCTCTGCTCCAGCAGGTCCGCCAGCTTGACCTGGGCCTCGTGGAGCTCGTAGCGCTGTGCCTCGATCTTCGACATGTTGAGGATGTCGTTGATGAGGTCCAGGAGATAGTTGCCACTCGCGTGGATGTCGTTGGCGTACTCCTGCAGGCGCTCGGTCGGCAGGGGCCTGATGCGGTCCTGGCGCATGAAATCGGAAAACCCGATGATGGCGTTCAGCGGGGTGCGCAGCTCATGGCTCATCATGGCCAGGAAGTGGGACTTGCTCTGGCTGAGGGCCGCCGCGGCGTCATAGGCCTGCCGCAGTTCCTCGGTCTGTTTCTCCAGCCCGTCGTGGTAATCACGAAAGAGCCGGGCGCGCTTGTAGGCACGCTGGACGATGAGGCCGATGATCAGCAGCGTGCCACCCGCCATCAGGGCCAGCGGCAAGACCAGGTTCTTCAGCATGGCCGTACCGGGCTGTTCGCTCGTCCAGCGGAGGTTCCCAAGTGCCTTCCCACCGATTGACGCAAGCGCCAGGTGCGGTACGCCATCGCCTGGAGTCCCGGAGGAAAGCCGGAGGTCCTTCAGCAGGAACTGCTCTCCCGATTCGGCAAGAAGGGCGGGGTCGAGCGTGCGATAGAAGAAGAGAACACCGTGAACATCACTGTCCAGCGGCGGTGGGCCTTCGTCCTCCCAGACGATCGCGGCGGCCGCAGCCAGGTGCAGGCCGAATTCGTCGCGGAAGAATCCAGTCGCCGCCTCGGATCCCTCTCCACCAGAGCCTGCCTGAGTCCGGGCTTTCGAGAGGATGGCCGTGACCTCTTCCGGATAGCGGGCGGGGTCGGCAAGATGCTCGGGACTGTGGTCATCCGCGTGGTGGATCAGTCGGTTGTCCGATCCGGCCACCAGGGCGCCATCCATTCCGAGACCCTCGACGACCCATTGCCCTACATTGTCGTCGGCCCACTGTTCGTCGTAGTCGATGATCACATGCTGCGCAGTGTCGTCCCAATAGGCGTAGTCGACGACGAAGTCGGCAATGCCATTGCGCAGCACGGAAATGGAGGAGGCGGCAAGATGACGCTCTGCGCCTTCTGCCACCTCGTTCTGCTCTTGCGCCGTGTGGCAGAGCAGGGCTCCGGCAACGATCAGGAAGATGACGACCAGGGCGATGACGGGCAGCAGCTGGCGATGCACGGACATCAGGCCGATGTCCTGGCTTTTGCTGTGCTCGTCTAAAATCCTCATGCTTGTATGAACGCTCTTCCAGGAAGGGAAAGGAGACCGAGATGCGGGGGGAGCACGGCAAAGCGGTGCCAGGACGACCCCTGGCGTTTCTGCTCAATCTAGAGGCTAGATGTTGAGGAAGGGTAAACAGGCATGGAGTGTATTCGTTTTTCTTCAGGCGCAGCAGGGTATTTCGCTACCACTGGCATGCCAGCGTGTACCGGCGTCGAACCCAAGACATTGTTCAACTCGCCGTCAGGCAGGCGTAATTTTTTCGCTATCTGGAGGTGTTTCGGCGTTGCACAGGGCCGAAAGCACGCGTTCCGCCGGAACATGCAGGGCAACCGTCGTTCCCTGACCGGGCACGGAGCGAATGTCCAGCGTGCCGCCGTGCATCTGCACAAGGGACTGGCAGATGGTGAGGCCGAGGCCGGTTCCCTGCACACCCTTCTTGTGGGCGTCGTCACTTCGCCCAAAGGCTTCCAGCGCCTTTGCGATATCCTCGTCGCTCATGCCGCTGCCTTCGTCGCGGACCCGGATCTCCAGGCCGCCTCCGGCCTGCTGGCTGCTCTCGAGCCAGACATTGGTCCCGGATTCCGAGTACTTCAGGGCGTTGGACACCAGGTTGGCGAGGATCTGCTTGAAGGCCCGGGGGTCGACATTGAGTTCAGCATCCTCGATCTGCTCGTGAAGGGCGATCTGCTTGCCGTCCGCCATGTTTCGGACCAGCGCCATACTCTCGTCGGTCAGGGAGGAGAGCCGGACCCTGCGTTCGTCCAGATCATAGCGCCCGGCCTCGATCTTGGAGAGGTCCAGGATGTCGTTGATGAGCGAGAGGAGGTAGCTGCCGCTGGAGTGGATGTCCCGAGCGTATTCCTGGATCCGCTGTATGGGCAGGGACTTCACGTAGTCCTTCTGCAACAGTTCCGAAAAGCCCAGGATGGCGTTCAGCGGCGTGCGCAGCTCGTGACTCATGGTGGCGAGGAAGCGCGACTTGCTCCGGCTCAGGGCCTCGGCTTCCTCCTTGGAGGCCTGCAGTTCCTGCGTCCGCTGCTCCAGCAGGCTGTGATAATGCTGGAAGAGGCGGGCCCGCTTGTAGGCGTGGCGCACGAAGAAAATCGACAGCACGAGCTTGATCAGGACGGCAACGGCGAGAGGCAGGGCCATCTCGCGCAGCATACCCAGGCCTGGACCCGTGCTGGGCCAGCTGAGAAGCGCCACCGGTTCCCCGGCATGCGAATTGAGCGGCAGATGTGCGGCACTGCCTGATGGTTGTTCCGTGGCTATTTGCAGGGCCTCGAATCCGAGCCCGGAGGCCAATTCCTCGAGGAAGCTCTCGTCGAAGGTCAGGAAGACGACCAGCACGGCATGGGAGCCCTCTTCCACGACATGGTCCCTGGTGTCCTCCCAGACGAGCGGGGCGGCGGCTGCCATGTGCAATCCCTTGTCGTCCCGGAAGAAACCCGTGGCGGCTTGAGGGCGCTCGCCGGGAGCGCCCGTGTTCTGCCGCGCCGCTTCGATCACGCCAGTCACCTCGTCCGGAAAGGCAGAGGGATCGTCCAGATGACCGGAGCCATGCCGATTGGCATGATGGACAAGGCGGTTCTCGCTCCAGACAACGAGTGCCCCGTCAAGTTGCAGCCCTTCGATGGCCCAGCTCCCGATGTTCTCCTCGGCCCACTGGGGATCGTGATCGACCAGGAGGTTTTCTATGCTGTCATTGTCGTGGGCAGTGGCCAGCGTGTGATTGGCCATGCTTTCCTGACGCAGCGAGATGCCCTTCTCGGCAATCCTGCGCTCGGACTCCAGCGCCAACTCATATTGCTTTTGCGCCGTATCGTATATGAGGGCTGCGGCCAGGATGAGAAATCCCAGGGCCAGCATGAAGACGGGCAGCAGCTGACGCGGCCAGGACATCAACCTGTCCTCTTTGTCCGGGCCGGCTTTCACGAGGTCCCGTCTCCGGAAGCGATGTGGGAGCGGGAATCCTTGAGCACTGCTGACCTCCTGCCATGTGAGTCGTCGCTGACGGGCTGCAGCTTGCAGGACTGCCCCGCTTCATCTCCGTGACAGGCGGAGGTATAAGCGCATTATGTGAAAAAGATCAATACAATACGGGAATAACGTCCGGTATGGAGCGGATCCGCTGTCTGCTCCCTGTTCAAGCCAGGCCCGGCGGGCGCGGCCCGCCGGTGGCCCAGTCGAGCAGTTCCACGGTATGAACCACCGGCATGTCGGCGCCGCCGGCGATCTGGGTGATGCAGCCGATGTTGCCGCTGGCGACGATCTCGGCGTGCGTCTGTTTCAGATGCCCGATCTTGCGCTCCTTCAGGCGGTTGGCAAGGGTCGGCTGGGTCAGGTTGTAGGTGCCGGCCGAGCCGCAGCAGATGTGGCTCTCGGCCGGTTCCACCACCTCGAAGCCGGCCGCCTGCAACAGGGTCTTGGGCGGTTGGCGAACCTGCTGGCCGTGCTGCAGCGAGCAGGCCGAGTGATAGGCAACACGCTGGCCGGTGGGACGCACGGGCTCGGGCAGTTCGAATTCGGCCAGCAGTTCCGAGACGTCCCTGGTCATGGCGGAGATTTCGGCGGCCTTATCGGCATAGTCGGGATCCTCGCGCAGCATGAAGCCGTAGTCCTTGACCGTGGTGCCGCAACCCGAGGCATTGATGACGACGCCGTCCAGCCCGCCTTCGCTGTCCTTCAGCCTGGACCAGGCGTCGATGTTGGCTTTCGCCGAGGCGAGCGCCGGCTCCTCCTGGCCCATGTGATGCACCAGGGCTCCGCAGCAGCCGGCGCCTTCGGCCACGACAACCTCGACCCCCATGCGGGTCAGCAGGCGCACCGTGGCCTCGTTGATGGCCGGGGACAGCACCTGTTGGGCGCAGCCGTTCAGCAGGGCGACGCGGGCACGCCGTTCCCCTTCGGCCGGGAAGACCTGGGGGCGGTCCACCGGCGAGGGCGAGGGCAGCTTGCGCGGCGCCATGTCGAGCATGGTCTTCAGACGGCCCGGCAGGAAGCGCGCCAGCGGGCGGGCGAGCTGGGCGCCGATCAGCGCCAGGCGGAAGCGGCCCGGATGGGGCAGGACAGCCGCCAGCAGGGTGCGCAGGCTGCGGTCGGGCAGGGGACGCGTGTAGGTCTCGGCGATATGCTTGCGGGCGTGATCGACCAGATGCATGTAGTTCACGCCGGAGGGACAGGTGGTCATGCAGGACAGGCAGGACAGGCAGCGGTCGATGTGGGTCACCACCTTCTCGCTGGCCGGCTTGTCGTTCTCCAGCATGTCCTTGATCAGGTAGATGCGCCCGCGCGGGCTGTCCAGCTCGTCGCCCAGCAGGACATAGGTCGGGCAGGTGGCGGTGCAGAAGCCGCAATGCACGCAGTTGCGCAGGATCTGTTCGGATTCCCGGGTATCCGGATCGGCGAGCTGGGCGAGGGTGAAGTTCGTCTGCATGGGCTTAACTGTCCGCGTACATGCGCCCGGGGTTGAGGACGCCGCTGGGGTCGAAGGCGGTCTTTATGCGCGCGGAAAGTGCGGCCTTGCCAGGCTCCTGGGGCTGGAAGACCGCCACCGAGGCGCGCAGGGGATCGGGGGCACGCATCAGGGTGGCGTGACCGCCCGCCTCGGCAATGGCCGAACGCACGATGGCCTCGCCGCCGTCGTCATCGCCGCCGGCGGAGTCGAAGCCGATCCACAGCAGCCCGCCGCCCCAGTCGTAATAGTGCTGCCCGTCGCGCTGCTCGAGGATACGCGCTGCCGTCCCGGCGGCCGCGCTCGGCGCCGTGGACAGGCGCCAGACAATCTGCTGTGGGGCCTGTACGAAGGGCTCCAGGGCGCCGACCTTGGTCCAGAAGTCGCGCGAGTTTTGGCCATGCAGTTCCTCGGTCTCACCATAGGCGGAGAGTTCACTGCGCAGCGCATCGCAGCGAAAGAGAGCCGAGGGCTCGGGGCCCTCGACCCGCACAGCGGTGACCGCACGGCCCGCGTCCGATACCCGGGACAGCTCCATGCGAGCCGCCGTCGCGGCCGGCAGGTGGGCGGCGGCCGAGACTTCGTGCGGTGTCCCCAGGGCCTGGGACAATGCAGAGACTGCCTGGCGATCGTCGAGCCCGTAGACCAGGACCGTGCGCAGTTTCTCGGAAACCGGCAGGACCTTGAGTGTGACCTCGGTCATCATGCCCAGCGTGCCGTGGGAGCCGGCCAGCAGCTTGCTGAGGTCGTAGCCGGTCACGTTCTTGACCACGCGTCCGCCCGACTTGACGGCCTCGCCGCGGCCGGTCACGGCCGTGAAGCCCAGGAAGTGGTCGCGCGCCGCCCCGCTCTTGATACGCCGCGGTCCGGAGAGGTTGCAGGCCAGCAGGCCGCCCAGCGTGCCTTCGCCGTCGCCATGGCCGTAGAAGGCCGAGAGATCCGGTGGCTCGAAGGCCATGTCCTGTCCCTTGGCCAGAAGCGCCGCGCGGATCTCGGAGACAGGCGTTCCAGCGCCGGCCGAGAGCACCAGCTCCTCGGGTTCGTAGAGGCGGATGCCGCTGAAGGCCGAGAGCGAAACCGTTTGCCGGGCCTGCACGGGGCGACCCAAGCCGTCCTTGCTGTTGCTGCCGGTGATCTTGAGGGGCTGCTTTTCGGCCACGGCCCAGTTCACGAGTTCGAACAACTGGTCCGGACTGTCCGGGCGCAGGATTTCCGTCATGGGAGGGCCCTCAGAACCGGGGGATGTCGGGGAAGGGCAGCTGGCCCCGGTGGATGTGCATGCGTCCCAGCTCGGCACAGCGGTGCAGCTGCGGGAAGACCTTGCCGGGATTGAGCAGGCTGTCGGGATCGAAGGCGCACTTCACGCGTTGCTGCTGGTTCAGGTCGATCTCGGAGAACATGGAGCCCATGAGGTCGCGCTTCTCGACCCCGACTCCGTGTTCGCCGGTCAGCACGCCGCCCACCTCGACGCAGAGGGTCAGGATGTCGCCGCCGAACTCCTCGGCCTTTTCCAGGTCGCCGGGCTTGTTGGCGTCGTACATGATCAGCGGATGCAGGTTGCCGTCGCCGGCATGGAAGACGTTCACCACGCCCAGGCCGTAGTGTTCGCTCATCTCGCGCATGCGGGTCAGCACATGAGGCAGCTTGTTGCGCGGGATGGTGCCGTCCATGCAGTAGTAGTCGGGCGACAGGCGGCCGACGGCCGGGAAGGCCGCCTTGCGTCCGGCCCAGAAGCGTGCGCGTTCCTCGTCGCTTTCCGAGATGCGGTTGTAGACGGCGCCGTGTGTCTTGGCGATCTCGCTGACCCGTTCGAGCAGGTGGTCGACCTCCACGGGCGGGCCATCCAGCTCGACGATCAGCAGGGCGTCCACATCCAGCGGATAGCCGGCTTTCACGAAGTCTTCGGCGGCGTGGATGGCCGGCCGGTCCATCATCTCCATGCCGCCGGGAATGATGCCCTCGGCGATCACCGAGGCGACGCAGTCGCCGGCGGCCTCGCTGGTCTCGAAGCCCAGCAGCACGGCGCGTGCCGAGGCCGGCTTCTGCAGGATGCGCACGGTGACCTCCGTGACCACGCCCAGCAGGCCTTCGGAGCCGGTCATCAGGCCCAGCAGGTCATAACCTTCGCTGTCCAGGTGCTTGCCGCCGATCTCGAGGATACTGCCGTCGATCAGCACCACCTTGAGGCCCAGCAGGTTGTTGGTGGTCAGGCCGTACTTCAGGCAGTGTACACCGCCGGAGTTCTCCGCCACGTTGCCGCCGATGGAGCAGGCGATCTGGCTGGAGGGGTCCGGGGCATAGTAGAAGCCGGCATGTTCCACGGCGTTGGTAATGCCCAGGTTGGTGACCCCGGGCTGGGCGACCACGCAGCGGTTCTCGAAATCGGTCTCCAGGATCTGGTTGAACTTGCCCAGGCCCAGGACGATCCCGTCCTCCAGCGGCAGGGCGCCGCCGGACAGCGAGGTGCCGGCCCCGCGCGGGACCACCTTGATGCTGTTCTCGTGGCAGTACTGCAGGACCTGCGAGACCTGATCCGTGGTCTCCGGCAACACGACGATCAGCGGAATCTGCCGATAGGCAGTCAGGCCATCGTTCTCGTAGGCGCGTAGCTCGTCCTCGTCATAGATCACGCTTTCCTGCGGCAGGATCTCCTGCAGGTCGGCGATGATCTCGCGCTTGCGCCCGATGACGCCACGATCCGGCTCCGGCATCTGCATGCCTGCATCTCTCCCTTCGACTCCCGCCTGTGGGGCGGAAAGTGGTATTACCAATTTTGAGAGAGTATGAGAATGCCGAGCCCTCTGGTCAATGGGCAGGCGATGGTCCGAACCTCATGCGGGCAACACGAAAAGGCCGCATCGAGAACGATGCGGCCTTCCGCGTCGACTTCAGGCAGCCTCTGCTCCGCTGTGGGCGGAGCCGGCGCCGGTTCAGCCCTGGCGGGCCTTGAAGCGGGGATTCTTCTTGTTGATGACGTAGACACGTCCGCGACGACGCACGACGCGGCAGCCTTTCTCGCGCAGCTTCGCCGTCTTCAGGGAGTTGATGACCTTCATCTTTCTTTCCTCACGACTGTCGCATCCGGCCAGCCTGCACCGACCGGACACCTACCGAATTCGAGGCGCGGAACATACGCGGCGCCTGCCCCGGTGTCAACGCCGTCCCGGCGGGAAACTGCGGCATGATCGGGATTATGCACAGGCATCCGGCTTGGCCGTTTACAGTTATGTGTCCGCTTGATATTTTCCGCGCGCGCTCGGGGGCTGTAGGCGCTTCCGGAAAACCGTTTTTGTCGCTGTACAGGCCTGTACAGCTTGCCAAGGCTGGACCCAAGTTCATGAAAATTCTCACCGGAAACTCGAACCGGTCGTTGTCGGAGGCGATTTCCGCCTACCTGAACCTGCCGCTCACCAAGGTCTCCATGCGCCGTTTTTCCGATATGGAGGTCTTCGTCGAGATCCACGAGAACGTGCGCGGCGAGGACGTCTTCCTGGTACAGTCCACGTCCTATCCCGCCAACGACAACCTGATGGAACTGCTGGTGGCGATCGACGCGCTGAAGCGCGGATCGGCCCGGCGTATCACGGCCGTGCTGCCCTATTACGGCTATGCCCGCCAGGACCGCAAGTCGGGGCCGCGCACGCCGATCTCGGCCAAGCTGGTGGCCAACCTGATCACCGGGGCGGGGGCCGACCGCGTATTGACCATGGATCTGCATGCCGGCCAGATCCAGGGTTTCTTCGATATCCCGACGGACAACCTCTTCGCGGCCCCGGTCTTCATCAAGGACATCATCGACCGCTTCGACGGCGAGCAGCTGACCATCGTCTCCCCCGACGTGGGCGGCGTCGTGCGCGCGCGCGCCATTGCCAAGCGTCTTGACGCCGATCTCGCGATCATCGACAAACGGCGCGAGCGTGCCGGTGTGTCGGAGGTCATGCATATCATCGGCGATGTGCGCGGCCGCCGCTGCATCCTGGTGGACGACATCGTGGATTCCGCGGGCACCCTGTGCAATGCGGCCGGTGCGCTGAAGGATGCCGGGGCCACGGCCGTCTCCGCCTATGTCACCCACGGGGTGCTGTCCGGCGGGGCCGTGGCGCGTGTCTCCTCCTCGCCCATCGAGGAACTGGTGACGACCGACAGCATTCTGGCCACCGAGGCCGTGCGCGTGGCGCACAACATTCGGCAGATCTCGATCGCGCCCCTGCTGGGCGAGGCGATCCGCCGGATCAGCGAGGAGCACTCGGTCTCGAGCCTTTTCGACATGCCGGCCTGAAGGCACGGCAGAACAAACACGGCCGCGACACCCCTGGAGGTCGCGGCGTGTCGCAGCGGCGGGCGCGTTGTCCGCCGCAAATCGCTTGGTCAAGGAGTATGAAACATGAGCGAAACGCGTACGCTGAAGGCGGAAAAGCGTGAACGGGCTGGCAAGGGGGGAGCCCGTGCCGTCCGCCGGGCCGGCATGGTGCCGGCCGTCATCTATGGCGCCAAGAAAGACCCCGTCCTGATCACGCTCGAAGAGCGCGACATGGTCCGCGAAATCTATACGCCGGGCTTCTTCACCCACCTCTTCAACATTGAGGTCGGCGGCAAGAAGGAACAGGTCCTGGCCCGCGACGTGCAACTGCACCCGGTCAAGGAGCTGCCGATGCACGTGGATTTCCTGCGCGTCTCGGCCAAGAGCCGCGTGAGCGTCGAGGTGCCGGTTCACTTCATCAATGACGAGGAATGCAAGGGCATCAAGGTCGGGGGCGTGCTCAACGTTGTGCGCCACACGGTCGAGCTGGATTGCAGTGCCGCCAACATTCCGGAGTACATCGAGATCGACCTGACCGGTTACGATGTGGGCGATTCCATCCACATCAGCGAGGTCTCGCTGCCCAATGACGTGGCCCCGACCATCACCGACCGCGACTTCACCATCGCCACCATCGCCGCGCCGAGCGCCCTGAAGGGCGAAGACGAGGAGGAAGAAGGCGAAGAGGAAGAATCCGAGGAAGGCGAAGCCGACGAGGAAACCTCCGCGGAGGAGGGATCCGAGGAGGCCGAGGAATCTTCCAAGGAGTAAGCTTGTTGCCCGGCCTGTCGGGATCGTGCGGCCCTGCCGTCGTCCCGGCGGGCCGGCCGGTTCCCTGACCCGGAAGGAGAGAGTGCCATGCGGCTTTTCGTGGGACTGGGAAACCCGGGCCCGAACTATGCGCGCAACCGGCACAACATCGGCTTCATGGCGCTGGACGCCCTGGCGGAACAGCAGGGCTTCTCTCCCTGGCGCCAGCGTTTTCAGGGTGTTTGTGCGGAAGGCACCCTGGACGGCGAGAAGGTGCTGGCGCTCAAGCCCATGACCTACATGAACAAGTCCGGCCAATCAGTGGGCGAGGCCGCGCGCTTCTACAAGCTGTCGCCCGACGAGGTGGTGGTCTTCCACGACGAGCTGGATCTCGCCTGCGGTAAGGTGAAGATGAAAACCGGCGGTGGGCATGCAGGACACAACGGCCTGCGCTCGATCATCGCGCACCTGGGCGCCGATTTCCGCCGCGTCCGCCTGGGGATCGGGCATCCGGGCGACAAGGCGAAGGTCCATGGCCATGTGCTGAGCGATTTCTCCAAGGGCGAACAGCAGACAGTGGAGCGCCTGCTGGCGGCTGTGGGCCGGGAGGCATCGTTGCTGGTACCCGGAGACGGGAAATCGGACGGGACCTTCATGTCCAAGGTCAGCCAAGCCATGCAGCCACCCAAGGACACTGCAGCGAAGAGTGCTGCGGCAAAGTCGAGCGGCAACGGGGAGACGGCAGAGCGGCAGCCAGCCGCGTCCGAGGCGACTGAGGATTCCGGGCCGCAGCCGGCCGGGACGGCCGGCAAGCACGAAAACGCTACGACATTGGGCCAGGCCCTGAAGAACGCCATGAAGCGCCTGGGCGGAAACAATACGGAAAGCTGAGACATGGGATTCAAATGCGGGATCGTCGGGCTGCCCAACGTGGGCAAGTCCACCCTGTTCAATGCGCTGACGGAAACCGCCGCGGCCGAGGCGGCAAACTATCCCTTCTGCACCATCGAGCCCAACGTGGGCCGCGTGGCGGTGCCCGACCCGCGCCTGGAGCACCTGGCCGGGATCGCCAAGTCGGCCAAGGTGATTCCCACGCAGCTCGAGTTCGTGGACATTGCCGGGCTGGTGCGTGGGGCTTCAAAGGGCGAGGGGTTGGGCAACCAGTTCCTGGCCAATATCCGCGAGGTCGACGCCATCGCCCACGTCCTGCGCTGCTTCGAGGGCGAGATCACGCATGTGGATGAAACCGTCGATCCCATCCGCGATGCCGAGACGGTGGAGACGGAGCTGCTGCTGGCCGACCTGGAAAGCGTCGAACGGCAGCTGGAGTCCAGCGCCAAGCGTGCCAAGGGCGGCGACAAGGAGGCGAAGCAGCGCGTGGCGGTGCTGGAGCCGGTGGCGGCTGCCCTGCGCGAGGGCCAGCCGGCTCGCACCGTCGAGGTCTCGGCCGAATTGCTGCCCACCTTCCGCAGTCTGAACCTGCTGACCGCCAAGCCAGTGCTCTATGTGGCCAATGTGGAGGAAGCCGCGGCGAAGGACGGCAACACGCTTTCCGAGAAAGTGCGCGCCCGCGCCGAGGAAACCGGTGCCGGCTTCGTGGTCATCTCGGCCGCCATCGAGGCCGAAGTCGCCTCGCTGGGCGACGACGAAGAAAAGGCCGCCTTCCTGGAGGAGCTGGGACTGGAAGAATCGGGGCTCGCGCGTCTGATCCGGGCCGGCTACAGCCTGCTGAACCTGATCACCTTCTTCACCGTGGGGCCCAAGGAGGCCCGCGCCTGGACGGTGGCGGTCGGCGCCACGGCCCCGCAGGCTGCGGGCGTGATCCACAGCGATTTCGAACGCGGCTTCATCCGCGCCGAGACCATCACCTACGATGACTACGTCGCCCTCGGTGGAGAGCAGCCCTGCAAGGATGCCGGCAAGATGCGCGCGGAGGGCAAGGAGTATGTCGCCCGCGACGGCGACGTCTTCCACTTCCGCTTCAACGTGTAAGGCGCGCGAACCGTCAGCTCACCACATAGGTCATCAGCGCACAGCCGATCAGGAACTTGATCAGGCCGCCCAGGATGATGCGTCGGAAGAGGTCGCGCAGACCGCTGTAGATGAGGTAGAGACCGAAGGCCAGCAGCAGCCAGGCCAGCCAGTCCGCATTCTGCAGCCCGACGCCGCGCGCCAGCCCGTCGAAGAAGCCGTCCAGGGCCCCGGAGACGCCATCCCAGATCGCCGCCGCCAGCCGCCCGATCGCGGCAATGATGCTGCCCAGCGCCTCGCCCAGCCATTCGAACATCAGTGGATATCCCCCCGAGTACGTCCTAGTTGCGGTTTAGCGGTCCCGAAGGGGACAAGGCAAGGACGTTGTATGAGTCTGTTACGTCCGTGAGGACTGGATAGCTTTCAGACTTGCAGGATTTCGATGTCATAGCGTGCCATGATGCTGTCTGCAGAGATCAGGATCAGTTCCTCCATCAAGGCCTGAGCAATCAACATCCGATCAAAGGGGTCCTGGTGCAGCAGGGGGAGCCTCTGAATCGCCAGGGCATGTGAAGACGTGATGGCAAGTTCTTCCATGCCTTGCTGCTTCATGTCGTCGGGCAGGGTCGCCGGAAGGTCCAATCGGCCGAGTGTCGCCTTGATGGACGCCTCCCAGATGGAGGCTGCACTCACATGGAGCGCGTTCTCCGGATCCGCTATTACCTCATATGCATTCGGGGAAATGCGCTCAGGCTCTGCAAGCCACCACAGGAGCACATGCGTATCGAGAAGGAACCCCTTCACGTTTTACGGCCTGTCGCGCCGTCGTCCTCGGACCCGGAGGTTTCACAGCCGAAGGCCGCAGCGATGTCGCTTGGCAATGGATCATCGAAGTCGGGCCCAATGCGCAGCTTTCCCCGTAATACGCCAGCTTCGCGCTTGATCTTCGGAGTCTCATAGCGAAGCAGGCGCGCAACAGGTTTGCCGGCGCGGCTGATGATGATCTCTTCTCCCTCTGCAGCCTGATTGATCAGTCGGGAGAAGTGGGTCTTGGCCTCATGGATGTTCACGGTCTTCATGGAGCGTCCACACTCTGCAGCCAATCCGTATATGGACTAACTTAGGCTGCATACTCATAAACGGGATTCCCAAATTGGGTGATTTATGATTCCCCTTTGTCCTCTGTAGAGCAAGCTACGGAGGACAGATGAGCCGGCGGCGTTACGAACTGACGGATTACGAATGG
>NZ_JBHSCW010000005.1:0-89058 GCF_042651425.1 Fodinicurvata halophila | reverse complement strand
GGCCAGACCCGTCAGCTTCACTCCCGTCTGAGACCCATCATCGCTCAGATCAGAAACAACGGACTCCGAGCCCGCACCGTAAACCGGCAGGCAATCTCCATCATACTCGCCAAAACCAGCATCAGCAGGTCCTGCGACACCCTTAATATCAAAATCGATCTGGGTATGAGTTGTTTTGGTAGACAGGGCGACCGCATCCGGATTGGTCGGGTCGGTTTCCGCCGTGGTCACGCTGATGTCAGCGCGGAAGTCGTCACTGCTGTCGATGGGCAGTTCGATGCCCATCTCACCGGTCACATCCAGGTTCTGGCCGGGAACGGCATTCTCGCCGAAATCGACTGTCAGGGACCCGCCATCAAGGCTGACGGTGCCTTCCACGCCATCGATCGTGATCGTCTGGCCATCTGTCAGGTCGTTGCCATCCGCATCCACGAAATGCGTGCCCTCGGCGGCGCCGCTCAGGCTGACCGTGAACTGCGTCACGCTTTCGGAACCGTCCTGATCGATCAGGCTGGCCGTGAAGTGCATGGGAATCTGCAGGGGCGATTCGGTGGAATCCTCGCCATGGTTCTGGGCCAAGACCTCGCCGTCCTCGGCGAAGGCGATGCCGTAGGGAGAATAACCATAGTAGCCAGCCCCCTCAGCATAGGCGGCCTGGGGCTCGTCACCATTGCCCCATTCGCAAACGCCATGAGCGCCACAGTTACCCTCGATCTCGCGATAGGATTCCAGCGTGACCGTGATCTTCGCACCGTCGGCGACTGCACGAATCTGGACGTCATAGGTTTCCTGCGATGTCGCCTCGTTGTTCTCGAAGGTCAGTTCACCGTCGGGCAACCCATCTGCGCGCAGTTCACGCGAGGTCGAGAAAACGTCGAACTGCAGGTCATTGTCCGCATGCTGCGGCAGGGTGACATCGAAGTTGCTGAAATCGATTTCCTGAACACGGGGGCCCTCGAGGGAGTCACCGCCTTCGCCTTCGACCTGGAAGTCGGTGAAGACCAACTGGCCACCCTCGTTCATGGTAACAGTCGCCTGGATCTCGCCAGACTGAAGGCCTGTCGCCTCGCTCCAGTACTGCCCGAAGATCGCAACCTGAAGACCACCTTCCGAGAGGGAGTCAGAGTCCAGGCGCTGACCGCCGATGGAGGCGTAGAAATTCTGCCCCCCGTCCTCGTCATATTGGCCAAACTCCGGCAGGGCGCTTGCCACTTCCGTGTTGTTCTCGGGATTCTCGCTCAGTCCGAGCGTCACCCGGATCAAGCCTTCGGAGGGCTCGTCCCGTCCAATCGCAAGATCGCGATCCGTGATCGCGGTCGAGAAGGGCAGGTTGTATGTCGGCTCGAAACTGGGAGTCCAACCCTGATAGCAGGGCCCGTACTCACCTGGAAACTCATGAGGGAAATCATTTCCCTCGAATTCCTGGCCCTGAAGGTTCAAAGGGACTTCCTGGTCGAAAATCGGAGGATAATATCCCTCACCACCTTCTCCGCCTTCGCCACCTTCGAGGGAATGGTCCTCGTTGAAGTAGAAGGTGTCGCCGTCAAGATTGGAACCTTCACCGCCGGCATCGATCTCGGGCAGGTCCGCCACGGCGTCCAGCACGACCGGCACGTCGCCAGTGAAGGTCACCTCCTGGCCCAGTGCCTCGGCGTCCAGGGAGACATCCAGCGTGAAATCGACGTCGCTGTCCTCGGGCGGCAGGATGAAGATGTTGCTGCCTTCCAGGTAGTCTTCGCTGACATCGCTCAGCGTGAAGGTCTCGGTGCCATCCACGAAGTCGAAGCGCTGGATGGTGTCGCCATCCACGTAGAAGAGGTAGGAGCCGGCCGGCGCACCCGAGATCTCCAGAGGTCCGTAGTCCACATCAATGGTGTCGGGCTCGGCCGTAATATCGAACACCAGATTGCCCGGGAAGAGGAAGTCCTCACCGGGATTGCCGAGGGAATCGAACGGTGTGTAGTCGTCATCCGTCCGCAGAGTCTCGTACATCTGCGTATCGAAGTCGGTATCAGCGTCCGTGAATCCGCTGCTTCCACCGGGATCCTGGCTCTCGGCCTGGATCGGCTGCCAGTCTTCGTAGAGGCCCAGTGCAGCTTCACCCTCAATGTCGGTCTGAACGGAGACGGAGATATCAAGCGCCAGGGCATCCCCAAAACCGGTCCCCTCGACTTCGAGCGGGCTGGGAGTCAGATCCCGCGGCCCCAGCAGGCCGCTGATGCCGATGCCGTCGCCGATGTCACCCGCCTCGGTCGGGGCGAAGCGGTCGCCGCCGCCTGCGGCCACCGCGCCCGGGCCGGCTTCCGGTCCGGCCGCCGGTTCGATCTGCTCGCCGGTCACCTCGGCCACCGCGAGGACCAGCTGGTCGATGTTGAAGCCCGCGTCCTGCAGGGCCGCGACCACCGCCGGATCCTCCAGATCGATGCCGTCCTCGACGTCAAAACCCAGTTCGGCCAGAACCGCCAGCGCCTGAGAGATCAGCTCCTGCGGGTTCTCCGGTGCGCCTTCGCCCCCGTCACCCTGGTTGTCTCCGGTGTTCTCGGGCTCGTTCTGCGCCAACTGCGCGACGGAGTCACTGAACTCAGGCGTGCCGGACTGCGGAGTACCGCTGTCCTGACTGTCCGTCATCGACGCCTCCTGCCCCTCCTGGGCTGCGGTGGCGTTGCGGGTATCTTCATTGACGCGATCGACCATCGTTCGGCTCCTTCCAAACAGGATGACATTCGGGTCCCACATGGACTTCAGGCGAAATACCCGAAAATTGTCACTAGAATGCCCCCTAACCTCTCGGAGAAGTCACGCGGGGTCAAATATAAAGAGATAGTTAACGACATATCATGATATGTTTCTTCTTTTGATTGAGGTGATTAGGTTGCGCTTCCCCTCGCATCGACACGGGAGATCGCGGGAAATCTGAAGAATCACAGTTAAAACAGAAAGTTAATACCTTACGCCTGAACCGTTCACATTCGCTCGTTTCGGGAAACGTTAACCTTGCAGATTGTATCCGCCAGGCCCGTGAGAGGCAAATCGCGACCAGCGATCCCGGCCGGCCCCACCATACGCAGCGGACCGCTGGCGCACCTTCGTGTCCGGCTGTGTCATGCAGCGCATCCCTCTTTTGTCACAGCCCGCCCCCGCCCATGCCGCCCGCCGCAGAAAAATCACTTTTGCCGACCATGGCCTTGCGGCAGGTTCGGAGCCACAAGACGACTCGCGCCCCGTGGCCCCTTCGCCCGCTGCCAGCCCCCGGCTGGTGTGGGGCTGTCACGTAGGCTGTCTACGCTATGTTCCATGTGTTCCGGAGGTTCATGCCCGCCATGCTGTCCCGAACAGCGTTCCACTCCCTGATGTCAATGGCCCTGGCGGCCTGTCTCGCCCTGCTGCTGTCCGCCTGCTCAACCGTTTTTGAACGGGACCGCGAGGCACCCGAGAGTCTCAGCGGCCAGGTGACCACCAACGACCGACAGGCCCTGCCGGCCGGCAGCGAGCTGGAGGTCTTCATGCAGGAAGAGACCAAGTCCGACATCATCGGCCCCATCGTCGCCCACAGCAAACAGGCGGTCTCGGGCAGCCCGCCCTTCAGCTTCGAACTGAAGGCGGACAAGGAACTCGCCCCCCAGCGCCTGCACATCCTGCGCGCCCGCATCCTGCAGGACGGCGAGATCCTCTACGAAACCCGCGCGCCGCTGCCGGTGATGACGCTGGACCACCCGCGCCAGGTGGAGCTGGAACTGCGCCGCCGGCCGTGAGCCGGCCCTGGCGGCAAGGCCTGCCACGGCTCTCGGCGGGCGGGACCGGCCGGACTTGCGCAATAATTTTGCACAGCTGCCAACCGAGCGGTAAGGTTCCCTTGGCCATAAGACCGGCCAGGAAATCAAGGGCCGCCGCTCCCCTCACAGGACGGACGGCCGCCATAGCAGACTCGTGCGCAGGACATGCAGGAACAGCCACGCCCGGTCGCCGGACGTCTCGCGCGGGCCGGACAGCAGATAACCAAAAGCTTGCGCGGCCTGCGGGCCCTGCCCGGGGACCTGCGGACCAGCCTGGCCCAGCTGTCCCTGGCGCTGGCCGGCACCCCGGTGCTGCTGCTGATCGTGCTGGCCTGGGCTCCGCTCGACCAACCGCTGGACGCCGCGCCGGAGCCGACGGGCCGTCTCGTCTATACCCAGCCCTTGCCGCCGGTCCCCGCATCCGCCGGCGAACTGAGCCGTGCCTTGCGCCAGCAGCGCGCTCAACGCGCCGCCGCGCCGCAGGTCACCGCCGCCATCCGCGCGCAGCTGCCGGGCGCGAAGGCCATGCCGGACCCGACCGAGACGGCCCCCGGCCTGCAGACTGCGCTGTCCCTTTCACCAGGCCGCACCGTCCTGCCACCCCGGGTCCTGGAACCGCCGTCCCTGCCACGCGCCCGGCGCTTCCACCCCCCGGGTGATCGACCGCAAGCCGGAACAGTCATGCCGGCGCCGCGGCCCGGCTGGACTCACCGCCTGTCCTTTCCCGGCCCCACGGGGCGGCGCCCGCCACCGCACCCCACGACGCCGGCGATCAAGCCGGCCGACGGACGCCTGCTGCCCCTGCAGAGCGCGTCGATCCGGCCCGCCGAGCTGCCGCCGGCGGTCGGCCTGCGCCTGGCGCGCCAGACGCGGCAGGCCATCGCCGAGGTGGAAGCCGCCTTCGACATCCCCGAAGACCTGCTGCAAGCCCTGGCCCTGGTGGAAAGCGGCACGACGGTGGGCGGCGAGAAGCATCCCTGGCCCTGGTCGCTGAACAGCAACGGCCACGGCTGGCGCTTCGCCAGCCGGCGCGATGCCCTGGCGGCCCTGGACCGCCTGCTGCTGGCCGGCTTCGCCTCGGTGGACCTGGGCGCGCTGCAGGTCAATCTCTACTGGCACGGCGAGGACGTCAGCGAGTTCGCCCACGGCCTCGATCCGCGCGAGAACGCCGGGATCGCGGCGCGCTACCTGAGCGAGCTCCACCGCCAGCACGGCAGCTGGGAGGGTGCCGTGCGCCACTACCACTCCTACAACCCCGCCCACCAGCAACGCTATCTCTGCCGTGTGCGCGCCGAACTGGCCCGCCTGGGCCGGAACCCCAGCGAGATTTTTGCGAAGACGATCTGCGGGTAGTGATGGGGTTCAAAAGCCCGACGTGCCGGCTTTTCACTCCAACACCTGTCATCAAAGAATCACACTTTCCTGTTTGACTTGGAAGCAGGATTTGGCTTTCTATTCATATAGTCGTCTAGATCTTTTGGAGGGACGCCATGCCACATGCGAACCGGGAGGATGTGATGGCCCGGCGGGCGCGACAACGCTGGATGGGTGTCCTGGCCCGCGCCTCGGTCGAGGAGCTGGAACGCCATCTGCCGGAGCCCTTGCCCGAAGGCGGCTACAGCCTGCTGCGGCGGCCCGAGACGGGCAGCGTCATGCTGCGCGGCCGCGCCGGCGGTACGGGCGAGCGCTTCAACCTGGGCGAGGCGACGCTGACCCGCTGCACCCTGCGTCTGGCCGACGGCACCATCGGCTTCGGCTACGTCATGGGCCGCAGGCCGCGCCATGCCGAGCTGGCGGCCCTGTTCGACGCCCTGCTGCAGCAGCCCGAGCGGCGCGACAGCCTGATGGACAGCGTGATCGAGCCGTTGGCCCGCCGGCAGGAGGAACGCCGTCAGGCGATCACGGCCCGGGCGGCAAGCAGCAAGGTGGACTTCTTCACCATGGTTCGGGAATCGACAGCAGGAGACGCCGGCGCATGAGCATGGCCCAGACACACGACCGGGGCATGACGCCCGGCTTCGCCGACGAGGTCTTCGAGGCCCAGGTCTGTTTCCGGCGCTGCCTGGAGGCCTTCTCCTTTCCCGGCCACCTGCTGGCCCTGCCGGTCGAGCTGGCTCCCCCGGCGCCGATGAACCCGGCGGCGGCCGCCTGCCTGCTGACCCTGGCCGACCTGGACACCCCGGTCTGGCTGGACCATGCCGCGGCGGAGACCTCGGCCATCGCCGACTTCCTCAGGTTCCACCGCGCCGTGCACATCACCGCCGCCCCCCGTGACTGCCTCTTCGCGCTTGTCTGCGACAGCGCCCACCTGCCGGCCCCGGAGCGTTTCGCCCTGGGCAGCGACGAGTATCCGGAGGCCAGCAGCACCGTCCTGGTCCAGGTGGAGGGCTTCGACACGGACACGGGGCCGCTATGGCGCGGCCCGGGCATCAAGGAGTCCGTGCGGCTCTGGCCCCGGGGCCTGCCCGAGACCTTCCTGGAAGAGCGCCGGGCCATGAGCGAGCTGTTCCCGCGCGGACTGGATTACCTCTTCACCTGCGGGAGGCGGCTGGCCGCCCTGCCCCGCACCACACGGCTGGAGGACTGATCCCATGTACGTTGCCGTCAAGGGAGGCGAACAGGCCATCGAGGCCTCGCTGCGGCTGCTGGACGAAGAACGCCGTGGCGATCCGGAGGTGCCCGAGCTGTCCCTGGAGCAGATCAAGCAGCAAATGACGCTGGCCGTCGACCGGGTGATGAGCGAGGGCGCGCTGTTCGACCGTGATCTGGCCGCACTGGCCATCAAGCAGGCGCGCGGCGACCTGATCGAGGCGATCTTCCTCTTGCGCGCCTATCGCACCACGCTGCCGCGGCTGGCCGTCTCGGCACCGCTGGACACCAGCCGCATGACCCTGAAGCGCCGCATCTCGGCCATCTTCAAGGACGTGCCGGGCGGCCAGGTGCTGGGGCCCACCTTCGACTACAGCCACCGCCTGCTGGATTTCTCGCTGGCGGAGCTGGCCCGCGACGAGAGCCTGCCGGAGGAGGAGCTTCCGCCGGCCGAGCCGCTGCTCCCTGCCGAGCCTCTGCCGGAAACCATGCCGCGCCTGGTGGACATCCTGAACCAGGACGGCCTGATCGAGCAGGATTTTCCCGACGATCCGCAGCGCCCGGTCGGCGACCTGACCCGCGAGCCCCTGCCGCTGCCCGCCGGACGCGACATCCGTTTGCAGAACCTGGCGCGCGGCGACGAGGGCTTCCTGCTGGCGCTGGGCTATTCCAGCCAGCGCGGCTATGGCCACGTCCATCCCTTCGCCGGCGAGATCCGCCACGGCCATGTCGCCGTGGAGATCGTGCCCGAAGAGCTCGGCTTCGCGATCGAGGTCGGCGAGGTCGACGTCACCGAATGCCACATGGTCACCCAGTTCACCGGCAGCGCCGAAGCGCCGCCGCAGTTCACCAACGGCTATGGCCTGACCTACGGCCAGGGCGAGCGCAAGGCCATGGCCATGGCGCTGGTGGACCGCAGCCTGCGCGCCGAAGAGCTGGGCGAAGAGCCGGCCAGTCCGTCCCAGGACCAGGAATTCGTGCTCTCGCACAGCGACAACGTCGAGGCCTCGGGCTTCCTGCAGCACCTGAAGCTGCCGCACTACGTGGACTTCCAGAGCGAACTGGCCCTGGTGCGCCGCTTGCGCGAGGAGCACGACAAGGCCCACACCAAGGACCAGGACCGGCAGGACGCTGCGGAATAAGGAAAGAAGACGATGGCAGACGGCACAGCAGAGACAGGGCGCCCCGACAGCGGCTACAACTTCGCCTACCTGGACGAACAGACCAAGCGGATGATCCGCCGGTCCATCCTGAAGGCACTGGCCATCCCGGGGCACCAGGTACCCTTCGGCAGCCGCGAGATGCCGTTGCCCTATGGCTGGGGCACCGGCGGCATCCAGGTCACCGCCTCGGTGCTGGGCCCGGACGACCGGCTCAAGGTGATCGACCAGGGGGCGGACGACACCACCAACGCCGTCAACATCCGCCGCTTCTTCTCCCGCACAGCGAACGTCGCCACCACCGAGCGCACGCAGGACGCCAGCCTGATCCAGACCCGCCACCGCATTCCGGAAACGCCGCTGCAGGAAGGACAGATCCTGGTCTACCAGGTGCCGATCCCGGAGCCGCTGCGCTGGCTGGAGCCGCGCGAGAGCGAGACGCGCAAGATGCACGCGCTGTCCGAATACGGCATCATGCACGTGCGCCTCTACGAGGACATCGCCCAGTGGGGCCGCATCGCCAACAGCTATGACTATCCGGTGCAGGTGAACGGCCGCTACATCGCACGCCCCTCGCCGATCCCCAAGTTCGACAATCCCAAGATGGACAGGAACCCGGCCATCCAGCTGTTCGGCGCCGGCCGGGAAAAGCGCATCTACGCCATCCCGCCCTATACCGAAGTGAAGAGCCTGGACTTCGAGGACCACCCCTTCGACGTGGAGACCTGGGACGAGCCCTGCGCCCTCTGCGGCGCCCGGGACAGCTACCTGGACGAGATCGTCACCGACGACCAGGGCACGCGCATGTTCGTCTGCTCCGACAGCGACTACTGCGGGCAGCGCCGGGATGCCGGCCATCGCGGGCACCAGGCCCCGCCAGCGGGACTGCCGGGTCAGACAGGCGGAAAGGAAGACCGATGATGCAGAATGGCGAACAGGCTCCGCTGCTGACGGCGGAGGGCGTCACCCACGACTTCGGGGCGCTGCGCGCCTGCGACGACATCTCGCTCGAGGTCTTTCCCGGCGAGGTCCTCTGCATCGCCGGGGAATCGGGCTCGGGCAAGACGACCCTGCTGAGGATCCTCTCGGGCCGCCTGGCGCCCAGCGAAGGGCGGGTGACCTGCCGCAGCGACGACGGACTGGAGCACGACCTCTATGCCCTGGACGAGGCCGCGCGGCGCCAACTGATGCGCAGCCACTGGGGCATCGTCGAGCAGAACCCGCGCGACGGACTGCGCATGGGGGTCAGCGCCGGCGCCAATGTCGGCGAGCCCCTGATGGCCCTGGGCCGGCGCCACTACGGCAGCCTGCGCGCCACGGCGCTGGACTGGCTGGGCAAGGTGGAGATCGCGCAGGAGCGTGTCGACGACCTGCCGCAGACCTTCTCCGGCGGCATGCAGCAGCGCCTGCAGATCGCCCGCAACCTGGTGACCGGCCCGCGCCTGGTGTTCATGGACGAGCCCACGGGCGGGCTGGACGTCTCGGTCCAGGCGCGCCTGCTGGACCTGCTGGGCGGGCTGGTCGCCCAGCTGGACCTGGCTGCCATCATCGTCACCCACGACCTGGCCGTCGCCCGCCTGCTGGCGCACCGCCTGGTCGTCATGCGTCACGGCGAGGTGGTCGAGACCGGGCTGACCGACCAGCTGCTCGACGATCCCCAGCACGCCTACACCCAGCTGCTCGTCTCTTCGGTCCTGCAAGCCTGAGGAAGTTCCATGACCGTCATGATCCACAGCGAGGGCCTTTCCAAGACCTTCACCCTGCACACCCAGGGGGGCAAGACCCTGCCCGTGCTCGACGGCGTGGACTTCGCCGCCGAAGCCAGCGAATGCGTCGCTCTCCACGGCCCCTCGGGCTCCGGCAAGAGCAGCCTGATGCGCTGTCTCTACGCCAACTACAAGCCCACGGCCGGCCGCGTGATGGTGCGCCATGACGGGGTGCAGGTGGACATCACGAACGCCCATCCGGGGCACATCGTCGAGGTGCGGCGCCACAGCCTGACCTTCGTCACCCAGTTCCTGCGCGTCATCCCGCGCGTGGCGACACTGGACATCGTGGCGGAGCCGCTGATCCAGACCGGTACGGATGAAGAGGACGCGCGGGAGCGTGCCGCCGAGCTGCTGGAGCGCCTGCGCATCCCCCAGGCGCTCTGGGGACTGGCGCCCGCCACCTTCTCCGGCGGCGAGCAGCAGCGCGTGAACATCGCCCGCGGCTTCGCCCTGCCCCGGCCCATCCTGCTGCTGGACGAACCCACGGCTTCCCTGGACGAGGCCAACCGCGATACCGTGATCGACCTGATCCTGGAGGCGCGCACCGCCGGCGCCGCCGTCGTCGGCATCTTCCACGACGCGGAGGTCCGCGGCCGCGTGGCCGACCGCCTGTTCCCTCTCAGCGCACACAAGGCAGCCGCATGAACGAGACCATTCTCACCAACGCGAGGATCGTGACCGAAGACGAGGTCTTCGAGGGTTCGCTTAGCCTGCGCGACGGCCGGATCGCCGCGCTGGACCATGGCCCCAGCCGGGCGCCCGGCGCCGAGGACCTGGAGGGCGACTACCTGATCCCCGGCCTGGTGGAGCTACACACCGACAGCCTGGAGAAGCACATGGTGCCCCGGCCCGGCACCCGCTGGCCCACCCTGCCGGCCATCGCCGCCCACGACGCCCAGATCACCGCCTCGGGCATCACCACCGTCTTCGACGCCATCGCACTGGGCGACGTGAAGGAGGACAGCCAGCGCCTGGAGCTGTTGCAGGACACTCTCTCCGGCCTGGAGGCGGCGCCCCGGCACGGCCTGTTCAAGGCCGACCATTACCTGCACCTGCGCTGCGAGGTCAGCTATCCCGGCTTGATCGAGATGACCGAGCACAGCTTCGAGCACGCGATGCTGCGCCTGGTCTCGGTCATGGACCACACGCCGGGCCAGCGACAGTTCGTACGCCTGGACAAGTACGCCGAGTACTATCAGGGCAAGTACGGGCTCAGCGACACGGAGCTGCAGGACTTCATCGCCCGGCGCAAGGCCGACCAGGAACGCCACAGCGCACGCAACCGCCGGCACGTCGTCGCCCTGGCCCGGGCGCGCGGCATCCCGCTGGCCAGCCACGACGACGCCACCGGCGCGCATGTCGACGAAGCCGCGCGTGACGGCATGGTCATCGCCGAGTTCCCCACCACCCGGGACGCTGCCGAAACCTCGCGCAAGGCCGGGCTGTCCGTAATGATGGGCGGACCCAACCTGGTGCGCGGCGGCTCGCACTCCGGCAATGTCTCGGCGCGCGACCTGGCCGACGACGGCATGCTGGACATCATCTCCAGTGACTATGTCCCCTCCAGCCTGCTGCAGGGCGCCTTCATGCTTAGCGACGGGGACAGCGCCCTCAGCCTGCCCGAGGCTGTCGCCAAGGTCAGCGTCATTCCGGCACGGCGGGTCGGCCTGGACGACCGCGGCGCCATCGCTCCGGCCAAGCGCGCCGACCTCGTGCGCGTACAGGTGCGCCACGGCCTGCAGCGGCCGCTGGCGGTCTGGCGCGAGGGGCAGCGCGTTGGCTGACGGCCTGCCAGGGACCGGCGGCACGCTGGTGCTGGTGGCCGGTCCCAGCGGCGCCGGCAAAGACAGCCTGATCGAGGCCGCCCGACGGCAACTGCCGGCCGATCGCTTTGTCTTTCCGCAGCGCGTCATCACCCGGCAGGACGCCAGCGGCGCGGAAGTCAGCGACTACGTGACGCCGGAGGTCTTCGCCCGCCTGCAGGACTCGGACGCCTTCGCCCTGCATTGGCAGGCGCACGGCAATCATTATGGCATTCTCCGCAGTATCGAGCCGGAACTGGCCCAGGGCCGTCATGTGGTGGTGAACGTCTCGCGCAGCGTCATCGACCAGGCGCGCCATCAATATTCCCGCCTGCGGGTCATGCTCGTCACCGCCAGCCGGGCTGTGCTGCGCCAGCGGTTGGCGGCACGCGGCCGCGAGCTCGATGCGGACATAGACCGCCGCCTGGAGCGCAGCCTGCTGGAAATGCCCGATGCGCCCGACGTGGTGGAGATCGTCAACGACGGAGCCCTTCAGGACGCCATCGACCGCTTCATCACCGAACTGGCAACGCTCGACGCCCTCGAGGACCGGCATCTGGCCGGCAGCTGAGTCCATTATGACCCCACCCAGATGGCACTGCATGACATCAGGATAGCGGCAGGCGCGCAATCTCCGTGAAGGGCTCCCTCGCGGTCCGCTGCCGCATCAGGCTGAGGGCATCGAACGCCAGGGGTCGGGCAAGGACCGGTTCCAGGGCTTGCGCCAGGATCGGTGCGACGCGCGCGTGCTCCGCCTCGTCCAGGGCGCGGGTCAGCGTCATGTGGAAGCGGAACTCGTCGAAAACATAGGGATAGCCCCAGCGCTGCAGCAGCGCCTCCTGCCGGGCGCTCAGGCCAGTCGCACGACGGCGCGCCAGGTCCTCGGGGTGCGGCGCGGCGCGAAAGCGGTCCAGTCGCTCCACGCAGGCGCCGGCGATGTCATCCAGGCGAGGCTCGGGGGCCTCGGGAAGCAGCGCCAGGAAACCGCCCAGTCGCGAAAGCCCGAGATAGGGCATCGGAAAGGTCCGGAATTGCCTGGCCAGCGTGGCAACCGCCTCGTGAAGTGCAGATTCGTCATGGCCCCTGGCCAGCCGGAACGGTGGCTTGAGGGTCGCGTGGAACCCGTAAACGCGCGGCGTGCCGGTGACGTCCTCCACGATGCCTCTGTCCAGCCCGAAGGCGTCTGCCGATCGCGGGAGCGCGCCGTCATGAGGATCGTATCCCAGCCACTGCCCGGCAAGGCGCCGCAGGGCGCTGTCCCTGGGCGGAGTGAAATAGACGGCATAGCGTTCGCTCATAAGCTCTTCCCTCTCCATCGGGACTTGCCAGGCCGGCCCGGGTTGTTCAAACAACGCTCCTGCGACTCGCTGGAAACACGGTAATCTTCATGGCTGCAGACAAGATGGATACAGCCGCTCCCCGGCGCCGACACGGACCCATCGCATGAACCGAGGCAACGGTGTCGCCCTGTGGCGACAGATACAGCAGAAACTCCAGGAGGAGATTGCCCGCGGCACTTACAAGCCGGGCGAGCGCCTGCCCAATGAAGCCGAACTGGCGGAACGCTTCAAGGTGAACCGCCACACCCTGCGCCGGGCCGTGGGCGCGCTTCAGGAAAGCGGCGCCGTGCGGGTGGAACAGGGGCGCGGCACCTATGTCCAGGAACAGATGGTGGATTACGCCGTCGGCCGGCGCACGCGCTTTACCGAGAACATCCTGCGCATACAGCGGCATCCGGGCGGACATACTCTGCGCACGCTCTCCCTGCCCGCCGAGGCCGAGATTGCCCGCGGCCTGGCCATCCGCGCCGGCAAGCCGGTCTTCCTGATCGAACGCGTGGGCGTGGTGGACGACAAGCCCGTCAGCATTGCCGCGCACTACTTCTCGCAGGCCCGCTTGCCGCGGATGCTGGAGGAATACGAAAAGACGGACTCGATCACGAAGGCACTGGCGGCCCAGGGGATCGAGGATTACTTCCGCAAGACCAGTCGGATCGGGGCTGCGCTGCCGGCGGACGACGACGCCCGGCACCTTCAGCAGCCGCGCAACCAGCCGGTCCTGACGGCGGAAAGCATCAACGTGGACGCCCAGGGCAAACCCATCGAGTACAGCCTGACCCGCTTTTCCGCACTGCGTGTGAACCTGGTTGTGGAACTGTGAAGGCGGCATGCTCGAACCTGTCGGAGAAACCGGAGCACACCTTTTACTAAAGTTTCATGACCTGCGCATGAAAGCCACCTGCCTTCTTGCGAATATCAGGTGGCCGACAACGAATTGTATTTCATGGAAAGAGCGCCCTGTTTCTGACAAAGATGGGCACGATCTCTCGGCCATTGCCTGCAAGAAAGCCGGACGAACCGCCATGCGTACAGGCCTTCTCCTTCCTTTCCTTCTGACGCTGCTGCTCTCCCTGGCCGCATCGGCCCAAGGCCCGGGCGGCGAACCGGCATTCGACGGCCAGATCCAGGAATGGGAGTCCGTTCTCGAGCGCGCCGAGCAGCAGCTCAGGCAACCGATGGATGCTTCTCCCGTTGTGGAGGATGAACTGAAACAGGAGCTGCGCGCCGTGCTCTCGGCGGCCGAGCATCGGCAGAACGAGGCGGAAAGCCGTCTTGCTCCGTTGCAGGAGCAGCTCAACAGCCTTGGCGAACCACCGGCCGAGGGCGACCCGCCCGAGAATCCCGAGATCCGCCAGACCCGTCAGGATCTGAACCAACGCATCAGCACCATCGAGGCCCGTGTACGCCAGGCAGCGCTGGTCCGCGTGCGCGCAAACGAATTTCTTCAGGAAATCGCAAGCCGCGAACGCCAGCGCCTTCAGGAAGAAGTGCTGGAACGCACCCCGTCCCCTCTCTGGCCTGGTGTCTGGCAGCAGGCGGTCCAGGACGCGGTCGAGGTTCTCTCAGGCATCTGGGATGCACCGTTCGACTGGGCATCCGAGATTGCCCAATTCGGCCGCCAGGGAGCACTGCCCTATCTCTATCTCTTTGGCATCCCGGCGGTCGCTTTCCTGCTGGGCTGGCCCATACGGCACTGGCTGAGCAAACGCTTCGGGCGCGATCTCGAAGAGGAGGATCCGGGCTATTCCCGGCGCGTCGTCGCAGCCATCGCCGACGGCCTTGCGCGCGCCGTCATTCCCTCCCTGGCCATCGGAATCGCCATCGGGATTCTTTACTTCCAGGAAATCCTGACCGGCTATTTCGCGACGCTGCTCTATATCCTGGCCGCGGCCGTCACCGGCTTCATCCTGGTCAGCGGCCTGGCCCGTGCCGTTCTCTCTCCGCGTCGTCCGCACTGGCGCATCATGCCGGTGACGCCGCTGGGGGCGCGCGTTCTTTACCAGCGTGTGTTCTTGGTCACAGCCATTTTCGCCGGCACCGCCGCGCTGCAGATGGCCGCCATACAGGCAGAGGCCTTCACGCCGGAACTGCGCTCGGTCTTCGTTCTGATCGACAACTCGGTCATGGCCGTGCTGCTGCTGTCGATGCTGCCCAACCGCTATTGGGTGAATCCCGAGGAGGGCTTCGGATCCACCGGCTGGAATGCCGGACGTTTCCTGCTGGGCACCGTGGTCTGCCTGACCCCCTTTCTCGCCCTTGTCGGCTACAGTCGCCTGGCGGAATTCCTGCAGACCCGGATCATCGTCACCGGTGTGCTGATCGGCTTCTTCTTCCTGCTGCGCCTTGTTTTCCGGGAGGCCCTGTCCCTGCTGCTGGACTTGGCATACCGTCAGCGCACGGGGGCGGTAAGCCAGGAGGAAAACCGCCACCAACTGACTCTCTTCTGGGCCGGATTGGTGATCGATATCGCTCTGCTCCTGCCACTGGCCTACGTACTTCTGCTCATCTACGGCGTGCCCTCGACGATCGTCACGCTCTGGGCCGAACAGCTGCTGACCGGCATCAACATCGGCGAGGTCAGGATCTCGCTGGTCGACATCCTCCTCGCCGGCGTGGTCTTGACCGTCGGGCTTTTCGCCTCGGGACTGCTGCGCCGCTGGCTGTCGGAAAGGGTGCTGCCGAACACCTATCTGGACTATGGGATCCGCAATTCCATCTCCTCCGGCATCAGCTACATCGGCGTCGGCATGGCCCTGATCCTGGCGATTGCGACACTGGGGATCAGCCTGTCCAACCTGGCACTGGTGGCCGGCGCGCTGTCCGTCGGCATCGGCTTCGGGTTGCGCACCGTGGTGGAGAACTTCGTGGCCGGCCTGCTGCTGCTGATCGAACGGCCGATCAAGGTCGGCGACTGGGTCGTGGTGGGCGAAAACGAGGGCATGGTCCGGCACATCTCGGTCCGTTCGACGGAAATCGAAACCTTCGATCGCTCTTCGGTCATCGTGCCCAACTCGGACCTGATCGCCTTGCCGGTCACCAACTGGACTCACAAGAACCGAATCGCCCGCATCATCATTCCCTTGCGACTCTACTATGGCGAGGATGCTCGGAAGGTCCAACAGCTCCTGCTTGATTGCGCTGGGCGGAACGACGATGTCCTGGCATTCCCGGAGCCTTACGTTTTCTTCAAGGCCTTTGGGGAATCGGCGCTGGAATTAGAGCTGCGCTGCTACATCCGGGAGACCGACCGCTATCTAGACGTAATGACGGATTTGCATTTCGCCATCGACGATAGCTTCCGCGAGAACGGCATCCAGATGCCCTTCCCGCAACAGGACATCTACCTTCATCGCTCAGGCGCCGATCCCCGGCAGGCGCAGCCGCAGAAAACTGCAGAAGACACCCAGGAGGACAGCAATCATCAGCAACAGGGCAAACAGCATCGGGGGGAGATTTCCACCGAAGCCGATAGCGGGCCGGATCGGGACGGAGACGCCAGTTGATTCTGCCGTCAACGCCCTTTTCCCGAGATCAGCCCTGGGATAGTTTCGCCTCATGAACGAGCCGGAAGATTATCGCAAGCGCCTGCTGCAGGAACGTGAAACCCTGCTGCAGCAAGGCGAGAACACCAGCGCCGACCGGCGCCCCGTGGAACTGGACCAGCAGAGCGTGGGCCGGTTGTCGCGCATGGACGCCATGCAGGTCCAGGCCATGGCCAAGGCCTCGGAACAGCGCCGCCACGCGCGCCTGCGCAAGATCGACGCGGCGCTGAAGCGTATCGATGAAGACGAATTCGGCTACTGCGTGGCCTGCGGCGAGGAGATCGCCCCCAAACGCCTTGACCTGGACCCTACGGTGCCGCGCTGCATCGACTGTGCCGAGGGCTGACCTCCTTCCTCAGAGACCAAGATAGGCCTTCTTGACCATGGGGTGCCCCTCCAGTTCATGAGACGGCCCGTCCAGGACCTTTGTCTCCCAGTTTGGAAATTCTTGTATCTGAGAACATCGCCGGCGGTCTGTGCCAAGCAATGTTGCCATCATATTTAACTAGACTACCCTTGCAAAAGGACAACCAGAGCTGCATGAGACTGTCAAGCATCTGGCATATCAGAAATATTGGTGAGGATAGACATGACCGGCCTGCCCGCAGACCCCATCGCGCCCCTGGGCCTCGACGGCTTTGCCGCCCGTTTCCGAGAGGGGGATATCACGTCCGAAGAGGTGACACGCGCTTACCTGGAACGCATTGCCGCGCTCGATCCGAAGCTCGGCGCCTATCAGTACATCGCCGCCGAACAGGCGCTGAGAACCGCCCGGGCCATGGACCAGCTGCGCGAGGCCGGTGTCGACCTGGGTCCGCTCATGGGCGTGCCCGTGGCCGTGAAGGACCTGCTGGTGGTCGATGACATGCCCACCACCGGCGGCTCGAAGCTGGCGCTCCAGGATCTGATGGGGGACGAGGAAGGGCCTTTCGTCCAGGCCCTGAAGCGGGCCGGCTGCGTCATCCTCGGCAAGACCAAGATGGTGGAGTTCGCCCTGGGCATCACCGGCGTCTCCGAAAGCCGAGGGACGCCGTGGAATCCCTGGGACCCGGAAACCCATCGCCTGCCAGGAGGGTCCAGCTCCGGCTCCGGTGTGGCCACCGCAGCCGGGCTCTGTGCCTTCTCCATCGGCTCGGACACGGGGGGATCCGTTCGGGTCCCGGCCGCCCTCAATGGCCTGTTCGGTCTCAAGACCACATTCGGTCTGTGGCCCAACGAGGGCGGCCTGTCCCTGGCGCCACACCTGGACACACTGGGACTGCTGACCCGTTCGGCAAGCGACGCCGCCATTGCCTTTGCCGCGATCAACCAGGCACTGGGCCTGCCCGAGAATGATGCACGCCATCATCAGGCAGAGCCTGCCCGACTACAGGCCCTGAAGCTCGGGCGACCGCGAAACTATTTCTTCGACGATCTCGAACCGGATATCGCCACGGCAACGGACCAGGCCCTGGACAGCCTTTCACGCGTCGGCGCCACCTTCGAGGAATTGGATGTTCCCGAAGCTCCCGAGCGCGAGGACTATTTCCCCGTCTCTCTGCCCGTCTCTTTGGTGGCCAGCCTGGGGCGCGAACGCTTCGAGGCCAACAAGCACCTTATTGACCCCGTGATTGCCGGACGGATGGAGAGTGCTCTTGCCGTCATGGCCATCGATCACGTGGCTTTGGACAATCGGCGCGAGCAGAGCATCGCCAGTGCCTGGGACCGCTTCGCCGGCCTGGATGCCTGGATCAGTCCGACCACGGCTTCGACCGCCCTGCCGGTGTCCGACCTGAGCGATCCCAAGACAGGCCTGGCCTTCGCGCTCAGCATGACCCGCAACACCCAGCCCGGTAACTATCTGGAACTCTGCGCCGCCACCATCCCTCTTCCCGTCGATTCTGGAAAACTGCCGATCGGTTTTCAGGTCATGTGTCCCGGAGGCTCGGAAGCCGAGCTTCTGGCCATGTGCCTTTCCCTCGAGGAGGTGTTCGGACGCGCGGGGCAGCCACCCCTGGAAGAACAGGCCTGAGGCACGGACGGAGTCCTCGCCGCTCTATCCCGGGCCTGGCCTTTCGTGACCCGAAGGGCCTGGCCGCAAAGCGTCTTCAGCCTATTGCAGCTCGTTCTTGTAGAACTTGCCTTCCTTGATCACGGCCTTCAGGCGATTGCCCGGATCGGTCAGGACATTGATATCATCTAGCGGGTTGCCATCGACCACCAGGAGGTCGGCCCGCGCATCTTCGCGCACCACACCGAACTCCCCTTCGCGCTGCAGAGCCTCGGCAGCCGTACAGGTAGCCGAACGGATCAGGTCGGCGGCCGGCATGATGCCCTTGCGAAGGTCGAACTCGCCCAGCTGGTAACGGTGCATCTGCCCCAGCAGGTCCGTGCCGAAAACCGTCTTCACGCCGGCATTGTAAGCCATGTCCAGAGCCGACAGACCGTACTCGACCACTTCGAAGACCTTGGCCTGGAGTTCCGCCGGCATCCCGGCTTCCTTGCCTTCCTTCGCGATCGCGTTGTAGGTCGACAGGGTCGGTGTCAGGTAACCACCGTGTTTCTTGAACAGTTCGCAACTCTCGGCATCCATCAGGTTGCCGTGCTCGATGGTCCGCACGCCACGTGTCAGAAGCCGATTGATGGCACGGGCCGTGTAGGCATGGGCCATGACATAGATGTTGGCAGCGGTGGCTTCCTCCACGATGGCATCGATTTCCTCGAGGGAGAACTGCGTACTGTCGATCCGGTCCGTCGGCGAGGACACGCCGCCGGACGCCATGATCTTGATGTGGGTGGCGCCCTTGCGGATCTCGTCGCGCGCCGCACGCCTCACCTCGGGCACGCCGTCGCAGATACGCCCCAGGCCGGCACAGCAGAAACACTCGTCCAGGGCATTTTCCCCACGGCCACGCACATCACCGTGGCCACCGGTCTGGGACAGGGCCTGGCCGCAGAAGAGAACACGCGGACCGATGATCGCGTCCTCGTCCACGGCGTGGGCCAGGCCGTAATCGGCGCCGCCCCCATCGCGAACCGTCGTGAAACCACGCATCAGCATGCCGTTCAATATGTCGGTGGACCGTCCCGCCACATAGAACGGCGAGAGCTTCTTCAACAGCGCAAAATCCGGCGTGATGGCCGTAACATGCACGTGGGCATCGCAAAGCCCGGGCATCAGTGTGCGGCCACGCAGATCCACCGTCTCGGCCGTGCTGTCCTTCAACGGGGTCTCCGAAATCTCCGCAATCTGACCGTCGCGCAGCAGGACATGGCGCTCGCCAAGCAGCTCACCAGCCTCGGTATCCAGAACGTTGGCGTTCGCCAGGATCGTCGCTGTCATTTTCTCCATCTCTCCCAAATCAAGACTCAACTCTGTGCATCGTGTCTCAGCTGCAGGTAGGCCGGTAGCAACAGGGCCGTATAGGGGGCCGCGGCCTCGAGGTCCGCCTCGCTGTAACGGCCCTCGCCTTCCTGGAGCAGGCTGAGCACGCCAAGAACTTCACCGTTCCAGACCAGGGGGCGATTGAGGATGCAGCCCAGCCCCAGGCTGGCGATCAACTCGTGATCGGGAAAGGCCCAGCGGATGTCGGCGACCGTGCGTCCCAGATAGGCTTCCCCACTGTGCAGCACGCGCGCGCCCCACTCGGTCGGCCCCATCAACTTGCGTCCCTGCAGCGGAAAGTCCTCGGGCCGGCTGCTGTAGAGGCGTTCCACCTCGCCGCTTTCGGGATGATAGGCCAAAAGCGTGAAAAGCTGATGTCCGAAGCGACCCTGCAGGACCCGGTCCGCAGTTTCGAAAAGCGCGCCGGGCTGACCGGGATGGGCCGTCGCCAATGCCAGTTCGTTCAACAGATCACTCATCCGAACAATACCTCAGGCAGCCAGAGGGCGATCTCCGGGAAGATCGTGATAATCACCACGGACAGGCACATCAGCAGGAAGAACGGGAACGCCGCCAGGGCCACCTTGCCGATGGGATGGCCCGTCAGCCCCTGGATGACGAAGAGGTTGAAGCCGATAGGCGGTGTTACCTGCGCCAATTCGGTCATGAGCACCAGATAGACACCGAACCAAACCGGATCGAAGCCGGCCATCGTGACCAGCGGCAGGGTAATTGGAAGGCTCATGACAATGATCGATATCCCGTCAAGGAACAGGCCCAGCATGACGTAGAACAGCGACAGGATAAGGATCAGGGCAATCGGCGAGAGATTCATGCCCGTTATTGCCTCGGCCAGGTTCCGCGGAATGCCGAGATAGCCCATCGCTGTCGACAGAAAGGCTGCAGCAATCAGGATGCTGCAGACCATGCAGGAGGTGCGCAGGGCGCCCTTCAATGACTCCAGGAAGATTTCCAGGGTCAACTGGCGCAGGGCAAGGGTGACCAGCACGGCGCCGGCAACGCCAACGGCTGCTGCTTCAGACGGCGTTGCGATACCGGAATAGATCGACCCCAGCACGATAATGACGAGAAAGAAGACCGGGAGCAGATTGACCACTCCGTAAAGCCGGTCACGCAAACTGTACCTCTCCGCGCCACGCGGCGATTTCGAAGGGTCAAGGCCTGCACGGATCATGATGTATGTGGAATAGACGGCCGCCACCAGAAGCCCGGGCAGGATGCCGGCCGCAAACAGGCGCGAAATGGAAACCTCGGCCAGAATCCCGTATATGATCATGACGATGGATGGCGGGATGAGCAGGCCCAGACTGCCGGCACCGGCAAGGGACCCGATGCTGAGGTTGGAATCATAGCCCCGGCGACTCAGTTCGCCGGTTGTGATCTTGCCCACCGTAGCCGTGGTTGCCGTACTGGACCCACTGACGGCAGCGAAGAGCGTACATCCCATGATATTGGTATGCAGGAGACGGCCGGGAATGAAATCCACCAGTGGGGAAAGCCCCCGGAACAGGCGATCCGAGAGGTCGGTGCGAAAGATGATCTCGCCCATCCAGATGAACATCGGAATGGCTGCGAGCTCCCAGGCCGAGGAATAGCTGTAGATGATATTGGTGGCGATGATCCCGATGCGCTCGAGGGGCATCCCCTCTAACAGGACCAGCCCGCCGACACTCACCAGGAACAAGCCGGAGAAGATCCAGAACCCCAGCCCCAGGAACAGGACGACAAGCAGAAGGATTACCAGACCCGCGATCAGAGCTTCCATCTGTATTACTCCTTCGCGCGCGTATCTGAGGTTGCAGGACTATCATCCTGGCCCTGGTATGTCTGGGCATAGGGAACCGCCTGTTCCGCTGGCCCGAAGATCATGCGCAGCAGATAGGCAAGCATCTGCAGCCAGAAGATCAGGAGCCCCAGGAGAACAAGCCCTTCCGGAATCCAGATGGGCACCTCGGCGATCGAACTGCTGACGGTCCCGCGCTCCCAATTGCGCTCGAAACGGATCCAGAAGAACCAGGCAAAGTAGGTCAGCAGCAGAAGCGTTCCGGTCGCCGCCAGAATCTCGAGGCCACGTCGCACCCACCCGTGTACACGCGAGAGCAGTATGTTCACGCGAATAAGGGCACCATGCTCGAGGGCATATCCGAGAGAGAAGAAGGTCACGGCAGCCACGCCGTAGCCCACGAACTCGTCAAGTACATAGGTCGACGTAGAGAAGAAGGCCCGCAGGACAATCTCCAGCAGGATATGCAGTACCATGGCAACCAGCAGGGCCCCAGCAATTGCGGCCGCCCCGCGTGATAGGCCGAAGATGGCGATCTGCAGAAAGCGCATCACCGGGCTCCCGTATCATCACGCAAAAAAGGGGAGCGGCTCTCCTGAGAGGAGAGCCGCTCTCGCCATACAGAAGTGGAGCTTATTCTTCCAAGCGAGCTTCGTAGGCTTCGAGAATCTCCTCGCCACGATCATCCATTTCGGATCTCCATTCCTCGATCGCCGGCTGGGCCGCCTCGTTCAGGCTGTTCAGATACTCGTCAGAAACATCCTCGATCACCGTCATGCCCTGATCGCGCATCTTGGCATAGTTTTCCTGCTGACGGCGGGGCAGCACCCACCAGCCATAGGCCTCGCCAGCCGCGGAAGCCTTATCGAGCATGTCCTTCTGCTCGTCACTGAGAGACTCGTAAGTATCCCGGTTCATGTGCATCACCTGCAGCGGACTGGCATAGTTCACCTCTGTGAAGTGGGACTGATTCTCCCAGAGGCTGGCCGAAGCCCCGCCATCGGCAGAGGTCAGCACGCCGTCGATGCCCCCTGTGCTCAACTGCGGCACCACATCGGCCCAGCTCAGCTGGATGGGATCGGCACCGGCCTCGCGCAAGGTCACCGTTCCGCTGGAGTCATAGGTGCGGATGCGGGTGTCCTCGAGCGCGTCCATGGAATCCAGCGCCTTGTTGCCCCACAGGCCACTTGGCGGCCAGGGTGTCGCATAGAGGAAGACCTGATTGTTCTCCTGCAGCACCTCTTTGTAATAGGGCTTGGCCACCTGATAGAGGTCCCAGACCTGTTCCGGCGTGGACGCCAGGAACGGCAGGGACGACAGCAGGAACAGTTCGTCAATGCCGGCCCACGGCCCAATGAAACTGCTGGCCAGCGGCAGGGCACCGTCACCGACCGCATCGAACTGGTCCGCAGACTTGTAGCCCAGCGAAGCGCCGTGATGCAGGTTGATCTCGATATCGCCGCCTGACAGCCGTTCAAGCGTATCGGCAAAGATCTCGGCGGACTGGCCATGGACGGAACCTGCCGGATACTCGTTGGCCAGGTCCAGGGACATGCTCTGCGCTGCAGCCTGCTGTGCTCCCAGTGTCAGGGCCCCCACAGCCAGCAGGGAAGTAAGTGTCTTGGTGCTCATTTTATGAAGCTCCCTTTCGGTCTCAGCTTTGGGTTTGCGCATTTTTTGAATAGCTTTCTTCTGACCTCGTAAAATCCGCAATCAAAATCCGGATCAGTTGTCTGCCTTAACAGGTTCGCCATAGTGGCGTTTGATGTACTCGGGCGTGAACTTGCCGCTGGCCAAGTCCTCGCGGACCTGTTCTCTGGCCCGTTCACTCGGTGCACCATAACCTCCACTGCCTGGAGTCTCCACCACAAGTGTCTCTTGACGGGTCACTTTGATCGCGGCCGGCTTGACATCCAGCAGTGTGGCGTCCCCGCTTCCGCTGATATGCTGGAAGCGTCCACTCATGCCCGGCTGCCCGCCGAATACGCCCCACGGCTGATGCCGGAAGCGCTCGCCGGCACCATTGAAGATGCAGTCATGGTCCACGGGCCGAATGACCCGGCGCAGTCCCAGGCCACCGCGATAGCGGCCGGCACCACCGGAATCCTCGACGAAGCCATAGCTTTCCACCCGCAAGGGATACTCGGTCTCGATCGCTTCGATGGGCAGGTTCGAGGTGTTGGTGATATGCACCTGAACCCCGTCCTTGCCATCGCGGTCCGCACGGCCGCCGAAACCACCCCCCAATGTCTCGAAATAAAGGTAGTGCCGGTTCGTGCGCGGATCGATGCCGGCGAAGACGGCCGTGGTATTGGCCCCGTTGGCAGCCCCCACCACACGCTCTGGCAATGCCTCGGTCAGTGCCCCGATAATGACATCGATTACCCGTTGCGAGGTGTTGGCGCGGGCCGCCACCGGCGCCGGGAAGGTACAGTGCACAAGGGTGCCTTCCTTCGTAAGGATCTCGCAGCAGTCCAGGACGCCCTGATTGTTCGGGATCTCGGGATCGAGCAGTGCCTTCAGGGCATAGACCACGGCTGCCTGCGTGGCATTGTGCGGCAGATTGATGTTGCCGGCCACCTGCGGTGCCGTCTCCCGGAAGTCGAAGGTCAACTCTCCGTTCTTCGCCGTAATGGTCAGACGGATGGGAATGTCGAACGTGCCCACACCGTCGTCGTCCATGACATCCTCGAAGGAATAGGTGCCGTCGGGAATCTCCTTCAGCACGTCGCGCATGCGGTATTCGGTACGGCTCACGATCTCGTCGAAGACCGCATTGAGCGTTTCGCAGGAATAGCGCCCGGCGATCTCCTTCATGCGCCGCACACCCAACCGGCAGGCCGCGATCTGAGCGTAGTAGTCGCCCCGCCGTTCCTCGGGAATGCGCACGTTCAGCAGCATCAGGTCAAAGAGGTCGCGCTGCAGCTCGCCCTTACGGAACAGCCGGACCAGGGGAATACGCAGTCCCTCCTGATAGATCTCGGACATGCCGCCGGCCATGGACCCAGGCGCCATGCCGCCCACGTCGGCATGATGGGCGATATTACAGATGAAGCCCAGCAGCTCCCCATCGACGAAGACGGGTTCGGCCAGGTTGATGTCCGGCAGGTGCGTGCCGCCCGCCACATGAGGATCGTTGGCAACAAAGACGTCGCCTTCCTCGATCTCGGACAGGTCATACTTCTTCAGCAGGGTGTTCATCAGCCCCGTCATCGAAGCAATGTGTATGGGCAAGGACTGGTCCGCCTGCACAATCAGCCGGCCTGCCTTGTCGCAGAAGGCCGTGGAGTGATCGTGCCGCTCCTTGATATTGGTCGAGTAGGCACTGCGCATGAGAGCCGCAAACATCTCGTCCGTCACCGAGCGCAAGGCATTGGAGATGATCTCCAGGGTGATGGGGTCCAGCTCTCGACGCGTACTCTCCGAAGCAAGGCTGAGTGCGGTCATTGGGCAAGCTCCAGGATCAGGCTGAGACTCTCGTCGACCCTGGCGACATCGCCGGGATAGACAAGCGTGGTGGCATCGAACTGGTCGATCACGGCCGGCCCCTCGATGCGGCAGCCGGGTGCCAGGTCGACACGGCGATAGATCGGCGTGCTGTCTGCCTCATCCGCTTCGAACCAGACCGGACGACGCTCTACCGGTTCGGGCCTCTGCGAAGCGTTTTCCGGCGCCTGCGGTGTCGGCAGGGACGGCAACTCTCCGCGCGCGGTCATGCGCAGATTGACCGCCTCCACGGCATCATCGGGATTGTGGAAGCCATAGTTGGCCTCATGCGCCCGGAAAAAGGCCGCATGCAATGCCTCGCTGCCGGGCAGCTTCGGGCTGGACTCGTCGATGTCCAACGGCACGCGCAGCTCGAAATTCTGTCCGATGTAGCGCATGTCCAGGCTGATCTGAAGGCGCCTTTGGGCGGGATCAACCTGTTCGTGATCGAACCAGAGATGCGCCTCCTCGACCAGGTCATCCAGGCTGGCCTGCAACGAGGACAAGCTTTCGGGCGTCAGCGCAACACGGTGGCTGCGCACGAAATCCTCCTTCAGGTCAGCGACCACCAGTCCCTGGGCACAGAGTATGCCGGGCGAGAAGGGCACCAGCACTTCGCGAATGCCAAGCGCCCGGGCCACGGCATTGGCATGCAGCGGACCGGCGCCGCCGAAGGGCATCAAGGTACAGTCGCGCGGATCATGACCGCGTTCCACGGAAATGGCCCGGATGGCGCGCATCATGTTGGCGGTGACAATACCCAGGATTCCCTGGGCCGTCTTCTCGACGGTAAAACCCATCTGCTCGGCCAGCGGACGGATTGCCTCGCGCGAGGCGTCGACATCCAGGGTCATCGCCCCATCCAGCAGGCCACGGACGGACAGGCGGCCAAGAACGGCATTGGCATCGGTCACCGTGGGCTCGGTACCACCGCGACCATAACAGGCCGGCCCCGGAACGGCGCCGGCACTCAGCGGCCCGACCTTGAGCAGGCCGTCGCGGTCGAACCAGGCAATCGAGCCGCCGCCGGCGCCGACGGTATTGATGTCCACCATGGGCAGTCGCACGGGGAAACCGGCCACGTCCCGCTCGAAGGACAGATCGGTTTCATGATTGCGAATCAGGGCGACATCCGCACTGGTGCCACCCATGTCCAGCGTGATGATATCGGGGCGATCCGCTAGCTCCGCCACATGGATGGCACCCATGGCACCGGCGGCCGGGCCAGACAGGGCCGTACGGATCGGGAAGGAACGGGCCCGTTCGATGGACATCAGGCCGCCGCTCGACTGATTGATGCCGACATGTGCATCCGGGGAAAGGCGTGCCAGCTCGCTTTCCAGATGGCTCATGTAACTGTTCAGGACCGGCTGCAGATAGGTGTTCAGCAACGTGGTGGAAAAACGCTCGAATTCACGGAATTCGGGCTGCACCTCACTGGACAGCGAAATGGCTACATCGGGCAGGCGCGCACGCAGAATCTCGCCGATACGCTGCTCGTGCTCGGCATTGGCATAGGCGAACAGCAAGCAGACGGCACAGGCCTGGGCTCCGATATCCCGGATCTGCTCCACCAGCGCATCGATCTCGGACTCGTCCAGCGGCGTAACGACCTCCCCGGCCGCGCCGATGCGCTCCGTGATCTCGAAGCGGTGTTCCCGCTTTGCCAGAGGGGGTGGATAGTCGGCTTTCAGGTCGTACATCCTCGGGCGGACCTGTCGGCCGATCTCCAGAAGGTCCCGAAAGCCACGCGTGGTGACGACCGCAACAGTGCCACCCTTGCGCTGGATCAGGGCATTGGTGGCAACGGTCGTGCCGTGAGCAAGACGCGTCACCGCCTCCAGCGGCACGGCACCACTCTGGCCTAGATGTTCGAGGCCTGCGATAATGGCCTTTGCGGGATTGTCGGGGGTGGAGGGCGTCTTGTGCACCCGAATTGTCTTGCTGGATCGCTCGAAGGCATAGAAGTCCGTGAAGGTACCACCGACATCCACACCAACGACCCAATCCGTGGCGGCCTCGTCCATCTCCATGCGGGAAGGTTACCCTTTGTTATGGTGCTCTCGCGATTTGTTGCGGTGAGCATATACTTCAAGTATACACGACGTCAAGAAACCCTGTCACTGGACGCAAGGCTTTGATTCTCCGATTATCCGGACGCCATATGCTTGGGAGGAAAGGATTTGGATAGCAAGGAGAAGAACGCAGATACCGAGGGGAAGAACAACGGTGGCCCCTCACTGGGGGGCGCAGAGCGGGCCTACACGGAAATCCGTCGGCGCATACTCAGTCTTGAGTTCCCGCCGGGCATGGAACTCGAGGAAGGCCAGCTGGTGGCCCTCCTGCATCTCTCCCGGACACCCGTTCGCGAGGCCCTGATCCGCCTGGCCTCCGAAGGGCTCGTCACGATACAGCGCGGCCGCGGCGCACGCGTCGCGCCACTGGATCTGGCAAACCTCCGCAGCTTTTTCGAGGCGCTGGACCTGATTCAGCGGGCCATCACGAAGCTTGCCGCCATTCGCCACCAACCCGACGACCTGACCCAGATCGAGAAGGAGCTGAAGAGCTTCGAGGTCCATGCGGCGGACGAGGCCAGCCTCGACCTCACGGAAGCCAACCATCGCTTCCACCTCGCCATTGCGGCGGCGGCACGCAACCCCTTCCTGGAGCACGCCTACAACCGCGTGATGTGCGAGGGCCTGCGCATCATCCGCGTCTGCTTCAGCGAGCACTATAGCGAGATTCCCCCGCTCAAGCCCCATCTGGAGCGCACGGCCGACGATCATCGCCAGATTTTCGAAGCCATCCGCAATCGCGATGCGGAAAAAGCAGAGGAACTGGCTGGCGAGCACAACACGCTCTTCCGCAACCGCGTTTCCCAGACCCTGGCCGCCCTGTCGCCCACCACCCGCAGCATTCACGCAAGCGAGTTGTCGGACGAATCGATCTAGACCTGGCGCCGCCTCGCACGGCAGGAGTTGCGGGGGACGAATGGAGAAAGAACAGAGATTGCGCTCCCGCAGTCCAACTTCGGCAGGCTGTTCTGCCATGAGGCCCTAGACTGGGCATGCATCACAGAAAGAGGTTTTCCATGCTGTCCAATTCCCTGATCGAACTCGACCGGGAGCATCTGGTCCACCCCGTCATCTCCTGGCGCGGCCACGAGGAAACCGGAGCCACCGTACTGGAGAAGGCCCAGGGGGTCTTCGTCACTGACAGCGCAGGCCATGAGTCGCTGGATGCCTTTGCCGGTCTCTGGTGTGTCAATGTCGGCTACGGTCACGAAAGCATCGTCGAGGTCGCCGCCGAACAGATGCGACGCCTGCCCTATGCCACAGGCTATTTCCACTTCTCCAGCGAACCCGCCATTCGCCTGGCAACACGCCTGGCCGAGTTGGCTCCGGGCGACCTGAATCATGCCTTCTTTACCCTCGGCGGGTCCGATGCTGTGGATTCCGCCGTCAAGCTGGTGCGCGCCTATTACAACTTCACCGACCAGCCGGAGAAGAAGCACTTCATCTCGCTCAAGCGCGGTTATCACGGCTCTTCCTCGGTCGGCTCGGGCCTGACCGCCCTGCCCGTCTTCCACGAGGGCTTCGACCTGCCCCTGCCCTGGCAGCATTACATCTCGTCTCCCTACCCCTATCGCCATCCTGAAGGGGAGGATCCGGAGAGGGTCATCCGGGACAGCGTCGCCGAGCTGGAGTCGAAGGTTGCGGAACTCGGCGCCGACAAGGTCGCCGCCTTCATCGCCGAGCCGATCCAGGGATCGGGCGGCGTCATCGTGCCCCCGACAGGTTGGCTCAAGGCCATGCGCGACGCCTGCCACCGTCTGGATATCCTCTTCATCGCCGACGAAGTGATCACGGGCTTCGGGCGTACCGGCCCCATGTTTGCCTGCGAGGGCGAAGAGATCACCCCGGACATCATGACACTGGCCAAGGGGCTGACCGCCGGCTATTCGCCCATGGGCGCGGTCCTGCTGTCGGAGCCCTTCTATCGGACCATCGCCGATAACGCGAAGGCAAACGCACCTGTCGGCCACGGCTTCACCTATTCCGGTCATCCCGTCAGTGCGGCCGTGGGCCTGGAAGTCCTGCGGCTCTACACCGAGGGCGGCATTCTCGCCAATGGGCAGCGCAGTGCCGAGCGCTTTTCACAGCGTTTGGGGGAACTGGCCGAACACCCCCTGGTCGGCGATGTCCGCTCCCGCGGACTGCTGGCAGGTATCGAACTGGTCACCGACAAGACCGAGAAGACAAAACCGCCCCAGGAACTGGGCATCGCCAAGCACCTGGCAAAGCACGGCTATGCCAACGGCGTGATCTTCCGGGCCTTTGCCGACGACGTCATCGGGCTGGCCCCGCCGCTGTCCATCACACTGGACGAGGTGGACCTCATGGCCGAACGCCTGACCAAGACCCTCAACGACATCCTGGACATACCGGAGGTAAGAGATGCGATTGACTGACTTCAAGGTACTCACGTTCGACTGCTACGGCACCCTTGTCGACTGGGAAAGCGCCATGGTGGCCGGCACCAAGCCACTGGTCGACCGGATGGAGAAAAAACCCAGCCGCAACGAGATCCTGGAGGCACACGCCTTTCACGAATCCCATGCGCAGAAACAGACGCCGGCCAAGAAGTATCCGGAGCTGCTGGCCGTGGTTTATAAGCGCCTGGCCGAGGAATGGGGTCTGAGCGTCTCCTGGGACGAGTGCATGGCCTATGGAAACTCGTGTCCCGACTGGCCGACCTTCGAGGACAGCGCCGGTGCCCTGCAGTACCTGAAGCGCCACTACAAGCTGGTCATCCTGTCCAATGTCGACAACACCTCCTTCGAGGGCGCGCGGCGCAAACTGCAGGTCGATTTCGATGCCATCTACACCGCCGAAGACATGGGCTCCTACAAGCCCAACCAGCGCAACTTCGACTACATGCTGGAGCAGCTGGGTCGACTCGGCATCGAGAAGAAGGACATCCTGCATACGGCGGAAAGCATGTTCCACGACCATGTTCCCGCCGACAACAACGACCTGACGTCCTGCTGGATCTACCGCCGGCACGACCAGGAGGGTTTCGGCGCCACCATGAACCCGGGCAAGATGCCCAGCTGCGCGTTCACTTTCAACAGCATGGCGGACATGGTGAAGGCCCATCAGGAGGAGCTTCGAGGCTGAGTTCCCGCCTCTCCTGACGCCATGAGCCGGACCGGAAAACTCGACCGCATCGACCTGAATATCCTGGTGCAGCTCCAGGAGAACGGACGCATGACCAACGCTGCGCTCGCCGATGCGGTCGGGCTGTCCCAGAGCCCTTGCCTGCAGCGCGTCAAACGGCTGGAGTCCGCAGGCTACATTTCCGGCTACGGCGCGCAGATCGCCCTGCAACGCCTGGCCGACTGCATCACCGTCTTCACCGAAGTGACCCTGCGCGACCACCGGCGCGAGGATTTCGTGCGCTTCGAGGCCGGTATCCGCCAGGTTCCCGAACTCATGGAATGCCATCTGGTCAGCGGCGGCTACGACTACCTTCTGAAGTTCGTGGCCCGCAGCGTTGCGGACTACCAGCAGCTCATGGAAAGCCTGCTGGACCGCAAGATCGGGATCGAGAAGTACTTCAGCTATATCGTCATCAAGTCGCCGATCACCCGCCACGCCCTGCCCCTGGACCATCTGGTCGGCGAGGAAACCAGCTGACCCACGTTTGGATCACTGCGAACGTCGGGGAATCAGCCCGGACAAGTCCGGGCCGTCATGGAGCTGCTCGGGCCAACAGAACAGCATGATCGCCAGGACATTGCGGTGCTCGCCGGCAGCGAGGCTCCCTGTTTTGCCCGTCTCGGATGGGATCATGCGTGCCTCGGGATCGTAGACACCTCTGAGTTCCTGCCGGATGCGTTCCACCGCTGCATGATCCTCCTCTCCGGCCAGCAGGAAGCTGAGAGCCACCTCGGTATAGATGTCCTCCTTCGTTCTTCGCAGGATGGACTCCAGGTTCTTCTCGAAATCCTCGAGGACCCAGTCGAACTCCCGGCGTTCGACAGGCTGCTGGTAGTAACGGCTGGCAGCGATGACAAAGTGTGTCATTCCATAGATCTTGTTGCGGTATTCAGCCCGGGAGAGCGCGCCGTCTCGCGCGGGCGGATAAAGGTCCCGGAAGGCGGCGAGCACTGGCCCACGCAGATCCGATACGCCGAGTTCATGCAGGTAATAGAGCTGATTGGCAACCTGTGGTGCATAGACCCGGATCACATCGGGATCGCTCAGGAAGGATCGGAAATCCACCGAGGCCAGATAGGCCAGTGCACGCTCGTAATCGGGCAGGAAAGTCTCGTTCAGCAGACCGTAGTATCTCGCCTGGACCAAACGAAACGCCAGGTTCTTGGCATAGGCGATCTCGCCCCATTCACCCAGCATCTTCTTGCGTGCGCGCTGTTTCTCCGTGCGCGAAGCATAGTCCTCCACGACGTCTCGGCTTTGCCTCAGGGCATAGCCCGGCAGCTTCAACCCGGCGATATCGACACGCAGCTCGCCCAGAAGGCGCCTGGCATAGCGCAGGTTCCAGGGAAGATAGTCCGGGTCGCCTGTGATCCGGTAGAGTCGCTGCGTATAATGCCTCTGCTTGCTGAGAGATAAGGTCTCGAGGTTGGTTTCATAGAGAGTCCGGATTTCCTGCCCTGTCCTGTCGCAGGAAGCTGGCGGCGCGGCAATTGTCCCGGAAGCGGACAGCCACAGAGAGAACGCCAGAACCACTATCAGGAAAAGCCGAGTTCGACGATGGGATGGTGGCGCCTGCATTGGACTCTTCCGATGAGTAAGGCTATGGACGCAGGGAACTCAAAGGCAGGATATCCCTGAGAAGAGCTTCCTGCCCGTGAGAAGGTTGGGACGCCGAGACCATTTCGGGAAGTGATCGGTCATGCCGCCCTGCGGCGGCCCCAGTTCAGGACAAAGACCGTCAGGGCCGGCAGGAAGGTCAAGGCGACGACGGCAGCTCCCATGATGCCGAACAGCACGATGGCACCCACGCCACGATAGAGCTCGCTGCCCGAGCCGGGGATAAAGACCAGGGGAGCCAGTCCGAAGATCGTGGTAATGCTGGACATGGCGATGGGGCGCAGGCGCGAGGCCACCGCCTCGGAAACGGCCTCTTGCGGTTCGCTTCCCGCCTTGCGCATGTTCTCCATGGCACGGTGAACCAGCAAGATGGGATTGTTCACCACGGTCCCCATGAGGATCAGGAAGCCCAGCATGGAGATCATGTCGAAGGGCTGGCTGATCTCCGGCAATCCGATGACCGGCAGGACGCCACCGACCAGATTCATCAGGGCCAATCCCACGATGCCACCAGCGATCCCGAGCGGGATGGTCGTCATGATCAACAGCGGATAGCCCCAATGGGTAAAGATCGCCACCAGCAGCAGATAGACGATGAGGATGGCCACGGCATAGTTCTCGAGCAGGGCGTCCTGGGTTGCCTCCAACTGATCGGCCGCACCGGAAATATCCAGGGTGATGCTGCTTGGAATCTCTCCGGCCGCGCGCAACTGCCCCACAACCTCCTCCTCCACACGCGCGACACCTGCTTCCAGGGGCACGGATCGTGGCGGAATGATGTTCAGTGTCACCGTCCGGTTGCCGTTGACCCGGCGTATTGAACTCGTATCCACCGTCTCCTCGATGCGAGCGACCGAGGACAGGGGCACCGTCGTGCCCTGCGGCGTATAGAGCGGCAGCTGACCTATGCGATCGGGGGCCGCATCCTGTCCGGCCTGGCTGTAGAGATAGATGTCGATCTTGTCATCCTGGCTGAAGAACTCGTCGACAAAGGCGCCGTCATTGAGGGCGGCCACGCTGAAGCCCAGCTGCTCGGCATCGAACCCCATTTCGGAGGCGCGCTCCCAGTCCGGATGGACCTGGATCAGCGGTTGGGAGAGCGAGAGCGTTGCGGGGTTGGTCTGAATGCGCGGATCGTCGAAGACCTGTTCGGCCTGGCGATAGGCGGCTTCGGCAACCTGGTAGATCTCCTGCAGCTCCGGACCGGAGATGTCCAGGTTGACGCTGCGCGTCCCGCCCTCGTTGCTGGTGATGATGGACCCTCTGGAGACGAACGAGCGCATGCCCGGATACTCCTCGTAGATCCGGGACAGCTCGTCCATCAGTGCCTCGATCTGTCCGGGGTCCTTCGTTGTCGCAATGATGCGAACGGACTGGGACTGGGCAGAGATACTGAACTGCCCCATCGCCGGAACCGGAGAGCGGCCGGCCTCGTAGTCGCCGGGCGAGGCGTCCTGATAGGGGCGCAGCCTTTCTTCCAGCTCCCGTGCGATCTCCGTCATCGTCGAGAGGTTATAGCCAGGCGGGGCGTTCATGGTGGCGAAGGTCTTGGCCTCTTCGCCCTCCGGCAGGTATTCAGCCGGCGGTGTCAGGGCGAATATGATGAAGCCGCTGACCGCCAGGGTTACGACGATGCAGACGGCACGGCGCAGTGGACGCGCAATGATCCAGTCCACCGTGCGCAGCACCGGATTGCGGTTTCCGTTCGTGGCTCCGGAACTTTCCTTGACGGGCTCTTTCCCGGCCATGGCCCCCACGCGCAGGATCCGCGCGCCCAGTGTCGGAATGATGGTGATCGCCACCAGCATCGATGTCAGGATCGAGGCTGAGATGGCGATCGCCACGTCGGAATAGAGCTGACCGGCCTCCTCCTTGATGAAGACGATGGGCGTGAAGACGAGCACCGTGGTCAGGGTCGAGGCCACCACCGCAGGCCAGACCTCCCGCACGCCCTCCACGGCGGCGCGGAATCGATCCAGGCCCCGCCGGCGCGCCATGTCGATGCTCTCCAGGACCACGATGCTGTTGTCGAGCGTCATGCCGATGGCAAAGGCCACCCCGGCAAGGGAGATGACGTTGATGGTCCTCCCTGCCAGCAAGAGTCCCAGGAAAGCGGCGATGGTACAGACGGGAATGCCGATCACGCCCACGAAGGTGGTGCGAAAGGACCGCAGGAAGGCATACATCACCAGCGTGGCAAGGCAGGCACCGAGGATCAGGTTGATCCATACGTTGGTCACCGAATCCTCGACATAGCGGACATCGTCATTGGTCAGTGACAACCGCATGCCGGCGGGCTCCAGCACATCCTCGTTGATCGCCTCGAGCTCCTCCATCACCGCACGCTTGATCTCGATGACGTTGGATCCGGCTTCCCGTCGTATGGAGAGGCCCAGCACCGGCTCGCCGTCGACCAGACTGACCTCCCCCGGTTCGAAATGGCCGAGACGGACGTCAGCCACATCGGACAGGCGAAGAATCGAATCGCCCCGACGGTCCAGGATGGTGGATTCCAGCGCCTCGATATCACCGTAGCGCCCGACTGTACGCAGCAGATACCTGCGCTTTCCGCTTTCCAGTTCTCCGCCGGACACATCCTGGTTGCGCGAGGTGATCGCATCGCGCACGTCGACCAGACTCAGGTCCCGTCCCGCCAGGCGATCCGGGTCCACCAGGATCTGGACCTGGCGTTCCCCGCCACGGAATTCCACCTGTGAAACTCCCTCAACCCGCTCCAGGCGCGTGCGTACATTGTCGTCTATGAAATCACCCATCATGTTCATATCCAGGCCGCGCGGGTTGCCGGGCAGGGGCGCCACGCGGAAATACATGAAGGCATTGTCGGAGAAGGAGGTGGCGTAGACCCGGGGCTGGTCCACGTTCTGCGGATAGGAGGGCACCTGGCTCAGGGCGTTGTTCACACGGATCAGGGTTTCCGTGATATCGATGTCATAGGGGAATTCCAGTTCGATCTCGGAGTCCCCGCTGGCAACCGTCGAGACCATGCGCTCGAGCCCGGGGATCGAGCTCAGGTATTCTTCCTGCTCAATCGCGATCTCCTTCTCCACATCCTGCGGTGTGGCACCAGGCCAATCGGTTTGAATGGTAATCGTGCGCACTTCCAGATCGGGAATCATCTGGACCGGGATACGCAGGGCGGCAGCCACCCCGATGACGCAAAGGATCAGCAGGATGACCGCCATCAGCGTTCCCCGCCGTACGATGCCCTCGAACATGAGTCAGGCTCCCGAAGGCTTGCAGCCGGCTATGCTCTGCGAGGGATCCTTCACGAGGCATCCTCTTCCAGGCGCACGGCCTGCCCTGGACGCAGGCCCTCATTGCCTTCTACGATGACGCGTTCGCCCGCCTCCAGGCCCTCACGGATCTGCAGCTGCCCATCAAAAGCCAAGCCTGTTTCCACCAGGCGTTCCTTGGCACGCAAACCGCCGTCGGCCTCTTCGACGGTCCAGACCACCGTGCGACCGTCCGGATACCGAATCAGCGCATCCCTGGGAATGACCGGATCCCGCTCGCCGGTTGCCAGGTGAAGGGTCACCTGAGCCGACATGCCTGGGGTCAGGGCCACCTGATCTTCTTCCAGGACCACGCGGGCGGTAAATGTCCGGGCGCTGGGATCGCCAACCGGAATGGCGCTCTCCAGACGTGCTTCGAAGTCCTCTCCTGGCAATGCCTCGAATTCCACCGAAATCTCCGTATCCTCTGCAAGGCGGGGGAAGTCATCCTGCGGCACGGGAACATCGATGCGCAGGCTGTCCATGGCCACCAGCTCGACCACAGCGGTCCCGGGAGAAACCCAGGCACCGACTTCGGTCATGCGCCGGGAAATCACACCGGAGAAGGGCGCAGCGATGTCATGGCGTTCGAGCCGCAACGCCTGTTCTTCCTGTTCCGCCTGCAATCTCTCCAGGACGGCGCGATCGGTTTCGACCTCCGTCTCGCGCGTGCGCAATTCGTCCTCGGAAACGGCCCGCTGTCCAACCAGCCGCTGGGCGACATCCAGGCGCCGCTCAGCATCAGCAAGTGCAGCCTGGGCTTCCCGCGTGGCGGCCTCGGCCTGGCGCAGGGTCAGCCTGGCGAACGCACTGTCCAGTTCGACCAGGGTCTCGCCCTTTTCGACATGACTACCGCCATCGACATGCATCCTGGAGACCCTGCCCGCAATCTCACTGGAGACGGGAGACACCCGTGCAGATGTGACCGTACCGGTCAGAGGCACCTGCTCGATGATATCGATCCGTTCCGTGGTCTCCACGGCAACCACCGCCCCTTCTTCCTGGGCCAGCGCGGACGTGCCGGTCGCCAGCGCAAGACCGACGGCGAACAGGTATTGCGGGATTGAATGCATGTATGCGAAGCCGCCTGCTCCCGTATCATTCGGACTCTCTCCCGATCTTCTGGACTGCGGACCGCAGCCACATTCCCCATCGGGAGATCCCTCTTTGTCTCAAAATAAACTAAACGTCCCGATATGACGTTCAAGTGGCAGTGTTTTCGCAGGGCTAGAGAAACGGCATGAAAGGGGCGAACGCGAGATGACGGCACGCCCCGCAAACACGGGCCCTCGTTACAGTCCCGGCACCGCCGTGCGTTTCTCCAGGTATTGCAGTACCTGCGCAACGGTTCCGGTCAGCACGATATAGACGAGGGCCAACAGCAGGAAGACTTCGAAGAACATGAAGGTCTCGTATCCGACCTTCTCGGCTCGGGCGGTGATCTCCGAAACGCCGATGGCATAGGCGATGGACGTGTATTTCAGTTCCAGGATGGCCTCGTTGGACCACTGCGGAATCACCCGGCGCAACGCCTGTGGCAACACGATCCAACGCAGGCCCTGCAGGGACGTCATGCCCATGGCACGGGCGGCCTGCATCTGCCCCCGCGGGATCGAGCGGATGGCCCCGCGGAAATACTCCGCCTGATAGGCCGAAGTGTTGAGACCTATGGCGATAACCGCTGCGGTGAATGGGTCGAAGACAATGCCGACTTCAGGCAGGCCCAGATAGATGAACAGCATCTGCACCAGCATCGGCGTGCCGCGAAACAGTTCCACATAGACGGTCGCCGCACCATAGGCCAGGGTGTTTCCGTACAGGCGCGCCCAGGCCAGCACCAGACCGAAAACCGCCCCCATCGATATGGCCAGGACCCAGAGCCCCAGCGTGATCGGCAGGCCTTCCAGGATGTAGGGCAAGTGCTCGACGGCGAAGGCATAGAACTCGCTCATGCGGCCTCCCCGCCCTGGCCGATCCGGCTGAGGAACTGACGCGTACGATCGTGTTGCGGCGCATCGAACAGCTGCGCCGGCGGCCCCTGCTCCAGGATATGGCCGCCGTCCATGAAGATGATTTCGTCCGCCGCCTGGCGCGCAAATCCGACCTCGTGACTGACCAGCAGCATCGTCATGCCCTCGCTGGCCAGGTTTTTCATGACGGCAATCACCTCGCCGGTCAGTTCCGGATCCAGCGCACTGGTCGGTTCGTCGAACAGGATGATCTTCGGCTCCATGGCCAGGGCCCGGGCGATGGAAACGCGCTGCTGCTGGCCGCCCGAGAGCTCGGCCGGATAGGCATGGGCGCGTTCGGACAGGCCCACGCGCTCCAGCTCGCGCATGGCCAGCTCGTGGGCCGCCCCTTTGCTCATGCCCCGGATCTTGCGCGGGCCGATGGCCACATTGTCGACGGCACGCAAGTGGGTGAAGAGATTGAAGTCTTGGAAGACGAAGGCCAGTTTCTCGCGCATCCTGTTGAGGTTGCGCGAGGTGATCTCGGTGCCCTCGACCAGGACCCGGCCTTCATCCGGGGGTGTCAGGTAGTTGATGCAGCGCAGCAGGGTGGACTTGCCCGTCCCCGAGGGCCCCATGATGACCTTCGACTGCCCTGTTTCCATCTCGAGCGACACGCCCTTCAGCACCTCGGCATCGTCGTAGCGCTTGTGAATGTTCTCGACCTTGAGAAGCATCTCAGGCGTCCCCTCTTTGCTCGAATCCCGGCACGGCGAGCCTCTTCTCCAGCTTGTAGAGGCCCCAGTTTCCCAGCCGGTTGAAAATGAAGTAGAGCGCCGCGACCACCGCAAAGACGATCAGGATATTCCCCTGGGTGCTGGAGATGATGTACTTCGCCTGGCGGGTCAGTTCGACCACGCCGATGACATAGGCCAGCGAAGTGGCCTTCATCTCGCTGGAGAATTCGTTGGTCCAGGGCCCGATGGACAGGCGCAGGGCCTGCGGCAGGACAATATCCCGGACAGCCTTGACCTTGGACATGCCCATGGCGCGTGCCGCCTGCATCTGGCCCGGCGGGACCGAGAGAATGCAGCCCCGGAAGATCTGGGACTGATAGGCAGCCGAGCGCAGCCCCAGCGCCAGCACGGCCGCCATGAAGGAGCCGATCTCCACGAAATCGGTGACCCCGTAATAGAACAGCAGCAAGAGGACGATGGCGGGAATGCCGCGGAAAATCCGCTCGAAGAGAATGCCCAGCCAGCGCAAGGTCCAGTGGCCATAGACCTCGAGCAATGCGAGCGACAGGCCCAGCACGAGACCCAGCGCCAGCAGGCAGACCAACAGCTGCAGGGCCACCCAGAGACCATGCAGCAGGTATGGCATCTGGCTAATGATGATTTCGACGATCATGCCCGGATCCGGATAAACTCACAGATGGGAATGCGGCGGAGCCTGAGGCTCCGCCGCACAGGTCTCAGTCGGAATAGCCGGGAATCGGCTCCTCGTAGGCATCCACGTAGTCCGGCATGGTCGTCGGAATGCTCCGGATGGTGGACTGCGGAGAGTACTCCTTCACGATCTCGGCCCACTGACCGGATTCATAGATGTTCATGATACCGGCGTTGAGCTTGCCCAGGATCTCGTTGGGATCGCCCTTCTCCACCGCCAGGGCCTGCGGCTGGTTCTGCTGGATGGTCCCGACGATCTTCACCGGCCGGTCCTTGGCGATAAAGTCCTCGGCCGTGTCGGTGGAGGTTACCACGGCGTCCAGACGTCCCGCGCCCATATCCTCGACGGCCGTCACGTAATCTTCGTAGCTGCGCAGGGTGATGCCCACGTCATCGTTGGCAGCCAGGTTGTCCTCGAGCCACTGAAATTGCGTGGCGCCACCCTGGGCTCCGACCGTAGCCCCACAGCAAAGCGCGGTGACCACGTTCAGGTCCGAGTCCTCGGCCACAAGCACCTCGTCATCGTTCTCCCACCAGGGGATCGAGAAATCGAGCACTTCGTTGCGCTCTTGCGTGATGTTGAGGCCCGTGACCAGCAGGTCGATGCGTCCCTTGGCCAGCGCGGGAATCAAGGATGGCCACGGCAGGTCCTTGAACTCGACCTCCATGCCCTGGTCCTCGGCGATGGCACGCATGGCATCGATCGCGATGCCCTTGTACTCGCCGTCTTCCACATAGGCCCAGGGCGGGAAGGACGCCTCGACACCGGCCACCAGGGCGTCCGCCGCGGCACTGGTCGTGCCCACGGCTCCGGCAGCGGCAAAGGCAGCACCCGCCGCGAGTGCACGTAGTCTACGTTTCATGAAAGCCTCCCATTGGTTCGTTGTCCAAGCTTGCCCCTCATCCCTGCCCCGCCCGGTTGGAGCGGCATGATTTTCATCCGACATTACAGGAATCAGAGAGCATCCCCAATCTGTCAGAAGGCAACAGGACAATGTCTCCAAAAGACCCCGCCCCACACCGATAATCTTTCCGTGAAAGAAGCTGTCGGCAGAGAGAAATCCTGCCTCTGTGTCCAGTAAAGCAAAGCTGGAAAGATTCTGATGTTCACGTTCGGCAAAAGGCTGACACACCCCCTGACGGTGAAATAAGAATTGGTTTGGGAGTCAGGTCGTAATGCTCCATGGCCTGGACGACGGCAACAGATCACCAGAAAGGGCGGAGGCAAGCAGCCATGAGCATCCAGGAAAACGGCGCCTTCACCCAGCATCAGCTGGAACAGCTGATGCACTCCATAGACGGGGCAATCTGGCAGGCCGATCCGGAAAGCTGGCACTATACCTTCATCAGCCCAAAGATCGAGGCAATCCTGGGCTATCCCGCCGAACGCTGGACGACCGAACCCGATTTCTGGGAAAGCCATCTGCACCCAGAAGACAGGGAGCGGACCATCGAGTTCTGCAAGGCGGCCATCCGCGAAGGCCGCACCCACCAGGTGGAATACCGGATGATCGCGGCCGATGGCCGTGTGGTCTGGCTGCACGACCTGATCTCCTTCTACAAGGGCGAGGAGAAGGACTGCCTGCAAGGCCTGCTGATCGATATAACCGAACAGCACCAGGTCCGGGAAAAGCTGCAGACGGAACGCCGGACCAGCGAGTCAATCCTGAACTCGATCGCGGATGCCGTGCATGTCCTGGACATCGACGGGCGTGTGGTCAGGCAGAACCCCACAGCCCGGAAAATCCTCGGCTGGGAGGAACCGGAAATCCTAAGCCGGGATTCCCATAGCTTGATCCACCATCATCACGCGGACGGAACCGCCTATCCGCGCGAGAACTGCCCCATCTACCGGACCCTAGGAGATGGGCTCACACGGCATGTCGACACGGACGTCTTCTTCAGCAGGGATGGCAGTGCCATAGCCGTGGACTATACCACGGCGCCCCTGACTGATGAGACGGGGGCCATCACCGGCGCGGTGGTGACCTTCCGCGACATCACCCAGAAGGAACGCTTTCGCCGGATCGCCCAGCTCGAGAAGGATATCCTGCAGAGAATTTCGGGAGGCGGAAGTCTCGAGGAAGTCATGGAGGCACTCGTCCGGGGAGCAGAAGATCTGGTCCCCCCGGCTATCGCCTCCATTGCTTTACTGGATCCCGATGGCCGGCACATCCGTGCCGGCGCGGCACCCGGCCTGCCCGAAAGTTACAACGAGGCCCTGGATGGACTGGAGATCGGCCCGGAGGCAGGCTCCTGCGGCACGGCCATGTACAAGAATGAACAGGTCATCGTCACCGACATAGAGAACGACCCCCTCTGGGCCGACTACAGGGATCTGGCCCGGCAATACGATCTGCGCGCCTGCTGGTCGACCCCCATAAAGAGCGCCGACGGCAGGATGCTGGCCAGCTTCGCACTCTATTACCGCGACGTCCGAGCGCCCAACACCTCGGACCTGGAGGTGATCGCGCGCCTGTCCCATCTCACCTCGATCATGATCGAGCGCACACGCGCTCTCGAGGCCCTGCGCGCGTCCGAGGAGAAGTTCCGCGAGTTGGCCGAGAACATCGAAGAGGTGTTCTGGATCAGCAATCCGAGCGGAGACGTGCTCCATTATGTCAGCCCCGCATTTGAGCGCATCTGGGGCCGCTCGTGCGAGAGCCTCTACGAAGACCCCATGCTCTGGCTGGACGCCATCCACGAGGAGGACCGCGAGTCCGTCATGCAGGTCCTGCAAGACCAGGCGAACGAAGGGTTCACTGCCGAGTATCGCATAGTCCGTCCCGACGGCAGCCTGTGCTGGATTTCGGATAAAGGCACAGTGATACGAAATGATGACGGAGAGGTCTTGCGTGTCATGGGGACGGCCCGGGACATCACGCGCCGCAAACAGGCCGAACTGGCCCTACGCGAAAGCGAACAGCGTTTCCAGGCCATCTCCTCGGCCGTCTCCGATGTGCTCTGGGACTGGGACTTGCAGAGCAATGCCCTGTGGTGGAATGCGGATGTAGCAAGGCTACTGGGCTGCGAACCAAGCGAACTGGAAACGCCGGAGCGCTGGCATCCATGGATTCACCCCGACGACCGGGCCAGGGTTTCTCACGATGTGCGTCAGGCAATCCTCGACAGGCAGGAGTTCTGGGAAACCGAGTATCGCGTGGTACGGCGCGACGGGCAGATCCGGCATGTGGAGGATCACGCCTGCCTGATCCTGGACCCTGCCGGGACGCCGGCACGACTGGTGGGCGGCATGACGGACGTCACCGAGCGCAAGCGCCATCAGCAACAATTGCGCGAACGCCTCAAGGAACTGCGCTGCCTCTATCGGGTATTGGAGATGACCGCCGATCCGTTGTCCTCGGTGGCGGACATCTCTCAGGGCATAGCAGATGTATTGACCGAAAGCCTGCTGCACGCGGATGTCAGTGTTGCCCGGATATATCTCGAGGACAGGGAATACCACAGTCGCGGCTGGCAGACTCCAGTGCTGGCATTCTCCGCCACCATCCGCTGCGATGGCCGGAACGTTGGTCATGTAGAGGTTGGTTACAGGGAACGGCGTCAGGCCGGCAACGACGCAGAGGAGGTTTTCTTCGAGGAAGAGCGCGAGATGGTTCACGCCGTGGCTGCGCACATCGGACGCATGCTGGAGAACCGGCGGATGGCGGAAAGCCTGACCAAGTCCGAACGATTGAAAGCCATCGGCCAGCTGACCGGCGGCGTCGCCCATGATTTCAACAATCTCCTGACGGTGATTCTCGGCAACACCGAGACCATGCTGGCCGAACTGCCCGAGGATCACGAGCTACGGGCGATGGCTGAGATGACCCAGAACGCGGCCGACCGCGGTGCAGAACTGACACGGCATCTCCTGGCCTTCGCCAGGCAGCAGCCCCTGTCCCCACAGGTCACCGATGTCGGCACCCAGATCCAGCAGATGAGCAGCTTGCTGCGTCATACACTGGGCGAGCATATAGAGATCACGACCTTGGCCGAAGACGGCCTCTGGCATGCGCTTGTGGATCCGGCCCAGCTTGAGAGTGCCGTTCTCAACCTTTGCCTCAATGCCCGTGATGCCATGCCGGAGGGAGGACGTTTGACCATAGAGCTGCGCAATGTCCGGCTCGACCAGGCTTATGGCGAGGGAGCCGACACGGTTGGACCGGGCACTTACGTGATGCTTGCGATCTCCGACAGCGGCCGCGGCATGCCGGCCGAGGTAACGGCGCGCGCCTTCGATCCCTTCTTCACCACCAAGGAGGTGGGCCAGGGTAGCGGCCTGGGCCTCAGCATGGTCTATGGCTTCGCCAAGCAATCCCAGGGGCATGCCGTGCTCTACTCCGAGGAAGGCCGGGGCACCACCGTGAAGCTCTACCTGCCACGCGCCTACAGTGGCTCCACAGGAGCCGAAGAGCCGGAACCGGAAACGGAAGCCCAGGGCGGTCCGGAGCGCATCCTGGTGGTCGAGGACGACGAACTGGTTCGCGGCCACGTGATCGGACAACTGGAAAGCCTGGGCTATAGAGTGGTCAGTGCGGAAAACGGCCATCACGCCCTGGAAATCCTGAAACAGGACAGCGATTTCGACCTGCTCTTCACGGACGTGGTCATGCCGGGCGGAATGGACGGCGGCGAGCTCGCCGAGAAGGCCAGGCAGCTGCATCCCAAGCTGCCCGTGCTCTTCACCTCGGGCTACACCGATCATGCCATCGTGCACCACGGACAGCTGGATCCCGGTGTCCACCTTCTGACCAAACCCTACCGTCGCCAAGTGCTGGCGGTAAAGCTACGCGAAGTCCTCTTGGGCACCTAAGTCGAGCAGCATAATCGGGCTTTATATGCGAATTCGTTCTGTTCGCGACTTTTCTCAGTGGAGACAGTTCGTACGGATGAGAATCGTCATCGCATCAAGCTCGAATTCCTCTGCAAGGCTCTTGCCCACCAGCTCCAGCCAACGTGCCTGCGCTTCGTAGGCCGTACGTTCGCGTGCCTCCGGACAATCGTATTCCAGCCCGCCGACATTCTGAAGGTGATGGACCACTTCATGCAGCAGCACCGAGACATCAGCAGGAGATTCAGCCGACCAGCCCTCTAACAGGTAGATCGTCTGGTTGCGATCATCGTAAACCGCGTGAAGATCGTGGTGAGTATCTGCTGCAACCGGGCCATGGAGACTCGCGGCCTGGTAACTGTAACGGCGCGCCAGCATCTCCGATGCGGAAACGAGCTCCACCTTCGGCGTTTCATAATTTGCCGGCAGAGCAAAAGTAAGGGAAAGCCAGGTCACAAACACCGTCAGCAATTCCTGCATGGCACGAACTCCGCATGAAGAGCCGGGGCATTCCGGCCTTACTTTACAAGGATGCCCGGCACTCGACAGGCCTGGAATCCTCCAGGGGTCTCGCGACGAAGGTCTCGTTCGCGACCGCCATTTCGACAGAATCCAGTCAAACAAGAGAGTTTCTGGGAGGTTTTGTCCCGTGACCACACGTGCATTGGTCCCAGTCCTGAAGTATGGTTATTGAAATTGAACAGTGGAGCGTCCTTCGATGAAGGTCCTCGTCGTCGACGACCATGTCCTGATCCGTGAGGCACTAAGCGGCGTCCTCAAGGAATTGAAGGCAAATGCCGAGATCGTCGAGGCAGGAGATGCTCGACAGGCAATGCTTTGCCTTGAAAATACTCCGGATTTCGAACTCATCCTGCTTGATCTGACTCTGCCGGACGGCAGCGGCTTCGATATCCTGGCCGAGATACGCACGCGCTTTCCGGCCATCTCCGTGGTCATACTCTCGGCCAGCAATGACCATGAGGACATTGCGCGGGCCCTTGATCTCGGCGCCCTCGGGTTCGTTCCCAAGTCGGCCAGGCGTGAGATCATGCTGAGCGCCTTCACGTTGATCTTCTCTGGCGGCATCTACGTTCCGCCGGAGATTCTCGGCCGGCCACAGCCCATCCCCGATGCTGGCCTGCACTCGCAGATGCAGCCGTCAGCCTCCGAACTCGGGCTTACCGAACGCCAGATGGAGGTGTTTGCACTGATGATGCAGGGCAAGAGCAACAAGGCAATCTGTCGCGTGCTTGATATCGCCGAGCCCACGGTAAAGAACCATGTCACTGCCATTTTGAAGGCCCTGAACGTGAGCAACCGCACCGAAGCTGTCATTGCAGCCGGGCGACCGAACTCCCGGGCATTGCCGCGCTAGGAGGAATTTCCTGTCTTGCCGTGTGTAGGACGCTCCGTGCCGCATGGGCCTGCACCAATCAAATGAGTCAGTATGGAACGCAGGGCCATAGGCGTAACCGGCTTGTGCAACAGATGATAGCCGCTGATCTGCGCCTGGTGCAGAACTTCCGGAGTCGTATCACCAGTGATGAGCAATGCGGGAACGGCATTCCCCATCACCTGACGGATCAGGGCAATTGCCTCGGGTCCGCTTCGACCTTCGGTAAGCCGATAGTCCGAGATGATCAGATCGAGCCGCGTCGGAGAGCGTTCAAGCTGCTCAACAGCTGCTCCGGAAGAGGGAGCTGTCAGTATCGTACAGCCCAACTTGCCGAGAAGCCCACCCATCTCGCTCAGCACCACCTCGTCATCATCAATCAGGAGGATACACTTTCCCACCAGAGGATCGGCAAGATCCCTTGGCATGTCCTGATAACTCGCGCTCTCTAACCCGGCCCGCGTGCGCGGTACGAAGATTGAAAAGCGCGTACCCTGGCCCGGCTGTGAACTCAGTTCTATGGAATGACCAAGAAGACGGGCAAAGCGCTCAACGATTGCGAGCCCGAGGCCGAGGCCAGCTTGCCGATCTGCTCGTCTGGGTGCCAGCTGGTAGAATTCATTGAAGATGGTCTTCTGCTGATCGTACGGAATACCAGGGCCACTGTCCCATACGTCGAACCGCAGGTTCTGACCGCGCGGCCGGCACCCGATCACCACGCTTCCCTTTTCCGTATATCGAATCGCGTTGGACACGAGATTAAGCAGAATGCGTTCAAGCAGAATGACGTCACTGCGCACCCAGGCGCTGCTCGGGACGATACGCAGGCGCAACCCCTTTGCATGGGCAACACCCGCGAATGTCGTTTCTAAGCGCATGAGCAGATGCTCGGCTGGAAACGACTTCAGGTCAGGAGCGAGAATACCCGCTTCAAGCTTCGACGTATCCAACAGCTCTTCGAACAGCTCGTTCATCGAAATGACCGACGCATCGATCCGTGTCACAAGATGGCTGCGCTTTACCGGATCCGCCTCGGCTCGCAACTGCGCCATGAAGAGGTTCAGGGCATGGAGGGGTTGACGCAGGTCATGGCTGGCCGAAGCTAGAAAGCGCGACTTGAAACTATTGGCTAGCTCCAGCTCGGCAGTACGCTGCTTGACTTCTCTTTCCAGGTAATCGGCTACCTGTAATTTCTCGGACAGCAAGGCGTCGCGTTCCAGGGTGTTGTGGCGCAGGATCTCGACCGTACGACTCATCTCCGTGATCTCATCGTTACCCTTCACCTCTACAGCTGTATGGAGGTGCCCCTCCGCAATGGCACGCATGCCCTCGGTAAGTTCACTCAGGCGGCGCACGATATTCCCACCGACATAGAACCAAACGATCAGGACCGAGGTGAACAGGCTCAGCACCACCAGAAACAGAAGCACCTGTGCACTCAGACGCTGGACCTGCAATGCATCACGGATCGCAGTGCCGATATCCTGCTTGGCATCATATCCAGCCTGATCGACGGCGGCGGTCAGCTGCATCGACAGTCTTTCCGTTTCCGCAAGCTGTCTCTTGCCCTCCTCGACCAGCTGGATTTCTTGGGCACGAGCGTTGGCGATCGCATTTGGCCCCTTGATGAAATTCCGAAGCCTGGCCAGCTGTTCCTGGAACAATGGCTGCAGCCCGGGACCAAGGCCCTCTGAGGTCGCCGCGAGAGCAGTCAGTGCAAGGCCAAGTTGGAATTCCAGGATCGGAAGCCTTTGCGTATGTTCGGTGGTCGAGGCTTCGGTCAGCATATCCACGACAGTCGAGACTTGTTGGCGAACGGATTGCACAAGCCTCTGGGTCTGGATCAGCGAGACCAGCTGCTGTGCAAAGCGATCTCGGTCCTGCGTGGGGTCTTCTTGTGTTTTCTCGACAATCATTGAGATTTCACTGTCCACAACCTGCAACCATGGCCCCAGAAGACGCTGTACCTCGGCGCTGGTGCGAAAGACCTCGCCCCTGAGCATCCCGATCTTCTCGTTGCTCTCAATTCTTTGTGCGACCAGTTCGTCCAGTTCAGCAAGGCTGTTAGCCAGCGACGAGACGATCGGTTCCATTATCTGGGACGGCAGAGTTCCTGCCCCACCGTCCGTCCTCTGGAGCAGCATGTCGTTCAGGCGTCCGCTTTCCGCGGTCAGTTCTGCCCTGATTTCAGCGAGCTTTGGTCGCTCTGTCGTCGCCAGCAAGGCCGGAGCAACAGCAATGATACGTTCGGCAGTACGAGAGAGTTCCAATGCCGAAAGCGCGGGCGTGACACGCCTATCTATGACATCCAGGCGATGGCCAACTTCTTGGAAGGCATAGATCCCCGCAACAGCAGCCAATACAGCAAAAGTGGTAATCCCAAAGAATGCAATTAAGAGCCGAGTTCCAACCCCAAGACTCAAGGACTTGTTTTCCGAATTCTTGATAGAGGTGGATTTTTCTACACTCATGACCGGACAGAATTCTTCTCCGGAATTTCAATTCTGAGAGTAGCATAGAGCCTTCAGGCCAAATGGAACTAAAAGGGGCTATCGATGAAGCGACGACAGGTTCTGCTCGGCGCTGCCTTGGCTGCAGGGGCAAGTTTTCACTTTCCGGCACCGGCCGTTGCAAGGGGACTCCGAGAACTTACGATGGTAACCGATTGGCCAGAAGGGCCTGGTCTGTTTGCAAGTGCACGACGACTGGCCCAATCGATCGGCATGGCCACAGGTGGGCGCCTCAGGATTGAAGTACTTCCCTCAGGTGCCCTGGTGCGACCTTTCGAGACCTTCGACGCCGTGGAAGCTGGCATTGCAGACATGTTCCACTCTCACACCAGCTATTTCGAGGAGAAGTCATCCGCCTTTCATTTCTATTCCGCACTGCCCTTCGGCTTCACCGCAAACGAGATGCTGGCCTGGGTGCGCTTTGGCGGAGGACAGGAACTCTGGGATCGTTTGAGCGCCAACTTCCACATAAAGCCATTTCTCTGCTGTAATACAGGTACCCAAATGGGCGGCTGGTTTGTCAATGAAATCAAATTTGTGGAAGATTTTTCGGGGTTGCGATACCGCATGGCGGGTTTGGGCGCAGAAGTCTTCCGCCGCCTCGGAGCCATCGTTATCCTCCTGCCGGCGGCTGACATCGTACAGTCGCTGCAGTCCGGCGCGATAGAAGCCTGTGAATGGGGAGGTCCCTGGATCGATACCGTTATGGGTCTGCATACAGCAGCCCGGTACTACTACTATCCAGGTTGGCATGAGCCAGGGGCCGCTGTCGCACTTGGCATAAACAAGAGCGTATGGGAAAGCCTGGCTCCAGAGGATCAACAGGTAATCGAAATAACGGCAACGAACGAGTACGCCATTTCACTCGCCGAATTCAATACAAACAATGCCCGCGCCCTGCAGCAGTTAAGAGCGGAAGGTGTTATCCATATTCAGGGCTTCAACGAAGAGATACTGCGAAGCCTGGCCAGGATCAGCAGTGACGTGGTCACCGAAGCCGCCTCAGGCGACAAGCTCTCCCGAGAGATCCATGAAAGTTACCTTACATTCCGAGATCAGATCGTAGATTGGAGCAACATTTCCGAAAGCACCTATATTGGAATACGTATGCTCCGATGAAGAGCCTCATTCCGGACACAGCGACACGACCGCTATCTCATACATCCGGTTTTCTGGCCTCTTGATCCCCATTTCGAAGAAGAAGTGATCGAAGGACAGCACAGAAAGGAGCCCCCATGTACAAGACCGTCATCGTCCCCCTGGACCTGAGTCACACAGAGAGACTCCAGCCCATGGTTTCGGCAGCTCGGCAGCTTTCCAGCGAGGATGCCGAAATCCTGCTGGTCAACGTGATCGAGGACATTCCCGCCTATGTAAGATCCCAGGTCCCGCAAAGCATTCGTGACGAACGTGATGAAGAGGTGCGCAAGCACTTGCATAAGATCGCCAAGGAGAACGGGCTCAGCGAGAACATCATGGTCCGCACGGGCCATGCGGCGACGGAAATCCTGGCCGCGGCGAAGGAGAAAAAGGCCGACCTGATCGTGATCGCCTCTCACAAGCCGGGCTTCGGCGACTTCCTCATCGGCTCCACGGCCGCCCGCGTCGTCCGCCATGCGGCCTGCACCGTCCACGTGGTGCGCGAAACGGGCTGAAAGACACTCACTGTGTTTCAAGCTATTTGAAGAAGGCTGCCAGAGCCTCTCGATAGGCTTCCGTGAAGCCGGCCTTACGCTGTAGGTCGCGTTCCAGATCGAGCTGTTGGTCGAGCGTATTGGCTGTCGACACATGCAAGGCCTGCTTCGCCAGGGCAAGCGCATCGGGAGAACGTGTTACCAACTCTCCGGCTATGCCGGAGACGACACATTCAAGCTGTGCATCTTCGACTTTTTGCCAGATAAGGCCCCAGCTTTCCGCGTCTTCCGCGCTGACCGGACGGGCCAGCATCACCATGCCCGTTGCACGTGCCGACCCGACCAGGCGCGGCAGGCTCCAGGTTCCACCGCCGTCGGGGATCAGGCCGAGGCGCATGAAAGACTGGATGAAACTCGCGGACCTGGCAGCCACGACGATGTCGCAAGCCAGGGCAATGTTCGCACCCGCTCCGGCGGCCACACCATTCACAGCGCAGACAACCGGCTTGGGCAGATCACGGATCCCACGCACGATGCGATTGACACCAGCTTCCAGTGTTTCGCCCAGATCCACCGCTTCTCCCTCGAGGACAGGCCTGCGTTCTCCCAGATCCTGCCCTGCACAGAAGGCACGCCCCGCACCCGTCAGAATGATGCAGCGGACATTCTCTTCGTGTCCTGCCCGCTCCAGCGCCGCAACAAGCTCGTCCCGCAACTGCACCGTGATGCTGTTCAGCTTCTTCGGACGATTGAGCGTAATTCGCGTGACACCCTCTGCCGGCCTATCATAGAGAACGGTCGCCGAATCTGCGGCAGGCTCTGCCATTCTCTCACTTCCCGCTATAGGTCGGCTTGCGTTTTTCGAGGAAGGCGTTCATGCCCTCCTGCTTGTCCTGGCTGGCGAAGAGCACCTGCACCGCCTTGCGCTCGAGAGCCAGGGCGGTGCCGAGAGACGCATCCGCGCCGTGCAGGATCACTTCCTTGATCTGCTCCACCGCGATGGGCGGAAGTGCGGCAAGCTGTTCCGCCATTTCCGTGGCCGAGGACATGACCTGGTCATCTTCGACCAGCTTGCTCACCAGGCCCATGGAATAGGCTTCCTCGGCCCCGATGATCTCACCGGTCAGGCAAAGGCGCATGGCGCGGTACTTGCCCACGGCGCGGGTCAGGCGCTGAGTGCCGCCTGCCCCTGGCATGATGCCGACTTTCACCTCCGGCTGACCGAAGCGAGCCCCCCGACCGGCGATGATGATGTCCGCATGCATGGCCAGTTCCATGCCGCCGCCCAACGCGAACCCGTTGACGGCAGCAATCACCGGAACCGGACAGTCCCCGACGGCACCCCAGAGCCGCTCCGTGTGCCGTTGGTACATCTCGATGGCACCGATTTGCGACATGTCCTGGATGTCAGCCCCGGCCGCGAAGCTTTCCTCGTTGCCGGTCAGGATCACGCACCGCAGGTCCGGATCCTCCGCCAGTCCTCGAAAGATGGCTGCCATCTGCTGACGCACGGTCAGGTTCAGTGCATTGCGAACCTGCGGTCGGTTCAACCGGACAACGGCGATAGCCGGACTGACACGTTCCAGCAAAACCTCTTCAGACGTCTGAGCTTCTGTCATCGAACCCTCTCCAACACCATGGCGATACCCTGGCCGACGCCGATGCACATCGTGCAGAGGGCGCGATCCAGATCCTGTTCCTCAAGCTCCAGTGCCGCCGTGAGAACAAGGCGCGCACCGGACATCCCCAGCGGATGGCCCAGCGCGATGGCCCCACCATTCGGATTGACCTGCTCGGCATCGTCCGGCAACCCGAGATCGCGCAGGACGGCCAGGCTCTGGGCCGCAAAGGCCTCGTTCAACTCGATCAAATCCAGGTTCGACAGCTTCAGGTCCAGGCGCTCCAGCAACTTGCGTGTCGCCGGGGCCGGGCCCATGCCCATGATGCGCGGCGGCACGCCCGCCGTCGCCATCCCCCGGACGCGCACCAGCGGGGTCAGTCCATAGCGCTCGACAGCCTCGGGCGAAGCAACCAGAAGCGCGGCCGCGCCATCGTTCACGCCCGAGGCGTTGCCTGCGGTGACACTGCCGCTTTCCCGGAAGGGTGTGGGCAGGCTGGCCAGCTTCTCCAGGGTGGTCTGCCTGGGATGCTCATCTTGCTCCACGATGACCGGATCGCCCTTGCGCTGGGGAATGGTGACGGCTGAGATCTCCTTCGCAAGCCGACCGTTCTTCTGGGCCGCTGCGGTGCGCTCCTGGCTGCGCAGGGCGAAGGCATCCTGGTCGGCGCGCGCAACGGCGTAATCCTCGGCCACGTTCTCGGCCGTCTCTGGCATGGAATCGATGCCGTACTCGGCTTTCAGCTTCCTGTTCACGAAGCGCCAGCCGATCGTGGTGTCGTACATCTCGGCCGTGCGCGAGAAGGCCGTCTCGGCCTTGCCGGTCACGAAGGGCGCGCGAGTCATGGATTCCACGCCGCCGGCCAGAATCACCTCCGCTTCTCCTGTGCGGATGGCGCGGGCGGCCATGCCCACGGCATCCATACCGGAGCCGCAGAGGCGATTGACCGTGCTGCCGGGCACGCTGTCGGGAAGATCGGCCAACAGGGTGGCCATGCGTGCCACGTTGCGATTGTCCTCGCCCGCCTGGTTGGCGCACCCCAGGATCACTTCGTCGATGGCTTCGGCGGGCAGATCAGGCGCTTTCTTCAGGGTTTCGCGCAGCACATGGGCAGCCATGTCGTCCGGACGCACGCTCGCCAGCGCGCCGCCGTATCGGCCGATGGGCGTGCGCAGGCCGGCGCAGATAAAGGCATCTCTCATTGTGTGGTCTTCCTTACAGCGGGCTTTTCTTGTTGAAGTTCGGGCGGCGTTTCTCGCGCAGAGAGTTCAACCCCTCCTGCACGTCGGGCCCGTTGAAGCCCATGAACTCCAGGGCGAGGGAGGAATCGAAGGTCGGCCCTGCCATGCGCAGCCAGTTGTTCAGCGCATACTTGGTCCAGCGAATGGCCGAGGGAGATCCATTGGCCAGTTTCGTGGCCACCTCGAAGGCCTTGTCGTGCAGCTCTTCGGGCTCCGTGCAGAGCGAGACCAGCCCGATGCGCTCGGCCTCTTCGCCGCTGACCGGCTCACAGAGCAGCAGGTAGTACTTGGATTTCGCCAGTCCACAGAGCAGCGGCCAGACGATGGCGGCATGGTCACCAGCCGCCACGCCCAGGCGCGTGTGCCCGTCGATGATCTTGGCCGTGCGCGAGGCGATGGAGATGTCGGCCAGCAAGCCAGCCACGAGCCCGGCCCCCACAGCCGGCCCCTCCATCGCGGAGACAATCGGTTTCGAGCAATTCACCAGATTGTAGACAAGGTCGCGCGCTTCCTTCCAGGTGCGTGTCAGGGTCTCGAAGTCCTGAGTCATCTCCTCGACCAGGTCCAGGTCGCCGCCGGCCGAGAAGGCATCCCCCTCTCCGCGGATCATCACGGCCCCGACGTCGGGATCGGCGTCGATGTCGCGCCAGACCTGAACCAGTTCCCCGTGCATCACCGCATCGGCGGCATTGAGACGACCGGGATTGTCCATGGTGACACGCAGGATGCGCTCGCCCGGCCAGTCGAACTTGAGTTTCCGGTAACTCGCGTAGCGCTCGCTCATATCTTCTTCTCCCGGTCTTTCCAGTAGTTCTCGCGCAGGATGTTCTTCTGAATCTTGCCGATTGGGGTCTTCGGAAAGCTGTCCACGAACTCCACGAGCCGCGGCCGCTTGAAACGTGCAAGATGCTCCGCGCAATGTGCGACAAGATCCTCTTCGCTGATGCCGGCCTCGGCCTTCAGCGTGACATAGGCCGCGGGCACCTCGCCCCACTTGTCGTCGGGGATGCCGAAGACGGCGCATTCGGCCACGGCCGGGTGATCATAGAGGACGTTCTCGATTTCCTTGGGATAGATGTTCTCGCCGCCCGAGATGATCATGTCCTTGGCGCGGTCCACCAGGGTTATGAAGCCGTCCTCGTCCATGATCCCCAGGTCGCCGGTCACGGCCCAGCCATTCTTCCAGAAGGCTTCTGTCTGCTCCGGCTCGTCGTAGTACTCCAGCATGACGTTCTCGCCGCGCGAGGCGATCTCGCCGACTACGCCGGGGCCGACCGGAGTCCCCTCCAGGTCCAGCAGCGCCACATCCACGTTATAGGCCTGCCGCCCCACGGAGCCGAGCTTCTCGGGCAGGTACCAGGGACGCAGAGAGGTCAGGACCCCCATCTCGGACTGACCGTAGATCTGGGTCATCTGCACCTTCGGCAGTTTCTCCAGCATCTCCTTCTGTACCCAGTCGGGCATGGGCGCACCGGCGAAGGACAGCTTGCGCCAGGTGGCATAGTCTTCTGCCCTGAAGTCCGGATCACTCATCACCATGGCCACCTGAGTCGGCACCATGAAAGCCGCCGTCATGCCCGTCTCGCGCACCATGGCCGCGAAATCGGGCACACTCCACTTGCTGAGGAAGGTGCTCGTCGCACCCGCCAGCACGGCCGGCTGGAACATGATATTCAGTGCCGCAACGTGGAACAGCGGCGTGACGATCCCGACCACGTCGCGCTCGTCGATGGTCTCCTCGACCATGACCGTGTGCGCGGTGATCGCCCGGTTGCGATGGCTACAGAGAACGCCCTTCGGACGACCGGTGGTGCCGCCGGTATAGGTCATGCAGAAGGGATCGTCCTCGTGGATCTCAACGTCCGGATAGTCCTCGGATCCCTTCGCGTTGAACTGCGCGAAGCTTTCGTCGTTTCCGCCCTCGCCGATGCGCACCAGTTGTTGCAGCTTCGGCAGGGCGTCGCGTACGGCATCCACCTTTTCCGCGAACATGTCCTCGTAAATGAGGAATTTCACATCCGCCTTGTCGAGGACGAAGGTCAGTTCCTCCGGCGCATAAAGCACCGAGACGTTCACCAGCACGGCACCCGAGCGCGCAACACCGAAGAAGACGATACCGTATTCCGTGCGGTTGCGGCAGATGATGCCGACCTTGTCACCCTTCTTCACGCCTTGGTCGATCAGGGTGTTGGCCAAGCGGTTGGCCGCCCTGTCCAGCTCCCGATAGCTGAGCGCCTCACCCTGCCACAGAATGGCGGCCTTGTTCGGAAAGCGCTCGGCCGATCGGCGCAGCATGTCACCGGTCAGCATCGTTTCCATCCCCTTTGCAGTTTCTTGCTACACGCTTTTCAGCGATTACGGGATCGACTTTCCCCGGAAAGATTGCTATTCGCAATAGAATATTGCGGAAAGCAATTCCGCATAGCGGAAAAACATTCGTATGCTGTCTAAGGAGAGGCATGTGCAGAAGGACAGACAATTCGTCGATGCCCTGGCCCGAGGCCTTGCCATTCTGGAGTGCCTTTCGCGGACCCAGAAACCACTGGGCAACGGCGAAATCGCCAAAATGGTCGATCTCGCGCCCTCCACAGTCAGCCGCCTGACCCACACCCTCACCGCCCTGGGTTATATCCGGCTCAGCCGCTCCGGGCGTGCCTATGAACTGACTCCCAAGAACCTCACACTGGGATACCCGGTACTGGCCGGCATGAGCCTGCTGGAACGGGCGCGCCCCTACCTGAACTCCATCAGCGAACAGACAGGCGAAACAGCCGCACTGGCGGTTCGAGACGGCCTGCATGTTACATTCGTGGAGGTGGTTCAGGGCGCCAACATGGTGGCCGTCCGTCTGGCAACGGGGGGCCGTCTGCGTATTGCGACAGCTGCCGCCGGCATTGCCCTGGTTGCCGCCCTGCCGGACAAGGAGCGGCGCGCCCTTGCCGGTCGCGTGCGCACCGACATACGCGCCAGGGACGACTCCACGGAAGCCTTCAACCGGGAGCTGGCAGCCTGCATTTACAGTGGCGCGGCGACCGTGCGCAACTGGTGGCGCGAAGGCATCGGAGGAGTTGCCGTACCGATCCACGCCCAGGGCGACTACGCCGCCTTGACCATCCCCGTGGCCACCGGGAGCGTGAACGAGAAGACCATGCGTGGCCCACTGGCCGAAGTCCTGCGGGAAACCGCCGAAGCCATCGGTTCCGTCACCTTCGACGAAATGACTTGATATCCCACCGCTGCAGCGGTCATCCGCAGGGGCCGCGGCACAATCGGGGATATTCAAAGCGCCCTTGCAGACAGGCCGAGCTGGGCACGCCGGCGCAGCCATTGACTGGGGCGGTACCGGTCATCCCCGGTCAAGGCCTGTGCCTGCACGAGAATGCGATGAGTCACGGCAACCCCCATGGCATCGACCAGTTCCAGCGGGCCCCTGGGATAATTGAGGCCCAGACGCATGGCGAGATCGATGTCCTCCACGGAGGCCAGTCCCGTCTGCGCCATTTCGCAGCCAAGGTTGGCAACCATGGCAGCTATCCGCTGACCCACGAAACCAGGGGAGTCAGCAATGGTGGTTACCCTGCGCGCCTGGGCGAACAGCGCGGCAACCGAGGCCAGTGCCTCCGGCAACGCGGCCGGCGCCGTCATCAGGGTTACGCGCTGCGAGATATCCATGACGGTATCGACACAGATCAGCCGACGATGGTCGCACCCGGTGCGAGCGGCATAGGCCGTCGCATCCTCCCCCACCGGGGCCGCGAGCAAGGCGGCCCTGCTGTCATCGTTTTCCAGTATGCGGCCGCCGCACTCCTCGACGAGAGCCTTCAACTGCGCATCCTGGTCACAGAGCACGACAGCCTCGGCCGGTACGGCATTCAGCGGTGCGTCCGCCGAAGGTGTCTCGCTGCCTTCGGCGTAGTCGTAGAAGCCGCGTCCCGTCTTGCGGCCCAGTTGGCCGGTTTCCAGCATGTAGCGATGCAGGGGGGTCGAGCGCAGGCGCGGGTCGCCGAACGCGCTTTCATGGACGAAGCGCGTGACCGGGAAGTTCACATCCATTCCCGTCAAATCCATAAGCTCGAAGGGGCCCATGCGGAAGCCGAAGCCGTCGCGCATGATGGCATCCACCTGAGCCGGCGTCGCCACGCCTTCGTGCACCACGGCCAAGCCTTCCGTGTTGTAGGCACGCCCGCCATAGTTGACCAGGAATCCTGGAGTGTCCTTCACCTGCACCGGCTCCCGTCCCAGGCGACGCCCCAGCGTGGTCAAGGCCTCCATGACGTCGTCGCGGGTATCGGGCCCGCGAATGACCTCCACCAGTTTCATGACGGGAACGGGATTGAAGAAATGCAGGCCGGCCATGCGGTCCCTGTGCCGGAGCTGAGCGGCAATGGCACCGATCGGCAGGGAGGAGGTATTGGAGGCGAGGATTGCATCCGCACGCAGCAGGCCTTCCAATTCGCTGAAAAGCTTCGTCTTGGCTTCCAGGTCCTCGACAATGGCCTCGACCACCACATCGCAGTCCGACAGTTCCGCAAGTGTCCCGACCGCTTTCAGACAGTCCGCCGCTGAATCGCGCGCTGGCCGGGACATCTTGTCCTGGGAGACCCGCTTGTCCAGGCGTTTGAGAATGCCCTCCCGGGCCAGTTCGCCCGCACCCGCACGCGCATCATAGACCAGGGTCTCCAGGCCAGCCATTGCAGCCACCTGCGCTATACCGCCGCCCATGGCGCCGGCACCGACAATACCCAGCTTGAGATTGCCGTTCTCCATGTCCTTCATCTCCAAAGGGTCCCTTCTTTCGTGGGGTGTCTGTTCTGGTTCTCGAGGGCCTCGGCTTCGCGAGGCCACGCTAAAGCAGCGAGCGGACCAGGCCGCCATCGACTGTGATGTTCTGGCCTGTCATGTAGCCTGCGTGAGCCGAACAGAGGAAGGCACAAACCCGGCCGAAATCCTCCCCCCGACCCAGGCGCTTCATGGGCACGGACTCCGCCATGTGCGCCTTGGCCTCGTCCTCGGTAATTCCCTGGTTTCTTGCCTGCGCTGCATAGACCCGGTGCAGGGCGCCTGTGTCCATCAGGCCGGGCAGCAGGTTGTTCACCGTAATGCCCTGGTCGGCGACTTCCTGGGACAGGCTCGACATCGCCCCGGTCAGGCCGGCGCGTACGCCTGTCGCCAACCCCATGTTCGGATAGGGTTCGCGCACCGTGAAGGAGGTGATGTTGACGATGCGCCCGAAGCCGGCCTGCTTCATGTCCGGCAGGGTCATGACGGCGAAGTCCAGTGCCGCCAGCATGTTCATCTCCACGGCTTTCTGCCAAGTCTCGTGATCGTGTCCTGCCACAGGGCCCGGCGGAGGACCACCCGCGTTCGTTACCAGGATCGAGATCGGCTGTTCGCCACGTGCCTGCGCAAAGATACGCTTGCGCTCCCCGGGGTCGGAAACGTCGCCGGCGACGGCCCAGGCTCCCTTTCCGAGAGAGTCTGCGGCCTCCTTTGCGCGCGCTTGGTCGCGCCCGTTGACTACGACCTCCACACCGGCCTCAGCCAGGGCTTCCGCGCAACTGAACCCGAGGCCCTGCGAGCCGCCGAGAACGAGCGCCTTGTGACCGGAGATTTGGAGATCCATGACGTTAACTCACTTCATGTCACACGAATGAGGGCAGATAGAGAATGATGTCCGGCAGCAGAGCCAGCACGACGATCATCAGCAGGAAGATCAGCACGAAGGGTACGGCTGCACGATAGACCGACTGTATGGGGACGTCGCGCGCCACGCCCTGCAGGGCAAACAGTGTATACCCGAAGGGCGGCGTGATCCCGCCGATGGACATGTTGATGAGAAAGATCGTCCAGAACCAGAGGGGATCGAACTCAAGCCCGGTGATGATCGGCTGATAGAGAGGCACCAGCAGGATCATGAGTGCAATCTGGTCGATGAACATGCAGAGGATCAACGGCAGTGCCTGCAGGACGATGAAGATCAGCACGACCGGCAGGGCCAGAGAGGTCACGAAGGCGACCAGTTCGAAGGTGACGCCCGTCATGTTCAGGATCTGGCTGAAGGAAACGGAGCTGACCATGATGATCATGATCATGCCGGTGATCCAGGCTGTGGAGCGAACGGCCTCCACCAGCTTGGCAAACTTCAGGTCGCCCAGGATGGAGCAGATCACCGCCGCCACGACACACCCCATGGCTGCGGATTCCGTTGGCGTGGCCACACCCCCCAGGATCAGGCCCAGGATGGTAACGATGATCAGAAGGAAAGGCAGCGCTTTCAGAACCAGAAGGGCGCGTTCGCGTCCGGGCAGGTCGGCGCGCGGACTGAGCGGGGCCAGGTCGGGATTCCGCCAGCCACGAATCACGATGTAGATGAAGAAGGCCAGCGCCAACAGGATACCGGGTACGATTCCCGCAATCAGCAGTTCTGCGATAGACACGCCGGAGAGAATGCCCAGCACCACTGCCATGACACTGGGCGGAATGATCGGGGCCAGGCTGGAGCCTGCCAGGATCGCGCCGACAGAGAGATTGCGGTCATAGCCGCGACTGCGCATTTCCGGCAGCAGCGAAGAGCCCATCATCGCGGCAACTGCCATTGCAGATCCGGACAGGGCTCCAAAGATGGTGGACAGCACGATCGTGACGGCGTAGAGCCTCGCCCGGATATTGCCGATCACGGCATCGACCGCATTGAAGAGAATCCGCACGGCCCCTGAGCGGAAAAGGATCTCGCCCAACAGGATGAACAGCGGGATAGCCGCCAGCGATATGCTGGTGCCGGTGTCGAACATGGAGTTCACCACCAGCAGCACACCGCCGAAGTTCCCTGTCATCAGGTAAAGACCGATCAGGTTCAGCGTCAGGAACGACAGGAAGATCGGCAATCCGGTGGCAAACAGCGCCAGCAAGAGGAAGAAGGCGCCCGTGAGCAGCACATACCACTCCATCAGGACAGCTCCTCACCGACCGGCTTGCCATCGCGCGACTCTGCAGGAGCGGAAGGCGACTGCATGAACGTCGCTCCCAAATGGCGGAGGAAATAGAGCGCCATGCTTGCCAGCGCATAGACGACCGTGATCATGACCCACCACTTCTGGATTGGCGTCACCGTGATCATCGTCACGCCGCGCGTGTAGAGTCGGAAGGTTTCCTGTGCTCCGAACCAGGCACAAAGCCCGCACACCAGAACGGCCAGCAGAAGCGTCAGGCGTCGCATCCAGAGGGAAACACCTTGAGGGACGTGATCCACCACGGCGGTCATGGCCGCATGACCCCCCTTCCAGGTCAGCATGGGAGCGGCCAGGAAGGTCACGAAGGCAAAGCTGACCGCCGCTGTATCCGGCGCCCAATCGCTTGGCATGCGAAGAAAATAGCGCCCCACGACCTCCCAGGCCGTGACCAGGGTCAAATAGGCGACTGACGCAGCCGACACCCAGAAGGTCAGCTGCGTCAGTCCGTCGTGAATGCGCAACAGCCAGCGCATTGCTTCAATCCCCAGCCAGACTATAAGCCGTCATTCGGCGGCTGTGAGGCCCTTTTCCACGGCCAGGTCATGGAACTCGGCACCATCCTCGCCGGCTTTCGCACGCACCTGCTTCCAGACGCCGCTGGCGAAGATGGCGTTCACATCCCCCGCAACATCCGGACCAAATTCGGTGATTTCCAGTCCGGCATCCTGCATGGCCTGGTCTTCTTCCGCCCAAAGCTTCTCGAAGTGCTCACGGCCCTCGATTTCCAGTTCGCGCGCGGTTTCCTCCACAAGCGCCTGCTGGTCTTCCGTCAGACTGTTCCAGCTGTCCAGGTTCATGAACAGCGTCAGGTTGGTGACACCGAAGGTAGGGCGGGTCATGTAGTCCGCGACTTCGTACCACTTGTAGTCCATCGCACCGAAGACAGGCCAGGCCGCACCATCGACCAGACCACGATCCAGTGCGGAGTAGATATCGCTGGCCGGCATGGTCACCACCGAGCCTCCGAGCTCGATCACCATGTCGTGATAGGTGCCGGATGCGCGGATCTTGCGACCTTCCAGGCCCCCGTCCTCACCAATCGGGTCGCTCAAGAGGAAGTGGTAGCCGGAGGCTGCCGAGAACACGCCGATCAGCTTGAGGTTGCGGTCCTGGTAATGCGCATCGATCAACTCGTAGATGCCGCTCTCACGGCGCGCTACGGGATCGTCCTTGACGGCATCCATGCCGAAGGCCATGGCCGTCTCGCCCAGGTGATAGGCGCCATGGGTGAACAGCATGTCGAACAGGCCGGTTGAGACCGGCTGAAGCTGCTCGAAGGGGGAAACGGTTTCCGGTCCGCGCAGGTTGATGTTCAAGTCTCCATCGGATTTTTCCTCAAGGCGCTCGGCGAAGCCCTGGGCAAATACCGGAACAGCATTATAGCTCTCATCCCAGCTCGAGAGCAGGGTCATGTCTTCCGCTTGGGCAGAACCGGCAACCAGGGTTGCGGCCAGGGCGGCAGTCGCAAAAAAACTACGGCGAATCATGATGGCGTCCTCCTCGCTTGTGGCTTCACAGCTATCACCCGGCCATGGTGGATCAGGCGCATCCAGGAAACCTTGATTGTTCAAACAGCAAAGCCACAGGCCGCTTGACCGTCAAGCAGAATTGCAGAAACCAGTTCCGCTGTGCGGAATTGTCGCTCGATCTGCCGTTTCGACGTACGTCACCCCTGTCCGGCTTCGCAAGCTTGGAAAGCCGGAGGCACCCATACCGCAGTATTTCAGAGCAGCGACGGATCAGGAAGGCCGCGCGCTGACCGCTTTCCGTGGATGCAAAACCCGAGAACCACTCGGTCCCGGTCAGGCGGTCTTGGCAAATTCCTCCCAGGCCGCGCAGAGGTCCTCCAGCGCGGCCTCGTAGAGCGTCTCGCCGGCCTCCGCATTGGCGAGCGTGGGGTCGGAGCCGATACGGCCGTCGGGGAAGCGCGAACGGAAATCCCGGGAATCGCCGATCGGCCCCTTGGGCGCGATCTTCGGCGAGAGCGGGCGCGACTTCATGTGGGGGCCGTGAGCGAAATGCGTCAGCGAGACCTCGCTGCAGGTCACGTGCGAGCCCTCGGCCTCGCCGAACAGCTCGGCGCTGCGCGCGCGTACCGACGGCATCATCCACCAGCTGTGCAGCTGGAACTGCAGGGAAGGACGATTGCTCTGCATGCCGTAGGAGACATCGGCGTGGATCTCGGAAAAAGCGGCCTGCAGGGTAGCGATGTTGCCGCCGTGTCCGTTGACGAAGAAGAAGCGCTCGAAGCCCTGGCTGGCCAGCGAGGTCACCACGTCGCGCACCACGGCGATCAGCGTGCTGGGGCGCAGCGAGATGCTGCCCGGAAAGCCCAGGTGATGCTGCGCCATCCCGATGGACAACGTCGGCGCGATCAGGGCTCCGGTGCGCGCGGCTATGCCACGGGACAGCACTTCCGGACAGAGCGCATCGGTGCCCAGCAGGCCCGTGGGTCCGTGCTGCTCGGTGGAGCCGATGGGGATCAGGATGCTGCGCGAGCTCTGCAGGTACTCCTCGATATCCGGCCAGGTCAGCAGCTGCAGGCGCCTGCGCTCACCCGCTTCCCAGGTCCGTTCGTCCTGTGCCATGCTCTCCTCCTCTTGGCTTATGCGCTGCCGGGCAGCCTACACCTTCAGGCGTCCTTGCACAGCCGCTCGACCAGCCGGCCGAGCAGCTGCTCCATTTCCGCCAACTGGGACAGGGCGGCGAACTCGTTCGCTTTGTGGGCCTGGTCGATATGCCCCGGCCCGCAGATCACCGTCGGAATGCCGGCGTGCTGCTGGAACTTGCCGCCCTCGGTCCCATAGGCGACCCGGCGCGTGCTGTTGGTGGCGGCTAGGCCCTTCATGAAGGTAACGGCCTCCGCGTCCTCGTCCATGTCCAGGCCGGGGAAGGAGAAGAGCTGGGTCCAGGTGACGGACGCCTCCGGTGCCTTCTTCTGCATGGCCGCCTCCAGCTCCCGGCCATAGGCCTTGAGCTCGTCCAGCTTGGCAAAAGGATCGTCCAGGGGCAGGTGCCGAAACTCGAAGACGAAGGAGCAGTGGTCCGGCACGATGTTCAGCGCCTGCCCGCCCTGCAGCTGGCCCACGTGGATCGTCGTGTGCTCCACGTCATAGCGGGGATCGAAGGGCCCGTCGCGTTCCACCGCGTCGGCCATGTCGGCAATCCGTGCCACCAGCCGCGCCGCCGTCTGCACGGCATTGGCCGCGCGCGGCGCCAGGCTCGAGTGCGCGATACTGCCCTTCACCACGCATTCCACGGCCAGCTTGCCCTTGTGGCCGGTGACCACGTCCATGCCGGTGGGTTCGCCAACCAGACAAAGGCCGGGCTTGTTCTCCAATGTGGCGATGTATTCGATCAGACCGTCGACACCACGACAGCCCACCTCCTCGTCATAGGAGAAGCAGAGGTCGATGGGCCGGGCCAGCGGCGCCTCCTGCATGCGCGGCACCAGCGCCAGACAGCAGGCCAGGAACCCCTTCATGTCGGCCGTCCCGCGCCCCACCAGAGCTCCGTTGCGTTCCTCCAGGGTAAAGGGGTCGCTGTCCCAATCCTGCCCCTCCACCGGCACCACGTCGGTATGCCCGCTGAGTGCCACACCGCCCGGCCGGTCCGGGCCGATGCGCGCCCAGAGATTGGCCTTGTTGCCCTCCTCGTTCGGCAGCACGTGGCACGCGATGCCGCGCGCCGCGAGATAGTCCTTCACATGCTCGATCAGGGCCAGGTTGGAGTCCCGGCTGACCGTGGGGAAGCCCACCAGCCGGCGCAGCCACTCCACGACATCCGAGGAAGGACGGTCCGTCCCCTGCGCCGGAATGGCCTCCGGCAAGGTCTGGTCGGATGAGGGGGCACGATCGGGGGTCATGGTCTGTCTGTCCTTGAGGTGGTGTTGAGGTGGCAGGCGGAGAAGTGTCCCGGTGCAATCTCTTCCAAAGCCGGCTCCTCCACCCGGCAGCGGTCGAAGGCATGGGGGCAGCGCGGATGGAAATGACAGCCGGGCGGCGGGTCCAGCGGCGAGGGAATCTCTCCCTTGATCGGATGGAAGCGGCGTTTGCCGGCTTCCAGGCGCGGCACGTCCTCCAGCAACGCCTGGGTATAGGGATGGTTGGGGCCGGCGAAGAGTTCCGCCGTGGGGGCCTGTTCCACCACCCGCCCGAGGTACATGATCACCACCTGGTCCGAGAGATGCTCGACCACCCCCAGATCGTGGCTGATGAACAGATAGGTCAGGCCGAAATCCTGCTGCAGCTCCATGAAGAGGTTGAGCACCTGAGCCTGGATCGAGACGTCCAGGGCGGCCACCGACTCGTCACAGACCAGCATTTCCGGCTTCACGGCCAGGGCGCGCGCGATGCCGATGCGCTGGCGCTGCCCGCCGGAGAACTGGTGCGGATAGCGCGCGCGATAGTCCGGATCCAGGCCTACGCGCTGCATCATCTGGGCGACATAGTCCTTCTGTTCGGCGCGCGGCACCAGGCCATGAGCCTGCACCGCCTCGCCGATGATCTGCCCCGCCTTCATGCGCGGATTGAGCGAAGCCATGGGGTCCTGGAAGATCATCTGGATCGCCAGGTCCAGATGGGCCGCATCGCGCTTGGCCAGTTGTTCGACCGGCTGCCCCCGGTAGAGGAAACGGCCGTCAGAAGGCTTGTGCAGTCCGGCCACGATGCGGCCCAGAGTGGACTTCCCGCAGCCGCTTTCGCCCACAAGGCCGACCACTTCGCCCTTGCCCACGTTCAGGGTCACCCGGTCCACCGCGTGAACCGTCTGCTCCTTGATTTTCGCCCCCAGGCCGCGGGCCAGGCGCTCCGCCACATCCAGCCTGCGCGTGAAGCGCTTCGAAACGGTCTCCAGGGTGATCAGGGGCTCTGCCGAGGTCATGACCAGATACTCTCGTCCTTGCCTACGGGAAAATGACAGCGCCAGGAGCGATTGCCCTGCCAGCTGTCCTCGGGTTCGCTGCGACAGAGATCCTGCGCCTTGGGACAGCGCGGATGGAAGGGGCAGCCTTCCGGCAGGTGCGTCATGGAGGGCGTCATGCCGGGAATCTGACGCAGCCGCTGTCGCCGCTGGTTACGCGAGGGCACAGAGGCGATCAGGCCCGCCGTATAGGGGTGTCGCGGCGCGCTGATCACCGCGTCCGAGGGCCCCTGCTCCACGATACGGCCGGCATACATCACGGCGATGCGATCGGCCAGGCCGGCCACCACCGAGAGGTCGTGGGTGATCAGCATCATGGCCACCCCCTTCTGCTCCACCAGGCGCTGGACCTCCGCCAGAATCTGCGCCTGAATGGTGACATCCAGCGCCGTGGTCGGCTCGTCGGCGATGATCAGTTCGGGATCGTTCAGCAGGGCTATCGCGATGGCCACGCGCTGGCGCATGCCGCCGGACAGCTGGTGCGGATAATTCCTCAGGCGCGCCTCCGGCGCCGAGATACCGACCATGGTCAGCGACTCGCGGCAGCGCTGCACCGCCGCCGCGCGCGAGATGTCCTGGTGCGCCTGCAGGGTTTCCACCATCTGGGTGTCGATGCGCAGCACCGGGTTCAGGGTCATCATGGGGTCCTGGAAGATCATGGAGATGCGGCGCCCGCGATAGCGCCGCAGCTGTTCGCCCGCCAGGCCCACGAGCTCCTGCCCGTCGAAGCGGATGGAGCCCCCCACCACGCGCCCGGGATGATCGACCAGCCCCATGATCGAGAAGCCCGTTACCGACTTGCCGGAGCCGCTTTCACCCACCAGGCCCAGGACTTCGCCGGAGCGCAGCGAAAGACTGACCCCGTCCACCGCCTTCACCGGGCGGGAATAGGTTTCGAAGTGGGTCTGCAGTCGGTCGACCTGGAGCAGGGGATCAGTCATCGCGGCGCATCCTCGGGTTCAGGACCTCGCGCAGGCGATCGCCCACCAGGTTGATGGCGACGATGGTGACCAGCAGGGCCACGCCGGGGAAGACACTGATCCAGTAGCGCCCGGAAAGCAGGTAGTCGAAGCCGTTGGAGATCAGCAGGCCCAGCGACGGCTCGGTCTGCGGCATTCCCAGTCCCAGGAAGCTGAGCGTCGCCTCCAGGGCGATGGCATTGGCCACCTGGACCGTACCCACCACGATCATGGGCGGAATGCAGTTGGGCAGCATGTGGCGCAGGACGATGCGCCAGCGGCTGAGCGCCAGGCAGCGCGCCGCCTCGATATACTCCTTGCTGCGTTCCACCAGCCCGGCCGAGCGGGCCGTGCGTGCGTAGTAGGCCCATTGGGCGATGACCAAGGCCAGGATCACCTTGTCCGGTCCGCGCCCCAGGATCGCCAGCAGCAGCAGCGCCACCAGGATGGCCGGGAAGCTGAGCTGCAAGTCGACGATGCGCATGATCAGGGCATCGATCCGTCCGCCCGCGTAGGCGGCGGTCAGCCCGACCACCAGGCCGATCATCAGGGCCAGCGCACCGCTGAAGATGCCCACGGAGATACTGATGCGCAGGCCATAGATGATAGCCGAGAACATGTCGCGGCCCTGCCCGTCGGTGCCCAGCCAATAGAGCTGTTCGACCTCGCCCTCGGCCTGCTGGGCCCGGATCTCCAGTTCGAAGTCGCCTTCATAGCCCTCGGGCAACTGCACCTCGAACGCCGTGATCTCCTCCGGTGTCACCAACCAGAAATTCCGGAAATCGTGTTCTTCGCCCACCGAGAGTTCGGCCCCGCGCGGCAGGCCTTCCACCCTCAGCTCCCGCTCCAGGGTCTCGAGGTTCTCTGCCGGTTGCGGGTCCAGGCTTACAGCCACACGGTCGGACTCGACCCTTTCCCACTCGGCCTGAACGCTTTCGAAGGGCACATCGCCGCTCAGCTCCAGGCTTTCGCTGCCGGACTCCGCCGCGCTGGAAATCTGGATGGGCAGGGATTGCCTGGCGGGATCGGCGCGTCCGGCCGTGCCGGGCGGCAGGCGGCTGTGCTCCACCCGGATCTCGGTCAGGTCATAGGGGTTCTGCGGCGCGATCCAGGGCGCGAATATCGCGGCAAACACGATCAGCAGCAGGACGGCCGCACCGACTACGGCCAGTTTGCTGGCCATGAACTCGCGCAGCGTGCGCCGGAATGGCGTGTCCTTGGCGGGGGCCGCCTCGGCGTTTGCGACGCCCCCCTCCCGGGCCTGGTGCTCCTGTATGGTCATGAACCCAGATCCTGCAGCCGGACCCGCGGGTCGAAGACCGAATAGAGCACGTCCACGATCAGGTTGATCGTGATGAAGGTCAGAACGATGACGATCAGGTACGAGACGATGACGGGGCGATCGAGCACGAAGATGGAATCGATGATCAGCTTGCCGATGCCCGGCCAGGCAAAGACCGTCTCCGTCACCACCGCAAAGGCGATCAGGGTGCCGAATTCCAGGCCGATGATGGTGATCACCGGAATCATGATGACCTTCAGGATGTGCACACTGACGATGCGCCGCTCGTGCAGGCCCTTGGCGCGGGCGAACTTCACGAAATCAAGCTGGATGGCTTCCAGCACGCTGGCCCGGGTCAGGCGGATGATCAGGGCCATCTTGAACAGCGCCAGGTTCAGGGCCGGCAGCACCAGGTGCGACCAGCCGTCCATGGAGAACAGCGTGGACTGCATGCCCAGGAACTCGCCCGGCTCGCCGCGCCCGCCCGACGGCAGCCAGCCCAGCAGCACGGCAAACAGCAGGATCAGCATCAGTCCCTGCCAGAAGTTGGGCAGGCTGAACCCGAAGATCGAGCCCACCATGATGGAATGCCCAGCAATGCTGTGCGGCTTGAGGCCGGCCCAGAGGCCCAGCGGGATGCCGACCAGGATGGACAGGGACAGCGCAAAGAGGGCCAGTTCGAGTGTCGCCGGCAGGCGGCTCAACACCAGCGAGAAGGCCGGCACGTTGAACACGAAGGAGCGGCCGACGTCGCCCTGCAGCAGATTGCCGACGAAGGAGATGTATTGCTGGTGAAGCGGCTGGTCGAGACCCAGCCGGGCGATCGCCGCCGTGCGCTCCGCCTGGGTGGCGTCGGGGGCGATCAGGATATCCACCGGATTGCCGATGGCATAGACGGCCACGAACACGATCACAGTCATGGCCACCAGTACGAAAAAGCTCTGAAGCAGACGACGGATTATGAAGACCGTCATTCCACGGCTCTCCTCAAGACGGTCGCCCCGGCATCACCTTGCCTCCAGGACAAGGATGACACCGGGACTATCCGTTATACGCTTCAGTCAACCGGACGCACGGAGGTCGCGAGCGTGTACTCGTCGGTCCGCGGGATGTACTCCAGGCCGTCACGGGTGCCCCAGGTATTGACCTGGAAGTGCACCGGGATCAGGCCGACATCCTCCATGGCCACTTCCGTGGCCTGGGCCAGAAGCTCGTCGCGCTTCTCGTCATCCACGGTGACCAGGGCTTTCTTCAGCAGGGCATCCATTTCCTCGTTGGAGTAGCGCCCGCGGTTGGTGGCCCCGAAGCCGGCGTCAGGCTCGTAGGTCGCCAGCAGCGCGCGCAGGGGCGAGGAGGCCTCGCCGGAGCCGGCGCCCCAGCCGACCAGCATCACCGAGAACTCCAGGTCCGAGGCGCGGCCGAAATAGACCGAGACCGGAATCGTCTCGACCTCGGTCTCGATGCCGAGGCGGCTCCACATCTGGGCCACGGCCTGCAGCACCTGCTCGTCGTTGATGTAACGACCGGCCGGTCCGTGAACCGTCATCCTGAAGCCATCCTCATAGCCCGCCTCGGCCAACAGTTCCTGGGCGCGCTCGGGCTGGTATTCCGGTACCTCGATGTCCTCGGAGACCCCGAAGAAGCCCTCGGGCAGCAACTGCCCGGCCGGGATGGCGATACCCTCCATCACGTCCTCGACGATCGACTCGCGGTCGATGGCGATGGACAGGGCCTTGCGCACCTTGGTGTCGCGCAACGGGTTCTCGATCTCGCTGCCGTCCTTGGCGGTGATCTGGGGCGTCACTTCGCGGTCGCTGTCCAGGTGGATGTAGATCACGCGGTTGGAAATGCCCTGCCAGATCGAGACATCCTCGTCCTCCTCCAGCGAGGCCACGTCGTTCGTCGGAACCCCTTCGATCACGTCGATATCGCCGGACAGCAGACCGGCGACGCGGGCCGAGGCGCTGGTAACCGGCCGGAAGGTGACGTTGTCCCACTGCGGCTCATCCCCCCAGTAGTCGTCATAGGCCGCCATCTCGACTTCCTCGCCGGGCGTGTAGCTGACGAACTGGTAGGGGCCCGTGCCGACGGCCGCCTCGCCGCTGTTGAAGTCCTCGGTGGAGGCGCCTTCCGCGTGCTTCTTGCTGATGATGGCCACCGTGGACAGGTTGTTGGCCATCAGGGGCACGGGCTCTTCGGTATGGAAGCGCACCGTGTGCTCGTCGACGATCTCGACCTCGGCGATGTCGTTGATGTAGAGGCTGAAGCTCGAGGGGCTGTTGGGTACGTCCGGCGCCCGTTCGATGGTGAAGGCCACGTCCTCGGCCGTGAACGGCGTACCGTCGTGGAAGGTCACGTCCTCGCGCAGCTTGAACTCCCAGACCAGGGGGTCGTCCGTGACGCCCCATTCCGTGGCCAGGCCCGGTTCCAGGGATTGGTTCTCGTCCTGCTTGATCAGCGGCTCGAAGATATGCCGCGTCAGGGCGTTGTTCGGTGTCAAGTTGTGATAATGGGGGTCGACGGAAGTGGGTTCCGCCGCCAGGGCGATCGTCAGGTCCTCCGCCGCTGCCGGAGCAGCCGCAAAGGACACGACAAAGGCCGTGGCCATGAGCAAACGGGATTGCATGTCCTATCCTCCTGTTCAGATAAACCGATCGGCAATTCTTGTTCTCTTTTTATCTTATCGTTGTACGATAATTATTTATCACTTATAAGTATGAAACCGCCCTGAAAAAGAATCAACCATGACGTTTCCGCCAGGAGACGGAAGACAACGGAAGACACTAGACCACAGGACCGGCAGAGCATGGCCCACGACTCCGCCAAAGCCCCTTCCGAGGACGTCCCTGCCCCACCATCACAGGCCGGCGCAGAGCGAAACCCGCTCTTCATCACCGCCCTGGCCCGCGGACTGCACGTGCTCGAGGTCTTCTCCAACGGCTGGGAGGCCATGGGCCTCAGCGAAATCGCCAACGCCACCGGCCTGGCGGTGCCCACCGTCCAGCGCGCGGTCCATACACTGACCGAGATGGGCTATCTGGCGAAAGACGCGCAGACCCGGCGCTATCGCCTGACCCCCAAGGCGCTGGACTCGACCTATCGCTACCTGCAGTCCAGCCCGCTCTACGAGGCCGCGATCCCCGTCGTCGTGGCCCTGCGCGACGAGTGGCAGGAAACCGTCAACGTCTCCATCCTGGATGGGCCGGAAGCCATGCTGCTGATCCGCATGCCCGGGGCGCGCCGGATCAACCCGACCTCGATGATCGGCCGCCGCATGCCGGCCCACGCCACCTCCACTGGCCTGGCCATGCTGGCCATGCTGCCGCCGGCCGAGCAGCGCCGGCGCCTCCACGAGGCGCCGCTGACGGCCATGACGGCGCAGACAGTCACCGACCCGGAGGTGCTGGAGAAGCGCCTGCAGGTCGTCCGCCGTGACGGCTACGCCCTGGTCAACGAGGAAGCCGCCGACGGCGAGATTTCCGTCGCAGCCCCGATCCTGGACCACGACGGCCGCCTGGTGGCGGCCATCAGCATGACCACCGCGGTCAGTCACTGGTCGGAAGAAGAGGCGCGCAAACAGATCGCACCGGCCGTCAAACACGCCGCCCGGGCAATCACCGACAGCCTGCGCGGCTGGCGCTCGAAATAGACCCGGGTTTGCGTCAGGACGCGCTGGCCGCCGCCTCGCTCTCCGCGAAGACGGCCATGTGGTCCTTCAGCGCCCGGCGATAGGCCGGACGATGCTCGCAGCGGGCCAGATAGGCGACCAGCCGAGGCTGCTCCTCCACCAGATCTGTCCCGCGCAGGATCTGCAGCACGCAGGCCATCATCAGGTCGCCCAGCGTGAAACGGTTTTCCAGGTACTCCTGGTCGCCCAGCCAGGCCGCCAGCTGGTCCAGGCGCCGCCGGGCGGCCTTCTCGGCCGCCGGCCGTCGCTGGCGCGCCCAGTCCTCTTCGGCGTGGAACAGGTCGAGTTCGGCCAGCGTCTGGATCGCCGGCTCCATGGTGTTCAGGGCCGCGAGCAGCCAGGTGACGCTGCGCGCCCGGGCGGCCGGGTCCATCGGCAGCAGGACCTCGCTGCGCGCGCCGATGTGCAGGACGATGGCGCCCGATTCGAACAGGCTGACGGTCTCGTCCTCATAGGCCGGCACCTGCCCGAAGGGCTGGCGGGCCAGGTGCTCGGGACTGTCCCGCTGCTCCAGGTCGATCAGGCGCGTGCGATAGGGCAGTCCCGCCTCCTCCAGCGCCCAGCGCACGCGCATGTCGCGCACCAGTCCCTGGGCAAAGGGTGGCACCCAGCGATAGGTCGTAAGCGTGATCATGACTGTCCTCCCGTATAAGCCTGTTCCAAAGCGGCAATCTCCAGCTTCCTCATCTGCAGCATCGCACCGGTCACGCGGTCGACCTTGCCGGCGTCCTCGTCCTTCAGAAGGCGCGGCAGCGCCCGCGGCACCACCTGCCAGGAGAGGCCGAAGCGGTCCTTCAGCCAGCCGCAGCGCTGGGCCTCAAGATCGCCCGCCTCGCCGAGCTGAGTCCAGTAGCGGTCGACCTCGTCCTGGCTGTCGCAGAGCACCTGCAGGGACAGCGCCTCGTTGAAAGTGAAGTCGTGGGCCAGGGCCGAGTCCATGGCCCGGAATTCCTGCCCCGCCAGCGTGAAGACGGCCTGGCGGACCGTTCCCTCCCTGTCCGGTGCCGCATCGGAACCATAGCGATCGATTGTCTGGACGGCGGAGTCCGGGAACAGGGAGGTATAGGCCTGCATGGCCTCTTCGGCCCGGCCGCATTGCGCTCCGGTGAAGAGAAGGCTGGGCGCAATCGCCTGCTCGCGCGGCGTGCCGTTGACCTGCCAGGTCAGGCCGAAGCGATCCGCCACCCAACCATAGCCTGCGCTGAAGGGGTATTCCTGGAAGGGCATCAGGGCCGTCCCTCCCTCGGCCAGTCGCTCGAAGAGCCCCCGGGCTTCCTCCACGTCCGCGCAGCTGACGAAGAGCGAGATGGCCGGCGTGAAGCGGAACAGCGGTCCGCCGTTCAGGCCGACGAAGGACCGGCCGGCCAGCCGGAAGCCGACGGTCATGACAGCACCTTCCGGACGCCCGGACATCTCTGCCGCCGCGCGGCTGTAGCGGGTGGTCTCCGCGATGCCGGAGTCGGGAAACAGCGAGGTGTAGAACGTTGCCGCCGCCTCGGCCTGGTCGTCGAACCAGAGGCAGGGGACGATCGTTTGCTCTGTGGTCATGACCGATCCTTGTCCTGTCGTGGTTCAGCGCGGCATCTCTGCCGGGTCCATCCAGAAGGCTTCCCAGATGTGGCCGTCCGGGTCCTCGAAGGTGCGGCCGTACATGAAGCCGTGTTCCTCGGGGGCGCGGGGCTCCGGTGCGCCGGCCGCCAGCGCCTTGTCCATCAGGGCATCCACCGCCGCCCGGCTGTCCAGCTGCAGGGCCAGCAGCACCTCGGTGGAGGTGCGCGCATCGGCGATGTCCTTCTCGGTGAAGCGCTTCAGGCTGGCCGGCAGGTGCAACATGGCGCGGATCTGCTCCGAGAGGATCAGGCAGGCCACCTCGTCGTTGCTGAACTGCTCGTTGAAGCGATAGCCCAGCGCCTCGAAGAAGCGGCGGCTGCGCCCCAAGTCACCCACTGGCAGGTTGAGATAAACGGCACCCGGGGTGGCGCCTGCGCTCTCCCTGGCAAAGGTTTTCGTATTGGCTTCAGGCATGGCGTTTCCTTACCTGATTGGAGGGCTCACAGCTCGACGATCGGCGAGAAACCGCCGAAGATCATGCGCTTGCCGTCGAAGGGCATGGGGTTCGCATCCATCTGCAGGCGCGGATCTTCCATGACCTTGGGCATCGATTCGTCGCGCACGGCGCGCGAGGGCCAGACGATCCAGCCGAAGACCACCGTCTCATCCTCCTTGCGCTTCACGGCCATGGGGAACGAGGTGACCTCGCCGTCCGGAACGTCGTCTCCCCAGCACTCCATGACCTTCAGCGCGCCGTATTCCTTGAACACCGCACCGGCCGTTTCAGCGTGTTGGCGAAAGGTCTCGCGATTGGCCGTGGGCACAGCCAGAACAAACCCGTCGATATAGCTCATCAGCTTTTCCTTTCTGTTGGCCGTGCCTTCTGGCCGTGCCGTGGTTAAGAGACACGTCTTGGCCGCAATCACTCTGCGGCTTCGTTCGTATGCGCCCAGCTCAGGGCTGGCGCCTCGCCGTTCAGGAACGGCAGCACGCTGCGCACCATGGCGGGCGCACCGAACAGCTCGTAGTGGGTCATGTTCGGCAGGATGGCCAGGCGGTTCTCCGGCATGTGCTCGCGCTCCCAGCCGGCATCGCGCTGGCCGCCGCCCAGGCGCTTGTAGAATTCGACCATGTGCTCCAGGCGGATCATGTCGCCGTCGCCGTAAACCAGCATCACCGGCGGCTCCAGCGCCTCGACATCCAGCGTGAAGGAGTCCGGCTGGCTCAGCAGCTCGCCCACCGCATCCAACAGGTCGGGGAAGGCCGTCACGTCCGGCGCCACGTTGGCATAGGCCTGGTACATGGGGGTGTCCTTCATGGCCTCGGCCTGCTGGGCGCCGATCTGCTCCATCTGTGCCTGGATGCCGTCGTGGAAGCCGGCGCGCTCGAAGGGCGCGGACAGCAGCACAAGGCGCCGCACACGCTCGGGGTGCTGCACCGCCATCTGCCCGGCCACGCCGCCGCCCAGGGAATAGCCCATGACGTCGACCTGCTCATAGCCCAACTCCTCCGCCAGCGCGGCCATGTCACGGCCCATCCCGGCAAGGTCCAGGGGCCGGCCGCCCACCAGCTGCGTGCGTCCGTGGCCGTAGAGATCGACCCCGATCACCTGCCGGGTCTCGGTCAGAACCGGCAGGACTGGCGTGAACATCTCGAAGGTCCCCAGCCCACCGTGCAGCAACAGCAAGGGTTCGCCCTCGCCGTGGATCTCGTAATAGTAGTCGATGCCGTTGACGCTTTGGTGGCCGGAGCGCTCGGGCTCCGGCCCTTCGGCCAACACCGGCCCCGCCCCGAAGGACAGCGCCAGGACCACGGCAAGTGCAGCAAACACTTTACGCCCCCACATGCGAGCACTCTCCCTGCTTCAATTCATAAGGTTGATATCAACCTATTCAATGGCTGTCAAATGACAATGAATGCACCCATTGGTGATAAGCCGTTTGCTTGGAGCTAAGCCGGGGCAGCCATTATCATGCTGCAAGCTGACGGCTCATCCCCAGATCATTCCCTGAGCCTTATTCGAACGTCCACGCCTCGTGCTCGATGCGGATGACGCGAGGCTCCCCCTTCTCATAGCGCAGGCGCACGACGGCCCGGCGTGATTGGCCGAAGTTGCGGAAGTCGGCGTTGACGGTGATCAGGCCGCGGAACATGGGGCGCTCCTCGTCGAGCGCGATGTCGAGGTTCGTGATGTCGCTGTCCTGGGCATCGAGCAGCGGATCGGCCTGCAGGCCTTCGCTGGCCATGCGCTCCGCGAGCGGTGCAGTGAAGAAGTCGCCGGCACGCTCGAGGGCGAGCGGGCTGGTCATGTTGCCCGTCATGGACTGCAGGTGATCGCGGTAGAGCCGTTGGACCAGGCGTTCGGCCTCCTGCGCCGGATCGGGCGCCTGCTCAGCCGCGTCTTCACCCGTCACCGCAAAGTCCTCGCCCAGATAGCGCTGGGCCACCCAGCCGCGCGTGCTGTTGTCCGCGCTTTCCATCAGGCACCAGCGCGGCGGCAGGGCGGCGCGCTCGGCCTCGCTCATCTCGAAGAAGATCTCGCGCGGCACCAGGGGAACGCAGGTCACCTGCTGCAGTCCCCGGGCATCATGGGCGAACTCGCCGATCACGGCATAGTCCGTGCCCGGCCCCATGCGCACGTTCAGAACGTCCTCGGACGCCACATCCACCACACGCCAGGCATCCGGCCCGTCGGCCTCCGCCTGCACCTCCTGTCCGCAGGAGAGAAAGAGGACGCCGCCCAGTGCCAGCACCATTTGAAACACGCGCCGTGCGTTCGCCATTCCGCTCATGATCGTGCCCCCAGGATGTCCCGAAACCTTGAAAGCGGCGAGACTAGCATCGCGATCTCCCGGGCGTCCCTATTTGAACGGAGGGGAGTCTCACCCTACGTCGTCTGCGCCCTGCCCTGTGCTCAGGTCCTGGGGGTTTCCCCGGCACCGTCGTAATCGCGGACTCCCTGGAGGATCCATCCATCCTCCGGCATGTCGCCCGCGTGGCTGTGCAGGACGTTGATCGTTCCCGTCCCTTCCATCACGACGGCCTGGACCAAGCTTGGATCCACGACGTTCGCCTTGCGAAGGTGGGTGCGCAGGTCGTCCTCGGTCACCCGCGCAATGCGCATGTTCGAGGGCTTGAGTGTACCACCGGGCCCCATCAGCAGGATCGGCGCATTGTCGGTCGAGGTCTTGAAGACGGCAAAGCGGCTGCGCAGGCGCGAAACGACCAGCTGGATGGCGAACAGGGTGGCCACGGCCGTCATGCCCTGGAGCAGTGGCGGAGTCTTGGCGACGATGGTGGTTGCCACGAGGGAGCCCAGGGCAATCGTGACCGCGATGTCGAAGGTGGACATCTCCGCAAAACTGCGCACGCCGGACCACCTGGCAAAGCCGAGGATCGTCAGGTACATCCCCAGCGTCCCCAGAACGATCCAGAGGATCGGCTGGAGTGATGATGGTGCAAACCATTCAATCCACATCTCGAGGCTCCTTGTCAGACCAGGCGCAGGGGACGGCGGCGCAATCGGGCGATTGCCCGGAAAAGCAAAGGTGAGCCTTCCGCTTCATGCGGTCAAATCAGGAACCTATGACAGTCTCTTCTGAACTGCCCCCATATTCATGGCTTGGCAGGATCCCAACCAGCGACGGCCAGGACATGACAGATTACACACAGAAAAGGCTCCGATCGCTCGATACTTCATGCTACCAAGCGCATTTAGGTAGATTGGGAGAAGGATTGGGCAAGTCTCTATGAAACCTGTCAGAATCGTGGTGGCCAGCAACGGCTTCCGCTCGGCCTTGGACTATTTCCGGACGGTCCTGCCCGGGGCCGGCGTGGAGGCCGAGGTGGAGGCCGTGGATCCGGCCGTGCTGGCGGAGGGGGCCACGTCGGCCGACGTCATCATTCCCGCCATGGCGCGCTTCGACGGAGCGCTGATGGACCGGATCGCCGGTCTGCGCCTGATCCAGCAGTGGGGCGCGGGCCTGGAGGGCGTGGACCAGCAGGCGGCCCGCCAGCGCGGCATCGCTGTGGCCAATGTGCCCACCGCCGGCTCCGGCAATGCGGAGTCGGTGGCGGAGTGGTGCGTCATGGCTGCCATCGCCCTAAGCCGCCGGCTGCCGGTTCTGCAGAAGAGCATCCAGGACGGCGCCTCCTGGGGCGGTCCGTCCGGCCAGGCCCTGATGGGCAAGACGGCCGGCCTCGTGGGGCTGGGCGGCATTGGCCAGGCCCTGGCCCAGCGTCTGCACCCCTTCGGCCTGCGGCAGATCGCGATCAAGCGCACTCCTGACCGCAGACTGGCAGAAGACCTGGGCCTGGACTGGCTGGGTGGCCTCGGGGAACTGCCCACGCTGCTACGGCAATCGGATTTCCTGTTCCTCTGCCTGCCGCTCAGCGCTGAGACGCACCGCCTGCTCGACGCCGACGCTCTCGCCCGGCTGCCCGAGGGCGCCTGCATCATCAATGCCAGCAGGGGCGGGCTGCTGAATCACGACGCCCTACTGGCAGAACTGGAGACCGGCCGCCTGCGCGGCGCCGCCCTGGACGTCTTCGAGCAGGAGCCCCTGCCCATTGACTCCCCGTTATTGGGACGCAGCGACGTGCTCGCCACACCCCATGTCGCCGGGGTCACGGATATCTCCTATGAGGGAATCGCCCGCAACGTCGCCGAGAACATCCGCCGCTTGCTGGCCGGGGAAGCGCTCAGGAACTGCGTAAACCAGGGTGACTGACAACCCCCTTGCAGGAGGCCCTCCGTCCATCCCCGTCTTGCTTCATCTTTGCTACATGCCGCTCTGATGACGTCCGGCAACTGGATACCTATCTCCCACACTCTCCCAGGACAGATGGGAGTGGAGAACGATACCGCCATTCGGCAAGCCCCTGTTCGAGCCGCGCAGCACGCTGATCGGGTCGGATTTTTGCAACGCCAAAAGCCATCTCCGCGATGGTCACGGTTGGCAGGGCGAGCTCGGCACCATGCTGAACGAGCCAGGCAACCACCGCCGGCTCCGGCGTTCTGCGCGGGTCTCCAACACCATATTGGTGTCGAGGAAGACCAAAGGTCCGGCCCCGTATGAAAGGTCCGTTTCTCGCGGATGATAGCCTCGATATCGATGTCGGTTCCGTATTTGGTCGAAAGCCTGGCATAGAAATCCTTAGCCGGCTCGCGCCCGGCCTCGCGAATCTCATAGGCTTCCAGCGGGCTCGACGATGTTGGCGATCGAATGCTTCTCCCTCTGTGCCAGCCGGTGGGCAAGATCGCGTGCCTTGGCGCTGCGAACGGAAAGCTGTGGCTCGGCCATGTGAGACTCCTTTCGTCTCATAAGATAGGTCGGACTCCTTCAGCCATCTTGATGGCTGAACACGACACCTATTCCACACGGCACGTTTAGCGGGCTTCGAGGACGCGCATCAAAGCATTGTAATTGCCTTCGCTGATGAAAGCCTCCCGACGGGGGATCGCGTAGGGCCACATGAGCGGCGCCAGGGTCGTGGGATGTTCCCCATTTCCCTCGACGGCAGATTTGTTCTGCCCTGACATGCCGCCGCGTGCCACGCGGAACCCCTCGATGCTGTAATCGCTGTAGACCGACGGCGCGTAGAAGACCTCAGACGCATCGGCAGGGCGGTGGGCCAGCCCAAAATAATGTCCAAACTCATGGACGAGTGCCTGCGCCAGGGCCGAGTGTGAGCGGGCCGTCGTGATGGGCAGGACAATGCCGCGATGGGCTGCATGACTGAACGTCCCGTGAATTGACTGCCCTGCTCCGTAAAACTCCGGTGGGGAAAATACGACCAGAATATCGTTCGGCTGCACCACGGCCTGCAGTTCCCCGCGCAACTTCCGGATCGTGTTCTTGAGTGAGTCCAGGCTCACTGTGGGACGGCCTTTTTCCTGAGCCCACTCCTCAAGGCTTGAAATGCCGATCCATCCCAAGGCTTCGGCCGTCGTAACGACGGCGTCGACTCCGCCAGGGACGATGCCGCGACCAGTGTTCACATAGGCACGATCGGGAGTCCGTGTGGTGTCGATGCCATAGGCTTCCTTGATCGGCATCAGCTGAACCGCGAACTCTTCAGCCAAGGACACGATGCCATTTGCCCACTGCCTCTCGAGTTCAGGCACGCCATCCTTCCATGATCCGACTTCCAGAAAGGAATATCGAAAGACCAGCGAGTCCGGATCGACGCGCCAGTTCTCCAACTGGCGTTCGGCAAGGACCTCCGGCGCCGCAACCGAGGCAGGCCAGGGGTCATGGGGGGTGAGCCGGACTTCAAGATCGGTCGCTGCCCCCTGCCGCTCTGGTTTCCAGCCAAACACATTGATGGTGTGGCGTGCCTGGCGCCGGATTTCGTCCTTCACGAGGTCCCGCTCGAGCGTATCCGAGCGGACGACACGCACCACATTGCCATCGATGGCACCGCCCTGCTGCGGCTGTACGCGCCACTGGCCCTGATCCAGGACATTGATATCCAGTTCCGCCGGATAGCTTTCGGGCTGCCAGCCGGCGTCTATGTGGTCATGCGGCTGCCAATCCACATAGATGCGCTGCACGGCCGGCTTGCCCATCACCAGAGGGGCGTCGCGAATGGTCTGAAAGGCATGGACCCGGACGGGGTCTTCGACCGGCCCGCCATGGTTTTCGAGGTCGACCAGCGTCGAGAACCGCCACCAATGCGCGTCCTCCTGCAGGGTCGTGCCGGTGGTGCTTTCCACCCCCTCTTCACCGCCCTGGATGCGTGCTTCGTAGATGACCCCGGATTCGAGATCGGCATCCGGTATGAACCGGTACAGTCTTTCGTTGGCCTGGTTGATCTGGCCGTGCACCTCGAGCAGGTCACCCTTGGCATCGCGCGTCGCCAGACGGAAATTCTCCTTCAGGCTGAAGGGATCCACGGGGTCGTTGAATTCCATTTCGATCCGCGGCGATCCGAGGTGGACATTCTCGCGTTCATGCCCGGGGCTGTTTTCCACGAGCTTGAGCGGTTCCGGCGCTTCGCATGCCTGCGGATCGTTCTCCCAGGACTCGCGATCGCAGACCCAGCCCCGCACCTCACCGACGCGGCCCGTCAGCTCCGTCAAACGATACCCCTTGTCCCGATGGCTGCGGGATTCCTCCACACGCGCGTCAAACTCGATCCTGTACCTGTCAGCCCCCTGTTGGTGAACATACAGCTTTCTCAGACGGGGCAGTTCCGTCTCGTAGTACTCATCGGGATAATCGACACAGCCGGTGCGCCCGGGCTCGAACATGTGGCACAGCCAGGTCGCTTCGAATAGACCCTTCACCTCCTCGACCTCGGTGCCGAGCGCCTGTCCGCCGCTGTCGGCCGGGAAGACGGCGCTCAGCGTGAAGACATGCTCGCCGTCCGTTTCCAGCCGGGCGTTGTACATGTGGAAGCCCTTTGCCCCGGTAAACTTCTCCCGATCGATCGCGGGCGATGCACCCCGGCCTTCAGTGAAGTCGGTGACCTGCAGGGTCCCTGTGCCCGTCATGCTGTCGGTCCAGTCCCCGCTCACCTCCATGCCCCAGACCACGTCAACGAAGGCGTAGGGCGACTCGCCCAGCATCGAGTCGAGAACGGCTTCGGGCAGTGTCCCGGTCAGATCCAGTTCCATCGCCTCGAACATCTGGTTGACCGGCCCACCCGACGGATCGGGCACCGGAATCGGCTTGTAGTCCTCGACGGCCTCGAATTCCTCTTCGGGGATCTCAAGTGTCTGCTGTGCCTGCGCCATACCGCCGAACGCCAGCACCAATGTGGCCAGAACACCGGCTACAAAGGGGCGCACCCTCGTCACACCCCGCGTCACCCGCCAGATCCTGAACCGGGATTGTCCGCCGCCTCCTCGCCAAGTTCGGTCTCGAAACGGCCCGCGACCAGGATACAGACGTCAGGATCGATGTCGCCCTGCATCAGGGCCGTAATCGGACACAAGCTGGCCTCGAAGGCACCTTCGGCCGCCCCGCCGCCGTCCTCGATCTCCAGCCGGTCGAACTCGACGACAGCATCGGTTCCGACATCGTGCGAGGACGCGTAGAACCCGGTCGGCTCTCCAAAATTCTTGTGATAGGAAATCTCGGCGCTGTTGGGCCCGGCCAGGATCTGGTCAACATCCTCGGCAGAGAACGGGTCCAGCTCGATCGTAAGGCCGCCTTGGCGCAGGATCTTATCCGCCTCCGGATAAACGCCCATGATACGCAAGGCGATCTTGTCTTCGCCCTCGCCCCCGAACATCTGCGCCATCGGATTGCTGTCGGCGTCGTCGCCCAGCATCTCTTTCATCATCTCCATGCGCTTTTCCATCTGCGCACGCTGTTGCTCACTCATCCCCTCGAGAGCACCTTCCATGACGTTCGCCGGCGAGTAGGGACGCCAGGCCGCGGAGGACATCTCCTTGCCCTCGACCTCTCCCGAGATCGTCACCCAGCTCCGCTCGATGCTCCCGACCGTACCGTCTATCGAGCCAAGCACCGTCATTGTCCGGGAGTCCTGGGCAACAGCCCCAGGTCCGGATGGAATGGCGGCTAGCAAACCCGAAAACAGAATCGTGGCCCCGATTGTCGATGCGACGCGAATGGCATTCATGAAGAGGTTTTCCTTTTTTGAGGTGCGCCTGATCAATTGGATCGGGCGCACTGAGTTGCGTTGCCGCCTCGGATCTGGCTTCAGGGGAGCATCCAGTCGTCGTGCTGAACTCGCATGATCCGTATCGGTGCCCCGTCACGGGCGGTATCGGGTCGCAGATTGAACTCCACCGTTTGCGGCTGGCCAAAGTTGCTGTACGCGGCCTGCACCGTAATCATGCCACGCAGCACCGGCGTGTCAGGATCGGGCATGATCGCCAGGCCGCTGATGTCGGTGTCCTGCGCATTGTAGAGCGGATCGGCACCGGCATCCCGCACCGAGGCGGCGATTTGGGGAATGTCCCCTGCAAAGAAGAACTCGTGAGCGACCGGGCTCTCGAATGGGCTGGAGGATTGCCCTCGCATGTACTGATCGTGACGAGCGTAGAGCTTTTCGACCAGAGCGACCGCACTGGCCACAGGGTCGTCCGAGGTCTGGGTTGCTTCGACCTGCGGGGTTTGGTCTTCCATCAGGAATCTGCCGGCAACCCAGCCGTGGGTGGCCCGATCGGCATCCGACATCAGACACCAGCGCGGCGGCAGGTTTTTGCGCTCGGCGTCCGACATGGCGACGCTTTGCTCGAAGGTAATGAATGGCACACAGGTCACCTGCTGGAGGCCGGCGGCGTCATGAGGAAAGGCCCGGATCACCGGATAGTCCGTGCCCGGCCCCATGCGCATGTTCAACTCGTCGTTCACTGCGACGCCGGTGACTTGCCAAGCGTCGGGGCCATGTCCGTCAAGCTGTGCCTGCCCCATGGGCACGCCGGTAGTGACAAACAGAGCTGCCAGACCCCACCGCGCTGCGAACCTCGAGATACGGGTGATCATGATGTGTCAGCCTCGCTGCGTTCCGTGTGGATGAGGACTGCCTGCACTGTCATTGCCACGCTTGCAGGGCCTGGCGGGCGGTCGGGCTGAAATCCGGATCGTCCAGGGCCTCGACCTCTTCGAGAAAGGCGATCCAGGTCTCGAGCGAGTCCGGATCACGTTGCAGCCAGGCTGGCCGCCCCAGCATCGGCTGCATGAACGACTCCATCGAGAAGCCATACTGTGCGGGCTTTTCCTCGGCAAAGACGTTGGGTGTGAAGACGGCGATCACGCCCTCGACGCTGTTGCTCTCCAGGACGGCCAGCGCCCCGCCCCCGCGGGCAAGATGCGGGCCCAGATAGTCCATATCGAGCGCCCGGCTGGCCAGGGCCTTGCCCATGACGCCGCCTGCCTTTTCGCGGACCGAGCTGAAGTCCAGCCCTCCTATCGTGCCAGCGACGGTGACGACGGCGGTGGCCGGGTTCACGCTCCAACCGTCCTGATGGTCGTCGACCTGCTCGGCAATCCTGTTGACGACGAGCTCGACATGATCCGGCGAGCGCATCAAGGCGCTGAGCAACCCGACCGGCAACTCTGCCAGCTCGGGTGTGGTCGCCGTCCAGAGCAGCGCCAAGGATCGGTCAACGAAGTACTCCGGGTCGCCCGCGGCGATCCGTGCCGGGCTCTGCAGGAGCGCGCGCGCCGCAGCGGTTTGGACAGCCGGGCTGCCGGCCAGCTCGAACAGATCGAAAACCGGATCCAGTGCAGGGGCCAGCGGTGCGTCTTCGTGGCGCTGCAGAAACAGCACCTGCCGCTGAATGCCGGTGACCCTATGCACGTCACTGGGCCCGTCGGCGATCAGCGAGCCCATCGCATCGACAAAAAGCCGCAGGTCTTCCGCACGCTCGGCCTGCGAGCCTGCATCGTCGGTCCGGTCGCGGACCATGGATTCAAGGGATGATATCACCCGCCCGACGTCCTGCCTGGAAGACCTGGCGCGGGCCTCGGCCAGAAGGTTGTCCAATATCTTGTCCAGGCTCATCGGTCCGTTTGCAAACCTGCTGATCGTCAGGTGCCGCTCGACACCGCTATCGCCGTCAAGCTGCAAGGCAGCCTCGAGGGCAGCATCGGTGCCGATGCCGGCCAGCGCCTCCTGCGTTTGCTGGCGCTGCCGTACCGCAAGCTCCCTGTGAGCCAGCAGATAGTCCACCTTGGCCGCGTCATTGAGAAAGTGCAGCGCGGGCAGGTTGGCGAGAAAATGACGGGTGGCCGCCTGATTGTGGTCCGTCCTGAAAACGGCCTCGTGAAGGGCGGATTGCACCGGAGCTTCCAGCGCGTCCATCACCATGAGCCGGCTTGCGTGATCCGGCGCCGTCTCGGTCAGGGAAATCATGTCCTGTATCAGCGTGTCATGATCGACGCCGATCTGTCCGCTGGCCGTTAGCAGGATTTCATAGGACCGGTCGTGCGTCAGGTAGTCCGGATCCATTATTTTCTGCCGCAGGAGGTCCTCTGCCTCGGGCGCACGCATTGCGGCCAGCACCGAAAGGGAATTGACCTTCAGGTCATCGTCCTCCTTCGAGCCCCTGGTGTATGGACCGCCCTCGTCGGCATACGCCCGAACTAGCTCGCGGGCGGGCAAGGCATCGACGCCCATCCGGGCCAGAGCCTGAAGGGCCGCTCGCGGCTTGGTTCCACCCTCGTGAGAGACGTCCTCGGCATACTCAAGGGCGGTCTTGCCGTCGAGCATGGCGTCCGGGTCATGCTCAGGTAGGGGCTGGGTCGCTTTTGCATCCGGGTCGGGCAAATTCTTGGCCTGGGCAGCAGGTACGATCGCCAGGCCAAGACAAATCAGCAGACTGCCTATGGTCCGGGAGAGTGCGCGGCTCATGAGATCTTCCCCTTCGGAACTTGATGATCGGGTCGTGTTTCTCGCAAATTCGCTTCGTCCTCATATCTGTCGATCGGCCGATGCAGCCCCATGGCTGCGCTGGCATCCGAAGAGACATGGCGGGCCGCATGGGCAAATGGGAGGGCGCTTCCACCCGAACGGGCCGGCCTCTCGGCCTTGCAGAATGCCCGGACGAGGTCCCCAACATCCGCCGACAGGGATTGAAGGTGTTTCAATCTTCCGGACAGAGCAGGCGTGCCTGCAGCTGTGAAGCCTCGACGTCGGCCTGATCACAGCCGGCGGCCGCCAACCCGATCGATACGGTGAGCCGCGATCGCTTCGGTAGAGGCATGCTGATATCCTTGCTGTTGATCAGGGAACACCCGGTTCGTGGTGTCGATGATCAACCTATGGGCTCGGGGCCACAAAAGCCCCGTTCGTTTGCAGGGGAAGGGGACGTCAAGTTGCTGGAGAAGGCGGGATCATTCTCGACCGGCTACGCCACAGCCTTCCGAAAACTCACAGCGGGATGTGGCGACACCCCAAGGAGACGCTGCAGAACACAAGAAAGCCGCCAAGTCTCCTTCTTGACGGCTTTGCAACTCTGGTTCCGGGAGCGTTTAGCCGACTGCACCCAATGCTCTGTCGACATGCACCAAGGGCACCGGTCTCTGATTCATGAGAGGCTGAACAGAACCGGAATCTGCCGGACAAGATTTCAAGGCATATGAACTAGAACGGATATAATCACAAAGATATCACATCACGTTTCTTGCGAGGTGGTCAGTCCTGCTTGTTGAATCTGATCGGGTCATGGTCATCTGTAATGTCTGAACATTTGCAATAATAACGAGGAATTCGCCAATGACCCCCAAAGGGTATTCGACAGCACTCGCCGCCGTTCTGCTGGCCTCCACGGCACTGCCAGGGGCGGCCTTCGCGGCATCCGAACGCGCCGGAACACTCGCCGGGACTGCCCTCGCCGGAACTGCCATGGAGCGCGGGTCCCTGGGCGCACAGCCCGCTTCGGATCGCGCCGGCATCGTGCAGATCGCGCAATCGCGCGATGTCCGGGAGATCCAGACCCACCTCAACCGTCTCGGCTACGAGGCCGGGCCAGAGGACGGCCTGATGGGATCGCGTACGCGCTCTGCGATCCGGGCCTATCAGGACGATGAAGGCCTGCTCGTGACGGGACAGCCGTCGCAATCCCTGCTGAACCATGTCGAGGAAAGTGTCGAGGAGCGCTTCGGCAGCGTCGAGGAGCCCGAAGAGGAGACCGGCGCCTCGGATACCGACGGCGATACGGAGATGATCGCCGCGATCCAGTCCGAACTGCGCCAGCGCGATTACCGCATCCCGGCCGTTTCGGGCGAAATGGACGCAGCGACCCGCGAAGCGATCCGGGCCTATGAGCGCGATCGGGGGTACCTGGTCACGGGCCGCGCCACAGAGGAGCTGCTCGAGGACCTGCGGGCGGACGATAACCGCGAGGACAGCGACGACCTGACCAGCCGCGACATCGCCGACGTCCAGCAGGCCCTGAATGACCGCGGTTACGATGCCGGTCCGGCTGATGGCGTCCTGGGCCCGAAGACCCGGACCGCCATCCGGACCTACCAGTCCGATGCGGACATGGACCCGACCGGCCGCGTCTCGGCCGAACTGCTGGCACGTCTGGAGGGCGATGCCCCCGATGAGGAGGAAGCCGACGACGGCGAGGACGAGGCCAACTGGGACGAGGTTGAAGAGGATGAAGAGGATGACGGCCGGGTCGAGTTCGCCACCCTGCTGTCCGACGATTTCGCGGACGGCAATTACACCGCGAACCCCGAATGGCGCGTCGCGACGGGCGACTTCTCGGTGCGCAACGGCGGACTGACCAGCCGCAAGGTCCAGCCCCGCGAGGAGAGCGTGCAGGGCACCGGCATGGAATTGCTGGGATCGGTTCTGGAACGGGAACTGGGCATCCGCCTGCCGTCCCAGGGCGATGCGGCTGCCGCCCACACCACCGTCTCCATTCCCGACAGCTTCCGGATCTCGACGGAACTCTCCGGACGCGACTTCGCCGGCGGCCAGCTTAATATCGGCCCCTATCGCGGCAGACAGCTCGGCAATGGCTATCGTCTGGTCTATCTCGAGGGCAATGCCGAACCCCTGGCGCTGCTGCGCATAACGGATGACGATCAGCTGGTGCTGGACAGCACATCCCTGTCGCTGTCCGACGACCAGACGCTGTCACTGGACTGGCAGCGTCAGGACAATGGCCTGATGACGGTCTCGTCGAACGGTGACGTCCTGCTGCAGGCCAGGGACCGGGCCTTCTCCGGCGGCTTCGACGGCGTCTCGCTAATCAACGCCGGCGGCGAATGGACCCTGCACAGCGTGACGGTCGAAGGCCCCGAATAGGAATCATTGCCCATACGTGGGGCCTATAGGTGGGGCCTATGCGTAAGCCATTTGCGACTGGAGTCATGTCCGGGAGTCCAACGCACTGTCCGTCATCAGCGCGGCGATCTCCCCACCGGGCAGGGCTTCGGCCGCATAGGTGAAGGTGCCATTCTCCTTCACCTCCCGTGCGGCCCGCATCAGGGCGCCGAGGGCCGCCCGCGCCATCGACCCGCCGACGCTGATGCGGCGCACCCCCGCCTCTTCCAGCTCCGCCACCGAATAGACCGGTCCCTTGAGGCCCATCACCACATTGACCGGCCTCGAAACCGAGGCGCATACGCTCCGGATCGCGTCGAGGTCGGGAAGGCCGGGCGCATACAAGACATCCGCCCCCGCCTCTTCGAAGGCCTGAAGGCGCCGGATCGTCTCGTCGAGGTCGTCGCGCCCATAGAGATGGTTCTCGGCGCGCGCCGTCAGGACGAAGGGGCGCTCCCGAGCTGCCTCCGCCGCGGCGCGAACGCGCACAACGGCCTGCGAAAATTCATACACCGGAGCTTCGGGATTGCCCGTTGCATCCTCGATCGACCCGCCGACAAGGCCGACGTCGGCTGCGCTACGGATCGTCTCGGCACAGGTCTCCGGGTCTGCGCCGAAGCCGTCGCCCAGATCCGCCGAAACCGGAAGGTGAGTGGCCGCAACGATCCCGGCGGCGTTGTCCAGCATCTCGGCGCGGCCGAGAGCTGACAGCGAATCCCGCTTGCCTTTTGAGAAGGCATAGCCCGCGCTTGTGGTCGCGAGCGCCTCGAACCCCAGGCTGGTCAGAAGCCGCGCCGATCCCGCATCCCAGGGATTGGGGATGACGAAGCTGGATCTGCGTTGATGCAGGGTCCTGAACTGCTCGAACTTGCGTGTCTGGTCTGTCATCTGTCTCTCCCTGAACTCATGCGGCCCTGAACTCATGCAGTGCGGATCGGGGCGCGCAGGGCGACCAGGGCGGCCGCCAGGATCAGTACGAAGCCCACCAGGTCCGCCGGCGTGGGCCGTTCCCCCAGCAGGATCGCCGAGGCGATCACGCCGAAGACCGGCACCAGCAGCACGCCAAGCCCGGCCGTCCCGGCCGGCAGGCGCTCCAGGACCCGGAACCACAACAGATACCCCAGCGCGGTTCCGGCCACGATACCATAGAGCAGGCCCAACCAGGGCTGAAAGCCGACAGGGAACTCCGGGCCCTCTCCGGCCACGAGCATGCCCAGCGCGGACACCAGGGCGCCGGCGAAGATCTGATAGACGGCGACCGTCAGGGGATGCGCCGCGATGCGCGCCCATTTCAGGTAAACGATGCCGATCGCCCAGCTTACGGCCCCACCGATCGCGGCCAGCGCGCCCAGGGACACCCCGGCCTGCAGCAGCGGCCACAGGAGGATGAGCAGCCCCAGGCAACAGAGCGTCAATGCCAACATGCGCGCCGGTGTCAGCGCCTCCTTGAGCATGACGCGGGCCAGCAGCACGACCCATATGGGCATGGTATAGATGCAGATCGCGACCCGGCCGGTCGAGGTCAGCAGGATTGCGATCGCCGACAAGGCGCCGAACCCGCCGCAGGCAAACATGCCGGAGACAATCAGATGCAGCTTGTCGCGTGCAGAGGGGACACGCAGGTCGGCGCCGAGTGCGCGCGCCAGGGGCAGAAGCAGGATCCCGCCGGCAACGAAAGACATCGTGCGAAAGGTCCAGGGCGAAAATCCCTGCAGCGCGAAGCTCGTCGCCACGAAGTTCACGCCCCACACGAGCGCGACCAACAGCAGTATGGCGCGGGCGCCAAGCGGCTCGGCCGCATCCGAGCGGGACTCGAGACCGGCACTCACCGCTCGAACGTCAGCCGGCTCAACTGACCTCCTGTCGCAGAAAAATTGTCAGCACTCAGCCAACGTTCATAGCCGGGCTGCAGCTTGCTCAGATCCGCCAAGACACCGTCCTTGATTGTGACGAGGGGTATTCCCTCAAAAGTAATGAGACCGAGTCATGCCATAGATTTGGTATGCTGAACCGATCCAATTTCACTAAATCAAGCAGGCCAATTATGTGCTTTATGTTAGTCAAAACAAACACTCTAAACGCAAAAAACCGCCAACCTGTTGGGTTGACGGGTAGTGTCCAGAATTTGTCGCTCTTTTGGGCTGGTGGACTGTCTGGTTAGGCTATCTACTCCTCGCACTGTGAGTAGAGGGCTTCATGTCGAGATAGCGGCACAGGCCCTAGAGGGTGCCGGCAATGATGAAATACTACCTGCCGACGAGGTATGCACTCAAGTCGTTTTAATCCGAAAGGCTCTAGTCAAGCAGCCGAAACCGCCCCCCTGCTTCCCACTTTACAAGATCTGAATCTTTGGGTGGTTCCAGCGTATAGTAGCTATATTCGGATGCCTGTTTGAACCATTTGTATTGGGCTCTGGTAAAACGCAACATTAGCAGGTTTTCATGAAGTTCAGTATGGATTTGTTTAATGTTGGCGTTTTGAGCAAAGCCCTGCGACACAAACTCAACGGTTCTATATCCTGAGCCTATAGTGCGCGCGCTTCCATCTGCTTCCCAAAGTTGTCGCCGCATGGCCGGGCCGTAAGCATCGCGCAAGGCTGGAAACATTTCGACTTGCTTCCTGATCAGGAGCGCTTTGAAGCGCTGACGCTTCTGCTGCCCTTCCGGATCCAAATCAAGCTCCGCACCCTGCTCGTAAAGAAGATTCCATGCCCCAATGAGGCTCAGTACAACGTTTATTTCATCGACTGAACCCGTGTATTTCGTGGCGCTAACATTCGGCAAAGACGCTATCTCGCGGTCAAGCTGTTCAAGGTGTTGAGCAACATCTCTCTGTTCCGCTTCCTTTGGTTTGGGTTGGGTACCATTCCCATCATTCTCGCTTTGACTCTTTTGATTTGCAGCGTTTGAAGTAAAATTCAGATTCTGTGAAATTTCAGGTTTTTTGCAATTAATGTTACCGTTCTTAACAGAATTCAATGTTGGAGGCGCAATTCCTTTTCGATCTTGGAAAAGAAACGTTGGATAAGAGCGATAACCACTTGCGTCGATGACAGTTTTGTTGGGCAAATACCATCGATTGATCTGGTTACTGTCGCCGAGCTCAATTGAGCATGCGCCATATTCTGTAGATGAACTATTATTAACTCGTAGATTCCCACCTCCCGAACCATCTTCTAAGTAATTTTCAAACACGACGGTAAATGGTCCCTCCCCCTCTGGGTCTTGGCTGCGATTAGCCTTTTTTGAAGTCCCAACTTTTTGCTTTGAATCACGTTCTCGTGGTGCATCTTGGTGCCCTTGCTCTTCCGAGCTCGTTCGTTGATCTGACTGCTGTTCAGCCACCGAACCAGCGACTGAGGCCTCGTCATCACCTGAAACCCAACTCCAAGTGCCCCATACGAGAAGTCCTATTAATACAAGCCCAACTAGGCCGCTAACCCATCCCCCTTCTTGAGGGGCCTTCGCAGGATTTCTATCCGCGATCCCATTGTCGGAAACAGAGGCAACAGATTCCGAAGATTTTCCCTCAAGACGTTTCCCTTCACGAACCTTCTGAGCGATGAAGCGAGCCGCCGGTTTAGGCAGGTTTCGGATTTGCAGATTTTCGCTGTGCGTCTTAACCGTGATGCTTGCAAGAACAAGTCCGGATTTTATATCTACGCCAAGTATATCACTCAGGCCAATTTCAGTTTCGTCAACTCCAGACAATACGCCAACGCGGATCAGAAGTAGGCGATCTGATGTGACGACAACCAAGCAGCCCTTGTTTCCAACCTCCCCGTCGGATAGTGCGACGACACTTTCCTCATCAATGAGCGAGCCAACGAGGTGATCAAGTTCTTTAGTCTTCTTATAGCCGGCCACGCTACCGGTTGCCTTGCTGACTCTCCGCCATTCAGCCTTCAGATCCTTTGGTGAAGCACTCTTGTATCGGATACTCATATCAACAGACACCGCTAAAATAGTTGGAATGGTATGGGCTTAGACTGATTTCGTGTTTTGGACGATGCCTGTGAGGCTTCTTCGTGGTCCATTCTTAGAGTTCGCCAATCTGAAATTGGTCCTTGCCCTTAGCCTGGATAACGCCAAGCGACCGCGCCGAGCCTCGTCAAGTTTATTAGCGTCCATTTTCCAGCACTCATGGCAGTTATCGCGCGTGCCTTATCGTAGTCCCACAACCTTAACGTGGAGTGAATGTAAGGCGAATTCGCTCGAGCCTGTCCTCCGGGCCATGGAGCACTGGGCGCAGGAGCGGCAGGAGGCGGGTGTAAAGCGATCCGGACGCTCTCCGTGACGTATTCCCCGAACGCAAGAAAGCCCCGCGGCTTTGTGGGCCGACGGGGCTTTTTATGCTTTGATATCGGTGCGTTATTTGGTTGCGGGGGCAGGATTTGAACCTGCGACCTTCAGGTTATGAGCCTGACGAGCTACCGGGCTGCTCCACCCCGCGGTTGTGGGTGTTTGTTGGTTTGCGTGTGTTTGGGGTTTGCGGAGAGGGT
>NZ_JBHSCW010000004.1:0-265420 GCF_042651425.1 Fodinicurvata halophila | reverse complement strand
CCAGGGCGGCGAGCTGCAGCTCCTCGCCGGCGAGGAGCGCGCACTCTACGGCGTCGATGCCGAGGTGGGCGCGCGTGTGCCGGTTTTCGAGCGCGAGGGGCCGCTGGACCTTCGGGTCTATGCCGGAGGCTATCACTTCGACGGCGCGGACGCCGAGAGCGTGACCGGCCCGCGCGGGCGCGTGGAGCTGGACATCTTCGAGCTGCCGGGGCTCTCGCCCAACGCCCGGGTGACGGCCAGTGCCGAGGCGCAGTGGGACGAGCCGCGGGGCAGCCAGGGCTTCCTGGGGCTCAGCCTGTCGATCCCGCTGCAGGGTGACATGGGCGGCTCGGACGCGCGCCCGCTGACGCGCCAGGAGCGGCGCATGATGGCGCCGGTGGTGCGCGACGTGGACATCGTCACCGAGGCGAGTCCCTCGGAGCGGCCGGAAAAGACGGAGGATGTGGAGAACGTTGCCACGGGCGTCGAGATCGGCGAGGTGGTCGAGGTGGCCGGCGGCGGCGACAACCTGGCTGAGGCCCTGGCCGAAGCCGAGGAGAACGGGCTGGTCATCGCCAAGGGTGGTGACGGCGAGCTGGAGGGCGGCGTCACGCTGGAGGACGGCCAGACGCTCATCGGCGGCGGCCACGAGCTGGCCGTGCGCGGCGTCGAGTCCGGCCAGACCCTGACCTACAACGCCCCCGGCAGCCGCGGGGCGGTGCGGCACGGCAGCGACCAGCCGGTGGTCAAGCTGGCCGACAACAGCTATGTCGGCGGGCTGGACGTCCGCGGCGGCGACACCTCGGCCCCTTCGGACAACATGGGGCTCTACGGAGACAACGACATAGACAACGTGACCCTCGCCGGCAACACCATAGCGCAGACCGGCGGCCATGGCGTGGCCTTCGGAGACGAGGCTAGTACCGGCGCAGGAGACATAACGCTGACCGGAAACATGATTTCCGATACCGGCGGTACAGGGCTTTCCTTTGGGGAGGCGGCCGGCAAGGGCGGCAGCGTCTTCTTGGTCAACAACACAATATCCAGGACCGGTATATCCACAACTAGCAACGACGGGGACGGGATTGCCTTCGGGGAGAATGCCGGAGCTTTGGGAGGAAACCTCTCCCTTGCCGAGAACGCGATATCCGAAACTGGAGGTGCAGGGGTTTCCTTCGGAGAAGATGCTGGCAGAGAAGGCAGTGTTCACCTGACGGGTAATGAGATCACCAGGACTGTCGAAGATGGCATCTTCTTTGGCGAAGAGGCCGGCTATTTCGATGGCAGTGTCGAATTGACCGGAAACCGGGTCACCGATACAGGCAATCATGGTATCGTCTTTGGTGATGAAGCAGGCGTTTCATTCGGCAGCGTCAGACTGAGGGGCAATCAGGTCACCGACACCGAAGGCAATGGCATAAAATTCGGGAGCTTGGCCGGCCACCTTGTCGGCACCATAGAACTGACCCAAAACCAGGTCAAAGATACCGATGATGGTATCGAATTCGGGAACTCAGCCGGTCAAAATTCCGGCAGTATCGTACTGACCGAAAACGGGGTCACCGATACCGACGGCAACAGCATCGAATTCGGGAGCTTGGCCGGCGATAGGGGCGCCACCATCGAACTGACTGGAAACCAAGTCACCAATATCGGCGGCGCGGGCATCGAGTTCGGGAACTCAGCCGGCCAAAATTCCGGCAGTATCGCGCTGAAGGACAACACGATCACAGGCGTAGAGAACACTGGCGTGAGGTTCGGCCATGACGCCGGTGAAGACGGCAGCATCGTGTTGAGCAGCAATGCGATCTCTGACCCTGGAGGCAAGGGCGTAGAATTCCTCACTGAAGCCGGCTGGATGAACGGCAGCATCGCCCTGAACAGAAACACGATCTCTGGTGCTCAAAGCGATGGTGTGGCATTCGGCGAAGACGCCGCCATCGACGACGGTCAAGTTGTCCTGACCAGAAACACGATCTCTGGAGCCCAGGGGGATGGCGTGACATTCGGTAGGGAAGCCGCCATCGATGACGGCAAAATCGTATTGGCCGGAAACACGATATCTGACCCGCAAGACAATGGCGTAGCTTTTGGCGCTCGTGCCGGCGAGGACGGTGGACGCGTCGTGCTGAAAGAAAACTCGATCTCTGATCCTGAAGCCTATGGCGTGGCATTCAGGGATGGCGCGGGTGTCGAAGGCGGCAGCGTTGTGCTGAAGAAAAATTCTATCTTTAACGCCCAAGACGATGGTGTGGCATTTGGCAATGCCGCCGGCGCTGTTGGCGGTAGCGTCATACTGAAGGAAAATTCTATCTTTAACGCCCAAGGCGATGGTGTGGCATTTAACAACACTGACGCCGGCGCTGGTGGCGGTAGCGTCATACTGAAGGAAAATTCTATCTCTGGCGCCCAAGGCGATGGTGTGAAGTTCGGTGATGGCGCCGGTTTCGATAGCGGAAGCATCATGCTGGATGGAAACACGATCTCTAACCTGGGAGAGCATGGCGTAGCATTTGGCAATGACGCCGGGGAGGACGGAGGCAGCGTCGTACTGAGGCAGAATTGGATTGCGAATGCAGGGATAACTAACGTGAGCCCTGGATTTGGCGATGGAGTGGCATTTGGCAATACCGCCGGCACTGGTGGCGGTAGCGTCATACTGAAGGAAAATTCTATCTCTGGCGCCCGAGGCGATGGTGTGAAGTTCGGTGCTGGCGCCGGTCGCGATAGCGGAAGCATCATGCTGGATGGAAACACGATCTCTGACCTTGGAGAGCATGGCGTGGCATTTGGCGATGACGCCGGGTGGGGCGGAGGCAGCGTCGTATTGACTGGAAACCGGATCACCGATACCGGCGGCAACGGCTTCGACTTCGGTGATGATGTCGCCTATGATAGTGGCAGTGTCACATTGGAGGCCAACCAGATAACCAACACCCGCGGCAACGGCATCCTTTTCGGCGACGATGCTGGAGAATGGTTTGGCAGTGTCACACTAAAGGCCAACAAGATCGTCAGCCCCGGCGGCAACGGTATCGACTTCGGTGACAATGCCGGCCATGACGCGGGTAATGTTACACTTGAGGCAAACACGGTCACCGGCACCGACGGTGCCATCGAGGGTAACGGCATCATCTTCGCTGACAATGCCGCCAGTGATGGTGGCAGTGTCACATTGAAGGCCAACCAGGTCACCGACATTGCAGATAGCGGTATCGTCTTCGGCGAAGGAGCCAGTGCACTAGGCGGCGGTGGCGAGGGTGTCACATTGAAGGATAACAAGGTCACCAATACCGGCGGTACTGGCATCATTTTCGGCGAAGATGCCGGAGCACCGGACGGCAGTGTCACATTGGATGCGAACAAAATCACTAACATCGGCGGCGCCGGTATCGTCTTCGGCGCGGATGCCGGCGATACCATCGGCAGTATCGTGCTGACTGACAACCAGCTGACCCAGACCGACGGCGACGGTATCGTTTTCGGCACGAACGCCAGCAACGTCGACATCTCCGCCAACCGCTTCGAGGGCCGGATCGGGAACAATCTCTTCACCCTCAACGGGGGCAACTTCTCGGGCACCGACAACATCGACGCCACCGACGAACTCGGCGGCGTGGTCTGCGACGACAGCAGTGGCAGTTATTCTGGCTCCGGTTTCGAGCTCGAGACCGGCGGCGTCATCGAGACCTGCGGCAACTGAGTAAGCTCTTGTTCCTACTCTGGCCACCAGCCCGCGTTCCCGAATATCCCGTTCCTCTCTTCCACCGCTCATGACGGCGCGATAGCAAGAGGCGCGGCGCCATGAACAACTGGTCGCGCACCCCGGTTTCCCGCGCAAGCCGGCCGATGTTGGCCTCGGCGTTGCCGTAGCTGGACGAGATGTCCAGCACTATGCCGCCCAGCTCCTCGAAGCGATGGCGAATGACCCGGGCCGGGGGTTCCGGCAACATGGCACAGGGCGGGACGTCCCTGGCAATTACGGATTTGGCCGCAAGGATGGCGACGTCACCGATGGTGACCCCCGGCAGGATCGCTCCTCCATGCCGATCCCACCCGAGCACAATGCCGCCTGTTCTATGGCCTCATTCGATCACGCCGCAATACATGCGCAGTCCGCCCTTGCCGTGCGTGTGCATGCCATGTGACGTGTAGCGGTCAGGCTTCGCATGGATCATGAGGGAACGGCCCCTGATGTCGGAGACCTGAAGTCTGGGCGCCAGGACCGGAATGCTTGCCGCACCGTCCTTCTCGACAATCAGGTTCGGCAGGTCGCCCAGATGCCCCTCGCCATAAGGCCCTTCATGGCGGCCGGTCCCCTGGGGGTCGTAGTGCCCGCCGGCGGCGGCGCCAGCCATGTCGCCCCCTTCGCCGGGGCCGCAGTCTCCCTGCTCGTGGACATGGGCCGCATGGGGGCCGGCGGGCTGGAGGTTCTCCAGATCCGGGTCGACCAGAAGTCCATGCTTCGTATCCGTGAAGGTGACCTCCCCGACACTGGCCTCCCGGCCCTCCGTGCTGATGCGGTGGACCTCGGTTGAAACGCTCTCGGCAGAGCCGGCCTGAGCCGGCAGGGTCGCGAGACAGATGGCAACCGCCAGCAGCCCGAGCAGACGGGTTCCCTGCATGCTTGTCTCCAGTTTCCTATTCACCGCCGTCCGGACCGCTGGCGCCGATCGAGAGGATCGGCACGCGCACGTCCTGTGATGTTCCGTCCTGGAACTGCAGGGTCACTTCGAACGCTTGCCCTTCCTCGAGCGGTTGCTGCAGCTTCATCAGCATGACGTGCAGTCCGCCGGGCGCCAGCGTCACGGTCTCTCCCGGGGCGATCGAAATCTGCTCAACGGGGCGCATCTGCGCCTGTCCGTCCGCGATCACGCTCTCGTGCAGCTCGGGCATGGCGGCAACAGGCGTCTCCAGACCTTCCAGGACCGCCTCGGCTTCGCCATGGTTCCGGATCTCCATGTAGGCCACGCCCGGGCGCGAGGTGCCCACGGACGCCCGTGCCCAGGGGTCCGAAACCTCGATATCGGTGGCCATCACGCTCAGCGGCACGAAACAGGCGCTGAGCGCCAGGGTCGCCGCCGCGAGCAGTCGTTTGCAGTTCATCCTTGTCCTCTTTCCTTCACTGGCTTGAGTCGTCCAGCGCCAAGCGAATCATCCCCGCCATCTCCTTGGGTTCGGCCCCGTAGTTGAAATGCGTGATGTAGTCGTTGCCGGGCGACATCAGGTAGATGTTCGCCGAATGGTTGACGAGGTAATCCGTGTTGCCCGAAGCTTCGCTTTCCGCGGCCCGGTCCTCCTCGGCGCCTGAATAGTTCTCCGGCTCGGCTTTTTCGAAGTAGACACGAAAGGCATCCGCTGCCTGCTTCACCTGCTGCTCGTTGCCCGTCAAGCCGACAATGCTGGAATGGAAGTTGGAAAGGTACTGGCGCAGCGTCTCGGGTGTATCCCTTTGCGGATCGACGCTGATGAAAAGCGGCTGGATCGGCTCGCCGGCCGACCCCAGACGCTCCATCGTGCGCGTGATGTCGCTCAGCGTCGTCGGACAGATGTCCGGGCAGTGCGTAAACCCGAAGAACACCAGCTTGTAGCTGTCGTCGTAGGTCGCCTGGGTCACGTCCTCGCCCTGATCGTTGACCAGGTTGAAATCCCCGCCGATGGGCACGCTGTCCGACTCGGCGAGCTCGCTGTCATTCCTCTCCTGCGCGCTGCTCTGCGAGGACTCCAGTCCCATGCGATAGACAAGTCCGCCGGCCGCAATCAACATGACGAGCAATAGGACGAGTGCAGAGAGGAGATATATGCGTCCGCGCTGTGTCATCTCGTTGCCTGTCGGGGCCTCCGAATCATCCTGCGAGGTGCATGTACACTCTCGAAGAACAGCTTTCGCAAATCCATGCGGTTGATCGTCGCGACATATCTCGGCCTACCCCGGAGATATGATGCCCACTTCATCCGCAGGTTTTCCGACTGCCGCGGACTTACAGAAAGAGGGACACGCGCCAATCATGAAGAATGTCATCGATATCACCCTCCCGCTGTGCCCCGACGTCCCGGTCTTTCCTGGCGACCCATCCCCGACCGTCGAGCTGCTGAGCAGCATCGCACAGGGAGACAGACTGACCGCCTCGAAGCTGGAGCTGGCAGCGCATGTGGGCACCCACGTCGACCTGCCGGCGCACTTCGTGAAGGACGGCAAGATTCTGGGAGATTACGCGGTGGAACGCTTCCTCGGGCCGGCCTGGGTGCTCGACCTCTCGGACGTGCAGACAGAAATCCGGCCGGACAGGCTGGCAGGGGAGGCGATCCCGGAAAAAAGGCACCTCCTGCTCAAGACCCGGAATTCACCCCTGCTTCAGGACCCGAAGTTCCGCGAGGACTACGTCCATCTGGCAGAAGATGCGGCCCGTTACCTGCTGGCACACAGGCCGCTTTCCATCGGCTTCGACTACTACAGCCTCGATCCGGCCGATTCCACGAGCTTCGCCGCGCACCGGCAGTGCGCGGAGGCGGACCTGCCGGTCTTCGTCTGCCTGGCCCTGCGCCACGTGCCCGCGGGCGACTGCTGGTTCGCCGGCCTGCCCTTGCAGGTCCCGCAACTGGAAGGCGCCCCCGTTCGCGCCATCATCTGGCACGCGTGAGTGGTGCGCACGATACATACGATGGGATAGGAAGGGGCGCGGCATTCGCTTAGACTGTCCTCTCCGCCTGCCGGAAAGGACACAGACGATGAGCTGGAACCCCGCCCTCACACCCGGTTGTCCGGAGGAAACCGGCTCCGAGGCCATCGAGACCCTGATCGTCCCGCGCGCCCGCGATCTCGGCGGGTTCGAGGTGCGCCGCGTCCTGCCGGCGCCCAGGCGCCGCATGGTGGGGCCCTTCATCTTCTTCGACCAGATGGGGCCGGCCCAGTTCCTGACTGGCCAGGGGATCGACGTGCGCCCGCACCCGCATATCGGCCTGGGCACCGTCACCTATCTCTACAGTGGCGACCTGCATCATCGCGACAGCCTGGGCACGGACCAGATCATCCGTCCCGGCGCGCTCAACTGGATGGTGGCCGGCCGCGGCGTCACCCATTCCGAACGCACCTCGATGGAGGCCCGCACGGGACCGAGCCGCCTGTCCGGCATCCAGTCCTGGATCGCCCTTCCCGAAAGCCACGAGGATATGGCGCCCCTGTTCGAACATCACGACGAACGCGCGCTGCCACGAATCGAGGGTGATGGGATCGAGCTGCGGCTGATCCTCGGCAGGGCCTACGGAGAGCAGGCACCCGCCACGCTCTTCTCCGAGACCTTCTACGCGGACGTCCGGCTACGCCCGGGCGCGCGCCTCCCGCTGCCCGACGAGCACGAGGAACGCGGCCTTCATGTCGTCGAGGGTGAAGTGACGGTCGCGGGGCAAGACTTCGAGGCCGGTCAGATGATGGTCTTTCGGACCGGCGACAGGATCACCGTCGCGGCGGGGGACCAGGGGGCACGGCTGATGCTCCTCGGCGGCGCCGCCCTGGAGGGGCCGCGCCATATCTGGTGGAACTTCGTCGCCTCCTCGAAGGAGCGCATCGAGGAGGCCAAGCGCCAGTGGCGCGCAGAGACCTGGGGTGACGGCCTCTTCGAGCTTCCTGTTGGCGACCGGGAAGAGCACATTCCCCTGCCGGATGAGACCCTGTAGGGCGAGTGCTGCTGGACAGGGCACTCTCGCGCCATGCAGCGCGGCCATCAAGCGCGTCGGGGCTCAGACTCTCCCTGATGCGTTCTCGGAGGCGGGCACAGGCCAGATCCAGTCGTAGACCCAGTTAAAGACGAAGGCGTAGACCATGTAGAAGAGGGCAAACGCCACATCCATGAAAAAGGCCTGCACCAGCGTGACCCCCAGGTAGACTGCGATAAAGGGCATGAGGACCAGCAGCAGGCCGAACTCGAACAGCACGGCATGGACAACGCGTACGCCCAACGACTTCTGCACCTTGCCGGCAAGGCGGAGCATCACGTGATCGAACAGCAGGTTGTAGATGTAGTTCCAGATCGTGGCGAGCGTGGCGCTCACGATGCCGACAATTCCGATGTCGTGCATCGGCATGGCGAACGTCCAGGCGCCAAGCGGCGTGACCAGGAGCAGGCCAATGATCTCAAAGCTGAGCGCATGGCGGATACGATCGCGGGTGGTGCGCATGATCCTCCCCTCTTATGTCCTCGGGCCGTCCCGAACAAGTGTCCCAGATTGGGGGAGGTCGTCCTCTCTTCGCCGCTGGATTTAAGCGTGCGATACCGTAACGCAAGACTGATCCCCATAAGTGGTCAGCAGGCATCGCGGGCCTGTGCCCGACGGCACAGCGGCTCCATCGAAACCATTCAGCAAGCCCGGACCACGACCGCAGGCCCTCTCAGAGCCTGTCCAGTCCAAGCCCTCCGGCTTGGGTGAAGAGACTTGGGATGCCGCCCGTATGGATCAGGCAGGTGGGGGCGTCCGACGATATTTCCCCGCGCGCGATCAGATCGAGGGCGCCGGCAAAGGTCTTGGCCGTGTACGTCGCTTCCAGGAGCATGCCCTCGAGGGCTGCCACGGTTTCCAGGGCGGATATTGCCTCCGGCGTGGGCATGTCATAGCCCGCGCCAAGGTAGCGCTCGTGATATCGCACGAAGGAGGACGGCGTCACGGAGGGCGTCACGCCGGTATGCGCGCAGAGCCGCTCGAACAGGTCCTCCACCAGCTGGGCCAGCCTGTCGATGCTGTATTCCACGCTCACCAGGTGCACGCGGAAGGGCGCGCCCGCGAGGGCGCAGCCGAACAGGAACCCGGCCTCCGTCGGCCCCATGGATCCCGGCAGGATCACGTTCTCCAGCGCCACATCCTGCTCTCCTGCCTGCGTGATCAGCTCCGCGGCGCAGGCCACGTAGCCGAGCGCGCCGACGACCGGGTCGCCGACGATATAGCATCGATGCCCAGAGGCCTCCATCTGCTCCGCAAGCTTGGCCAGACGGCGGCTGCGCTCATCCTCGTCCATCGACCCCAGGAACCTGGTCTCGGCGCCGTAGAGCCGGGACAGAAGCAGATTCCCCTCCGCCCTCTCCGGCGGGTCGTCGTTGTGGAGAACGATGCACCGCAGGCCGCATTTCGCGGCCGCCGCGGCCGTCAAGCGGCATTGGTTGGATGTCGACCTGCCGGCCACCAGCAGCGTTTCGGCCTGCCGGGCCAGGGCCTCGCCGAGCCAGAATTCCAGGCTGCGCAGCTTGTTGCCGCCCATCCCCAGCGCCATGCAGTCATCGCGTTTCGCATAGAGCCCATGATGCCCGACGTGGGCGGCCAGCCGCTCGAGCCGTTCCAGCGGGGTGGGCCCGGACACCAGCCGATAGCGCGGCTGGCCCGAGAGAGCGGTTTCCACCGGCATCGATCTTCCCCTCGCGGACTTAGCGCATCTTCAGGGTCACGCCGCCGATCCGCTTTTCGGCCCAATCCGCGAACTTCAGGACCGGATAGCAATAGACGAAGTACAGAACGGCAACGCAGGCATAGATCAGCATCAGATCGCCCGGAAAGCGCAAGGAGGCGATCTGGCCCTGCCGGGTCAGTTCAGAGAGGCCGACAACGGACAGGATGGCCGTGCTCTTGATGATGATCACGAAGACCCCGCTCATGGGGGGAATGATCATGCGCAGCGCCTGGGGCAGCACGACGTACCACAGGGATTGCGCCTTGGTCATGCCGACCGCCCGGGCCGCCTCGTCCTGGCCTTTCGGCAACGCGGCGATCGCACTGTTGACGATCTCGGTGACGTAGCTGCCGGTGTAGAGGCACAGGGTGATCACCGCCGCCTGCATGGAATCGAACTGCAGCCAGGCCACGCCGAGCTCCGGCAAAAGGTAATAGAAGATATAGAGCTGCACCAGGAAGGGGGAGCCGCGGAACAGGTGTATGTACAGCCCGATCAACGCCGTCAGTCCCAGGATGCGCAGGCTGCGCAAGGTCCCCAGCACCAGGCCGATCAGCGAGCCGACGACAATGCCGATGATGGTGATCCGGAAGGTCAGCCACAGCCCCTCCAGCAGGAAGGGCGTGATGCTCTGAATCATCTGTATCTGGTCCTGAAACATCCTGCTCTCCCCTTACGCCGGCTGATACCGGCCGCCGTGCAGACGCCGCTGCACGACATTGGATAGAACGAGCATGCCTGCGTATATCAGCAGATAGCAGACAGCGACGGTCAGCAGGCCCTCGTTCGGCATGACGTTCTCGTGCATCACGGTAAGGCCGGCTCGCATGAGCTCGAAGACCGCGATCAGGCTCAGTAGCGAGGTGTCCTTGATCAGGACTGCGGTTTGTCCGAGCAGTGTGGGAATCACGTTGGCAAAGGCCTGCGGCAGGATGATCAGCACCATGCGCTGATGCCGTTTCAGGCCCAGGGCGGTAGCGGCCTCGTGTTGGCCCGCGTCGACAGACTGGATGCCCGACCTGATGATCTCGGCCATGTAGGGTGTCGTGTGAAGCGTAAGCGCAATGATGCCGGAGACAGTTTCCGTCAGGATCCCGACATTGCCGAACAGCTCCGGCAGGCCGTAGTAGACCAGGTAGATCTGCACCAGCAGCGGGGTGGCACGGATGAACTGTATATACGCGGCCGCCGGCCGCCACAGCAGGCCCGTCTTCGACATGCGGAGACCGGCAAGCAGGACTCCGAGAACAATCGAGAGGACAAGACAGAGCGCGCTGAGCCAAAGCGTCGCCCAGATACCCTGCAGAAAGGTATCGGCATAGTTCAGCACTACGCGCAGGTTATAGAATTGGGCTAAATTTTCCATCTATGAACGGCCTTACAGAAGCGGGAGTGCGCTCGCGCGAGCGCACTCCCGCCAATGTCGCGAAAGGCCTGCTGGTTATCGCAGGCCGACACGCATCATGACTTGCATGACCCCAATCCTGAGGGATGGCAAGTCTGGATCAATGATCCTCTTCCCAATCCTGGGTATTCCACCAGTAATCGAGCAGCTCACCCAGTTGGCCGGAATGCTCGGTGAAGCGGATGTAGTTGTCCATGAACATCAGCAGGTGAACCGAATCCGGCCGCGTCGCGAAGCTCAGCGGCTCCTTGCGCAGGGTCCCCTCGAGCACCTCGAATTCTGGGTAGTCCTCCAGGAATGCCTTGATGGTGCCGCTGTCGCTGATGCCCGCATCGACACGCCCCGAGGACACGGCCTGGGCGGTGGCCGCGGTGCCACCCTGATACTCCTTCATGGTCAACTCCGGCAGCTTGATGTCCGCGGCCGCTGCATAGGTGCTCGCCTCCGGGGCGCCGATCGTGGCACCTTCCTCCTTGAGATCTTCCCAGTGCGAGTAGCCCTTGTCCTCGTTCGCGAACGCAATGATCTCCGTGAAGAAGATCGGTTCGGTGAACAGCAGCTGCGTGGCGCGCTTGGGCGTCGGCGTCATGTCCGCCGCGATCAGATCCGCCTTACCTGACAGCAGTGCGGGGATCAGGCCCTGCCAGCTGTAGTCCTGCAGCTCGAGCTCGACACCCATGTCCTCGGCCATGTTGCGGACGACCTCGACGGCCAGGCCCGTACGCTCTCCATGGGCGTCGACGAAGCTGATGGGCGGACCCTGGGTTTGAACCGCAACACGCAAGGTGCCGCGTTCCATGATGTCTTCCATCGTGCTCGCACTGGCTGTAGCGGCGGTGCCGAACACGACAAGGAATGCCATAGCCGGCAATGCTCGTAGCAGTCTCGTAAAGGTACTCATTCTCCCCTTCTCCTTTGCGTTAGAGGATTTGATTCAAGAACTCCTTTGTTCTTTCGTTGTTCGGAGTCTTGAAGAAGGTTGTCGGGGCTCCTTCCTCGACAATCTTGCCCTGGTCCATGAATATGATGCGGCTGCCCACATCCTCCGCGAACTTCATCTCGTGGGTGACCACCATCATTGTCATGCCTTCCTCGGCAAGGTCACGCATGAGAGCCAGAATTCCCCCGACAGTCTCGGGATCGAGCGCCGAGGTGGCCTCATCGAACAGCATGACCTTCGGATTCATCGCGAGCGCTCGGGCGATCGCAACGCGTTGCTGCTGCCCTCCGGACAGATCCCCGGGCGGGGCATCCGCTTTTTCCGGAATTCCGACACGGGACAACAGCTCTTTGGCCCTGGAGACCGCCTCGTCCCGTGAACGCTTCAGCACGACCATTTGCGGCAGCACGATATTGTCCAGGGCCGTCTTGTGCGCGAACAGATTGAAATGCTGGAAAACCATTCCAACGTTGGCGCGCAGTCGATTCAGGTTGCTTTGAGAACTGGTAACCTCGATGCCATCGACCGTGATCCGGCCTTTGTCGACGGTTTCAAGGGCATTGACCGTGCGCAGCAGCGTGCTCTTTCCGGACCCGGATGCACCAATGATAACAACGACCTCGCCTTGCCTGACTGTCGCCGAAACCTCGTCCAGCGCGCGCACCTCGCCAGCGCGTGGAAGCTTGAAGCTTCGGGACACGGCTTCGATATTCACGATGACAGCTTCGGAGTCGTAGCTACGCGCGCTTTCCATCACCCTAGACACGTGGTTTTTTCTTTCTGGTCATGAGCCTAGGTTCAGCGTAACGCAGGCGTCAAGCGCACCACCCCTCTGCGCCAGCCTCAAGGTCCCCTGAGCCCCGGCACAGCAATAGGAACAACGCCTGAATAAAGCGGCGCGTTGCCCCTGGACTCGCCTGTCCCTAAGTCTCCAGGCGCCTGAACCGCGTGCGATTGCGAAGTTCGGACACCGCAATGATCACGGTCCAGGTCGGATCGTCTTCGCGCGCGATGATGACATGAGGGTTCCCGGAGAAATCGTTGATGGCACGTTGTACCACCCAGACGGCTGTCTGCTTCTCCTGTTCGACGAAGCGAGTCCCATACGGGATCTCCGATTTGTCGCGTCTTGGCATGCCCCGACCCCGATGTTGCGTCACGCTGTCACGAAGCCCTTGGCAACGTGCAGTCACTGCGCCCCCGAATCCCCCTGATGCACCTGGCGCTGAAATGCCCTATGCCCCCGCAAGGTCAATTGCTCCGAAACGGTGCAAGCGGACCGGCTTTGCACGGTTCGCCAGAATCGAAACCATAGCTCCACCCGTTTCGCTCGTGTAGGGAAAATTTGTTCTTGGGTCCGCCTTCCCGCCCTTCGAATGGGGACATCCCCTACAAAACCGGGATCGGGACTGACATCTTTTAGGTATCGCAGACACAGCCGGCCTTCGGGCAAGCAATCCGGGCAGGGCACCGCATGGCGGCGGTCCCCTCCGGAAGGCGGCGTCTGTTTCCATTCCGGTTTCCAAGGGAGGGTCCAGAGTGTCGGAACACCAGATTCTTATCGGACAGGTCTTCATGGACGCCAAACCACCTCACCGCAAATGGCGTGTGGTGGATCGGCGTGACGCAAACTTCGTGCTGGAACGCCTAGACAAGCCGAATGTGCGACGCTTTCCGGACGAGCCGACATTGCTTGACCCTGAACACTATCGCCCAGACGGAACCTGAAAGCCTCGTCCATCATACGGAAACATGCGCGCCGGCCCTGACGCGCCATCAGGCGCCGAGGGTCGGCAGGTCCGACGAGACCCGATAGGACGCTTGCGTCGTTCCGCCAAAGCCGTATCCATAGGCTCATGGAGCAAGAGTCCTCTCATGCGAAGACCACGCCCGACCTGCAGTCAGCCTTCCTGAAACAGGCCGAGGCCTGCCGGAAATTCGACTCGCCCTTCATGGGGCGGCTGATGGAGCTGCTGGCCGAGCACTGGCCGGACGACACGGCACTGGCTGAACGCTTTGTGCGCTGGGAGGGCGAGCTGGGCCCCGCCGGCGCATCGCTTCCCCTGCGCGTGGCCGGCGGGCTGCACGCCCTGGTGTTGAAGGGACGGGATACGCAGCTGGCCGCCGTCTATCCGCCGAACGAGGTCGACGATGCGCAGCTGTGCGAAGTCGTCCTGACGGCCCTGCGACGCCATGACGATTTCCTCTGCGAATGGGTCGAGCGCCCGCCACAAACCAACGAGGTCCGGCGCAGCGCCGTGCTGATCGCCGCGGCCCACTGGCTGGATGCACAGTTCGGCCTACCCCTGCAGCTCTCGGAACTGGGGGCCAGCGCCGGTCTGAACCTCATGTTCGATCGCTATGCCCTGGAGATCGCCGGGCAGTTCTGGGGTCCGTCGAATGCGCCCGTCTGCCTCGCGCCGGACTGGCACGGCCCGCTGCCGCTCCGGGCGAATCCCCGCATATCGGAGCGGCGCGGGGTCGACCTCAACCCCCTGCGGGTCGGCAGAGCGGAAGACGACCTGCGCCTGATCGCCTATCTCTGGCCCGACCAGCCGGAGCGCTTCGCACGCACGCGCGCGGCCATGGCCGTACTGGACGCCGAAGTGGACCGGCAGGACGCCGTGGACTGGCTGGCCGGACGCCTGGCAACGGCCTGGCCAGGCCGGCTGCTGCACCTCGTCTACCACACCATCGCCTGGCAGTATTTCCCACAGGACAAGCAGGCTCAGGGACGCGCCGCCATCGAGGCGGCCGGCCAGGCAAGCACCGAAGACGCCCCCCTGGCCTGGCTGGCCATGGAAGACGACGGACAGCCTGGCGGCGCGGCGGTGACGTTACGATTGTGGCCGGGCGACCACCACATTGCTCTCGGCCGCGCCGGCTTCCACGGCCAGTGGGTGGAGTGGCACGCAGACAGTAGATAACCGGTAACTGGGTTCAGGAACCTGACTTCCCCTGGCCCAGCACGGTTCTCAACTTTTCCGCCAACTCCTGCCTGCGAAAGGGCTTCTGAAGCAGGAATTCGCTGGACTCCTCGTCCCTGCCGGGCACCCCTTCCGCATGGCCTGAAGTGAAAAGGATGGGCAGCTGCGGATAGGTTTCGGAAACCTCGCGGGCAAGCTCGCGGCCGTTCATGCCCCCCGGCATGATGATGTCGGTGAAAAGCAGATCGACCTTCCTGGCACGTTTCAGGATTTCCAGCGCCTCGAGAGCGCTGGAGGCCAGCAGCACGTCATATCCCAGGCTTCGAAGCTGTAGATAGACATACTCGCGAACCGCATCGTCATCCTCGACCAGCAGGATCGTCTCCTCACCGTGGGAATCGACCGCTTCAGCCTGTCTGGTCATGCTGGCCTGCTCATCCAGCTCCGATTGTGGCAGATACAGTTCCACGCGCGTGCCCGCTCCTGGCGTCGACTCAATGTTCACGAAGCCGTTCGATTGCCGGACAAAGCCATAGACCATGCTCAGGCCAAGCCCGCTGCCTTCCCCGACAACCTTGGTCGTGAAGAAGGGCTCGAAGGCGCGCTTGAGCGCGTTCTCGTCCATCCCCGTGCCTGTGTCTTCCACGGCCACCATGACGAACGAACCCTCGGCCTTTGCGTCCTGCACCCGCTCCATCACATGCGCCGCCGAGGCATTGGCGGTTTCCATTACGATACGCCCTCCCTCCGGCATGGCATCACGGGCATTGATGCAGAGATTGAGAATGGCGTTCTCCAGTTGGCCGGGATCCACCAGCGCCAGGGCAACGTCCTCGTCGAGGGCAAGCTGGATCTCGATGGATCGGCCGAAAGTTCGGCGTATAAGCTCGTTCATCTCGCCGATCAGTCGATTGAGGTCGACGGATTCCGACTCGAGATCCTGACGGCGCGCGAAGGCCAGAAGCCTGTTCGTGAGCTGGGCGCCGCGCTCGGCGGTCTTGACGGTTATCTCCGCCATCTGCCGCAAGTCGTCCTGTCCCGAAAGACTGTCCGCGAGTGTTTCCGCGTTCCCCAGTATGACCGTCAGCAGGTTGTTGAAGTCATGCGCCACCCCGCCGGTCAGTTGCCCGATGGCCTCGAGGCGCTGGGCCTGGCGCAGCTGCTCCTCGGTCTCCAGTTGCGCGGTAATGTCGCTCAGCATGGCGCAAACAGCGGTCTCATCCCCCCATTCGATGGTGAAGGCGCGATTCTCTATGACCACGACACTGCCGTCACGGCGCTTGCCCTTGACCTGATAGATAGCGGGGGCCTCCCCTCCGCTCGTGCGGGCCTCGTTGTAGTCCGTGATCCGCGCATGTTCCTCTTCGGAAAAGAGATCACGGCTGTCCGCAAGTGCCAGGATACCCTCGGGGCTGTCATAGCCGAGCAGGCGGGCAAGCTCTCGATTGGCGATGATGGGTTTGAAGTTCCTGTGAACCAGGATACCGACCTTGGCTTGGTCGACCAGGCGTTCCAGTCGACGCCGCAGGTCATCCGCCTTCTGGTGCGCCTGATGGCGATCCGTGACGTCCAGGTGCATGACCACGGCACCACTCCGGTCATCCCGCTCGAGGCCCGTGACGGCCAGCAGGAACCAACGTTCTTCGCCGGAGGACAGGCAGGAATACTCCTGCGTGTATCGCGATTGCCGCCGATTCAGGACGCTGCGAAGCCCTCCAGCCACATCGCCTGCCCAGAAGGCGCTTGCTCCCCTGGCGGACTCGCAGATATCCAGGTAGTTCTGCCCGACCGGCTCCACGGTTCCGGCTGCACCGTTTTCCTCTGCAAGACTCCTCCAGGTATCATTCACGGCCAGGATGCGTCCGGAATGATCCAGCAGCGCGATATGCGCCGGCAGCGCATTCAGGATGGCTGCCCGCTCCGAGGCATGCTGGCGTTCCATGGCCTCCATCCTCTGCAGTTCGCCCTGTATGTCCGGCAGGAGGTAACTGGTGCCCGAGCCGGTGTGAACGACGGAATCCGCCGAGCCGCCCGTCAGTTCGGTGATGCGCTGATAGGTTCGGTGAAGAATCTCCACCAGTTCCGACAACTCGTCCTGGCTGCCTTGCACCAGGTCCTCCCCGCTGCCCATCACACATGGCCTCCAAGGCCGACAGCCTCGAAAAGCACGGTGCGATCCTGCAGGCTGCCGACAATCACGCGCCTTGATGCCCCGTTGAGCACGACGAGTTGGGGTGTCATGAGGACATTGTCTTCAAGCGCCCTTTCGGGAGACTGGGTGACATCCAGGATCTCGATGGAATAGCGCCCAGTCAGGTGCTCGCGACAGAAGGCGTCCAGGTTCGAACGGGCACGCTGGGAGTTGGGCAGGTCGCCGGCCACATAGAGGCAGAATTTAACGACCGCCTCACTGCTCATCATCGCCGGCCTCGTCCTGCCTGGATGTCTTGCCTTTCCTCAGACGATGCAACTGCGCCCGGGTTTTCGAGTTCTCTTCATTGATCTGCTCGTAACGCTCATGCAGAGTGCTCTCCTCTTCGCGCTTGGAGACGAGCCGGTCCTGGAGCAGGGCGATCTGGTGCTCCAGCTCCGAGGTCTCGGCCTGCAGACGCGCCCGCTCCTGTGCGGCGCGGGCTTCGCGCTCCCGCTTTGCCAGCGCTTCCTCGCGTTCACGCGCCCAGCGCATGGAGCCCATCAGCACCTCTCCGCCCGACGTGTACACCTCGGTCAGATCAATGCCATCGCTTGACAGCAGGAGCTCGCGCACCTGATTCGAATGCCCGGTCCCGCGGGACTTGATGACGGAGAGTGCCCGATTGCGCTCGCCGGCATGGATAACATTACTCAGGTGCAGCCAGGCGTCGGCGATCGTGGACACCTGAATAGGGGTCGATTCCATGGGCTCGCCGCCCTCGTCGACCAGACTGGTGCACATCACCGTCATGCCCGCTGCCTTGGCCCAGTCGATCATGCGCTCTGCCACGCTCGGGGCCCTGCCGACGTTTCCGGACTTTGCGAGCGCGGACAGGGGATCGATGACAAGACAGGTGGCACCATGCTCGTCCGCAAGTTCACGGATCCGCAGCAGGTGCGTCTCCGCGCTGCTCGTCAGTGCCCTCAGGCTCTGCATGCGGAGCCGCCCGGACTGGATATGGGGGGCAAGCCGAATCGACACCGACTCAAGGTTGCGGACGATCTCGTCGCTCCTGGAATCAAAGCTGACGAACAGGACATTCTCGCCCCGCTCGCAACCTGCTGCGGCAAAGGCTCCGCTCAGCGTGGTCTTGGCCGTTCCCGGCGAGCCTGTCAGCAGGATACTCGCCCCGCGGAAATAGCCGCCGTCCATCATCTCATCAAGCCTGGCGACACCGCTGGACAACCGTTCATCGCTCACCGGTATCTCGGGATAGTCCCAGTTTGACGTAAACGCCACCTCAATGCCGGACGAGCCGATAACGAACGGCACCTCGTTCTCCTCGAAGGCGGTTCCCCGATATTTGCAGACACGAAGGGAGCGCTGGGAGACACCATCCTGTATGCCATGGTTGAGCTGGAGCGCGCAGTCGACCATGAACTGCATGAAATCGAGTGGCTGAAGCCCCGGAATGACGAGCGAGTCCCTGACCGACTTCATGGTGATGACGGCCGTCAGTTCATGCTCGAGCAGCCAGCTGTGGAGCCGGAAAACCTGGTGGCGGACACTGCCGATGTCGGGCATCATGGCCAGGATGATATCAATGGCATCGAAGACGATGCGTTTTGCCCCCATGGCCGAAACGCGCGCTTCAAGCGCCGCCAGCATGCCCTCGATATCGAACTCGCCTGAGTGAAGCAGCCCTGTATCGGGCTGGGCGTCGAGGAAGAACAGATTCTCGCGTTCCAGCGCGTCAAGATCCCAACCGAACGTCTGGGCATTGTTCTTGATGCGCTGTGCACTTTCCTCGAACGCCACGAAAATACCGGGCTCGGCATAGGTCCGTGCCCCTTCGGCAAGCACCTGAAGCGCGAAAACCGTCTTGCCCGCGCCGGCATCGCCGGCAACCAAGGTGGTCCGCCCGGCCGGCAGACCACCGCTCGTAATGGCGTCAAATCCTTTGATATTCGTGGGCGATTTCAACATCGTAAATTGCCCGCACAATACTCAGATAGTATATAAGTGTCTCAATGCAGGGTAATTATACTAAGGCGCTCCATATCCTGCAATATACAATAAAATATGGCGCCGAACTACATAAAAGATCATAATATCTTTATTTAAACTACTATTGGATAATAATAAATATAAGCTCTCAATATAGAAATATTGTTACATTACTAAAAAATAACTTCACAATATATCTGTACCACAAGACACAAGTGTACTCTATGTAACCTTGAGTCTCAGTAAGTATTTTACATAAGGGACATAGAGCATGGAAACGCCCATTCAGAAGCACCTTCTTCTACCTTCAGGTGCATTTGTTTCAAGGCACACCTTTTGGCGTTCGTCTTGGAAGCTGCCCTCTAGAAGTCGTAGCAGATGCCCTTGCGTTCCCAGTCGCCGTAGCGGGTGGGTTCAAGGCCATCCGGACCGCCCAGCTCCCTGGCCTTGTCGCGGGCAACCGTCTCCTCGCGCCCGGTCGGCGCCTGGCCGGTTGCGGTCGTCGCAGAGGCGCTCGCACCGCCTTTGGCCGTCGGGGACGAGGTCGGTTGCTTGATCTTGGCGCGATAGGATGTAAAGCGTCTCATGTATCGTTATATGGCATGTGGAAAGCCGCCCGCCAAGCCTTGAACGCTCCCCGCCAGAGCCCATCTCTTTAACGCCATGAGTTACTTCCGCACCGCACTTCTGCTCGCCGCAATGACCGGTCTCTTCCTCGCCGTCGGCTTCATGCTCGGCGGACAGACCGGCATGCTGATCGCGCTCGCCATCGCCGTGGCGATGAACTTCTATGCTTACTGGAACTCCGACAAGGTGGTCCTGCGCATGTACAAGGCGCGCCAGGTCGACCGGCAGGAGGCCCCCCAGTTCTATGGCATCGTGGAACAGCTGGTCGAACGGGCCGAGCTGCCCATGCCCAAGGTCTACCTGATCGACAACCCGCAGCCCAATGCCTTCGCCACGGGCCGCAACCCGGAGAACGCGGCCGTGGCGGCCACGACGGGCCTGCTCAAGCGCCTCTCGTCCGAGGAGATCGCCGGCGTCATGGCGCACGAGCTGGCGCACGTGAAAAGCCGCGACACCCTGATCATGACGCTGACCGCAACCCTGGCCGGTGCCATCTCCATGCTGGCCAACTTCGCCATCTTCTTCGGCGGCAACCGCAACAACCCGCTGGGCCTGATCGGCACGATCCTGGTCATGATCCTGGCGCCGCTGGTGGCCATGATGGTGCAGATGGCGATCTCGCGTGCCCGCGAGTACGAGGCCGACCGCATCGGCGCCGAAATCTGCGGACAGCCGCTCTGGCTCGCCTCGGCCCTGCAGAACATCCAGACGGCCGCCTCGCAGATCGACAACGAGGCGGCGGAGGAGAATCCGGCCTCGGCCCACATGTTCATCATCAACCCGCTGCACGCGCGCCAGATGGACAGCCTGTTCTCGACCCACCCCAGCACCGAGAACCGCGTGGCCCGATTGCGCGAGATGGCCGGTCAGGCGGACGCCCCGCAGGGCAATCGGCCCAGCCCCTGGGGTTGACCTCTTTAACCCCGGCCTTGACGCCGGGAAAAAATCCGCGAGTCTTCTAGGGAGCGAGTCGTACGCGACTCGCTCCAAGTCTTTTCGGCGAGGGGGAAAATTGCGCCGGATGGAAACTGACGGGGATTTTAACGAAACATTTAAGTCTTTGACGCAGAGTCTTTTTCTGAAAGAGGGAATTTTTGTTTTCGAGCCATGGAAACACTTGAGCACAGAACCGAAGAATCGGGTGACAAAGGCGCCGCAGAGGAGCCCCATGGCAAAACCGGCAAAGGATACTTCCGCGTCGTGGACAAAGAGGATCTGACAGAACTGCTGGACTTGGCCCGCGACCGCAGCTCCGAGGGGCGGCGGACGCTGGTGGCCACGATCGGCGACCTCTTCGAAGGCCAGGGCGAGACGCTCACCGAGCGCGAGCGCGCGCTCATGACCGACATTCTCAACAAGCTGATCCGTGAGGTCGAGACCACTGTCCGCCGCGAACTGAGCCAGCGGCTGGCTTCCCGCGAGGATGCCCCGCGCGAGCTGATCGTCATGCTGGCCAATGATGAGATCGAGGTGGCCCGGCCCATCCTGCTGGCCAGCGAGATCCTGAAGGACGCGGACCTGATCGAGATCATCCGCCATCGCAGCATGCAGCACCAGCTGTCCATCGCCATGCGCCGCAAGGTCAGCGAATCGGTGTCCGATGCACTGATCGAGTCGGGGCACGTGGACGTCATCAAGGCCCTGCTCGACAATCCCAAGTCCCGCCTTTCGCACGCCGCCATGGAGTACCTGGTTGAGGAGTCGCGTCGCGTCGACACCTACCAGGAGCCTCTGGTCCACCGCAGCGACCTGCCGCAGGCGCTGGCGCGGCGCCTGTGCCTGTGGGTCAGTGCGGCCCTGCGTTCGCACATCCTGGCCGCGCACGAGATCGACCCCACCGAACTGGACGACCTGCTGGAAGCGATCATCTCCGACTCGACGAACGACGGCTTCGGGCGGGAAGACATGCCGGAAAGCGCCGCCCGGGAACTGGCGCGCACCTATCGCGAAGAAGAGAAGATGACGCCCGAGTTCCTGGTGAAGGTGCTGCGCGAGGGCGAAGTCGCGCTCTTCGAGGCTCTGTTCGCCGAAATGAGCGGCCTGCGCATGCGGCTGATCCGCCGTGTGGTCTACGAGCCGGGCGGCGAAGGCCTGGTCATCGTCTGTCGGGCCCTGAACATCGAGAAGCCGGTCTTCACCTCGATCTTCCTGATGAGCCGCAAGGGCCGACCCGGCGATCAGAAGGTGGATCCGGACGAGCTATCCCGGGTCCTCGTGCTCTTCGACCGCGTCAAGCCTGCGGCGGCCGAGGCCGTCCTGAAGCGCTGGCGCCGGGATCCGGAGTATCTCTATGCAGTCCAGCGTGTGGAGTCGTCGCGTGGAAAATCGCGCATGGCCAAGTGACGGGAACAGCGCCTCCCAGTCCGTTTCCGGCGCGCAGCCCCAAGAGGGAAGGAAGACGGGTATGTCCGGCAGCAGCGGCCTGCATCTGACCGTCTCGGAAAAGCGGGACAGCCCCGGGAACGCCAGCGCACAGCGCAAGCAAGCCGACCTGGCGGAGATTGCCCACAGTCATCTGCTGGAGCAGACCCCGCCTTACTGCGTGGTCGACCGTAACGGCGACATCATCAGCGAGAACAGCACCTTCAGCGAGCTTCTTCCCGACCTGTTGAGCCAGGCTGGCGATACGGCCGCTTCCTATGGTCCACTTGCCCTCTTCTCCGCCGAAATCGAACAGCTTCCCCTCGCCCCGGACAACTGGAGCGCACCGCTGGACAGCGCCCGGCAGCTCGAGAACGCCGACGGGCAGCCGCTCCACCCCCAGATCTTCGGTTACGCCGATGCCAGGGGCGAGCTGCAGCTCGTGGCCGTGCGCTTCCTGCCCGGGGAGGATACGGCCCGGCTGCGCCGCCAGCGTACCGAGGCGCAGGAGCGCTTCGAGGACATCTCCCGTCTGGTGTCCGACTGGGTCTGGGAAACCGACCGCGAGCTGAAGCTGACCTATATCTCGAGCCGTGTCCTGGAGACCCTGGGCGAGCACCCGCGCAGCTTCATGGGCAAGCCGCTGTCGGTTCTCTTCAGCGGCGACACCTCCGCACTCGACGAGCTGACCCAGGAGGCGCGCCGCAGCCCCTTCCGCGATCTCTCGCTCATGGCCCGGTCCACCGACGGCAGCACGCGCCACATCCTGGTCAGCGCTGTGCCCGTCTTCGATCATTCGGACGGCAACTTCCACGGGTTTCGCGGCACCGCCCGCGACATCACGGAACTGCTCTCGCGCGAGAGGGCCCTGCGCGAGAGCATCGAACTGGCCGAGAGCGCCAACCGCGCCAAGAGCCAGTTCCTGGCCACCGTCAGCCACGAACTGCGCACGCCGCTCAATGCCATCATCGGCTTTTCCCAGCTGATGGAGGCCGAGACCTTCGGTGCGCTCGGCAACGAAACCTACAAGGGCTACACCCAGGACATCCTGCACAGCGCCCATCACCTGCTGGAGCTCATCAACGACGTGCTCGACGTCTCGAAGATCGAGGCCGGGCGCATGGAGCTGAACGAGGAGCGGCTGGATTTCTCGCAGCTCGTCACCTCCGCCCTGCGCATGGTGCGCGAGAAGGCCAACGAGGTGCAGATCTCGCTGGAAACTTCCATCGTGGAGTTGCTGCCGCCGATTCATGGCGACATGCGGGCCCTGCTCCAGGTGCTGGTCAACCTGCTGGGCAATGCCATCAAGTTCACCGACGAGGGCGGTCATGTCCGCCTGGAAGTCGAGCTAGATTCCGACAGGCGCCTGGTCTGCCGGGTCATGGACAACGGCATCGGCATGACGCCCGAGCAGATCGATATCGCGCTCACCCCCTTCGGCCAGGTCGACAGCCAGCTCTCGCGCCGTTTCCCCGGCACCGGCCTCGGGCTGCCGCTGACCCGGGGGCTGATTGAACTGCATGGCGGCGAACTGCAAATCGACAGCAATCCGGGCGAGGGAACGAGTGTCTCCCTCATCCTGCCTGCTTCGCGAGTGCTGCAGGCCTGACATGCACAGCCGGGCTCTGGCGCAACATGGCGCCAGGGGCTAGCTTCCCCGCAAGCAAGGGGGAACGCAGTCATCACGAGCTCACACGATCAGGACCGTCCGAAGACTGAACCCGAGACCGGTCCCTCGAGACAAGCCGGCAACAGCCAGGCCGAGGGCGTGTCGCTTACGCGTGCCTTTGGCCGTGGATTCCGCGACGGCCTGTCGGTTCCGGGCTTCGTACTCATCTCGAGCTTCCTCGGATTCGGGGCCCTGATTCGGCAAAGCGAGTTCACGCTGGTCCAGGGCCTCCTGTCCACGGCAACCGGCTGGGCCCTGCCGGGCCAGATCGCCATGGTCGAGCTCTATACCACGGGCGCGTCCTTCCTGGTCATCGCGCTGGCCGTGGCGCTCACCAACGTCCGCCTGCTGCCCATGACGGTGGTGCTCATGCCGGTGCTGCGCAGCGCCTCGACCCCACGCTGGCTGCCTTATTTCGTCGTCCACTGGGTGGCAATCACCGGCTGGGCCCAGGCGCTCAGGGTCTGCCCCGGCATGCCGCGTCCCGCGCGCTTCCCCTATTTCATGGGCTTCTCCATGGTGCTCTGGCCGGGGGCTCTTATGGGCACGCTGATTGGATACTACCTGGCGGGCAGCGTACCCCTTGCCTTGTCGCTGGGCCTGGTTTTCCTGAACCCGATCTATTTCATGCTGGTCTTCGCCGCGGACCTGCGCATCCGCACGCGCGTCTGGGCCCTCGGCCTGGGCGCGCTCCTGGGACCCGTGCTGCACCTCTACCTGCCGGACTTCTCGCTGCTGGTCACCGGACTGCTCGCCGGCAGCCTGGCCTTCGTCCTCGGCGGCGGGCTTGCGGGAAAGCGCAAGGGGAAAGCTTCATGAATGAAGAGCTTACCCACTGGGGACCTTACATTGCCCTGGCGATCACCTTCCTCGTGACCTACGGCTGGCGGGCACTCGGCGTCGCCCTGTCGGGACGCATCAACACGGAGTCACCGATCTTCGAATGGGTGGCCTGCGTCGCCTACGCCCTGCTGGCCGGACTGATTTCCCGCATGATCGTTCTGCCGGTGGGACCTCTAGCGGAGACGCCTCTGTCCGATCGCCTTGGCGCCGCCTTGCTGGCGCTTGCGATCTTTTTCCTCACACGGCGCAACCTGTTCCTGGGCGTGCTTAGCGGCTTCTCGCTTCTGGTCCTGCTGACCTGGGGCCGGCAGGCCTACGGCTTCGGCTGAGACCGGGTCAGCTCGCCGAGTCGCGCAGCGCCTGCACACCCGGCAGGGTCTTGCCCTCCAGCCATTCCAGGAAGGCACCCCCGGCCGCTGATACATAAGACAGGCGATCCAGGACCCCGGCCCGCACCAGCGCGGCAACGGTATCGCCACCTCCCGCCACCGACAGCAGGCGCCCCTCGGCCGTCAGGTCGGCCGCGGCCTCGGCCACCACGTTGGTGCCGGCATCGAAGGGCTGCACCTCGAAGGCACCCAGCGGGCCGTTCCACACCAGCGTGCGGCAATCGCCCAGGCGCTTGCGAATCTGTTCCGCCGTCATCGGGCCGATGTCCAGGATCATCTTGTCCGCCGGCACTTCACCCACGGCCACCACGTCATGCGGAGTGTTGGGCGCCAGCTTCTCGGCCACCACGACGTCGGTGGGCAGCAGAATGTCGCAATCCGCCTGCTTCGCCTTGCGGACGATATCCTCCACCGTATCGGCCATGTCGGTCTCGCACAGCGAGGCGCCCACCGATACGCCGAAGGCGTGCAGGAAGGTGTTCGCCATGCCGCCGCCGATCACCAGCAGCTGCACCTTCTCCACCAGGTTGCCCAGCAGTTCCAGCTTGGTGGACACCTTGGCGCCGCCGACGATGGCCGCCACCGGTCGCTCGGGGTTCTCCAGCGCCTTCTCCAGGTGCTCCAGCTCCTCCTGCATCAGCCGGCCGGCGGCAGCCGGCAGGCGCCGGGCCAGGGCCTCCACCGAGGCATGCGCGCGATGCGCAGCCGAGAAGGCATCGTTTACATAGAGATCGCCCAGCTGTGCCAGGCTGTCGGCGAACTCCGCGTCATTCTCCTCCTCGCCGGCATGAAAGCGCAGGTTCTCCAGCAGCAGGACGTCGCCGTCGTTGAGCCGGGCCACGGCCTCCTCGGCCGGTGCGCCGATACAGTCCTCGGCGAAGGCAACCTTCCTGCCACCCAGCTTTTCCTCCAGAGGCGCCAGCAGCGGGCGCTGCGAGAGAGCCGGATCTGCCTTGCCCTTGGGCCGCCCATAGTGGCTCAGCAGGACCACCCGCGCGCCGCGCTCCAGCAGCGTCGTCAGGGTCGGCAGGGCACGCTCGATACGCGTGGCATCGGTAACCACTCCATGCTCCATGGGGACATTGAAGTCCACGCGCACCAGGACACGCTGTCCGGCAACGTCCAGGTCGTCCAGTGTACGGAATGCGGTCATGGCAGGCTCCTTGTCGGTTCGGCGGGACAGAGGAAAGAAGGGAGATCGCGTACCGCTAGCCGCGACGGATCAGCGTGCCGACCCCCTGGTCGGTGAAGACCTCCAGCAGCAGGGCATGGGGCACCCGTCCATCCAGGATCACGGCGGCATCCACGCCTTCCTCCACCGCGGCGATACAGGTCTGCAGCTTGGGCAGCATGCCGCCCTTGATGGTGCCATCCTCAGTCAGTTCCTTGATCCGTTCCAGGGACAGCTGCGGCTGCAGTGTTCCGTCCCTGTCCATCACGCCGGCCACGTCGGTCAGCATCAGCAGGCGCACCGCGCCCACCGCACTGGCCACGGCGCCGGCCACGGTATCGGCGTTGATGTTGTAGGTTTCACCGTTCACCCCCACCCCGATGGGAGCGATGACCGGAATCATGCCGGCGCGCTCCAGCGCGCCCAGTACCTGCGGATTGATGTGCTTCGGCTCGCCGACGAAACCGAGGTCGAGAATCTTCTCGATATTGGATTCCGGATCCTTGTAACTGCGGCGCAGTTTCTGGGCCTGGATCAGGCTGCCGTCCTTGCCCGACAGGCCGATGGCCGTGCCGCCGGCCGAGTTGATGGCATTGACGATGGATTTGTTGATGGATCCCGAGAGCACCATCTCCACCACCTCCACCGTCTCGGCATCGGTGACGCGCAGGCCGTCGATGAACTCGCTCTGCACCGAAAGGCGGGTCAGCATCTCGCCGATCTGGGGACCGCCGCCATGCACCACGATGGGGTGAATTCCCACCTGCTTCATCAGGACCACGTCGCGGGCGAAGATGGTCGCCAGTTCGCCGTCACCCATGGCATGGCCGCCGTACTTGATGACCACGGTCTTCCCGGCATAGCGACGCATGAAGGGCAGCGCCTCGGTCAGGGTGCGGGCCGTGCGCAGCCAGTGCTTTGTCTCGCCTATATTCTTGGATGTTGTCATGGGGCTCCTCTCGTCTCAGCGGCGTAAGCCTATCCCGCCTGACGCGGCAACGCCACCGTCGCCAGTTCGGCCCGCAGCTCCGCAATTCCCATCCCGCCCTGGGCGCTTGTCGCGATGACGTCGGGATGGGCGGCCGGGTGGGTCTTCAACTCGCCCGCCGTCGCCACAATCACGGTGGCCAGGGCCTCCTGCTTGATCTTGTCCGTCTTGGTCAGCACCACTTGGTAGGACACCGCGGCCTTGTCCAGCTCCTTCATGATCTCGTGATCGGCGGTCTTGAGACCATGGCGTGAATCGACCAGCAGCAGGATGCGCCTGAGCTGGGGGCGCCCCTTGAGGTAGGCCCGCGTCAGGCGGGTCCAGCGTGCCACGTCCGCCTTGGGGGCCTTGGCATAGCCGTACCCCGGAAGGTCGGCCAGCATCAGCCGGTCGCCCAGGTCGAAGAAGTTCAGCTGCTGCGTGCGGCCGGGCGTGTTGGAGGTGCGCGCCAGCGTCTTCCGTCCGGTCAATGCGTTGACCAGGGTGGATTTGCCGACGTTCGAGCGTCCGGCGAAGGCGATCTCGGGCAGGTCGCTCGCCGGCACCTGTTCCGCCTGCACGGCCGACAGCAGGAACTGGCACTCGGCTGAGAACAGCAGTCGCCCCTCCTCGAGCTGGGCCTGCCCGTGATCGCCGGCGCCCTCCCGGACCTCTTCGGGATCACGCTCCGTCATCGCGGCTACTTTTTCTTCCGGCTCGAGGTGTTGCCGCCCCCGGAGGACCGGCCCGACGTCTTCTTCTGTTGGCCGGAACTCTTCTGCTGGCCGGAGGTCTTCTGGTTACCGGAAGCTTTCTGGCCGCTGGAGGCCTTCTGCTGCCCGGAGCTCTGCTGGCCACCGGACGCCTTGTCCTGCGGCGCCTCCTCATTTTCGGGCTCCGGGTTTGCCGGGGCGCTTCCCCCGTCTGCAGCGGCCGCAGCCGGCTGCTGCTGGTTCGCCTTGCGGCCGATGGGGGCCCCCGCCTGCTTCATGATGACGTACTGCTGCATCACCGAAAGCAGGTTGTTCCAGGTCCAGTAGACCACCAGCCCCGCCGGGAAGCCGGCCAGGAAGAAGGTGAAGACCAGCGGCAGGAACATGAAAACCTTGGCCTGGACCGGGTCCGGCGGCTGCGGGTTCAGCAGCTGCTGTCCGTACATGGACAGGCCCATCAGGATCGGCCAGATGCCGATGCTGAGAATCTCCAACGGGCCCAGGTCCGGTATGGTATAGGGCAGCAGGCCGAAGAGATTCAGGATCGAGGTCGGATCCGGTGCCGAGAGGTCCTGGATCCAGCCGAAGAAGGGCGCATGGCGCATCTCGATGGTGACGAACAGCACCTTGTAGAGCGCAAAGAAGACCGGGATCTGCACCAGGATCGGCAGGCAGCCTGAGGCCGGGTTGGCGCCTTCCTTCTTGTAGAGCGCCATCATCTCCTGGTTCAGGCGCTGGCGGTCGTCCGAGAAGCGCTCCTTGAGGCGCATCATCTCGGGCTGCAGCTTGCGCATCTTCGCCATCGAGCGATAGGACTTGTTGGCCAGCGGGAAGAACAGGATCTTGATGAAGACCGTCAGGACCAGGATGGCCACGCCGAAGTTGCCGACCAGGCCGGCAATCCAGTGCAGCGCCAGGAAGATCGGCTTGGTCAGGAAGTAGAACCAGCCGAAATCCACTGCCAGGTCGAACTTGGGAATGCCTTCCTGTTCGCTGTAGCGGTCCAGAAGCGTGACCTCCTTGGCACCGGCGAAGAGGCGCGTCGTGGTGCTGGTGCTCTGGCCTTCCGACAGGCGGTTGCCGCCGTAGAGCACGTCCGTCTGGTACTTGTCCTGGTTGTTGCCCCCGCTGTAGAGGAAGCGGCTTTCCACCTCCTGCTCCTGGTCGGGTATCAGGGAGACCATCCAGTACTTGTCGGTGATGCCCAGCCAGCCGCCACGCGTCGAGGCTGTAATACGATCGTCGTCGCGCAGGTCATCGTAGCTGATCTCGCGCAGTTCGTCGTTGAGCACGCCGATCAGGCCTTCGTGCAGGATGAAGAAATCCGTCGTCTCCGGCGTGCCGGTGCGCGAGATCAGGCCATAGGGCGCCAGGGTCACCGTGCCCGCACCGGTGTTCTCGACCTCCTGGGTGACGGTTACCATGTAATCCTGGTCGATCGCGTAGGTGCGCCGGAAGACCAGGCCCTCGCCGTTGTCCCAGCGGATCGTGACCGGCGTGTCGGCAGTCAGGGTCTCACCCTCCTCGAGCCCCCATTCGCTGTCTGAGCGCGGAACGGCAACGCCCTCGCCGCCGGCGGCCCAGCCGAAATCCGCATAGTAGGGACGCGCCGAACCCACCGGGTTCAACAGCTCGATGTTCGGGCTCTCCTCGTCGATGGTCTCGTGATAGCGCTTGAGGGTCAGGTCATCCAGGCGCCCTCCTACGAGCGAGATGGACCCCTCGACCTTGGGTGTATCGACGGCCACCCGGGGCCCCTCCTCCAGCACCTCTTCCCGGTCCGCATCAGGATCGCTGCCGCTCAGGGCCTGGTCCAACTCCTGCCGATCCCCTTGGAGCTCACGGCTGCGCTCGCCATCGCCGGCGTCCATGGATGGCCTGTCGCCCGCGGTTTCGGAGGTGGTCTGCTCCTGCTGCGTGCCGCTGTCCTGAGTATCCTGCTGCTGCGGTGTCTCGATGAAGTACTGGAATCCCAGAAGGATGACCAGAGACAGCAGAATGGCGAGGAAAAGGTTCTTCTGTTCCATAAGCGAAGCGGCTCCGAGGGCTTCAGAAAGATCTGCGCGAAGCGGCGGACGGTTCGGACGGCCGGCAGCTGGAGGTCCCCTTGTGCTCCGGCACGGGGTCGTATCCCATTCCTCCCCAGGGATGGCAACGTAAAATACGCCTGAGGGTCAGCCAGCCACCCCTTAAGGGGCCGTGCCGGCGCAGGGCTTCCACGCCATAGGCGGAACATGATGGACTGTAGCGACAGGAGGCGGGCAGCACCGGCGAGATCACCCACTGATAGACGCGTATGGGGGCGATCATCCCCAGCACCAGAGCCTGTCGCGCAAACCTGAAAGGGCTGGATTGGGTCATTGTTTCGTCGCCACCGTTTTTTCTTTTCCCGTGCCGCCGCGCTTCTTCTCGATCTGCCGAATGGCCGAGCGCAGATCCTCGAGCAGCGCGTCATAAGGGCGCACGGGCGTCTCCGCACGCGCGATCAGGACATAGTCCGTGCGCGGCCTGCCACACACGGGCAGAACCTCTTCCGCGGCCGAGCGCAGGCGGCGCCGGGCCCGGTTGCGGGTCACGGCATTTCCGACCTTGCGGCTGGCGGTCAGGCCGAGACGCATGCCGCGGAACGGCGAAGCGCCCTGCCCATCCGGCAGAGCGCTGTCTTTCATATCCCTGTCGCGGTCGTAGGCCTGGAGTACCAGCCCGGGCCGGGCAGCCTTCACTCCGCGCCTGGCCGCCCGAAGGAAATCGGACCGCTTCAACAGCCGCCCTGCCTTCGGGAAGGTGGTCATGGACCTAGGCGCTCAGACGCTTGCGACCCTTGCTGCGACGGCGGGCGATAACCTTGCGGCCATTTGCGGTCGCCATGCGGCTGCGAAAGCCGTGACGACGCTTGCGGACCAGCGCGCTGGGTTGATAGGTGCGCTTCACCCTTCTTCTCCATCAGTATCTTGCAGATTGCGGGCTGTATAGAAGCCCCTCGCCGCCCTGTCAATGTTGCCGGCGGCCTCCAGCCCCACGCCAAGGACGATCACGGAGCACTCACCGGAAGGTGAATAGCTCAACTCGGTCTATGGCACTAGCCTGTGCGATCCCTTTGCTCGCAGCGGAATGTGGAACAAATGGTCCCGATCCTGACAGCATCAATTATATTCATAACCCTGTTCAGCTACATCGTCTCGCCGCGCGTCCGCACAGTGACCGGCTTCTTCGGCGGGCTCAGCGAAACGGGACAGACCCCGAGCCTCTGGACCATCGTTCTTTCGCAGGTCACTACCTGGATCTTTGCGCGCTCGCTGCTGAATGCAGGAATCCTCGGATATTTCTACGGCCTGCCAGGTGTGCTGGCTTATGCAAGCTATTACCTGTCCTTCCTCACTGGCGCTTGGATCATCGATGCACTGCGCTTTCGACGCTGCTATGAAAGCGTGCAGAATTGTCTGGCCGACCACTTCGGAACAGCAGGAACGGTCTGCTACAACTTCGTCGTTGCGCTGCGACTGGCAAGTGAGGTCTTTGCCAACCTCTTGGTGATCGGCATTCTTTTCGGCCAGGCGGGATCCCTTGGGTATATCCTGTCAATCCTGGCCGTTGCGGGAGTGACACTTGGCTATTCGATGCTGGGCGGCCTGCGTGCCTCCATCAGGACCGATGTCTTTCAGGCCACTGCCCTGATTGTCGTATTGGCCGTTCTTTTAGGCCAGACACTCGCCGCCCAGGACTTCTCTCTACCCGTCAGCCTGTCGTTCGCCACGGCTGACATGGAGGCTCCGGGCTGGTCACTCCTGGCTGTGGCACTGCTGCAGGTGTGGAGCTATCCCTTGCACGATCCCGTCATGATGGACCGCGGATTCCTTGCCGATCGCCGGACCACCCGCCAGAGCTTCTATCATGCCTGCTGGATCAGTCTGCTCCTGATTCTTGCCTTCGGCTTGCTGGGATTGCATGCCGGGGCACATCGACTGGAGGGAGAGGATCTGATGGCCACTCTATCTCGGATCATGGGCCCCTCTACCATGATCCTGCTGAACATTGCCCTGATTCTCTCGGCCGTCTCGACATTGGACTCCACACTCTCCAGCGCAGCAAAGCTCTCGATCCTCGGAATGCGACTTGCTCCCGCCACGCTGTTTGCCGGCCGTGCGGCCATGGCCATCTTCATGGGGCTGGGTCTTGTTCTCCTGTTGTTCGGAAGCGACGACCTCTTTGACGCGGTGGCCATCAGCGGAACCGCCTCTCTGTTTCTGGCACCGGTCGTGTTCTTCTGTATCTGGCGCGACTGGAGAGTCCGCCGCTGGGCCTATCTGACAGCCTTCGCGGCCGCCACCCTCGCCGCAGTTTTCTATTTTCTCGAAAGCAGCGGTTACACGGATCTGATCGGTGCATTGACCGGCCTGAACCACGACTACTCGAAACTGCTCCTGCTCAGCCTGCTGGCCCTGGTCACAGGCTGCGGAGCCTTTGTCGCGGGACGCGTCAGAAAAGTGGAAGGAAACTTATGAAGAAGAAGGATCTCGGCACACTTGAAGGGCGGCTGCTCTTGTTCGGGGGCCCCTACAGCAATCTCCAGGCACTTGAAGCGCTGCACGCCAGGGCTCAGACGCTGGACATCAACCCATCCCACTGCATCTGCAACGGCGATGTGGTGGCTTATTGCGGTGATCCGGAAGCCTCGGTTGCCTTCGTGAGGAATTGGGGTATCGAGGTTGCAGCCGGGAACTGCGAAGAACAGCTCGCCATTAATGCCGCGGACTGCGGTTGCGGCTTTGAGGAAGGCTCCACCTGTGAAGTGCTGTCCCGGGAATGGTACGATTTTGCCCGCGCACATCTGAATGGTTCAGCACGCAGCTGGATGAACGAGTTGCCCGACTGTCTCCTCTTTCGCTATGCGGGACTGCGGGTGGCTGTTCTGCATGCCACGCATCGGGCAAACAACAGCTTCGTATTCCCCACCACTCCGGCCCATGAGAAACGGCAGGCACTTCAGGCGCTACAGTGCGACTTGGTGGTCAGCGGCCACAGCGGCCTGCCATTCACGCAGCAACTGGATAGTGGTATCTGGCACAACCCCGGCGTTATCGGCTTGCCGGCCAACGACGGTTTTGCAAGCACTTGGTATGCATTGCTTGAAGCTGACGAGAATGGAGTGCGCATCGAACATCATCGACTGGTCTATGACTATCGGAAAGCAGCCGACCGGATGCGGTCCGTCGGGCTGTCTGAAGCCTATGCCCGGGCACTGGAGACCGGGCTGTGGCCCAGTCTGGATGTTCTCCCCCAAAAGGAACGCAACGCCACTGGACAATTTTTACGTCCGGTATCCGATAATCCGCATGAAGCTGGTTTCATCTTCCGGGTGAAGGCCATACCGCGAGAGAACTTCACACAGATGTGAACGGCATTTGTCTTCATCCCACTGCGACGTCCGGCCATGTTCGGGACAGCGACCAAGACTCACATCAAGCAAGGGAGATCCGATATGTCCCAGCCGAAGAACGGATTTCAGGTTCACCACATCGAGGATGCTCCGGAGGAGTCCCGCGAAACCCTGCAGGCCATAAACCAAGCCTATGGCTTCCTGCCCAACCTCATGGGCATCGTGTCCGAATCCCCGGCGGCCCTGAAGGCCTATGTCACCCTCAATCGCCTGTTCAAGGAAGAGAGTGCCTTCTCGCAAACCGAAGCGGAACTCGTCCTGTTGATCATCAGCGCTCACAACGGCTGCGGCTATTGCGTCGCCGCCCATAGTGCCGGCGGTGAACGCGCCGGCGTGGACGCCGCCACCCTGGAGGACGTTCGCCAGCAGCGGGAGCTGTCCGATCCCAAGCTCCAGGCTCTTGCGGCCTTCACACGCAAGCTGATCGACGCCCGGGGGTGGGTCGAGCACAAGGACGTGGACGCGTTTCTGCAGACCGGCTACAGCCATCGTCATCTGCTCGACCTGCTGACGGCCCTGGCAATGAAAACCATCTCCAACTACACGAACCACATCGCCGAGACGCCTCTGGACGAGGCCTTGAGCGCAAAGGCCTGGAAAGAGGCCAGCTGACACGGCAGAGCCACACACCCGAGGAGGCGCAAGCCGGTCCTCGGGTGTGCCCTGGCATCGAGTCGAGCCTCCTGCGGAACCGAACGGCAATCGCTCCTGGGATGGGGCACCGCCTGCCTGGATATTCTGCCAACGCCTGAAAACTTGCACGTTCACAATGGGCTCACTGGAAGGTGAATGGCTTTGGCGAAGGTTTCATTCTAGGTTCTGGAACAGGACACAATCCGCAGGTCTCACGAAACGATTTTCAGGTTATGTCACACAAGCCCTCCCAACCCCTCTCGGACAGTGACGCCCACAGGTCACGAAGTGCGCGTTCGCGCCTGTTGCGCAGCCTGCCGCTCGTGCTGCTGCTGGCTGCCGGTGCGGTGCTGTGGTTCGGTCTGGGGTTGGGCGACTACGTGAGCTTCACCCTTCTGCAGGAGCATCACCGGCGGCTCGAGGACTTCGTCGAGGCATACTACCTCTCCGCCCTGTTCGGCTTCATGCTGATCTATGCCCTGAACGTCGCCTTCTCGCTGCCGGTGGGCACCCTGCTGACCCTGACGGGCGGCTTCCTGTTCGGCATCCTGCCCGCCACACTGGCCGCCGTCGTGGCGGCCACCCTTGGGGCCACGGCCGTCTATCTGGCTGCGCGAACCGCCTTGGGCGATGTCCTGAAGCGCCGTAGTGGCAGCTCCCTGGAGCGACTTCGCCGGGGCTTTCGCGAGGACGCATTCAACTACCTTCTGACCCTGCGCCTGATCCCCCTGTTTCCCTTCTGGCTGGTCAACCTGGCACCCGCCTTCGCAGGAGTGCGCCTCGGCACCTTCTTCTGGGCGACCTTGCTAGGAATCCTGCCAGGCACACTGGTTTACGCCTCGGCCGGCAACGGCCTGGGCCGAATCCTCGAGGCGGGGGGCAAGCCGGACCTGGGCCTGGTCTTCCAGCCCGAGGTCCTCGGTCCGCTGCTGGGGCTGGCCCTGCTCTCCCTGCTGCCGGTGATCTACCGGCGATGGAAGGGGCGCCGAGACGGCCCGGACGGGAGCCCCTCATGACCGCACAGCTAAGCTGCGACATCTGCGTGATCGGCGGCGGTTCGGCCGGGCTGTCCGTGGCCGCCGGAGCGGCGCAGATGGGCGCCGACACGATCCTGATCGAACGCGGGGACATGGGTGGCGACTGCCTGAACAGCGGCTGCGTTCCCTCGAAGTCCCTGCTGGCCGCGGCCAAGGCGGCCCACGCGGGCGCGCAGGCGAAGGACTTCGGCATCACCTATGCGGCCCCCCGGATCGATTTCCCCGCCGTACAGGCTCATGTGCAGGACGTTATCGACAGCATCGCACCCCACGATTCCGTGGAGCGTTTCGAGGGCCTTGGAGTCCGGGTTCTGCGCGAGAGCGCACAGTTCCTCTCGCCGCAGAAGCTGGCCGTCGGCGATCAGCGCATTCACGCCCGCCGCTTCGTCCTGGCAACCGGCTCGCGTCCCCTGATCCCTCCTGTACCCGGCCTTGAGGATGTCCCCTACCTGACCAACGAGACCGTCTTCGAGGTGCAGGACTGTCCCGAGCATCTGATCATCCTCGGCGGAGGGCCGATCGGCTGCGAGCTCGGGCAGGCCTTCCGTCGTCTCGGAGCGCGTGTCAGCATCGTCGAGATGAACCGCATGCTCGGCCGCGAGGACCGGGGCGCCGCCCAGCTGCTCCGCGAGCGCCTGCAGGCCGAGGGCATCGCAATACACGAGAACACCAGCATTTCTGAGGTCCGGCACGACACGGCGGGCTTGCAGGTCGTTCTGAAGAACGAAGAGGGCGAGACCACTCTCGAAGGCGCCCGCCTGCTGGTCGCAGCGGGGCGCCAGCCGGTCACCGACGGCCTGAACCTCGAGGCGGCCAAGGTTGTCCACGACCGGCGCGGCATACAGGTGGATGCCCGCCTGCGCACCAGCAACCGCCGGATCTTCGCGGCCGGCGACGTTATCGGCGGACCACAGTTCACGCATGCCGCCGGCTATCAGGCGGGCATCATCCTGCGCAATGCGCTCTTCCGCCTGCCGGCAAAGGCTGATTACCGGGCATTGCCACGCGTGACCTACACGGCACCGGAACTGGCCCAGGTGGGACTGACGGAGGCCGAGGCGCGTGAACAGGGCGGAAAATTCGAGGTTCTGCAGCACAGCCTCGCGGAGAACGACCGCGCGCGCTGCGAGCGCGAAAGTGAGGGCTTCATCAAGATCCTGGCCACCCCCTCCGGCCGAATCCTCGGGGCGACTATTCTGTCGGCCCACGCCGGCGAACTCATACTGCCCTGGACCCTGGCCATCGCACGGAACATGAAACTCTCCGCACTTGCCGGTATCATCGCCCCCTATCCCACGCTCTCGGAGGTCAGCAAGCAGGTGGCCGCGCACTACTACACCCCCAAACTCTTTTCGTCGCGGACCCGGCGACTCGTGCGCCTTTTTCTGCGACTCGGCTGAAGCTGGAGAAACAAGCCTTGCTCGGACCCCAGACCCCGGAGGAAACACACCATCAGGCAGGCGCAGAGCAGAATGGGAGCCGACCGCGCCGCTTCACCCTGCCGCCTTTGCACCGCAGTCTCTCGGCACGCCTCCTGCTGTTGACCATCGGCTTCGTCATGCTGGCCGAAGTCCTGATCTTCGCGCCGTCGGTGGCCAACTTCCGCCTCAACTACCTGGAGGAGCGCCTGGCGGCCGGGCACCTGGCCGTGCTTTCCCTGGAAGCGACCTCCGATCACATGATCGACGAGGACCTGACCTACGAGCTGCTTTCACACGTCCCGGCCGAGTCGGTCATGCTATACCGTCCCCAGCGCACGCCCTCGCTGACCCTGGCCATGGAGGACATTCCAGAGCCCGAAGCCGTCTATGACCTGCGCGATGCAGGCTTCTTCACGCTGATCGGCGATGCTCTGATGACCCTGGCACGCAGCGAGGACCGGCGGATCGAACTCTGGGGTGTCTCACCCAAGGACAACGACTCGGTGGTCCGGATGGTGATGCAGGAGGGCCCACTGTGCGAGGAAATGTGGGCCTTCGCCTGGCGCATCCTGGGACTGTCACTCCTGATCTCGGTCATTACGGCCGCACTCGTCTACATCACGCTGCTCTGCGTACTGGTGCGGCCCATGCGTCGCATCACCGAGAACATGATCTCCTTCCGCGAGGATCCCGAGGACGAAAGCCGCATCATGCGCCCCTCCAGTCGCCAGGACGAGGTTGGCCTGACCGAACGCCAGCTGCGTGACCTGCAGCGCGCCCTCAGGGCCTCCCTGCACCGCAAGACGCGCCTGGCCGCCATCGGCGTCGCGGCCACTAAGATCAATCATGACCTGCGCAACATCCTCTCCACCGCCCAGCTTTCGTCTGACCGGCTGGCGGAAAGCGAGGATCCGCAGGTGCGCCGTACCTTTCCGACACTGATGCAGACCCTGGACCGGGCCGTGGGACTGTGCACCCACATCCTGAACTTCGCCCGCGAAGGACCGGTGCACCTGGAGATCTCGCACTTCGATCTGCGAGATCTGCTCGATGAAGTGGGCGAGGCCTTGAAGCCCGACGAAGAGGTCGACCGGAGCTGGCACGTCCGCCTGCCCGAAAAGCTCGAGCTTCACGGCGATCGACAGCAACTCTATCGCGTCTTCATGAATCTTGCCCAGAACGCCTATCAGGCCGGTGCCACCAGCGTCCAGGTCGACGGCGGATTGGAGGACGGACAGCTGCAGCTCGAGGTCACCGACAATGGACCCGGACTGGCGCCTCGGGCACGTGAGCGTCTTTTCCAGCCCTTTGCGGCCTCGGCGCGCAGCGGCGGCTCGGGACTTGGGCTGGCGATCGCCCGGGAGATTCTCAGGGCACACGGCGGGGAGATCCTGCTGACACGCTCTGATGCCCGCGGCACCAGCTTCCGCGTGACGCTGCCGCTCTCACAGAGCCAGGGACACGCCAGCACCTAGCGGACTTTCGGGAACGCGGATGATGACAGCAGTTGGATTGCAGCTTCAGCTTTGCCGGGTTTTCCCTCCGTGGCTTCTGAAGGCGGGCGCCCACGGAGGGCACCCCAACCGGGCGTGGTCACTGAATCGTGAATTGCCATTCCGGGGCACAGCTTTCATGAGTGAAGGTGCCCCTGATTTTCCCGAGGATGGGTCGAGTGCGGCTGAACCGATATGCACCGCCCCCATCATGGGACATGCATGACTGGGCATAGCGCATCTCCACCTAGCTGTTTCAAGGATTGTTGGCATCATGGCTGTTTCCAACAAGAAACTCCTGAATCTCCTCCTGGTCGACGACGACGAGGAATTTCGCACGTCCCTAGCGGATCAGTTGAGCTTGTATGAGGAATTCGAGATCTCTCAGGCTGGAACGGCCTCTGAAACGCTCGAGATGGCCAAGTCGAGGTACTTTGACGGCATCATACTTGACGTCGGCCTTCCGGATATAGACGGGCGGGAGCTCTGCCGTCTGATACGCCAGGCGGGCGTGGGTGCGCCGATCATCATGCTGACGGCCCTGGACAGCGATGCCGACACGGTTCTGGGTCTTGATTCGGGCGCCAACGACTATGTTGCAAAACCGTTCCGGCTGAACGTGCTGATGGCCCGGCTTCGGGCCCAGCTCCGCCAGCACGAACAGAGTGTAGATGCCGTCTTCACCATCGGGCCCTACAATTTCCAGCCGGGGAACAAGCTCCTTGAGAGTCGGGACAGCCAGAGCAAGATCCCCCTTACCGAAAAAGAGTCACAGATCCTGAGGTATCTGTATCGCGCCGGCAGCAGCGCCGTCAGCCGGGACACCTTGTTGGCGGAAATCTGGGACTACAAGCCGGAAGTCACGACACATACGCTGGAAACGCATATCTATCGTCTCCGCCAGAAGCTCGAATCAAACCCCGACCAACCGGCTCTCATCGTTACGGAGGGCGATGCCTATCGGCTGGTACCCTGAGAGTCGGTTTTCTTTCCAGGTCCGGTTGCTGGCAGCAGGCCTCCAGGTCCCCAATCCCATCACTGGCGCTTCCTGGCTGGCCCTCTGGGCCAGCTGCCAGCACACCGTCTGCGCCCGTTTCTGAGATCCATCACCACGCCGGCGATCAGGAGCACGAACCCCGGCCCTTGCACCAGCACATGGCAGGGGTCCTGCAACGAAAGTCCGCGGGCAACAACAGGGTCCCGTAGCACGAGAGAAGAGCCACGACAGCAGCCACGGCGCCCGCAAGGCACCAACCACCCGTTCCTCTCGGTTTTCGTGAAATGGAAGCTGCCTGCACGAACGCGTCAGGGCACTTAGTGAACCACGGTTTTCGAGAAGAGATTGATCACCAGGACACCGGCCACGATCAGGGCCAAACCAATCATGGCCGGCAGGTCGAGCGGCTGGCGGAACCAGAATATCCCCACCAGCGTGATCAGCACGATCCCGAGGCCGGCCCAGATCGCATAGGCGATTCCCACGGGCAGGCTGCGCAGCACCAGGGCCAGGAAATAGAAGGCGGCGGCATAGGTCAGGGCTGTCACCGCCGAAGGCAGCGGCCGCGTGAAGCCGTCCGACAGCTTCAGAGCCGAGGTGCCGATCACCTCGAAAACAATGGCAGCCACGAGATAGACATAGACCATCGGACGTCCTCCCTTCTGAGCGAACCGCCGACGCAGGCGGTCGCCGGTCCGGAAGCTCAACCTGTCTCGGGTACAGGTATTTCACAAGCCCTCACCTGCCCCCAGCGCGCCGTGTGGCGCGACATCATTCCCTCTTGGCGCACCGCGCTGGCCGGTTAGAATGTCCACGGACAGGCAACGGTTTTCGAGAAGAAACAGGAAGGACCTCATGGGCAAGGCAGTCGTCGGCTTTCTCGCAATCCTGGTCACGTTGGGTGGCTTGGCGGTGGCAGCGGGCAGTGGCATCGGGACCACCCATTACACCGGGCTTGCGGTGGCCGTCCTGGGCATCCTGGTCACCTTCGGCGCCATCAAGCTGCACTTCGACGAGGTCGAGAAATCGATGCCGCCGGCAGGGGCTGCGGCCACACCCGCATCCGCTTCACATGCCGCAGCCAAACCCGAGACCGGGACGGAGAAGGAAAACTCTGGCACGTCGGCCGACACGGAACCTCCCGCAAGCGCACAGCTGCCACCCTCGCAGGAGCCCGGACAGGAGCCTTTCCTGGATCCGGGCATCAAGCGCTGGTTGCTCGGCGCCGGGATCGGCCTGCTCGGCCTCGTCGGCCTGTTTCTGGCCGCCGGCGCGACGGGAGGGGGCTTCGCCTACTACGGCGGCCTGGCGCTGACGCTACTTTGCGGGCTGGCGATCTTCCGGCTGATCGCCGCGGCCACGGCCGGCAAGACAGAGGCGCCACACCCACTGATTCCCGTACCGGGCAGCAGCATGAAGCGCTGGGGCGCCGGTGTGGCCTCCGGCCTCGTTACCCTTATCGCTCTCTTTCAGGCTGCCGCCAGCGGCAACGGTCCCGGCTACCACATCGGGATGATCGTGGTCGTGGCTGCCCTGCTCTACATATTCTACCTCATGAAGGTCGGCTACGATCAGCTGGAGCAGCGGCACTGAGGCCGGCCGGACCTCAGTCCAGAGCCAGCACCATGGCCTTCAGGTATTCGCTTTCCGGCAGGCCGGGATGCAGCGGATGGTCCGGCGCCGCACCGGCCGTACGCAGCACGCGTGCCTTGCGGCCACAATCCTCGATGCCGCGGTGCACCTGTTCGGCAAAGCGCGCGCGCTCCACATGGTGCGAACAGGAACAGATCACCAGGTATCCCTCCGCGGCAACCTGGCCGGACGCCAGGCGCGCCAGCTTGCGATAGGCGCGCAGTCCCTGGGGCAGGTCCTTCTTCGCCTTCACGAAGGCCGGCGGGTCGGCAATCACCAGGTCATGCGGCGCTCCCTTGCGTGCCAGGTGCTCCAAAGCGGCGAAGGCATCGGACTTGCGGAACTGACAGCGCCCGGTCACGCCGTTGGCCTCGGCGGCCTGGCGCGCCAGGTCGAGGGCGGCGGTCGAGCGATCCAGCAGGGTCACCTCCTCGGCGCCGCCCAGTGCGGCCTGGATGCCGAAACCACCGGAGAAGCTGTAGAGATCGATGACTCGCTTCAGGCCGGCGCCACGCACCAGCTGTTCCACGAAGGCCCGGTTCTCGCGCTGGTCATAGAACCAGCCGGTCTTCTGTCCTTCCCCGCTGTCGGCAAAATAGCGGGTGCCGTTCTCCTGAACCTCCAGCGAACCGGAGAACGTGCCGCGCAGGACCTCTGTATACTGGCTCAGGCCTTCCAGCTCCCGTGCCGGGGTATCGTTACGCAACAGGATGTGCCGCGGCGCCAGCACCCGATCCAGGGCCTCCAGAAGCTGCGGCTGCAGGCCTTCCATTCCCGCGGTATTGATCTGCAGTACCAGCTTATCGCCGAAACGGTCGATGATCGTGCCGGGCAATCCGTCGGCCTCCGCATGCACCAGGCGATAGAAGGGCACCCCGACCAGGGCCTCGCGCAGGGCCAGGGCACGGCGCAGGCGCCCCTCCAGGAACGCCACGTCGACCACGGCAGTAGGATCACGGCTGATCCGCCGGGCGGCGATCAGGGGATGACGGTTGAACAGGAAGATACCCAGGGCCTTTCCGTTCGCCGTCTCCAGGCGCACCGGCACGCCGGGTGGCAGGCCCCGCGCCGTCTCGTCCATCTCGATCTCGTTGGAAAAGGCCCAGGGGTGACCCTGCCGTATGCGGCGATCCGCCTTGGATTTGAGGCGCACCACCGGGTACTCGGAGGCTCTTGTGTTCATGGCGCGCAAGGATAGCGTTGGAAAAGGCGCTGTCCAGCCGGATCAGGTCGTCTCCGGGCGACGCCCCGGCCGCGGGACCATCGTGACCAGGAAAACGATCACCGCGGCGGCGGCCAGCAGCATCATCGCCGACATGGCCTTTGGACTGCCGTCGTGCAGCTGTCCCACCGCCATGCCCGCCAGGGCGGCCGTGCCCATCTGCGCGAAGCCCAGCAGCGAAGACGCTGCCCCCGCCATGCGCGGATAGGGTCCGATCGCCCCGGCCATGGAATTCGGCATCACCAGCGCGGTGCCGCCGAAATAGACAACGGCCGAGGCCACCACGGTATAGACGTTGTCCACGGCCAGGAAGGCGGTGAGCATACCTCCGCCCGCACCGAGCAGGCTGATCAGGCTGCCGATCAGGATCATGCGCGGCTGGCCGAGACGCACCGACATCCGTCCGCTGAAGAAACTGCCGGCGATATAGCCCATGACCGTGGTGGCGAAGCAGATGCCGAAGGCATCGGGACTGAGCCCGTACTCGTCGATCAGCGTGAACGAGGAGCCCGAGATGAAGGCGAACAGGCCGGCGAAGCTGGCGGCGCAGGCAAAGCTGTAGCCCAGGTAACTGCGGCTGCGCACCAGGGAAGTGTAGTTCATCAGGATGCGCAGCGGCTGCACGGCCGTGGGATCGGGATAGCGGTTGGTCTCCGGCAGCAGGCGATAGACGCCGTACAGGCAGCCGGCCCCGAAGAGGAGAAGAGTCAGGAAGGTCGCGCGCCAGCCGAACAGCAGGGTGACATAGCCGCCGATGAAGGGGCCGACGGCCGGGGCCAGCGCCATGGCCATGGCCACGTAGGACAGGGCCTGGGCGGCCCGTTCGGGCCCGTAGATATCGCGTACGATGGTCCGCCCCAGGACCGGACCGGCTCCGGCACCCACGGCCTGGAAGAAGCGGCCCAGGATCAGGCTGTCGCTGTCGGGGGCCAGGGCGCAGGCCAGCGTGGCGAGCAGGTAGAGCGCGATGCCGGCCTTCAGGACCGGCCGGCGCCCGAAGCGGTCGCTCAGCGGACCGTAGATCAGCATGGCCACGCAGAATCCGGCCATGAAGACCGACAGGGTCAGCTGGGCCTGGCCGGTGGAGATGCCCAGGGCCTCGGAGATAAGCGGCAGGGCCGGCAGGTAGAGGTCCGTGGACAGCGGCCCGAAAGCGACCAGGGCGATGATGAGGACCAGCAGGATCCGGCTGTTGGTAGAGGACATGGATGCCGTGGGATCGGTTGCGGAGGGAAGGGAAACGCAGCCTAGTACAGGCTGAAAGTGTTTGAAGAGTGTCGATCCCTCAGGGCACCTATGCACGTCGTGACCGGCACGCGCTCAACCTTCCTCTTCACAGTCGCAGCCGCGCCGCCCGGTCAGCCAGGGTCGGAGCTTCAGGAACAGGCGATAGCCCCCTTCGGCCAGCCAGATGAAGGGCGGCAGGGCGACCAGTGGCGCCAGCCAGCGGAACCCGTGCAGGTGCCGCCAGAGCTCCACGAAGGCCCGCGCCCCGCTCAGCAGGCGCCCGTCCGGGCAGCGCAGGTAAACGCGGCGCAGCGCCTCGCGGCGCGGCAGGCCCTCGGCCACCATGCCGCGGCTGTCGCGGGAGAGATCGTGCCAGACGATCCGCCCCGCGCGGTCCAGCCGGGCATAGAAGGCCACTTCGCGCCGGCACAGCGGGCAGGCACCGTCATAGAAGAGCGTCACTTGGCTGTCCTCGGGCATGGTAGCTCTCGACATAGCATGGCGGCTTCGCTAGGGAAGCATCAGGCTTATCCTTGGAGGCATTCATGGCGGATATCGGGATCGGAATTGTCGGCTGTGCCGGGCGCATGGGCAAGCGTCTTGTGGCGATCGCGAGCGAGACCAGCGGCTGTCACCTGACCGGTGGCACGGTGCGCTCCGGCAGCGAGGCCAGCGGGCGCGACATCGGCGAACTTGCCGGCGTGGGGCGCTTGGGCGTGGCGGCCGGCGAGAGCGCGGCGGATCTCTTCCGGCACGCCGATGTGGTGATCGACTTCACCACGCCGGCGGCCGCCGAGGAGAACGCGGACCTTGCGGCCACCCATGCCACGGCCCTGGTGGTCGGCACGACAGGCCTGGCCGAGTCGCAGAAGACTGCCCTGGCGGAGGCCGGCCGCAAGGTGCCCGTTGTCTATGCCCCGAACATGAGCCTGGGCGTCAACCTGCTGAGCCTTCTGGTCGAGCGCGTCGCCGAGGCGCTCGACGAGGACTTCGACATCGAGGTCCTGGAGATGCACCACCGGCACAAGGTCGATGCTCCTTCCGGCACGGCCCTGGCGCTCGGCGAGGCGGCGGCACGCGGGCGCGGCATCGACCTGGAGCAGCACGCCCAGCGCGTGCGCGACGGCGTGACCGGTCCCCGCAAACGGGGCGATATCGGCTTTGCCACCCTGCGCGGCGGCGATGTCGTCGGCGAGCATTCGGTGGTCTTCGCCACCACGGGCGAGCGCCTGGAACTGGCCCACAAGTCGAGCGACCGCGACATCTTCGCACGCGGCGCGCTCAAGGCGGCCCTCTGGACCAAGGGCAAGGGCGCCGGCTTCTACAGCATGCGCGACGTCCTGGGTCTTTGATTCAGGGAATACTATTCATATTTTTCAATTATTTAACCTCATGCTGAGGCGGCGTCCGCAGGACGCCCTCGAAGCATCTCGGCACAGGCAATCGGGCCTGGCCTCATCCCTGATACCTACCCCGCCGCACCCCGCGACACCGCCGCACCGCTGCGCACGCGATCCAGGGCGGACTGAAGGGCCTGGGCCAGGCTCAGGCGCTCGTCGGGCGTGAGAAAGCTGCCGATCACCAGGCTCTTGCCGTGGGTTCGCAGGGTCAGCTGGCTGTCATGCTCGGGCGGGTCGCGCATGTCGACACGCAGCCAATAGGGCTGCAGGCGCCAGCGTGTTTCCTCGCCCCAATGGTTGACCCGGCGCACCACAAGGTCGTCGCGCGTCAGCACCAACTGCTCGAACATGCGCCCGCGCCGGTAATTCACCCGGAAGGCGATGTAGACCAGCAGATACTCCAGTCCCATGAAGCCGACGACGGGCCAAGCGCCGGCCAGGAAAAAGCCCACGCCGGCAAAGAAGCCGAAACTGGCGATCAGGGTCATCAGGATCAGGAATCCGCGTGGCGAGAGGCTGCGATGCGGCATCAGCACGGCATCGAAGAGGATGTCCTCCGCCACGGCCTCCGTACGCCGGTCGCCGGCGGCATGCTGGTCAGTCAAGTTGCTCTGTGGATGGTCAGCCATGCAGACATGATATGCGTGTTTTCGCCGTCGCGTAAAGCTGGTGCGGCAAAGCTCTGCCACATCGGCCGTTTTCCCGGTTTCCAACCCGCGCGACAGAGGTCGCTGGACCTGATGCGGGGGCCGCCCTAGACTGCGCGCCATGGTCGATTTGAACGAACTCTTCGCCGCCGTCGTGCTCTTCGTGGGCAGCCACTTCCTGCTGTCCAGCGCCGCCATGCGAAGCCGCCTGACGGACCGTCTGGGCGAGCGCGGGTTTCGCCTGCTCTATTCCCTGGTTGCCCTGGTGACCTTCGCCTGGGCGTTGCAGGCCTACGGCGCCGCCCCGAAAATCCCGCTCTGGCCCGCCGTGCCGGCCCTCTCGTGGATTCCGGTGATCGTCATGCCCTTTGCCTTCATCCTCGTGGTGGCCGGCATGAGCACGCGCGCCGCCACCGCCCTTGGCCAGGAAGACGCCGCCCGCGCCCAGGACCCGGCGCCGGGCATCCTGCGCATCACCCGCCATCCCTTCCTGTGGGGCGTCGTGCTCTGGGCGGCCAGCCACATGCTCGTCAACGGAGACAGTGCCAGCCTGCTGCTGATGGGTGGCTTCCTGGTGCTCGCTCTTGGCGGCATGTATCATATCGACCATCGACGCGAGGAGAAGCTGGGCGGCACCTGGGGCCCTATCAAGCTCACCACCTCCGCCGTGCCCTTCGTCGCCATTGCCACGGGGCGCACCCGCATGGACTGGCGCGGGCTTGGCATCTGGCGCCCCGTGCTCGGCCTCGTTTTCTACGTCGTGTTTCTCTATCTGCATCCTCTGTTCTTTGGCGTCATGCCGATGCCGCACTAAATCGATGACGCGAGATTTGATCCTGTCCGGGGGTGCGACCCCCTTTTTGCCGGAGCAACCTCCTTGTCCGAATCCGTCGAGGCCATCCGCGTCCAGGCCCTGAGCAAGAGCTTCAACGGGACTCCCGCGGTAAAGGATGTCAATTTTTCCCTGCATCGCGGCGAGACCCTGGCGCTGCTGGGCGCCAACGGCGCCGGCAAGACCACGACCATCTCCATGCTGCTGGGCCTGCTGCTGCCCACCTCGGGCTCGATCACGGTGCTGGGCGGCGACATGCTGCGCCATCGCTACCGCCTGCTGCAGCGCATGAACTTCTCCAGTCCCTATGTGGACCTGCCGCGCCGCCTGAGCGTGCGCCAGAACCTGATGTTCTTCGCCCGGCTCTACGGCTGCCCCGACCCCAAGGCCAGGCTGGAGGAACTGGCCCACGACCTCGATCTCGGCCCGCTCTGGCGCAAGCCCACGGGCAAGCTCTCCTCGGGCCAGAAGACCCGGGTGTCGCTGGCCAAGGCGCTGATCAACGCACCGGAAATCCTGCTGCTGGACGAGCCGACGGCCTCGCTGGATCCCGACACCGCCGACTGGCTGCGCGGCTACCTGCAGGACTACCAGCGGCGCAGCGGCACCGCCATCCTGCTGGCCTCGCACAACATGAGCGAGGTGGAACGTCTGGCCCACCAGGTGCGCATCATGCGGGCCGGCGAGATCGTCGAGACCGGCACGCCACGTGAGCTGCTCGACCGCCACGGCCGTGGCAACCTGGAACAGGTCTTCCTGGACATCGCGCGCAACCAGCGCCAACCGGACAGGGCCTATGGTGAGGCCGCATCATGACGGGGCGCCTCTACGCCATGTGCCTGCGCCATCTCTACCTGCTGGCCAGTTCCTGGCCGCGCATCTTCGAGCTGATGTACTGGCCGACGGTGCAGATGGTGATCTGGGGCTTCATCACCATGTACCTGCTGCAGCTCTCCTCGGTGATCGCCCAGGCCAGCGGCCTGCTGGTCTCGGCCGTCCTGCTCTGGGACGTGCTGTTTCGCGGCCAGCTGGGCTTCAGCCTGTCCTTCCTGGAAGAGGTCTGGTCGCGCAACCTGGCCAACATCGTGGTCAGCCCCCTGAGGCCCATCGAGTTCATGGCCGCACTGACCTTCATGAGCCTGATCCGCACGCTGATCGGCGTGGTGCCGGCCGCCCTGCTGGCCATCGTCTTCTACGAGGTCTCTGTCTTCGCGCTCGGCCTGCCGCTGCTTGCCTTCTTCTCCTGCCTGCTGGTCATGGGCTGGTCCATCGGCATGATGGTTTCCGCCCTCATCCTGCGCGTCGGCCAGGGTGCCGAATCCGTTGCCTGGCTGGCGATCTTCCTGATCGCCCCCATCAGCGCCATCTACTATCCCGTGGACGTGCTGCCGCCGGCCCTGCAGGTCCTTGCCTGGTCCCTGCCCACGGCACCGGTGTTCGAGGGCATGCGCGCCATCCTGCTGGACGACACCTTCCGCACCGACCTGCTGATCCACGCCCTCGTCCTCAACGCCGTCTACCTGGCGCTGGGCATGTTCCTCTTCCTCTACGCCTTCCACGTCGCCCGGCGCCGCGGCCTGCTGCTGCAGGTGGGCGAGTAGGCATGGACCTGCGCTCCGGAGGGCGCGAAGCCTCTCTCATGCATAGGCCTCGCGGCAGCGGCGATGAGCGTAGCGCCATGTGACCCCGACGCCGATCGCCAGGAGGAGGAAGGCAAGGGGGATCATGATGCTGACAAGGGTGATCATCGTGGCCGTCACCTGCAGGCCCAGCAGCATGAACAGTGCCGGAACGCAGCAAGCGTGCCCGGCCAGCAAGGCCGGCAGTGCGGCCAGCAGTCCCACCGGCGGCCGGATCCCGCAGCTGCGCGTGCAGAGCAGGGCAATGCGCGTCAGGGCCAGCTGGAGGCCGGCCAGGGCCCCCAGCGCAAGACCGATGAGCAGGTTCAGGGGCGAAACCAGCCAGATGGCAAATGGCAGCTCGACCACGCCGATGGCCTCGAATTGAAAGGGAACTCGTGCCTGCGTCCAGAGCTCGTCTGCCCTTGGAACGAGCCAGCCGTCCAAGGCCCGCAGCGTACCGTCGAACGCCAGGTCTCCAAGCGCCACCAGGTAGAGCAGCAGATAGACCAACGTCGTTGCACCCAGGATCAGCCGGGCCCGCGAATCCTCCATAAGCTGGCGTGACACCTCACTCATGGACATGGGTGTTCGGATAGAATGCCGCCCACGCAAACCACATCGCTTCGAAGGCGTTTAGGGCGCGCGCATCCAGGTCCTCGGGCCAGCGGACGTTGTCGGGTCCGGTGCCCTCCACCACGGCCGACTCCTTCGGCGCGCGCGGGACTTCGAATATGTATCCCGTATCGAGCCCCTCGTCATGGACGGCGACGAAGGTCGCCTCACGTCCTTCAAGGACCAGTTGGCCGGCTTCGCGCAGCCTGTCCTTGGGGAAGGCAACCGCTTCGCGTGCCGTGCGGGCGCCAAGGACGACGGCCTTGGGCGGAAAGCGCTCGTCCTCCTGCATGAGCGGGAAGATGGTCGAGGCCTCTGGCCTGTAATAGCCCTCCAGTGGAGTGTAGCTGCCATAGGGATCGCGTGTGTAATTACGTGCGAACCCCGTCCGGGTCGACAACACCTTCGTGTCGGGATGACGTTTGCGCCAGCGGCCCCAGGTCGTCCAGACAAGGGGCCGCTCCACAAGGGTCGCTCCCTCGTGCGGTCCCTCGGTGGCCACGCCGAGGATCTGGGGAAACCAGGTATCGCTCTGGCGGTCGTACATGATGAGATTGCTGTTCACCAGGCGACCGCTGACGCCGAAGGTCGTCTCCCCGCGCTCGAAGGCCAGCGAGGTGCCGGTCAGCGGGCAGTAGGTCACCGCCAGAGGCACCGAGCCGAACGCATCGTTGGCGATTTCATGCCAGACGAGGATACGCTGGGGATAAGCGCGTGCGCGATCCCCCTCGACCAGCCCGATCACCTTGTCAGCGTCCTCCAGATAGTCGTCCGCCTCCTGAACCGTCCAGAATTCCGGCGCGTCAATTGAAGGAATGCCATCTTTCCCGGGACCGCCGGAGAGCTTGGCCTCGCGATAGGCGTCAAGCGGCGCCGGCACCAGCCTGGCCCTGTCTCCCACCGTCGGAAAGGGAAGCGCAGCTTGATCGGAAGCCGAGATCGCAGCGCCGGGCGCGCCGAAGCAGACGCCTGCGGCAGCCGTACTCTTGAGAAAATCACGTCGCGTGATAGAGAGCATCGTATCCTCCATGCGCCGGACCTTCGGGGACAACCACCCTCACAAGGCCGAGCCAGCGAACTGCTCATGCCCGTGGATCATGGCACAGCAGCCCGTACGCTCTCCATCACCGCGCCTGTCACATCCTTTCACATTTGCGTTAGCGCGAGAGCACGCCTGACAGGGCCGGGAAATTACCTTTTATTGTAACTTGCATTATTCCACAGCCTGAAACAGTATGGAACATACCATGAACTTTCAGGAGGGCCTCATGTCCGAGGAACCATCCAGCATCCTGTCTCATGTGTCCCTTGGCACCAATGATTTTGCCCGCGCAACGGCCTTCTATGACGCCGTCCTGGGGGCCCTGGGCATCGGCCGCGTCATGGAGCATTCAGGCGCCGTGGCCTATGGCCGCGCCTTTCCCGAATTCTGGATCCAGACTCCCATCGACGGCCAATCCGCCGGCCTCGCCAACGGCAGCCATGTCGCCTTTCTCGCCGACACCCGGGAGCAGGTCGACGCCTTCTGGCAGACGGCACTGGAGGAAGGCGCCACCGGCGACGGCGAACCCGGCCCCCGCCCGATCTATGGAGAGCCCTACTACGGTTGCTTCCTGCGCGACCCCGACGGCCACAAGATCGAGGCCATGGTTTGGGAGGAGGACCTGCAAGACGCAGGCTAGCTGGACAGCCCCGAACAAGGCAGGGACGCGTTCATCGCCCCCTTTCCTCTGTCCAGGCGCGTGAGTCAGCCGAGGTAGTCCTCGTCCGAGACTTGCTCCATCCATTCGACGGCCGAGCCGTTCTGCGGCTCGGCAATGGCAATGTGGGTCATGGCGGTCTTGTCCGTTGCGCCATGCCAGTGCTTCTCGTCCGGCTCGATCCAGACGATGTCGCCCGGCCGGATCTCTTCCTTGGGGCCGCCTTCACGCCGGACCCAGCCAAGGCCTGCCGTGACGATCAGGGTCTGGCCCAGGGGATGGGTGTGCCACGCCGTGCGGGCGCCGGGCTCGAAGGTCACGATGGCCCCGCCGACCCGCGCTGGTTCCGGCGCCTGGAAGGGACTGTCGAGGCGCACAGCACCGGTGAAGTACTGCTCGGACCCCGTGGCTGACGGCTTCGACCCGTTGCGTTGAATATCCAATTGATGGCCTCCGTGACTCTGTGATCGAATCTGTCGCCCCTTGCCGATGGCAAAGCGACAGAAAACCCGTTCTATCCACTCGTAGTTTTGAATGTATGAGCGAAGGCCTTGTCAGATAAGGCCCTTTGCACTGCATCGGCACTATGTCGGGGATTCAGCAATGAAGAGGAAAAGCCGCGTTGCCTCAATTCGCGACACCTAGCTCCGTTCAACCCCTGCCCATTGCAGAACACCGTCATTGGCCCGAGACCTCTACAAGGACTGCCTCTCGCGCAGCTTCGCCGGTCACAAGCTTGAGGCCATGACAGGGCAAAAGACAAGAGAGCAGCTTTATCGGCTAAACTGCCACGCGGCAGCCCAACTCCGGCCTTTCTCGCGTCACGCGGATGGGCTAGACACTTTTCCTTATGGCACTCCTGCGTTCCTTCGCCACGGTCGGGGGGCTGACGGCGGTCAGCCGGGTCCTGGGCTTCATTCGCGACATCCTGATCGCCGCCGGACTGGGCAGCGGGCCGGTGGCGGATGCCTTCTTCGTCGCCTTCCGCTTTCCCAACCTCTTCCGCCGGCTGTTCGCGGAAGGGGCCTTCAACGCCGCCTTCGTGCCGCTCTTCTCCGCCCGGCTGGAGCAGGAGGGCCGCGAGGCGGCACGGCGCTTCGCCGGCGACGTCCTCTCGGTCATGCTGTCCGGGCTGCTGCTCTTCACCGCGCTCTGCCTGGCGCTGATGCCCTGGATCATGCAGCTCATCGCGCCCGGCTTCACGGAGAATTCCGAGAAGTTCGCGCTGACCGTGGAGCTGACCCGGATCGCCTTCCCCTATCTGCTGGCCATGGTGGTGACGGCGCTGCTCGGCGGCGTGCTCAATTCGCTCTACCGCTTCGCCGCGGCCGCCGCGGCGCCGATCATCCTCAACCTCTTCTTCATCGCCGCGCTGACGGTGGCCCTGCCGCATTTCGCCACTGCGCCGGGCCATGTCCTGGCTTGGACGGTGACCCTGGCCGGCCTGGCCCAGGTGGTCTTCCTGGCCCTCTGTGCGCGCCGCGCCGGCATGTCGCTCAGGCTGCCGCGGCCACGCCTGACGCCGGGGGTGCGGCGCCTGCTGGCGCTCATGGTCCCGGGCGTGCTCTCGGCCGGCGTGATGCAGATCAACCTGCTGATCGGCACCATGATCGCGACGCTGCAGGCCGGCGCGGTCTCCTATCTCTACTACGCCGACCGCGTCTATCAGCTGCCGCTGGGGATCCTCGGCATCGGCATCGGCGTCGTGCTGTTGCCCGATCTCTCCCGCAAGCTGCGCGCCGGGGCCGGCGAGGCGGCCCGGGACAGCATGAACCGGGCCCTGGAGTACGCCCTGCTGCTGACCCTGCCCGCCACCTTCGCGCTGGCCCTGGTGCCGGAAAGCCTCGTGACCGGCCTGTTCCAGCGCGGCGCCTTCGATGACGAAGCCGCCCGTGCCACCGGGCAGGCGCTGGCGGCATTCGCCATCGGCCTGCCGTCCTATGTCCTGGTCAAGCTGTTCCAGCCGGCCTTCTTCGCCCGCGAGGACACACGCACGCCCTTCCACCTGACCCTGGTCTCCATCCTGGCCAACGTGGCGCTGTCGCTGCTGCTGTTCTGGCGGATCGGCTTCGTCGGCATCGCGCTGGCCACGGCGATCTCGTCCTGGCTGCACGTGGTCCTGCTGGTGGTGGTGCTGTCGCGTCGCGGTTTCCTTGAGCCCGACCGGCGCCTGCTGGACCGCAGCCTGCGCAGCCTGCTGGCCAGTGCGCTGATGGGCGGCCTGCTGCTGGTCCTGGCTCCGCAGGTGAATGCGTGGCTCGCGATGGGCCCCTTGGGCCAGGCGGCGGCCCTGGCCCTGCTGGTGGGCAGCGGCCTGGCCGTCTATGCCCTGGCGGCCCTGCTGCTCGGGGCGGTCACACTGGGCGAGGTGAAACGCTTGCTGCGCCGGCGCAATCCTGACGCGGTTTCCTGAGCGGACAGCTTGACCCCGGGCCGGTCAGAGGCGATAAACCGCGCGGTCTTCTCTTCAAGTGATGATGGTCGCAACAGCATGAAGCGTATCTTCTCCGGCGTCCAGCCGACCGGGAACCTGCATCTCGGCAACTACCTGGGCGCAATCCGCCATTTCGTTGCTCTGCAGCACGACTACGACAGCATCTTCTGCGTGGTGGACATGCACGCGATCACGCTGTGGCAGGACCCCACGGAACTGCGCGCCCACACGCGCGAGATCACGGCCGCCTACCTGGCGGCGGGCATCGATCCCAAGGCCTGCATCATCTTCAACCAGAGCCAAGTGCCCGCCCATGCCGAGCTGGCCTGGATCTTCAACTGCATCACTCGGATCGGCTGGCTGAACCGCATGACCCAGTTCAAGGAGAAGGCGGGCAAGCATCGCGAGAACGCCAGTTCCGGCCTCTACGTCTATCCCAATCTGATGGCCGCCGACATCCTGGCCTACAAGGCGACCCACGTGCCGGTGGGCGAGGACCAGAAGCAGCACCTGGAACTGGCACGCAACGTGGCGCAGAAGTTCAACTACGACTACGAAGTAGACTTCTTCCCCGTCATCGACCCGCTGATCCTGGGCAGCGCACGGCGCGTCATGTCGCTGCGCGACGGCACGCGCAAGATGAGCAAGTCCGACACCTCGGACATGAGCCGCATCAACATGACCGATGACCGGGATGCCGTGGCGAAGAAGATCCGCAAGGCCACCACCGACCCGGAGCCCATGCCCGGCCCCGACGTTCTCGATACCGAAGGCGAGCTGCCCGAGGAAACCCGCAAGCAGCGCCCGGAGGCCTACAACCTGCTGGGCATCTTTGCCACGCTGGAGGATCGCGACCTGCGCGCCGTGCTCACACAGTACGAGGGCGCCCAGTTCTCGCAGTTCAAGAAGGATCTGACGGACCTGGCGGTCAGCCGCCTCGGGCCGATGGGGGAAGAGATGAAACGCCTGAAGGACGATCCCGACCACGTGGATTCGATCCTGCGGGACGGGGCGGAACGTGCCAACGCCATTGCCCAGCCCATCGTCCGGGAGTGTCAGGAGATCGTCGGCTTCCTGCGTCCGTAGAAGGCGCGCCCGCAATCGGTTCGATCCGCGCGCGGCGGGCTCAAGGCATTGGACTTGGCGCCGGAAGCAGGTAAGTTCGCATCAGGCCCTTTGCGCGCCCCCCTGCAGCGGCGGCGCGCAATCGACGCATGCAGGGAGCGCATCTTGATCGCCAGAAAGCGGCTGCCGGGAACAGACAACATTGCTGAAACCAGCGGTGGGAGGTCCTGAGCGCCGTCATGCAGATCTACCTGCCGATCGCTGAAATCTCCGTAGACGTCTTCCTGCTGCTCGGCCTCGGCTCGGTAATCGGCTTCCTGTCCGGAATTTTCGGGGTGGGTGGGGGTTTCCTCATGACGCCCCTGCTCGTCCTGATCGGCATTCCCCCGACCATCGCGGTCGCCACACAGGCCAATCACGTGGTGGCCTCCTCGGTCTCGGGAGTCTTCGCCCACTGGCGGCGCGGCAATGTCGACTTCAAGATGGGGGTCGTACTGCTGATGGGCGGCTTCGTCGGTTCGACCCTGGGCGTCGCACTCTTCTCCTATCTGCGCGAACTGGGCCAGATCGACCTGGTCATCAACCTGTCCTACGTCACCCTTCTCACGATCGTTGGCGCGATGATGCTATGGGAGGGCGTGCGGGCCTTCCTGCGCCGGCGCAGCAAGCTGGCGCCCGGCAAGCTGCATGTCCACACCTGGGTCCACGGCCTGCCGCTGAAGACGCGTTTCCGCAAGTCACGGCTCTACATCTCCGCCCTGTTGCCCTTCGGTATCGGGCTGATGGTCGGCGTGATCAGCGCCATCATGGGCGTGGGCGGCGCTTTCATCCTGGTTCCCTTGATGATCTACCTGCTGGGAATGCCCACAGCGGTGGTGATCGGCACCTCGCTGTTCCAGATCATCTTCGTTTCCGCCAACGTCACCTTCCTGCAGGCCAGCCAGAACCACACCGTGGACCTGGCACTGGCCATGCTGCTGATCGTGGGCGGCGTGATCGGCGCCCAGCTCGGCGGGCGCATGGGCGCCCGGCTGCCGGGGGACACCCTGCGCATTCTGCTGGGCATCCTGGTCATGATCGTGGCCGTTCGCCTCGGCGTCGAACTGGTGACCACCCCGGATGACCTCTACAGCCTGGGGGTCGAGCCATGAAGCCGCGCCGCATGATCCTGTTCGTGCTGCTGCTGGCCGGACTGACCCTGCCGGCGCGGGCCCTGCCGCTGGTGGCCGACCTCTCCAGCCACCTGGTCGCCATCACCACTGGCTTTACCGGCTCCGAGGTCCTGCTGTTCGGCGCAATCGAGCAACCGGGAGACATCGTCGTCGTGGTGCGCGGGCCTGAGAGCGAACAGCGCGTCATGCGCAAGAGCCGCGTGGCCGGCATCTGGATGAATACGGCCAGCGTGGTCTATGAAGAGGTCCCGCGCTTCTACGCCGTTGCCAGCAACCGTCCTCTGGGGGACATCGCCGACGAAGCGGTGCTGCAGAACCAGGAGTTCGGGGTCAATCGCTTGCGGTTCACACTGGAGGACAGCAGCAGCCTGGCGCCGGAGGACGCCGGGAAATGGCGCCGCGCGCTGATCCGGCGCAAGCAGGATGCGGGACTGTACTCGCGCAGCACCGGCCGCGTGGCCGTGCTGAGCGAGCGCCTGTTCCGCACCTCGGTCTATCTGCCGACCAACGTGCCAACCGGCATCTACACCGCGGAGATCTATCTGCTGCAGGACGGTCAGGTGGTGAACGCCCAGACCACGCCGCTCGCTGTCAGCAAGGTGGGCATCGAAGCGGATCTCTATGCCTTCGCCTACGACCGTCCCGCGCTGTACGGTCTCGTTGCCGTCCTGACCGCACTGATGGCAGGATGGTTCGCGCATCTGGCCTTCCGGCGCCCGTAAGCGGGAGTGAGGCGTCAGGCCCCTGGCAGTGGAATCGGACCATGACAAACGACAACGAAGACAACACTGAGGTCACGACCTCCAAGGACAAGCAGACAGAGGGCAATACCGAACGCGTCATGCTGGTCGTGGTCGACGAATCCGAGGAACTTGAGGTGGCCCTGCGCTATGCCTGCCGGCGTGCCCGCCATACCGGCGGCCGGGTGGCCCTGCTGTATGTCCTCGAGCGTTCGGAATTCCAGACCTGGCTCGGCGTCGGCGAGCTTCTCGCCCAGGAAGCACGCAGCGAGGCCGAGCAGCTCCTGCAGCGCGCCGCCAAACGGGTCACGGAAATGGCCGGCTCCATGCCGATTCTCTATTTGCGCGAAGGTGTGACCAATGACGTTCTGTTCAAGCTGCTCGACGAGGAAGACAGCATTTCCATTCTGGTCCTGGGCGCCAACACGGGCCCCGGCGGGCCGGGTCCGCTGGTCTCTTCGTTGACCGGAAAGTTCGTCGGACGTCTTCGTGTTCCCGTCACGATTGTTCCTGACAGGCTGACCGAAGAGCACATCGACGCCATAAGCTGAGCATCCGCATTGCCGCTATGCATGCTGGGAGCTTGAACTTTGGGCAGAGGTTCTCCACTTTCCAGATAAAGCCGTGCGATATCGGACTTGACCACGTAACTGAGGCGGACGAGCAGAGGCCATGTTTATTCAGACGGAAGAGACACCGAACCCGGCGACCTTGAAGTTCCTTCCGGGACAGCAGGTTATGGAGAAGGGCACAGCCAGCTTCGAGACAGCCGAGCAGGCGCAGGTGTCCCCTCTGGCTCGGCGCCTGTTCGAAATCGAAGGCGTGTCCGGCGTGTTCTTCGGGCAGGATTTCATTTCCGTCAGCAAGACGGACGACAAGGAATGGTTCGTTCTCAAGCCCTCCATCCTGGGCGCCGTGATGGAACATTTCGTGGCCAAGCACCCGCTCTTCGACGTCGAGCCGGGCGCCTCTGACGAGGCGGAAGAGGACCATGGCGAGGACAGCGAGATCGTCTCGACGATCAAGGAACTGCTCGACACACGTGTTCGTCCCGCCGTCGCGCAGGACGGGGGCGACATCATCTTTCACGGCTTCGATCGCGGCATCGTGTACCTGCACATGCAGGGTGCCTGTTCCGGCTGCCCGTCCTCGACGGCCACGTTGAAGATGGGCATCGAGAACATGCTGCGGCACTATGTGCCGGAAGTGGTAGAGGTGCGCCCCATCAGCTGAGGGCAAGACGAAAAATCCGTAACGGTCGATCGGGGCAGATTCGGCCGGGTGGATGTTTTTGTTTGGGAAAGAGTGAGGCAGATGGACGGAAAACGGCGGTATTTCGACCGCAGCACGGAGGGGCCTGTGCTGGGTCTGGTGCTCGCGGCAGTCATGACGGCACTTTTCGCGCAGTTCGAGACGGATACGGGATCCGACCGGACAGCCAGCCTCGACCTGCCGGAGTTCAATCCCGTGGAGACGGCACTGGCAGAGGAAGGAGCGGCGCCCCCGCCGCGTCCGGGAACCGAACCCCAGATGGATCCGTCACGCCAGACAGCCTACCGCAACACCGAAATCGAACTTCCGGACCTGGATCGCCCGGACTTCCGCAACATCGAGATCCTGGCCCCGGCAAGCACGAGGGACCTGCAGAACAACTTTGCGCGCGTCGACTACAAGCTGGCCGAGGTGCGTGAGGGCCGCGCCGAAGTGCCGCGCCTCTATGTTACCGGCCTGCCCCGCGATCTCGACAACCTCTCTTCCGTCGACGACAAGAAGCGGGCCTTCCTGCGCAGTGTCCTGCCGCTGGTCCTGCTGGCGAACCAGGAGATCGAGGCCAAGCGCGAGCACATGATCGAGCTGCTGGAGCGCCAGCAAGCCGGAGGCGTCCTCGATGCCGAGGCGCGGGCCTGGCTCGACGAACTGGCGCGGCAATATGGCGTCGAGGACGGCAATACAGACATCCTCAAGCGGCGCGTGGACGTGCTGCCCGTCAGCCTGGCGCTGGCTCAGGCCATCGTGGAAAGCGGCTGGGGCACCTCGCGTTTCGCCGTCGAAGGCAATGCCCTCTTCGGTCAACGGTCCTGGGGCGAGAGCACGGAGGCGCTGATACCCGATAGGGATCGCTCCGTACGCGTACGCGCCTTCGAGGACCTGATGGATTCGGTACGGGCCTACATGCACAATCTGAATACCCATCCAGCCTACAGGGAGTTCCGCCGAAATCGCGCCGAGACCGTGGCCCGCAAGGACACCGTCGACGGCTATGACCTGGCCGCGAACCTCGAGGACTATGCCGAAATCAACAACTATGTGGAAAAGCTGCGCGGCCTGATCCGGAGCAACCGGCTGCAGGAACTGGAAGAGGCGCGGCTGGATGACGGCGGCAGCTTCTATGCCCGACTGCACTCCTTCGAAACCAGGCGCTGACGCCGGCGCCTGGACAGGGACGGCCCTGATCTAGAACGGCGCGGCTCAATCCTCGGGGACGAGAAACTGGCGCCCGAACCAGCGCCACCGCCCCTCGTCGGCCGGCATCGTGCAGTTGACACGGGTCCGGCCCTCCGGTAGCGGGCCTGCGAAGCGCAGTTCGATGCGCCGATCCAGTTGCTCCAGCTTCACTTCGGGACCGCTGCTGTAGCACGACAGCCCGGACAGTGCGCCTGCAGCCTCCTCGACCGTGAAACCGGCCACCGGTGGATTGTCGTTCTCGCCGACCAGAGGATCCTCCGGGGTGACGTCCCGGGCCGGCAGCGGACGGGCATTGAGGATCGTGTTAAGCCGGTCCTCGTCGCTGTAATCCTCGTTGAGCGCAAAGCGCGGCAGGTTGAACCGGTTCAGAGTTGTCCCGATGACACCGGAATGCTGGCCGAAGGCCGCCTCGAAGCCGGCCTCCTCCACCAGCTCCTGCACGGCCTTGGAGCTTTCCCCGTAGGGATAGGCGAACAGGCTGGGGATCTGGCCCAGCTCCTTTTCGAAACGGGCGTTCGCGCGTCGGATTTCCTCCTCGTTCCGCTCCAGGCTCTGCTGCGGCATGCTGGGATGCGAGGCCGTCTGATGGCCGATGCTCGCCAGGTCCGAGGCCGCGAGTTCGCGCAGCTGGTCCCAGGTCATGTAGGGGGCCGTTTCCCGGTCGAGCACGTCAGTGGCAACGAACAGCGTGAAGGGAAAGCCGGCCTCCCTGAGGCGCGGCCAGGCTTCGGTATAGACCGACCGGTAGGCATCGTCGATGGTGATGGCCACCGTGCGATCGGGCAGCGTCTCCCCCGACTCCAGAGCTGCGACGATGTCACCGAGCGCCATGACCTCGTAGGGACCGCTCTCGAGCGTCTCGAGCTGGCGTTCGAACTGCTCCAGCGTCACGTTGGTGCTGGGGTAGTCGCTCTCTCCGAAACGATGATACATCAAGACCACGGCGCCGTTGTTCAACTCGGCCTCGGTCATCTCCGCGGCGGCCGGAAGGCCACCGGTGAAGATCAGGCCAACAGCCACTGCCGCCGGCAGGCAGGCACCGAACCCTCGAAGACATCGTCGCCCCATTCTGCCCAGCATGATACAAAGCCCCCAATTGCGTTGCGGAATGGCGCAAGCGCGCCGCCTCCATACCACCTTGCGTCGCCGCGGACGAGGTCTTGCCGGGTATGGCCTCTGGCTGACCCTTCCGGCCCATTGAGCTCTTCCCCGGATTTCCCGATCCGATCCGCCTCCAACCTACGTCAGCATCCACGGCAGCGACAAGCCACCAAAGGTAAAACTTGTCCGTCTGCCTAAGGGGTACCAAGTGGCCTGTTATGCCGGCAGCCCGTCGGCCACGGTTTACACAGGCAAGGAGGTTGTACGGTGCAGCAGACAGCAGCCAGAAAAACCCGCGACGCAGACGACGCCCCCGACAGCGAGGCCCTCGACGACCTGGCCTTCGACCAGATCTTTCTGAAGGCACGCACCCATAACGCCTGGCAGGACCGCCCTGTCCCCGACAGCCTGCTGCGGCAGCTGTGGGAGACGGCGCGCATGGGCCCCACCAGCGCCAACTGCCAGCCCATCCGGCTGGTCTTCGTGAAGTCGCCGGAGGCCAAGGAGGCGCTGAAGCCCCACCTGGCCAAGAACAATGCCGACAAGACCATGAAGGCGCCGGTGACCGCGATCGTCGGTTACGACGTGGAGTTCCACGAACACCTGCCGCGCATGTTTCCCCATGCCGACGCGCGATCCGGGTTCGCCGGCGAGCACAAGCACGAGGCGCGCGTGGAGAATGCCTTCCGGAACGGCAGCCTGCAGGGCGCGTACCTGATCATCGCGGCACGGGCGCTGGGTCTCGATTGCGGCCCCATGTCGGGATTCAGCAACGAAGGGGTGGACAACACCTTTTTTGCCGGTACGACAATACGCTCGAACTTTCTCTGCAACCTCGGCTACGGCGATCCCTCCGTGCTGCACGAACGCCTGCCGCGCTTTGACTTCGACGAGGTCTGTCGCATCGCATGACACCTGACTCCTCCTCCGGGCCGACCGTCCTGGCCCTTGACACCTCTGGATCGGCCGGTTCCGCGGCCGTGTTTCGCCAAGGCCACGTGGCGGCCGCCCGTTTCGAGATCCGCAGCCGCGGCCATGCCGAGCGGCTGATGCCCATGATCGCGGAGGTGCTGGAGGAGGCGGCGACAAGCTACCAGGACATCACGCGCCTGGCCGTCACCGTCGGACCGGGCAGTTTCACGGGCGTACGCGTGGGGCTGGCCACGGCCCGCGCACTTGCGCTCGGGCTCGAGTGCCCGTTGCTCTGCCTCGACAGCTTTGCCCTGCTGGCCGAACAGGCCCGCGAGGCGCGTTCCGGAGACGAGGACACTGACACGCCGCTCGCCGTCCTGATCGACAGCAGACGGGGAGACGTCTTCCTGCGTTGCTACGCCGCTTCGGGCGCCCCTCTGGGATCGCCGGAGGGCTGCTCCCCGGACGCTCTGCTCGCGCGGCTGCCGCGCGGCCCCCTGCGGCTGGCGGGCGACGGCGCGGAACGCGCGCTTGCCCTCCCGGAACTTGCGGAGCAGCCGTACCGGTTCGTGGAGACCGCACGACACTGCGATGCACGCAGCCTGGCCCACTGGGCGGCCCGGCCGTCGGCGACCGACGACAGCCTGGCCGCGGCACCGCTCTACCTAAGGGCGCCGGATGTCTCGCGTCCACGAGAGGCCTCCGCACAGTGAACCGTTCGGCCGAGGGAAAGGGCTCGCCCCACTCTATCCGTGCCGGTACGGAGCGCGACATCGCCCCCCTGGCCCAAGCGCACCGACTTTGCTTCCCCGAGGACCCCTGGGACAGGACAACCTTGGACGCCCTGTTCCGCCTGTCCGGCTACTTCCTGCGCCTGGCGGAGAACGCGAGGGCCGAACCTGAAGCGCCGCCCGCCGGCTTCTGCCTGGCCAGGACGGCGGCCGACGAAGCCGAGGTCATAACGCTGGGGGTGCTGCCCCAAAGCCGACGCATGGGCTTGGGGCTCACCCTGCTGGCAGACGTGTGCGCCCAGGCACGGGCCCTCGGCGCCCGGCAGCTCTTCCTGGAAGTGGCCGAAGACAATCACTCTGCTCTCGCCTTGTACAGAAGCGGCGAATTCGTCGTCACTGCCCGCCGTCCTGCCTACTACGATCGGGGACGGCGCACCCCCGTCGATGCTCTGGTTATGGAGCGGCGAATTTATTAGTTTCGCAATTCTTGCCTCTATTTTTCATCATCCTCGATGGACATGATCTGGGCTGGAAAAGTTTGATTCCCGTAAAATGAGCCAAGTGAGCATAAATAAAAAAATACTTGGTTGAGCAGAAAAGCGTATTGTCAAGCAAGAGAAAGGTCATATATAAGGACATGAAACTGTTATCTGAGAAAGAGCGATGAGCGAAGAACCAAAAATCAGCGAACTATTATCACTGACCAGCAACATAGTTGCAGCACACGTTTCCAATAATGCCGTGGCCCCTGCAGATGTGCCCGGCCTGATTCGTGAGGTCTATTCGACTCTGGCGAATGTCGGTCAGGACACCGGCAAGGAACCGGAAAAGCCCACCCCGGCCGTACCGATCAAGAAGTCCATCACGCCGGACTATCTGATCTGTCTCGAGGACGGCAAGAAGCTGAAGATGCTCAAGCGGCACCTGAAAACGGCCTACAACATGACTCCGGAAGAGTATCGGGAGAAGTGGGGTCTTCCCGCCGATTACCCGATGGTGGCCCCCAACTATGCCCGGCAGCGCAGCAAGCTTGCCAAGGATATTGGCCTGGGCAAGCGCGCAAGGTGAGGACATGTCCGAGCGCAGGGTCGTGACGGCGCTCCGGTCAGGAAATCCATTGCGTAGCAACCCCCCGTTTCGGCTATAATAGAGCCGAAACAGGAAAGTTACGAGAAGGTGATGCCGGAACGTATTGAGCAACTCTGTGTCGATCGTGGCCTGAAGATGACCGAGCAGCGGCGCGTCATTGCACGGGTCCTCTCCCAGGCCACCGATCATCCGGATGTGGAACAGCTCTACCAGCGCGCGTCCGAGGTGGACCCACGGATTTCCATTGCCACGGTCTACCGGACCGTCAAGCTGTTCGAGGAATCCGGGATTCTCGAACGCCATGACTTCGGTGACGGCCGCTCGCGCTATGAAGAGGCGACGGAAGATCACCACGATCACCTGATCGACATGCAGAGCGGCGATGTCATCGAGTTCTACAATGAAGAGATCGAGCGCCTGCAGCAGGAAATTGCCCACAAGCTTGGCTATCGTCTGATCGACCATCGCCTGGAGCTCTATGCGGTCAAGCTGAAGGACTCCGAAAAGGGCGAGTACGACGAGCAGGTGGAAACAGCAGCCAAACGCCACAGGGAAACAGGCTGAACCGTGGTCCAGCCTCTACGGACCAGTCGGGATTCCGCGAGCAGGGAAAGCGAATACATGGAGCTGACAGCGGACGGACTGCCGCGGCCTGTCGATGTGAAGTCCAAGGACCTGCATATACGACTGGCCGAGACACCGGATGAGGTCCAGCTTGCGCAACGCTTGCGCTATCAGGTTTTCGTCGAGGAAATGGCGGTCGAGCCTTCCGAGGAGATGCGCCGTGAGGGACGGGAATTCGATTCCTACGACGACTTCTGCGATCATCTTCTGGTCTTTGACAATTCGCCCGAGGCGCCTGCAAACAGCGTGATCGCCACCTACCGATTCATGCGGCGCGAACAGGCGCTCAGGGCGGGGCAGTTCTACACCCAGGACGAATACGATATCTCCCCGCTCCTGGAGTATCCCGGGGAAGTCATGGAACTCGGGCGCTCCTGCGTGCATAAGGATCATCGCACCGGCATCGGCATGCAGGTGCTCTGGCGCGGCATTGCCTCCTACGTCCTGCATTTCAATGTGGATCTCATGTTCGGCTGCGCCAGTCTCTTCGGAACCGATGTGGACAAGCTGGCGCTGCCGCTGTCCTACCTGCACCATAACCACATGGCCCCTGAACACCTCCGCCCGCACGCTCTCGCGGCACTGCATACGCCCATGGACCGATTGAGTGCCGACGAGATCGACGCCAAGGCCGCGCTCACGAGTCTGCCGCCGCTCATCAAGGGGTACCTTCGCCTGGGCGGCTGGGTTGGAGACGGCGCCGTGGTGGACAGCTCCTTCGGCACCACAGATGTCTGCGTGGTCGTGAAGACCGACGGCGTGACGGAGAAGTACCGCAAGCACCTGACGCGCGGGGAGAGCGAGCCCCGGACACCTTCCGACGAGGGTCGCTGAAGGGTGTGAGTGATCGAACGGTGAACGCCCCTCCGTCCGGCGCGCTCGGCTCCCCGCTTCTCTCGTTGCGGCGGGTTCTGCTCTTCGCGATCTTCACCCTGGCCCTGCTGCCCGTGCAGGCGGTGCTGGTGTCTCTTGGCTCGAAGAAGGCCCGCGACTTCCCCTACTGGTACCACCGCCAGGTCTGCCGCCTGCTCGGCATCGAGGTCCGCCGCCGCGGACAGCAGTCGCAGGAAGAGCCGACCCTCTACGTCTGCAATCATGTCTCCTATCTGGACATCCCCATCCTCGGACGCTGCATAAGAGGCAGCTTCATCGCCAAGGCCGAGATCGCGCATTGGCCGTTCTTCAGCTGGCTGGCGAAGCTGCAGCGCTCCGTCTTCGTGGAGCGCCGCTCCAGCCGCACGGCCGACCACAGGGACCAGATCATCCGCCGCCTCGAGCAGGATGACAATCTGATCCTGTTCCCGGAAGGCACAAGCAGCGACGGCAACTCGGTACTGCCCTTCAAGTCGGCGCTGCTCTCTGTGGCAGAGCGACGCCCCCACGACAGGCCCTTGACAGTCCAGCCCGTCTCCATCACCTACAGCCATCTCGACGGACTGCCGCTCGGACGCTTCCTGCGGCCCTATTTCGCCTGGTTCGGCGACATGGACATGCCCGACCATGCCTGGAGGGCGCTCGGACTCGGGCGGCTGACCGTCATCGTGGAATTCCACGAGCCGGTGACCCTGCATGAGTTCGGGTCGCGCAAGGCCCTCACCCGGCATTGCCAGGCCGCCGTCGAGGCAGGATTGATGCGCGCGCTGTCCGGACGCGAGCCCGAGGACGAAGCCGGTAAGCAACCGGACGATGGTGACGATGTAACGGAAGAGGCAGCAGAAGAGGCCGCGGAAGATGATGGCGGCGTTGTCGCGCGCTGATCTCTGGTGCTAGTGTGGAATCAAGGTGGGGAATACGCGGAGAGCGTACGTCCCGCCGAACGGACAATGCGAGTTGGAGTGTGACAAAAGGGCTCTACATCAAGACCTACGGCTGCCAGATGAACGTCTATGACTCCGCCCGCATGGCGGATCTGCTGGCGCCCCTCGGCTACGGTGACGTGGTACGACCGGAGGCGGCCGATCTCATTATCCTCAACACCTGCCACATCCGCGAGAAGGCCAGCGAGAAGGTGTTCTCCGAGTTGGGGCGCCTGCGTCATTTCAAGGAGCAGGCCGCAGCAGACGGCCGCCGGATGCTGCTTGCCGTCGCCGGCTGCGTGGCCCAGGCCGAGGGCGAGGAGATCGTGCGCCGCGCGCCGCAGGTCGATCTGGTCTTCGGACCCCAGACCTATCACCGCCTGCCGGAGATGGTCGCGCGCGCCACGGAGCACGGCGAACGGGGCTTGGTGGATACCGATTTCCCCGTGGACTCCAAGTTCGACTTTCTGCCCGAAGAGCACCTGGGAGATGAGGCAGCGGCCTTCCTGTCCATTCAGGAGGGCTGCGACAAGTTCTGTACCTTCTGCGTTGTGCCCTACACGCGCGGAGCCGAGTTCTCCCGGCCCGTGGCGGCTGTCGTCGCCGAGGCCGAGAAGCTGGTGGCCCGCGGTGTCTGCGAACTCACCCTGCTGGGCCAGAACGTCAACGCCTATCACGGCGAGGGCCCCGACGGCCGCACCTGGGGGCTCGGACGCCTGCTGCGCCGACTGGCCGAGATCGAGGGACTGGAGCGCCTTCGCTACACCACCTCGCATCCGCGCGACGTGGATGCGGAACTGATCGCCGCCCATCGCGACGAACCCAAGATCATGCCCTTCCTGCACCTGCCGGTGCAGTCCGGCTCCGACCGCATCCTGGAGGCCATGAATCGCAAGCACACCGCCGACTTCTACTATCGCGTGGTGGACCAGCTGCGCGAAGCACGGCCCGACCTCGCCCTGTCATCGGATTTCATCGTCGGCTTTCCCGGCGAGCGCGACGAGGACTTTGCGGCCACGCTGCGCCTGGTAACCGACATCGGCTTCACCCAGGCCTATTCCTTCAAGTACAGCCCGCGCCCCGGCACGCCGGCCTCCGAGATCAGCGACCAGGTACCGCCGGAGGTGGCCTCCGAGCGCCTGTCCATCCTGCAGAACCTGTTGAACGAACAGCAGATCGCCTTCAACCAGGGATGCGTGGGACGGCGCCTGCCGGTCCTGCTGGAGCGCCCGGGCAAGTACGAGGGCCAGCTGATCGGGCGCAGTCCCTACATGGCCTCCGTGGTCGTGGAGGCCCCCTCACGCCTCATGGGGAAACTCGTCGACGTGGACATCCAGTCCGCTCACGCCAATTCGCTTTCCGGCACCGTGGTAACCCGGGCGCCCGAGGAAAGCCCATCGCCTGAACCAGCCGGCCGCACGCCGGCAACCGAAACGAGGGCCACGGCTTGACCAGCGACCCGCTTCAGATCGAATTCGACGACAATTCTCTGCTGCCGCTGCTGTTCGGCCAACATGATGAAAACCTGGTGCGCCTGGAACGCCAGCTGGGCGTGTCCCTGTCCTCGTTCGGAAACTACGTCACCGTCAGCGGGCCGGAGCCGTCCCGACAGGCCGCTCAGCAGGCCCTGCAAGCCCTCTACCAGCGTCTGAAGAAGGGCATGGAGGTGGACAGCGCCGAAGTGGATGCCGCCGCCCGCCTGGCGGCCGGGTTCAGTGAAGAGGGGCCCGAGAAGTCCCTGGACGCCATGCACGGCGGCGAACTGAAGCTGGTCACGCGCAAGCGCCACGTCACGCCGCGCTCGCCCGGTCAGATCGCGTATGTGAAAGAGCTCCTGGCCAATGAACTGGTCTTCGGCATCGGGCCGGCCGGCACCGGCAAGACCTATCTGGCCGTGGCCACGGCAGTCAGCTATCTCATGAAGGGTCAGGTCGATCGCATCATCCTGTCCCGTCCCGCCGTGGAGGCCGGCGAGCGCCTGGGCTTCCTGCCCGGCGACATGAAGGAGAAGGTGGATCCCTATCTGCGGCCGCTCTACGACGCGCTGCACGACCTGATGCCCGGCGACCAGGTGGCGCGGCGCATGGAAACCGGCGAGATCGAGATCGCACCCCTTGCCTTCATGCGCGGCCGTACGCTGTCCAATGCCTTCGTCATCCTCGACGAGGCCCAGAACAGCACACCGGTGCAGATGAAGATGTTCCTGACCCGGCTGGGCGAGAACGGGCGCATGGTGGTGACCGGCGACCTCAGCCAGGTGGACCTGCCGCGCGGCCAGCTCTCGGGCCTGCGGGATGCGGCCTATCTGCTGGCGCAGCTGGAGGGTGTCGGTTTCGTACAGTTCACCGATGCCGACGTGGTCCGGCACCCTCTGGTGACGCGTATCGTGCGCGCTTACGAGAGCCGGGACGCGGGCAGCCCGCAGGAAACGGATCTTTTCGAAAGCACCGGCAAGGACCGGGAGGCCAAGGAGTCATGACAGACGAGCCTCCAAGTCCCGCGGGACGACCCGGCAGCGCAAGAGAAATCGACATCATTCACGAGAACGCGGCCTGGCAGGCAGCCCTGCCGGAAGTGGACCGACTTGTGCGCGAGACGGTCCTCGTGGGCCTCCAGCACCTCGAGGAGGATCTCGAGGTCTGCGTGGTGCTGGGCGACGATCCCCTGCTGCAGGACCTCAATCGCAATTTCCGCGACAAGGACCGGGCGACCAACGTTCTCTCCTTTCCCAGCGACGACCTGCTGCCCGACGGACTGCGCCTGCTGGGGGATGTGGTCCTGTCCTACGAAACCTGCGCCCGGGAAGCGCACGAGCAGGACAAGAGCCTGGCCGACCACACGCGGCACCTGACGCTGCACGGCGTGCTGCATCTGCTGGGCTACGATCACGAAGCGGCGGAGGACGCCGAGGAAATGGAAGGACTGGAGGTTGAACTCCTCGCCGGACTGGGCATCGCCAACCCCTATGCGGACGGCGTGCTGCGGACGGCGGGCAAGGACGAACCATGAGCGGACAGGATACGACGACAGGAACCACTGAGGAGTCGACGAGCAATTCGAGCGAGTCCTCGTATGAATCCGGCGGTATAGCCCGGGCGCTCGGCTGGATCATGGCGCGCCTGCGCGGGCGCAACGGCGAGTCCCAGCAGCTGCGCGATACCCTGGAAGAGATCATCGGCGAGATCGACGAGAATGACGAGGAGGCCAACTCGCCGATCAGCGGCCACGAACGCACCCTTCTGGCCAACGTCTTCAAGCTGCGTCACCTCACGGCCTATGACGTCATGGTGCCGCGCGCCGATATCGTGGCCGCTCCTCTGGAGACCGGCTACGACGAGTTGGTCAAGATCCACGCCGAGGCAGGGCACAGCCGGCTGCCGGTCTATCGAGACTCCCTCGATGACGTGGTCGGCATGGTCCATATCAAGGACGTCATCACCGGCACGCACGACATGATGCGCTTCCGCCTGGCCAACATCCTGCGTCCCATCGAGTTCGTCGCCCCCTCCATGCGGGTGCTGGACCTGTTGCTGGAGATGCGGGTCAAGCGCAGCCACATGGCGCTGGTGATCGACGAATTCGGCGGCATCGACGGCCTGATCACCATCGAGGATCTGGTCGAGGAGATCGTTGGCGAGATCGACGATGAGCACGACGAGGAAGAAGCCCCCAAGATGACCTGGCGACAGGACGGCACGCTCATCGCCGATGCCCGCACGCCCATTGAGGACTTCGAGGAAGAGGTCGGGGAAATCCTCGCCGATGAGGAACGCGAGGAGGATATCGACACCCTTGGCGGACTGGTCTTCTATCTGGTCGGGCGCGTGCCCGCTCGGGGCGAATTGATCCATCATTCAGCTTCGGGCATCACCTTCGAGGTCCTGCAGGCCGACCTGCGCCGCATTCGCCGCCTGCGGATCCGGGATCTGGCCTATCCGTCGCACGGGGCCGCGGACGACTCGTGAGTCAGCAGAGCCTGTCGAACAGCCGCCGCCCCGCACCGGCCTGGCTCGAACGCTGCGCTGACTACCTGGCCCGGACCAGTGGCCTGCAGCGCCTGCTGCTGGCGATTGGACTCGGCGCGCTGTCGGCCGCGGCCTTCCCGCCGGTCCACATGATCCTGCTGCTGTTGCCGGCCTTCTGCGGGCTGCTCTGGCTGCTCGACGGGGCCCATCGCGGCCGGCAGGCGTTCCTGATCGGCTGGGGCTTCGGGTTCGGGCAATTCGTGGCCGGTCTCTACTGGATCGGCATCGCCATGACCGTGGACCTGGAACGGTTCGGCTGGCTCATGCCGACCTCCGTTGGCGGCCTCTCCGCGGGGCTGGCCCTGTTTCCCGCATTTGCAGTGCTGCTCACCTGGCGCTTTGGCGGCGGCGGAAGCGCTAGGGTTTTCCTCCTGACCGCGGCCTGGCTGCTTGCCGAATTCCTGCGCGCAATCCTGCTGACCGGCTTTCCCTGGAATCTCCTGGGCTCGGTCTGGACCTTCGATGCGGTCCCGATGCAGGGCGCCGCGCTCTTCGGGGTCTGGGGGCTCTCCGCCCTGACGGTGTTGGTCGCCTCCGCGCCGGCGCTGTTGGCAGGACCGTCCGCCTCGCCCCGTGCCGGACGCTTCATCCTGGCGGCCCTCGCTGCCGTCGCATTGCTATGGATCGGCGGCATCATGCGCCTGCAGGCCGTCCCCGATCCCGGCAGTGAGGTCCAGCCCGACAGCCGGCTGCGCATCGTCCAGCCCAGCATCTCCCAGCAGGAAAAGTGGCGCTCCGACCGGCGCGAGGAGAACCTGCTGCAGCACATGCGCATGTCCATTTCCCCGTCCCAGGAGGAGATCACCCACTATCTCTGGCCGGAAACGGCGGTTCCCTACTACCTCAACCAACAGCCGGAGATTCTCTCCGCCCTGCAGGAGATTATACCGCCCGACGGCGCCCTGCTGACCGGGGCCATGGCACTCGATGGCGAGGGAGAAGACCGGGCGCTCTTCAACTCGATCTTCGTCGTCACCGCCGGCGAGGGCATCGCAGAACGCTTCGACAAGTTCCACCTCGTGCCTTTCGGGGAGTACGTGCCGCTGCGCAGTCTCATCGACATGACCAAGATTACCGAGGGCAGCATCGACTTCAGCGCCGGGCCGGGCCCATCCGTGCTTGAGGTGCCGGGCCTGCCGCCCGCCTCTCCCCTGGTCTGCTACGAGGTGATCTTCTCGGGACGGGTGGTGGACCCCGACTCACCGCGGCCCGAATGGATCTTCAACGTCACCAACGATGCCTGGTTCGGTCACTCCTCTGGACCCTACCAGCATTTTGCCTCGGCCCGCCTGCGCGCCGTCGAGGAGGGATTGCCCCTCGTGCGGGCCGCCAACAACGGAATCAGTGCCGTGGTCGACCCCTATGGCCGTGTCCTGGAGAGATTGCCGCTCGACGCCGTCGGTGTGATCGATGCCGAACTGCCGACGCCGGCTGCCGGCCTGCCGCCCTATGCACGGCTCGGTCGCTGGAGCGTCGCTGTGCTGCTCGCGCTGCTGCTGGGCGCCTTCCTTGCTGCCCGGCGTTACGGCGCTGACCGGTGATACCGCACGAAACCTCCTTGTAACTCCCTGTAGTTGTTCCTTTTTTGACACAGGCATGTTGCAACTGTACAGGGCGTACACTCGCTATGGCAGGTTGACGGATTGTCGCGTTCTGTAATATCCAAAGCCTGCCTTTCAGCAATTAAATAACATAGCCAGGACATGGCAGGAGGATACATGGCTCGACGTGGAAGTGGACTGCGCGGGCGCGGAAGCGGTCAACCCAATCCCGTCGATGTGCATGTGGGGGCTCGCGTGCGCGAGCGCCGCACGCTGCTGGGACTGAGTCAGGAGAAGCTGGGCGAGGCGCTCGGCCTGACCTTTCAGCAGGTCCAGAAATACGAACGCGGCACGAACCGGATCAGTGCGAGCCGCCTCTACGATCTTTGCCACGTCCTTGATACCGACATGAACTACTTCTTCGAGGACCTGCCCGACGATATCGCCCAGCAGGCTCCCGGACGCGCCGGCGGCCTGCCTGAGGAGGCGCGGAAGCCGGGAACCAGGAACGATCCGTTGAACAAGCGCGAAACCCTTGAGTTGGTGCGCGCCTATTACCGAATCCACGATCCGGAGTTGCGCCGGCGCCTGTTCGAGATGACCAAGGCGCTGGGTGCCATGAAGCCGAAAGCCGGGGCCTGAGCCGCCTCAGGCGGTTTTTTTGCTTGTTCCCGTCCGTGTGACTCGGCAGATTTCGTCCGCCGTTACGGCTTCCGGGCCGGAACGCGTGCGCGGTGTCATCAGCGAGTATGAACAGACGTGGAACACGGGAACTATCTCTTCACAAGTGAATCGGTGTCGGAAGGTCATCCGGACAAGGTCTGTGACCGGATTTCCGATGCCATCGTCGACGCCTTCCTGTCCCAGGAGCCCCAGGCGCGTGTCGCCGTGGAGACCCTTGCCACCACCAACCGGATCGTGCTGGCGGGCGAGGTGCGCGGCCCGGAGTCGATCACTCCGGCCGTGATGGAGGACGTGGCACGACGCGCCGTGAAGGACATCGGCTACGATCAGGACGGTTTCAGTTGGAAGGATCTGGAGGTCGAGGTCCTGGTGCACCAGCAGTCGGCCGACATCGCCGTCGGTGTCGATGCCGCCGGCAACAAGGACGAGGGCGCCGGCGACCAGGGGATCATGTTCGGCTTTGCCTGCAACGAGACAGACAGCCTGATGCCTGCCCCCATCCACTTCGCCCATTCGGTGCTGCGCTCCCTGGCCGAGGCACGCCATTCCGGTGCCGAACCCAGGCTGGGCCCGGATGCCAAGAGCCAGGTGACCCTGCAATACGAAAACGGCCGTCCGGCTCGGACAACCTCCATCGTCCTCTCCACCCAGCATGACGAAAGCCTGACCCAGGACGAGGTGCGGCGGATCGTGCGCCCCCACGTGGTCAACTGCCTGCCGGAGGGCTGGATGTGCCCCGAGGCGGAGTTCTACGTCAATCCCACCGGACGCTTCGTCATCGGCGGTCCGGACGGCGACTGCGGCCTGACGGGGCGCAAGATCATCGTCGACACCTACGGCGGCGCGGCCCCCCACGGCGGCGGCGCCTTCTCGGGCAAGGACCCCTCCAAGGTCGACCGCTCGGCCGCCTATGCCGCACGCTACCTGGCGAAGAACGTGGTCGCCGCGGGCCTGGCGGAACGCTGCCTGCTGCAGCTGTCCTACGCCATCGGCGTTTCGCGCCCGCTCAGCGTCTACATCCAGACCGACGGCACCGCCCAGGTGGACACGGCAAGGCTGGAGAAGGTCCTGCGGGAACTGATGGATCTGTCGCCGCGCGGCATCCGCGAGCACCTGAACCTCAACCGCCCGATCTATGCCCGCACCGCGGCCTACGGCCATTTCGGCCGGCCGACCGAGGCCGACGGCGGCTTCTCCTGGGAACGTCTGGACCTGGTGGAGGACCTGAAGTCGGCTTTCAACGCCTGACCCCTGACACCCATGTCGAGCGAAGAAAGCCAGCGCAAGCTCTACGGGCGTCGCGTCGGCCGTCCCCTTCGGCCCAGCCTGCGCCGCCTGGTCGAGGAGGAATTGCCGCCGCGCGCCATCGCCCTGCCGGAGAGGGCGGGGGCACCGCTCGATCCGCACCGTCTCTTTTCACACCCGCCCGCTCAGGTCTGGCTGGAGATTGGCTTCGGCGGCGGCGAGCATTTGGCCGAGCAGGCCGAAGCACACCCCCAGGCAGGCATCATCGGGGTCGAATATTTTCGCAATGGCATCGCCAGCCTGCTGCGCGCCTGCCTGGACCGGAACCTCGACAACGTCCGCATCCTGGAGGACGACGCCCGTCTGCTGCTCGACCACCTGCCGGCCGACAGCCTGGACCGCGTCTTCCTGCTGTTTCCCGATCCCTGGCCCAAGACCCGGCATCACAAGCGGCGTTTCATCCAGAGAGCGACCCTGGACAAGCTGGCCACCGCCATGAAGCCTGGATCCGAATTCCGACTGGCCAGCGACGACCCGGGCTACCAGGCCTGGATGCTGCGTCATCTCCTGGATCATCCGGCTTTCGAGTGGACTGCACGGCGCCCGCGTGACTGGCAAATACGCCCCCACGACTGGCCAGGCACCCGCTACGAGGAGAAGGCGATCGCTGACGGACGGCAGCCCATCTTCCTGAAATTCCGCCGCCGTTGAGCGGGCGCATCAAAAGGCTTGAAAAAAGCCGTCGAGAGTCCTAATTTCCGGCCATGCCATAGGGTATGGCCTGATCTCATGATCGGTTGTACCACAAAAAAATGGTGGGCCGGTGGCCCGCCTTTTTTTATTAGACCGCACGACAAGCTTGTGCGGAGGAGACAGCCAGACCGTGCCAGAGCACTCGAATGACAACGGAACAGCCGTTCCCGAGTTGGCGCGGACCAGCGAGGGAAAAGCGGCGGATGTCGAGCGCATCATCGCCCCGGCCGTGGAAGACCTGGGCTACGAGATCGTGCGTGTTCAACTGAGCGGCGGCGCGAGGTGCCCGATCCTGCAGATCATGGTGGAACGCCCCGAGCGCGGCATGAGTGTGGACGACTGCGCGGAAGTCAGTCGGACGGTTTCGGCCCTGCTGGACGTCGAGGACCCGCTCTCCGACAGCTACGAGCTGGAGGTTTCCTCGCCCGGCCTCGACCGGCCGCTCACGCGCCTCAAGGATTACGAGCGCTATGCCGGTTTCGAGGCCAAGCTGGAACTGGATGCGCCCCGTAAGGGCCGCAAGCGCTGGCGCGGGCGACTGCGGGGCCTGGAAGACACGACCGTTCTGCTCCAGGAGAGCGAAACGGGTGAAATCGAGCGCTTGCCCTTTGGCGAGATTGCCAAGGGCAAGCTGGTGCTGACTGACGACCTCCTGACTGCCGTGCAGGACGGATCGAACAGGAATAGGGATTGAACCAGATGGAATCGACGACCCTCCATCGTACGGAACTGCTTCAGGTGGCCGACGCCGTTGCCCGGGAAAAGGGCATCGACGCCGATGAGGTGCTGCAAGCCATGGAGCAGGCCATTCAGAAGGCCGGCCGCGCCAAGTATGGCCAGGAGCACGACATCCGCGCCGAGATCGACCGCAAGAGCGGCGAGATCAAGCTGCGGCGCTGCCATACCGTGACCGATCCGGTGGAGAACGAATTCACGGAGATCGATCCGGAAACCGCCCGCAGCCGTGACTCCGCGGCCCAGGTGGGCGATGTCCTGAGCGAGGAACTTCCGCCCATCGACATGGGTCGCATCGCCGCCCAGACGGCCAAGCAGGTGATCGTGCAGCGCGTGCGCGATGCCGAGCGCGCCCGTCAGTACGAGGAATACAAGAACCGTGTCGGCGAGATCGTCCACGGCATCGTCAAGCGCAACGAGTTCGGCAACGTCACGGTCGACCTGGGCCGCGCCGAGGCCATGCTGCGCCGCGACGAGACCCTGCCACGCGAATCCCTGCGCAATGGCGACCGCGTGCGCGCCTACATCTACGACGTGCGCGAGGAACAGCGCGGCCCGCAGATATTCCTGTCGCGCACGCACCCGCAGTTCATGGCAAAGCTCTTCACCCAGGAAGTGCCCGAGATCTACGACGGCATCATCGAGATCAAGTCGGTGGCCCGCGATCCCGGCAGTCGTGCCAAGATCGCCGTGATCAGCCACGACACCTCCATCGACCCCGTGGGCGCCTGCGTCGGCATGCGCGGCAGTCGCGTCCAGGCTGTGGTCGGCGAGCTGCAGGGCGAGAAGATCGACATCATCCCCTGGTCCCCGGATCCGGCGACCTTCGTGGTGAACGCCCTGGCGCCGGCCGAGGTCAGCAAGGTCGTGCTCGACGAGGAGCAGGGCCGCATCGAGGTGGTCGTGCCGGACGACCAGCTGTCACTCGCCATCGGGCGCCGCGGCCAGAACGTGCGCCTGGCGACCCAGCTGACCGGCTGGGACATCGACATCATGACCGAGGAAGAGGAGAGCCAGCGCCGCCAGGAAGAGTTCCACCAGCGCTCCCAGGCCTTCATCGATGCGCTGGACGTGGACGAGGTCATTGCCCATCTCCTGGTTGCGGAGGGCTTCACCTCGGTGGACCAGGTGGCCTATGTACCGGTCGAGGAACTCACCGAGATCGAGGGCTTTGACGAGGAAGTGGCCGAGGAGCTGCGCCAGCGGGCGCAGAACCATCTGAACGAGCAGGATCGCAGCTACGAGGAAGCCCGCAAGGCCGCTGGCGTCAGCGACGAGATCGTGAACATCGAGGGCCTGACGCCGGCCATGGCAGCCCGCCTCGGCGAGGCGGAAATCCGGACGCTGGACGACCTGGGCGACCTGGCCGGCGACGAGTTGATCGAACTTCTGGGCGATCTTGCCCCGGACGAGGAGAGCGCCAACGCCATCATCATGGCGGCCCGCGCCCACTGGTTCGAGGACGAGGTCGCGGACCAGGCGAAGGAAACAGAGGAGTAAGCCCGAGGGCATGACGACGGCGGAAGCGATTGCACCGACGGATGCGGACGGAGAGGCCCTGACCGGCGCGCAGCGGCGTTGCCTGGCCAGTGGCACCGTGTATCCGCGCGAGCAGCTTCTGCGCTTCGCCGTGGCGCCCGACGGAACGGTGGTTCCGGATATCGCCAATCGGCTGCCCGGACGCGGGCTTTGGTTGACGCCGGACCGCCGGATGGTGGAAAAGGCAATGGCGCGCAAGCTGTTCGCACGCGCGGCCCGCCGTCCGGTCACCGTACCGGAGGATCTGGCCGAGCGTGTCGCGCGGCTGTTGCGAGAAAGCTGTCTGCGGCTTCTCGGCCTTGCGCGCAGGGCTGGCGAAACGGCGGCCGGTTATGACAAGGTGCATGGGCTCCTGAAAAAGGGTGAGGCCGCTTTGCTGTTGCAGGCATCGGACGGCTCCGAAGCGCCACGCAACCGGCTGAGAACCCTCGGCGTCGGACAGGCGCCGGGGCTCGAGGTTATCGAGTTTTTCACGGCCGAAGAGCTGGGAGAGGCTCTGGGACAGTCTCCACGCGTACACGTGGTGGTTCTCCCTGGCGGTCTGGCCGAACGGCTGCGGCGCGAGGCGGCGCGGCTGAAAGCATACAATGCGGACGAATCCCGGCCGCAACGAGGACAAGCGAGCGTTTGAGAAGATGACGACTACGGATGAAAAGACGGACGGCAAGAAGCCGCTGACGCTGAACAAATCCAAGAAACTCGAGCTCAAGAAGAAGGTCGAGACCGGACAGGTGCGTCAGAGCTTCAGCCACGGACGCAGCAAGACGGTTCAGGTCGAGGTCAAGCGCAAGCGTGTCTATCGTCCCGAGGAGAGCGCCTCCGAGGCATCCTCCCAAGCTGCGGAGAAGGAGCGCAAGGAAGCTGCGGCCCTGCAGGAGCAGGCCGCGGAGATCGAGAACGATCACAACCTGACGCGTGCGGAACGTGACACGCGCCTGCGGGCGCTCGAGAAGGCCCGCGAGGATGCCGAGCGCCGGGCCCGCGAGCAGGAAGAGGCTCGCAAGCGCGCCGAGGAGGAAGAGGCACGCCGCAAAGCCGAGGAGGAGGAAGCCCGCCAGCGCGCCGAGCAGGAAGAGGCGGCCAGCCAGGAAGCCGAGGCCACCGCGGACTCCGGTGACCAGGACGCCGAAGAGTCCAGCGCCGAGACGGCGGAAAGCGCTGCCACGGAATCCGGGTCCGGCGAGCAGGCCGCAGCGGGCGAAGGCGCGGGCGAACCGGCGCCGGCCGCGGACGAGCAGCCGGCGGCACGCGCCAAGCCGGCACAGCGCGAGAGCGAAGACAGCGAGGCACGCAACAAGAAGCGCGGCGCCGCCAAACAGCCCGCCCCCTCCCGGGGCAAGGGCGAACAGCGCCGTCGTCAGGGCAAGCTGACCATCACCCGTGCGCTCGACGAGGACGAAGAGGAAGAGCGTCAGCGTTCCCTCGCCGCGGTACGCCGCAAGCGCGAGAAGGAAAAGGAGCGCTCACGCGAACATCTGCAACAGGGATCGAAAATCATTCGTGACGTTGTCATTCCCGAGGCCATCACCGTACAGGAACTGGCCAACCGCATGGCCGAACGCGGCGGCGAGGTCGTCAAGACCCTCATGAAGCTGGGCGTAATGGCCACCATCAACCAGACGATTGACGCCGACACGGCGGAGCTGGTGGTCAGCGAGTTCGGCCACAACGTCCAGCGCGTCTCTGACGAGGACATCGAGATGGGCCTTCAGGGCACCGCGGATACCGAGAGCGCCCTGCGCCCGCGGCCACCGGTGGTCACCGTCATGGGCCACGTGGACCACGGCAAGACCTCGCTGCTGGACGCCCTGCGCTCCACCGACATCGTGGCGGGCGAGGCCGGCGGCATCACCCAGCACATCGGTGCCTATCAGATCGTGGTGGAAGGCGGCAGCAAGATCACCTTCATCGACACGCCGGGTCACGCGGCCTTCACCGAGATGCGAGCCCGCGGAGCGGACGTCACCGACCTGGTCATCCTGGTGGTGGCCGCCGACGACGGCATCAAGGACCAGACTGTCGAGGCGATCAACCACGCCAAGGCCGCCGGTGTGCCGATCGTCGTCGCCATCAACAAGGTCGACAAGCCCGAGGCCGATCCACAGCGTGTGATGACCGAGCTGCTGCAGTACGAGCTGGTGCCCGAAGCCATGGGCGGCGACATCATCTGCGTACCGGTTTCGGCCATCAGCCGCGAGGGTATCGATGACCTGGTGGAATCGCTCCTGCTTCAGGCCGAACTCCTGGAGTTCAAGGCCAATCCGGACCGCAATGCCAGCGGCGTCGTCGTGGAAGCCCGCTTGGAGCAGGGTCGCGGCTCCGTCGCCACCGTGCTGATCCAGCGCGGCACTCTGCGTGTCGGCGACATCTTCGTCACCGGCAGCGAGTCGGGCCGCGTGCGGGCCCTGCTCAATGACCGCGGCGATAAGGTCGAGCAGGCCGGTCCCTCGGAACCGGTGGAGGTCCTGGGCCTGAACGGCACGCCGGAAGCCGGCGACGACTTCGTCGTGGTCGAGGACGATGCCCGGGCGCGTGAAGTGGCCGATTTCCGTGCCGAGAAGAAGCGCAGGTCCCAGTTGGCCAGCGCCACCTCGGGACGCGGTTCTCTGGAACAGATGATGGACCGCATCAAGGAAGGCGAGGCCCGGAACATGCCGCTCGTCATCAAGTCCGACGTGCACGGCTCGCTGGAAGCCATTACCTCGGCCCTGAACAAGCTGGCAACCGACGAGGTCAAGGTGCAGATCCTGCATGCGGGTGTGGGCGGCATCAACGAGTCCGATGTCACCCTGGCCCGGGCGTCGAACGCGGCCGTTATCGCCTTCAACGTGCGCGCCAATGCCCAGGCCCGCGAACTGGCCCGCCGCGACGGAGTGGAGATCCGCTACTACTCGATCATCTACAACGTGATCGACGACGTGAAGGCCCTGCTTTCCGGCATGCTTTCGCCCGAACAGCGGGAGACCTTCCTGGGCTATGCGGAAATTCGCGATGTCTTCAACATCAGCAGGGTCGGCAAGGTGGCCGGCTGCATGATCACCGAAGGCCAGGTCAAGCGTGGGGCGAAGGTGCGCCTGCTGCGCGACGATGTCGTGATCCACGATGGCACCCTGAAAACTCTCAAGCGCTTCAAGGACGAGGTGAAGGAGGTTCAGCAGGGCTACGAATGCGGTATGGCCTTCGAGAACTACAACGACATTCAGGTCGGCGACCTGATCGAGTGTTACGAGATCAAGGAAATCGCGCGCAGCCTGTAGGAACGGGCGCAGGCGGACTATTCGGCAAGACGGCAGGCCTATGACACGTTCTTCGGGAAAGGCGCCGACGCAACGGCAGTTGCGGGTCGGCGAGCAGTTGCGGCATCAGCTTTCGGGAATCCTGAACGCAGGCCATGCACGGGATCCGGAGCTTCACGGCGTGAACATCACCGTCTCCGAGGTGCGCCTCAGTCCCGACCTGAAGAACGCCACGGCCTTCGTCCTGCCACTGGGCGGCCAGGCTGCCGAGCCCGTGATCACGGCGCTCAACCGCGCTTCGGCCTTTTTCCGCAAGGAACTGGGCGCCCAGAGCGAGCTGCGCTTTACGCCGCGGCTCAGCTTCCAGATGGACAGCTCCTTCGACGAGGCCCAGCGCGTAGACGAACTGCTGCGTCGCGAGCGAGTCCGCCGCGATCTGACCTCCCCGGGCGACAGTCCGGACAGCGACAGCGAAGAGGCGGACGACAATGGCACGACGTCGTAAGGGGCAGTCCATCAACGGCTGGGTGGTGATCGACAAGCCCTCGGGTATCACCTCGACGGACGTGGTCAACCGGGTGCGCCGGCACCTGGATGCCCGCAAGGCGGGCCACGGTGGCACCCTCGACCCGCTGGCCACCGGCGTCCTGCCGCTGGCGCTGGGCGAGGCGACCAAGACAGTCTCCTACGTCATGGAAGGCGACAAGACCTATCGCTTCTCCCTGCGCTGGGGCGAGGGAACGGATACCGACGATGCCGAGGGCGAGACCGTCACGCGCAGCGACATACGCCCCTCCGACGAGGCCATCCGCGCCGTCCTGCCCGAGTTCCAGGGCTGGATCGACCAGGTGCCCCCGGCCTTTTCCGCCATCAAGGTGGATGGCCAGCGCGCCTATGACCTGGCGCGCGACGGCGAGAGTGTCGCCCTCAGTGCCCGGCCTGTCTTCGTGGCCTCCATCGAGTTGGTCGAGAGCCCCGATCGCGACACCTCCATCTTCGAGGTGGCCTGCGGCAAGGGGACCTATATGCGCTCGCTGGCCCGTGATCTGGGCGAATCGCTGGGAACCTGCGCGCATATTGCCACACTTCGGCGCCTTTCCGTTGGCGCCTTCGACGAAAGCCATGCAATTTCACTGGACAGCTTCGAGCAGCTGGAGCATGGTGCGGCCCGCGAGCAGGCCCTGCTTCCGGCCGAGACCGCGCTGGACGACATCCCGGCGATGGCCTTGACGGAGACCGAGGCGAGAAGAATGCGAAGCGGCCAGGCGGTTTCCCTCCTGGCCCGTTCGCATTTACAGCGGCTCCAGGATCTCGAACCCGGCGATACCGTCTGCGCCATGACTGAGGGCAGATTGGTGGCCATTGCCCGTTTCGAAGCTGGAGAGCTGCGTCCGGTTCGCGTGATCAACCCTTGACGACAGAAAGGACAGACGATGTCGATTACGCCCGAACGCAAACAGGAAATCATCAAGGAGTTCGGCTCCAAGGAAGGCGACACTGGTTCCACGGAAGTGCAGATTGCCATCCTGACCGAGCGCATCTCCAACCTCACAGAACACATGCAGACCCACCGGCAGGACTATCACTCTCGCCGCGGCCTGCTGGTCATGGTGGGACAACGCCGCCGCCTGCTTGACTATCTCAAGAACCGGGACAAGAGCCGGTACGAGACCCTGATCAAGCGCGTCGGAATCCGCCGCTAAGGCAAGAATATCATGAGCGGCTTTCACAAATCCCAGCCTTTCCTTGACGGAGAGGGGATGTGTCTGCCGTTTTCTCATGCAGTTTCAATCTCGAGGCGGGTGGCCGGCCGGCACGCCCGCCTCGTGTGCAACCGGGCCGTCGCAAGCCGCGCCCCTGCCGGATCGGCAGGCTTCGCGGTTTTCGCGGGTCCGGTGTCTATTTCAAAGCCGGCCAGGATACAAAGGACAATTCATGTTTAACATTACCCGCAAGGAACTGGACTGGGGCGGGCGCAAGCTCGTTCTGGAAACAGGTCGCATGGCACGTCAGGCCGACGGCGCCGTGCTCGCAACCTACGGCGAGACCGTCGTGCTCTGCACGGCCGTCGGAGCCCGCCAGCCCAAGCCCGGGCTGGATTTCTTCCCGCTGACCGTGAACTACCAGGAAAAGACCTTTGCCGCCGGCAAGATCCCCGGTGGCTTCTTCAAGCGTGAAGGGCGGCCGACAGAGAAGGAAACCCTGACCTCGCGCCTGATCGACCGGCCGATCCGGCCGCTCTTCCACAAGGGCTTCCGCAACGAGACCCAGGTCATCTGTACCGTGCTCAGCCACGACCTGGAGAACGATCCGGACATCGTTGCCATGGTCGGAGCTTCCGCGGCCCTGACCCTCTCCGGCCTGCCGTTCATGGGCCCGATCGGTGCGGCCCGCATCGGTTATGTCGATGGCGAGTACGTCCTCAACCCGCAGATGAGCGAGCTGCCCAGTTCGAAGCTGGATCTCGTCGTGGCCGGAACCCAGGAAGGCGTCCTGATGGTGGAATCCGAAGCCAGCGAGCTCAGCGAAGAGGTCATGCTGGGCGCGGTCAACTTCGGCCATGAGCAGATGCAGCCGGTGATCGATGCGATCATCGACATGGCGGAGGATGCCGCCAAGGAACCGCGCGAGGTTCCCGAAGAGCCGGAGCTCAAGGGCCAGCTTTACAGCGAGCTGCAGAAGGACTTTGGCGATCGGATCGCTGCGGCCTATGCCATCGCCGACAAGGTCGAGCGCCAGGCAGCCCTCGACGACGTCCGGACTGCAGCCGAGGAGTCCCTTGGCGAGGACGAGGAGAAACTCGCCCTCTTCCGCGGCCTGTTCAAGGATCTGGAAAGCGACGTCGTGCGCGGCCAGATCCTCAAGACCGGCCAGCGCATCGACGGCCGCGATACCCGCACGGTGCGCCCCATCGTCAGCGAGACCGGCATCCTGCCGCGTGCCCACGGATCGGCGCTGTTCACCCGTGGCGAGACCCAGGCCATGGTGGCCGCCACCCTGGGCACCGGCCAGGACGAACAGATCGTGGACTCGCTGGAAGGCGAGTTCCGCCAGCACTTCATGCTGCACTACAATTTCCCGCCCTATTCCGTGGGTGAGGCCGGCCGCGTCGGCACGCCTGGACGCCGCGAGATCGGTCACGGCAAGCTGGCCTGGCGGGCGCTGAACCCGATCCTGCCGTCCAAGGAGGACTTTCCCTACACCATTCGCCTGGTCTCCGAGATCACGGAATCCAACGGATCCTCCTCCATGGCGACGGTCTGCGGCTCCTCCCTGGCCATGATGGACGCCGGCGTACCGCTGCCCCGGGCCGTGGCCGGCATTGCCATGGGCCTGATCAAGGAGGGCGACGACTACGCCGTCATCTCCGACATCCTTGGCGACGAGGACCACTTGGGTGACATGGACTTCAAGGTGGCCGGAACGGAGGTCGGCGTGACTTCTCTGCAGATGGACATCAAGATCACCTCCATTACCCGCGAGATCATGCAGATTGCCCTGGACCAGGCCAAGGAAGGCCGTACCCACATCCTGGGCGAGATGGCCAAGGCGATCGGCTCGGCGCGCGACAGCGTCTCCGGCAATGCCCCGAAGATCACCTCGATTAGCGTGCCCAAGGACAAGATCCGTGACCTGATCGGCACCGGCGGCAAGGTGATCCGCGAGATCTGCGAGACCACCGGCGCCAAGATCGATATCGAGGATGACGGCTCCGTCAAGGTTGCTGCCACCAGCGACAGCTCGATGCAGGAGGCTCTGAACTGGATCGAGTCCATCGTGGCCGAGCCCGAGGTCGGCAAGATCTACAGCGGCAAGGTCGTGAAGATCATGGACTTCGGCGCCTTCGTGAACTTCCTGGGACCGCGCGACGGCTTGGTTCACATCAGCCAGCTGGCTCAGGAGCGGGTCGGCAAGGTCGAGGACGTGGTCAAGGAAGGTGCAGAGGTGAAGGTCAAGGTCATCGGCCTGGACGACCGCGGCAAGGTCAAGCTGTCCATGAAGGCCGTCGACCAGGAAAGCGGTGAGGATCTGCAGGAAGCGGAAGAAACCGCCTGATCCGGCGCTTTTCGAAGAGAACAGGGCGCAGGTGGCGACAGTGCCGCTTGCGCCCTTTTTCTTGGCGTTACGTCTTTATGAAGCCGGCCTGCCGGCCTATCTCAGTATAGTCCCCCTTTCACGGGAAGTTGGGGTTCGAACGTCGAGAAGGGAGTACCGGCTTGAGCAACGAAGAAGCCTATAACGATCCGGGATTCCGTGCCGCCCACCGCCTCATCGGCCGGCAGGACAGTGCGGATTGGGAATTGGACCTGCGCGGGCTCGACCTGGCGCACGCCTGCGCCTCCATCGACCAGATGGTCGAGCGCAACCGCTTCGGCGAGGCCAAGTCCGTCACGCTGCGCCTGGATCCGGCCACACCCGAGAGCGGCGAAACGCTGTTCCTGCCGATCGGGCGCTACCTTCTGGAACTGATGCGCCGGGAACTGATCGTCCGCTTCAATCCCCTGTCCATCGACAAGGGGGCCGGCTACCTGGTGGAACTGCCGGGCCGCCAGGAACGGGAGACTCCCCAAGGCGAGCCCGAGTCAGACAGCACAAACCCGCCCTCCAGGCCGGATTCGGAAGAACCGACGGGCGCCTGAGACAGGACACTTACCGGGCGCTGCAGGAAGCTCCGCCCAGAACGCAGAAGCGCGCACAATGGGGATGGTTGAGGGACACCTGCCCGAGCGCCTCGGAAAGCGTTTCCCCCATTTCGAAGCCCTGATCGTAGGGCAGCAGGGTGCAGGGCAGCACCTTGGGCCGTGCCTCGCCCTTGCGTTTGACCACCATGCGCGAAGACGCGCACATCACCGAATCCGGCACGACATTCAGGATCGACCAGCAATCTGTCGTGATCTCCGGCACATCGGCCGTTTCGTCCATTTCCGGAAAGATCACCAACTGGGCCGGATCCCGGGCATCCAGCGGCAGCTCCAGCTCCCGGAAGAGTTCGGCATATCCGTCCCTGAGAGACGCCTCTCCCTCGCCCGAGAGGTCCCGGCCCGCCACATCGATGGCAAACCCTTGTCGGGCCAGCCAACACAGCCCCTCTATGGCCGGGGCCCAGCTGCGCGGCCCGCGCTCGGTCTCGTGAACCTCCTGGCCGTAGTGATCCAGCGAGACGCGCAGGACCAGCTTGCCGTCGGCCAGGGGCTTAAGGGCCTTGAGCTCCTCGGCCCGCTTCATCATCGGCCGCATTGCATTGGTCAACAACAGCACATGATAGCCGCGTTCGAGACAGAGACGCAGTATCCCGATGATCTCGGGATTCATGAAGGGCTCGCCGCCGGTCAGGCCGATTTCCCGCGTTCCCAGGTCCAGCGCCTCGATCTCGTCGAGATATGCCGCCACCTCCGCACGGGAGATGTAGACCAGGCTGTCGTTGCGCGGACTGGATTCGATATAGCAATGGGTACAGGCGAGATTGCACAATGTTCCTGTATTGAACCAGAGCGTGTCCAATCGTTTCAGGTCCACATGCGCACGTGCAGCGCCATCGGCCGTTGTCTCCGGATCGCGGAATTTCGTCCTGTCGAGCGGTCTTTCCTTCAGCGTGCTCATGCCTTGGCTCATCGCCTCCTGCCTTGATTTCTCTAACAGATTTGCATCGGGGACGCCCCACGACAAGCGGGGAAGCGCTCCGTTCACGCAGGTTTGATCGCTGTGTCGATACATCTCCCGCGCTCCAGCCCCGCCATTTGCGAATAGCCGCCCTGACGAGAAAAACCGCCTGCATCAGTGGCAATAGGGGGAGGTCTGCTGGTAGTACTGGGGCTCCGATCCACAAGGTTTGCCCGTATGTCACCCGCCTGCGGGTCAGAGGATCAAAGAAACCGCATGTCCACGTCCAACTCCGAGAACACCGCCGACAAGACCGCAGATAGCCCTCATCCCGGCATGGGGTTCGCCGAGTTCGTCACCATCGTGGCCGCGATGATGGCCGTGAACGCGCTGGCCATCGACATCATGCTGCCGGCTCTGCCCGCCATCGGCGAAACACTGAACGTCAGCGAAGCCAATCGCATCCAGCTGGTGATCACCGCCTACCTGCTCGGCTTCGGCTTCACCCAGCTCTTCTACGGCACGCTCTCGGACCGCTTCGGGCGCAAGCCCGTGCTTGTCATCGGCCTGCTGATCTATGCCGGCTTCGGCGCCTTCTCGGTGGTCGCGGCCTCCTTCGAACAGGTGCTCTTCGCACGGGTCATGCAGGGCGTGGGCGCTGCGGCCAGCCGGGTCATCGCACTTTCCCTGGTACGCGACTGCTACGGTGGCCGGCGCATGGCCAAGGTGATGTCCCTGGTGATGATCGTCTTCATTGCCGTCCCGGTCGTGGCACCCTCCATCGGCCAAGCGCTGGTGCTGCTGGGCCCCTGGCGCCTGATCTTCGCCGTCTTGACCCTGATGGGCGTCGTGCTTGTTGCCTGGATCCTGCTACGATTGCCCGAGACCCTGCCGCCGGAGCGCCGCACCGCCATCTCCCCTGCCGGAATCGCGGCCTCCTTCCGCATCGTGCTGACCAATCGGATTACGGTCGGATACGCCTTCGCCGCAACGGTCGTGATGGGCAGTCTGTTCGGCTTCATCAACTCCGCCCAGCAGATCTTCGTGGACGTCTTTGAGATCGGCGCCATCTTCCCGCTGGCGTTCGCTTCCATCGCGCTCTTCATGGCCATGGCATCGATCACAAATTCTCGCGTGGTCGAACGCCTGGGCATGCGCCGGGTCTCGCACTCTGCCCTACTGCTGTTCACCGGCGTCGGCGTCCTGCACAGCGCCTTCAACCTGCTCGGCATCGAAACCGTCTGGTCCTTCATCGCCCTGCAGGCGATAACCATGTTCGCCTTTGGCCTGATCATGCCCAACTTCAATTCGATCGCCCTGGACCCGGTGGGCGAAGTGGCGGGCACGGCCTCGTCCTTCCTGGGCTTCATCACGACGCTGGGCGGAGCGCTGCTCGGCTATTTCATCGGGCAGGCATTCGACGGCACCCCGCTGCCCATGGCACTTGGCTTTGCCGCCCTGGGAGTGGTGGCGACGGCGATCGTGCTGTTCACGGAACAAGGGCGTCTTTTCAAGGGCATCTACGACTGATGATCACCGGAAGTCGTTTCATTTCGCCGCGCGTCTTGTTATGGACGCAGCTTTGCGGCAAGTTTGCCGCGCCATTTTCATTGGGTGAACAGACTGTCGAAGGCCGGCTCGCCTTTCCGGGCGCCGGATCTCCTGGGAGAAACAGCAGATGAGCAAGGAACAGAGCTACGACTTGGTCGTGATCGGCGGGGGGCCGGGCGGATATGTCTGTGCCATTCGCGCGGCGCAGCTGGGCATGAATGTGGCCTGCGTGGACAAGCGGGAGACCCTGGGCGGCACCTGCCTCAACATCGGCTGCATTCCTTCCAAGGCCCTTCTCCAGGCTTCGGAAAAGTACGAGGAGGCCCAGCATGGTCTTGGCGCCTTCGGGGTCAAGGTGGACAAGCTCTCGCTCGACCTGCCCGGCATGATGGGACACAAGGACGCCGTGGTGGAGTCCAACGTGAAGGGCATCGAGTACCTGTTCAAGAAGAACAAGGTGGACTGGCTGAAGGGCACCGGCGAGATCACCGGCAAGGGCGAGGTCACCGTCGACGGCAAGACCAAGGTCCAGGCGAAGCACATCGTCATCGCCACCGGTTCGGATCATATGGACCTTCCGGGCCTGGAAATCGACGAGAAGCGCATCGTCTCCTCCACCGGTGCGCTCTCGCTGCCCAAGGTTCCCAAGCACATGGTGGTGGTCGGCGGGGGCTACATCGGTCTGGAGATGGGATCGGTCTGGCAGCGCCTGGGCACGGAGGTCACGGTGGTGGAATTCCTCGATCGCCTGGTGCCAGGCATGGACAGCGACGTCTCCAAGCAGTTCAAGCGCACGCTCTCCAAGCAGGGCATGAAGTTCAAGCTGTCCACGAAGGTGACCGGCGCCAAGCTCAACAAGACGAACATCAAGCTCTCCGTGGAACCCGCCAAGGGCGGCGATACGGAAGAGATCACCTGCGACAGCGTCCTGGTGGCGATCGGCCGCAAGCCCTACACTGAGGGTCTGGGGCTGGACAAGGTCGGGGTCGACCTGGATGAGCGCGGGCGCGTGCGCACGGACGGTCACTTCGCGACGTCGGTCGAGGGCATCTATGCCATCGGCGACGTCATCGAGGGTCCAATGCTCGCCCACAAGGCCGAAGAGGAAGGTGTCGCGGTCGCCGAGATGTTGGCCGGCCAGAAGGGCCACGTGAACTACGAGACCGTCCCCGGCATCGTCTACACCTGGCCCGAGGTGGCCAACGTCGGCAAGACCGAGGAGGCCCTCAAGGAAGAGGGCGTCGAGTACAACGTGGGCAAGTTCCCCTTCACCGCCAACGGGCGGGCACGGGCCATGAATGCCACGGACGGTTTCGTGAAGATCCTGGCGGACAAGAAGACCGACCGCTTGCTGGGGGCCCACATCATCGGGCCGGATGCCGGGAACCTGATCCACGAGGCCGTGATCACCATGGAGTTCGGCGGTTCTGCGGAGGACCTTGGGCGCGCCTTCCACGGCCACCCGACGCTCAACGAAGCGGTCAAGGAAGCAGCCCTGGCCGTCCATGGACGGCCGCTGCACAGTTGATACCCGCTACGCCTCGGCCGCCGTCGTGCGGGCTGCGAACCGCTCCATTTTCTGGGCCAGCTTGATGTCCCGATCGGTCAGGCCGCCGGCGTCATGGCTTGACAGGGTAACTTCGACGAGGTTGTAAACATTGAACCACTCGGGATGGTGATCCATCTTTTCCGCAGCCATGGCCACACGGGACATGAATCCCCAGGCCTCATTGAAAGACTTGAACCGGTAGGACTTGGTAATGGCGTCACGCCCTTCGACCTCCTGCCAGCCTGGCAGGTCCGCAAGGGCGGAGTTACGGGCATCGCCCTGAAGTTTATCGGGCATGACATCCCCCTGTTTCCATTGTTTCTCGACAAGGTTCAGGTGGCAGTGCCAAGCTTCCCGGTCAAGGAACGGTTTATATGCTCCTGAAGAGACAGTTGATGACCCAGTCTGGACTACTGCACAGCTTCGGCGCTCCGCCCAGTCTCCCCGACATGGAGGGAATGGCCCGGGAGGCCCTGATGGCGATCCCGCTGGAACTGCGTCGATATACCGGCGATATCGCCATCCGTGTCGACGACTTTCCGGATGACCAGACCCTGGAAGCCATGGACCTGGAGTCGCCCTTCGACCTGCTGGGCCTCTACCAGGGTGTGGACCTGACGCGACGCGGCGTCAGCCACCAGCCGGAGGAGGTGGACATGATCTTCCTCTATCGCCGCCCCATTCTGGATTACTGGTGCGAGAGCGAGGAAGACCTCACCCGCATCGTCCGTCACGTCCTGATTCACGAGATCGGCCACCATTTCGGCCTCTCCGACGAGGATATGGAACGTATCGAGCAGTCCCCCTGAGGGCTGTGGACAACGGCCTGGAGTCAGGCACCCCGGCAGGAGGAGGCCCCGCTCGTGACCTATTCGCAGATTGCGCACCGCCCGGAAACCGGGCCCTTCGACATGGCTACCGGCGTGATCGGACGGTCCGGCGACATTCGCCACGGCACGCCGTCGGCACTGCAGTACAGCACAGCCGAGGGACTTCTCCTCTCCGAAATATCCGTGTTGACCATCGCGGCAAGCCATTGCAGGAACTGCGTCGGCTCTACCGCACCCTCGGGGCCAGATTGGCCCTCACCCATGCCCTCACGGGGATTCTGGGCTGCAGGGACAGGGTTGAGCTCAGGGAAAACCGCATTGCCTGAGAAGACGATCTGAATCGACCAGGAACAGTTTCGAGGCGTCATGGCGAAGACCTCCCGACAGACAGCCGGCGGACGGAAGACGGACAGCCTGCGTACCCTGGTTTCCAGCCTGCCCCTCCATGGCGGACGGACCGCAATAGCCGCGGTACAGGGCGAGAACGTCGTCAGCATCAGCTATGCCGACCTGGGCGAGCAGGCCCAGGCCCTGGCGTTCGCCCTGAAGGCGGAGGGCCTGTCCGCCGGAGATCATGTGCTGCTGTTCGGGCCGAACTCAATCGACTGGGCCGTGGTGCGCCTGGCCCTGGGATATCTCGGCGCGATCACGGTGGCCCTGGACGACCTGAGCAGCGATGCCGAACTGGATGTTCTGATCCCCGATTCGGAAGCATCGGCCGCCTTTGTCGCCGACGCGCATGTGTCACGGGTCGAGGCTGTCCTACACGGCAAGGAGCTGTCGTTTCCGCTCTACCGCCTCGACGGCGGGCGCGAGCGGCAGGACGCACCGCCTCACTGGCAGGAACTCCAGGGCTCTGCCGACAGCGAGCTGCCGCCCGTCAATCCGGACGACCCGCAGATGCTGGTCTATACCTCGGGGACCACGGGCACACCCAAGAGCTTCTACCTCAGTCATGCCAACCTGCTGCACAACATCCACGCCCTGCTGGAACAGCAGGTGGTAACGCCGCGGGACCGGGTGCTGCTGCCCCTGCCGCTGCATCACGTCTATCCGCTCACCATCGGCCTGCTGACCGCCCTGTCCGGCGGTAGCACCCTCGTCCTGCCCGAGGGCGTCTCCGGACAGCAGATTCTCACGGCCCTGCGTGTGGGCCGTGTCAGTGCCGTGGTCGGCGTACCCAAGCTCTATGCGGCGCTCTACTCCGGAATCCGCAGCCGCGTGGAGTCCGCAGGTCTGCCGGCACGCCTGCTGTTCCGCCTGCTCTTCGTGCTGTCCTATGCGATGCGTCGCTATGCCGGCCTGCGCCTGGGTCGATTCCTCTTCCGTGGCCTGCACCGCCGGCTGGCACCCAATCTCTGGCTGCTGGCGTCGGGCGGCGCCCGGTTCGAGCCCGGTCTGATCTGGAACCTGGAGGCACTGGGCTGGGATACCCGCAGTGGCTGGGGCCTGGCGGAAACCTCCTCCATCCTGACCAACAACGGTGGCGGACGGGACAAGAAGATCGGTACGGAAGGTCGGGTCCTGACGGGCATGGAGCTGCGCGTCGCCGACCCCGACGCCCAGCGCATCGGCGAGCTCCAGGCACGCGGACCCGCTCTCTTCCGGGGATACCGCAACAACGAAGCTGTCAATGCCGAAGCCTTTACCGAGGACGGCTGGTTCCGCACCGGCGATCTGGGGCATGTGGACCGTAAGGGCTTCGTCACCATCCACGGCCGGGTCAAGGAGATGATCGTTCTGGGCGGCGGCAAGAATGTCTTTCCCGAGGAGATCGAGAAGGTCTATGCCGAGCACCCCGCCATCGAGGAGATCGCGGTGCTGGAACAGAACGACGCCCTTGTGGCCCTTGTGGTGCCCAACCAGACGGAAATCGGCCGCGGCAACAATCTGCAGATCGAACAGGTCATCCGCATCGCACTCAGCGAACAGGGTCAGGCACTGGCCACCTATCAACGCCCCACCGGCTTCGCCATCAGCCGCAGTGCCCTGCCCCGCACGCGCCTGGGCAAATACCAGCGTTTCAAGCTGCCCGAGCTCTATCGTCAGGCAAAGGCCGGCACCGCCGTCCGTTCGGAAGAGGAACTCGACGAAGCCGACCAGGCTCTTCTCAACAGTCCGCCGGCCGGTGAGATCTTCAGCTATATCAAGGCCCGTTACGCCGACCGGCCGGTGGATCTCGACTCCTCGCTGCAACTGGACCTGGGCATCGATTCCCTGGAATGGGTGACCCTGGCCCTCGAATTGGAACGTCGTTTCGGCTTCGCCCTGCCCTATGAGGAGGCGACACAGATCAACAGCCTGCGCGAACTCCTGCAGAAGAGTCTCGAGGAAGCCTCGGGCAGCGGAATGGGCGACGTTCAGCGCGAGATGATCGCCCCCCTGTCCGAGGAGGAGGCGCGCTGGCTCGAACCCCGCCGCACTTATGAGCGGGTTCTCGGAGCAACGTTCTACGCAATCGACTGGCTGCTGATGCGCGGGATCTTCCGGCTCACCGTGCGCGGCGAGGAGCATCTCCCCCCCGTCGGTCAGAAGCCGACGATCTATATCGCCAACCATGTCAGCGACCTGGATCCGCTGGCCCTGGCCCCGGCGCTCGGATACCGGCGCCTGTCCCACGCCTGGTGGAGCGGCGATCAGGGGCGCCTGTTCGACAGCGGGGCGGGTCGCCTGCTGGCCCGCGCGACCCGCATCTTCCCGGTGGACGAACGCCGGCCGACCTCGGCGCTATCGTTTGCGCTCGAGGTTCTGGACCGCGGGGAGTCCGTGATCTGGTTCCCGGAATCCTGGCGCTCGCCCGACGGCGAATTGCAGAAGTTCCTGCCCGGAATAGGTCATCTGGTTCTGAACGCCCCGGCGCAGGTCCAGGTCGTTCCGGCCCGCCTGGCCGGCACCTTCGAGGCTCTGCCCCGCACCCGCCGCTGGCCGCGTCCGAAAGCGCTCCGCGTCACTTTCGGCACCCCCATCGCCAAGGATCGCCTCGCCCAGGCCGAAACCCCGGCCGAGATGGCCGAACTGCTGCGTGGCGAAATGGCCATCCTGCCGAAAAAGCGGCGCTGAGGCCGTCGGCCTCTCCTTCCATACTCCGTTTTTGGCTCGACGCACGTGCGTGTAGCGGTTAAGCAGGCCGCCAGGCGACAGCCGGAGCGACCCAGCTGGAGGCGACCCAGCCGGAACGACAAGGAGCAAGCCCATGACCGACACAGCGCGCAAGCACGTCGATTTCAACGGCCGGATCGTCATGATCGGGTTCGGCTCGATCGGCCAGGGAGTGCTGCCGCTGCTGCGCCGGCACATCGGACTCGCCCCGGAAGACATCGTCATCATCAACCCCGACCCGGCGCCCGAGCCGATCGCCGCCGAATTCGATGCCGCCTACATCACGGAAGGGCTCACGCCGGACAATTTCCGCGACCTGCTGGGCCGCTATCTGCGTTCGGGAGACTTCCTGCTGAACCTGTCCGTGGATGTCTCCTCGGTAGACCTCGCGCGCTATGCCCATGAACGCGGCGCGCTCTATCTGGACACCTGCATCGAGCCCTGGCTGGGCTCCTACGTCGATCCCGACCTTACGCCCTCCCAGCGCTCCAACTACGCCCTGCGCGAAGACATGCTGGCGCTGCGCCGGGAGCTTGGCGAAGGCCCCACCGCAACGATCACCCACGGCGCCAATCCGGGACTGGTCAATCATTTCGTCAAGGTGGCCCTGACGAACATCGCGCGAGACCTGGGCCAGCCGTTGCCGAGCGGCGACGGCAAGGATGACTGGAGTGGACTGGCGCGCGACCTGAACGTGACCACCATCCATATCGCCGAGCGCGACACCCAGCGCAGCCAAACCCCCAAGAACGTCGATGAATTCATCAATACCTGGTCCATCGACGGCTTCTACAGCGAAGGCCTGCAGCCGGCGGAACTCGGTTGGGGAACACACGAGAAGGCACTTCCACCGGACGGTGCACGTCACGATTTCGGCGCCGATGCCGCTATCTACCTGAACCGTCCCGGTGCCTCGACCCGGGTGCGTACCTGGACGCCGGAAGCCGGACCGATCCACGGCTTCCTCATCACGCACAACGAATCCATCTCCCTGCCCGACTATCTGACCCATCGGCAGGACGGACAGGTGGTCTATCGCCCGACGGTGCACTATGCCTACCACCCCTGCGACAGCGCCGTGCTCAGCCTGCACGAACTGGCGGGCCGCAACTGGGAAATGCAGTCGCGCAAGCGGCTGATCGTCGACGAGGTCGTCGACGGCATGGATGAATTGGGAGTCCTGCTGGCCGGTCACGGCAAGAATGCCTACTGGTACGGCTCGCAGCTGAGCATCGAGGAGGCCCGCCGGCTGGCGCCTCACAACAACGCCACGTCCCTGCAGGTGACCGTGGCCGTCCTGGCCGGCCTGGTCTGGGCGATCGAGAATCCGCGCGCCGGAATCGTCGAACCCGAGGAGATGGACCACGAGCGTATCATGGAGATCGCCGCACCCTATCTCGGCCGCCTGACCGGTGCCTATACGGACTGGAGCCCGCTGACCGCCCGGGGCGAACTCTTCGCCGAAGATGTCGACCGCGAGGATCCCTGGCAATTCCGCAACGTCCGCGTGGTCTGATCCGTCCCCCGCGGCACGCTGCGGGCAGTTCTTTCCGTTAGGCCCCGGCATCTGGGAAAATCCTGCCGCCCCGTGCGGCTGGCCCATTCCACAACACCGAGCAACTCATTGATCCGGCTTTTATTTTTCTGATTTTGCAAACTGGCCCGCCGTTTGCTTCAGGAAGGCCATGAGCATCGGAATCGAAAGCCAGGCCCAAACGCAGCAGAACGAACAGGCGCGCCCCGCCCGGCGCAACTACGCTGCCTATTCCGAAGGCGGCTATCGCCCGGGCGAGATGGATGTGCCCGAGCACGACAACCTCAGCTTCGGCGACGTGCTGGATATCGTCAATCCGCTGCAGCATATCCCCGGCGTCAACATGGCCTACCGCGCCCTGACCGGCGACCAGATGGAAGCTCCGGCCCGTATACTCGGCGGGATGATCTACGGCGGTCCGATCGGATTCGTCTCCGGCATCGCCAACAGTCTCCTCGAGGAAGGCACAGGGCGGGACATCGGCGAGACCGTGATCGCCCAGGTGCTGGGCGAGGACGCGGTCCCGGCTGGCACAAGTGGCGAACAGCATGCCGCCAAGTCCAATGATACGCTCGCAGCGGCGGCGGCCAATGCCCCGGCCCAGATGACCCAGGGCGGCGGCACGACCCAGCATTCAGGCGAAAGCACGAAGGTCGCTTCCGAAGCCACCGGCCTGACGGGGATGGACGCCTTGCGCGCCTTCGCCTCGGACCGGGGGGACAGTCCTGCCTCTCCCGCCTCGCCCCAGCAGAATTCGCAGTTGCCTGAGGACGAGAAGAAGGGGAACTACTACGCCCTCAATCCCGCGGCCCAACCCCCGACCACGGCGGCCACCACATCCGGTTCTTCCGATGAGCGCCGGCCGGGCGAACTCCAGCAGGCCCAAGCACCCCAAACCCAGGCCTCCCAGTCCGCCCCCTCTCGCAATACCTCCGGAACACCGCCTCCGGACGACAGCTTCATGCCCCTGGGCAAGGACGGCTCCCGGGTGCGGGCTCCGGCCGAGGCCGATCGCATGCCGCTTAGCGACAGCATGAGCGGCCCGGGTGCCGGCCATAGCATGTCGGCGGGCTCCATGAGCGGAGGGGAGAAAACCGGCATGCCCGGCGCCGCCATGAACGCCATGCCCGGAAAACCGGCGGATACCAGCCGGCCCGCTCCAGCAGCACCGGGCCTGTCACCTCAGGGTGAAGGTGCTCCCAATGCCGCTGCATATGGCGCAGCATCGGGTGGCGGACAGGTTGCCGAACAGATGAAGGCCGCCCTGCTGAAATACCAGGCGCTTCAGGAAGAGTAATCCTGCACCCGCCTGTGCGGATCCTGGGCTAGCCGTTGATCAGGGCCTTCAGCTGCCGGTTGGCCACGGTCAGCATGGCCAGGTCGGGATTCGGCGCATTCAGCACTTCTCCCAGCAGCTGGTCCAGGCGGTTCACTTTCAGGAACCGCTGCGAGGTCCAGGCTTTCAGGGCCTCCTGCGGATTGCGGCCCTTTTCCGACAGGCTCAGTACCTCCGCCGTGATGTAGGCCTGGTAATCGTAGATATCGTCGACCAGAGCCGTGATCGCCGAGCGTGTCCAGGCCGCTTCCCGCGGCAGCCGGGCCGCCGCGCGGCGCAGCCAGTCACAGCCGAAGCGGGCCCCCACATCGAAGTAGAGGCTGGCGGTCTTGGTGACGCTGCGATCGGACTCGCGCGCCAACCGCATGATATCGCTGGCCGGGGTCATGTGTTTCAGGCCGGCCACCCGCCAGGCCAGAGTCTCCGGCACGCCCTGGGCAACATACTCGCGCGCCTCCTCCTCCAGAAGTCCCTTGTCCGGTTCTTCCAGCAGGCCGGGCAGCGCCTCGTAAAGCTCCTGCACCCCCTTGGCGTGGTTTTCCACCGTCGTCCGGATATCCAGCGGCTTCTGCCCCTCGCGCAGGAAACGCAGGCTGATGCGCTCGGCCAGGCGACCGCATTCGGTCAGAAGCTTCGCCTGCAGGTCGGTGTCGATGCGATTGTCCAGGGCCTCGATCTGGGCCCAGAGACTCGGTAGAGCCAGGGAATCGCGCGCGGCCACAAAGGCACGCAGCACCTGCTCGGGACTTTCGCCGGTACGCTCCATCATCTCGAAGACGAAGGTGATTCCCTGGCGGTTGATCACCTCGTTGGTCAATTGGGTGGCCAGGATTTCCCGGCGCAGGCGGTGCTGATGGGCGAACTTCGCATACTTCTGCTGCAGCGGCTGCGGAAAATAGTCCAGCAGGTCGCGCTCCAGCCACTCGTCATCCGGCAGCGAGGACTCCACCAGCGGCTCGTACAGCGTGATCTTGGCATAGGCCAGCAGCACGGAAAGCTCCGGCCGGGTCAGGCCGAGCTTTGCCGTGGCCCGGTCATTCAGCGTTTCGTCGTCCGGCAGGCCTTCCAGGCTGCGGTTGAGCAGATCGGCCTTCTCCAGCGCCCGGATGAAGCGCCCGAAGCGGTCCAGCAGGCGCATGCCCAGGCGACTGCTGATGCTGATGGACAGGCTCTGCAGGTAGTTGTCGCGCAGCACCAGTGCCGCCACTTCCTCCGTCATCTCCTCCAGCAGGGCATTGCGACGCTTGCGGGACAGCTTGCCGGCCTCGACCGCGGCGCCCAGCAGGATCTTGATGTTGACCTCGTGGTCCGAACAGTCGACCCCAGCGGAGTTGTCGATGGCGTCGGTGTTCAGCCTGCCGCCGGCCAGCGCGAACTCGATGCGCGACATCTGTGTCATGCCCAGATTGGCACCCTCCCCGATCACGCGCACGCCCAGGTCCTTACCGTTGACCCGAATGGGATCGTTGTTGCGGTCCCCCACCTCGACCTGGCTTTCGGTGGACGCCTTCACATAGGTGCCGATCCCGCCGAACCAGAGCAGGTCTGCCTCGGCCTTCAGCATGGCGGAAACCAGTTCGTTGGGCGTGACCTTGTCCTTCTCCAGGCCGAAACAGGCCTTCATTTCCGCACTGAGCGGAATCGACTTGGCCTTGCGGTCGAAGACGCCGCCGCCCTTCGAGATCAGCTTGCTGTCGTAATCCGTCCAGCTGCTGCGCTGCATGTCGAACAGCCGCTTGCGCTCCTGCCACGAGGTTTCGGGATCGGGATCCGGATCCACGAAGATATGCAGGTGGTTGAAGGCGCCGATCAGGCGGGTGTGGCGCGACAGCAGCATGCCATTGCCGAAGACGTCGCCGGACATGTCGCCCACGCCGATGGCCGTGAAGGCCTCCTCCTGGATGTTACGCCCCAGCTCGCGGAAGTGCCGCTTGACGGACTCCCAGGCGCCGCGCGCGGTGATGCCCATTTCCTTGTGGTCGTACCCCTCCGAGCCGCCCGAGGCGAAGGCATCGCCCAGCCAGAATCCGTAGTCGACGGCCACGCCGTTGGCGATGTCGGAAAAGGTCGCCGTGCCCTTGTCGGCGGCCACCACGAGATAGGGATCGTCATCGTCGTAGCGCACCACCTTCTCAGGCGGCACCACCTTGCCTTCCACCAGGTTGTCGGTGATGTCCAGCAGGGCCCGGATGAAGGTCTTGTAGCACTCGATTCCCTCGTTCATCACCGCATCGCGTCCGGCCTCCGGCGGCGGCAGGCGCTTGGGCACGAAGCCGCCCTTGGCCCCCACCGGCACGATCACGGCGTTCTTGACCTGCTGCGCCTTCACCAGTCCCAGTACCTCGGTGCGGAAATCCTCGCGCCGGTCCGACCAGCGCAGGCCGCCGCGCGCCACGTCGCCGAAACGTAGATGCACGCCCTCGACCCGCGGTGAATAGACGAAGATCTCGCGATGGGGCCGCGGTTGCGGCAGCTCCTCCAGCATGCTGGCGTCGAACTTGAAGGAGATGTAGCGCTTCAGCTCCCCGCTTTCGTCGGGCTGGAAATAGTTGGTGCGCAGGGTGGACAGGACGAGGTTCAAGTAGCGGCGCAGGATGCGGTCCTCGTCCAGGTTGGAGACGTCGTCCAGTCCGGCCTCGATCTCGGAAACGGCCTTCGCGCAGTCCTTCTCGGTCTGCTTGCGGTTGCGCGCGGCCTTGGGCTCGAAGCGGCGCAGGAACAGCTCGGCGATCTGGCGCGTGAGCGTCGCATTCCGCGCCAGGGTGTCCTCCATATACTCCTGGCTGAAGGGAATCTGCGTCTGTCGCAGATAGCGGCAATAGGCGCGCATGATGCGGATCTCGCGCGCCGTCAGGCCGGCCGCCAGGACCAGCCTGTTGAACCCGTCGTTGTCCAGCTCGCCACCCCAGACCAGCTGGAAGACCTCATGGAAGGCGGCGCGCACATTGGCGACGTCGAGCTCGCCCGAGGACTTGCGCTCCAGCTCGAAGTCATGGATCCAGATCTCCTGCTCGCCGTCCGTCTTCTGCCCTTTCTCGTCGTATCCCAGCCGCAGGGCATAGGGCACCTCGCCGATCACCCGCAGCCCCATGTTCTCCAGCATGGGCAGGACATCGCTGAGCGGCACCGGACGATCCGGGACGAAGACCTTGAAGTTCAGCTGACCGGGATCGGAATCGTCAGGGCGATAGAGGTCCATCTCGATCGCCGGCCCGTCGTGCAGCTTCTCGATCAACTCGATGTCCTGCAGGGCCTGCTCTTCGCTGAAGCGTTCCTGATAGGACGCCGGAAAGGCATGTCCGTAACGGCGCAACAGGGTATGTCCCCGCTGCTCGCCATACTGCTGAACCAGGCAGCGCTCCAGGCTGTCGGTCCAGGACCGGGCGGCATAGGCAAGCTGCTGTTCAAGCGCGCGCACATCCACCTTGGGGACCTTGCCGCGCTGTGTGCGAACCATCAGGTGCAGGCGCGCCAGCGGAGAATCCCCCAGCATGGTCTGGAACGAACTGACCTCGCCACCATAGGCCTCGGCCACGAGAGTCTGCAGCTTGTGGCGCAGCGTGGTGTCGAACCGATCGCGCGGGACGTAGATCAGACAGGAAACGAAGCGCTCGAAGGGATCCTTGCGCACGAACAGCGCGGTGCGCTGACGCTCCTGCAGGTTGAGAATGCCCAGCGCGATGTCATCGAGTTGATCCTGGTGAATCTGGAACAGCTCGTCGCGCGGGAAGGTCTCCAGGATGTGAAGCAGGGCCTTGCCGTTGTGGCTGCCCGGCACGAACCCCGCCCGGTTGATGGTTTCGTCCACCTTGTGGCGCAGCAGGGGAATATGCCGCGGGCTGCGCGAATAGGCGGTGGAGGTGAACAGCCCAACGAAGAGACGCTCGCCGGTCACTTCGCCCTTGGCGTTGAAGGTCTTGACGGCAATGGTGTCCAGGTGGGCGGGCCGATGAACGGTGGAATGCCGGTTGGCCTTGGTGATGCGCAGGAGTTCAGGCTTCTTCAGCCAGTCCTGGACGTCCGGCGGCAACTGGCCCAGGTCGCGCAGACCATCGAAGACCGAGAACTCCGGATCCCGCAACAGTCCCAGGCCGCTGTCGGGATCGATCTCGGCCACCGCCTTCTTCCCCTTCCCCGTGAAGCGGTACTCGCGGAAGCCCAGGTAGGTGAAGTGGTCGTCGTCCAGCCACTCCAGGAAGGCGATGCCCTCGGAGATCTCGTCACGGGGCAGCTTCGGCGGATCGCGGTCCAGCTCCTTGATCACGTCCCAACAACGCTGGCGCATCAGGCGCCAGTCCTCGACCGCGGCACGCACATCTTCCAGCACCGACTCCAGTTGGCTGGCGATCTGCTTGTGGCGCGCCTTCGGCTGTTCGCTGATCAGCAGCAGCATGCTGGATTCGGGCCGCCCAACATTCTGCGGATCGGCCGGATCGGCCACCTTTAGCAGGTTGCCTTCCTCGTCGCGTTCCACCAGCAGGATGGGATGCACCACCAGGTAGACCTCAATGTCCATGCGGCTGAGCGCGGCCGTGACGGAATCCACCAGGAAGGGCATGTCGTCGTTGATGATTTCCAGCGCGCTGTGCAGGCTTTGCCAGCCATGCTGCTTTTCCTGGGGATTGTAGAGGCGCAGCTTGGCCGTCCGCGGCTGGCGTTGGCTGGCAAACTGCCAGAGCGAGGCGATGGCGCCAGCCAGGTTCTCGGGCGTTTCGTCCAGGATGTCCTCAGGGGGCGCATCGTCCAGGAAGGCCTGCGCGAACTGCTGGGCTGTCTCGGCCCGGTCCGAATTCTTGAGTTTCTTTTCAAACGCGGACAACGTGCGGGAGACGAGATCCGATTTCTGATCCTCGCTGATGGTCACCATGGAGCGCCCTCTTGCTTTTCTCTCGCCGATCGCTCGGCCCACCCGAAAGTCAGTCTGCGTCGGCCGTTTCGGGGCGGCCTCAGGCAATGCGGACCCCTTCACCCGCACAACGCGACGAACGGCTTTTGTTTGCACGATAACACTGCCCGAAAAATCGGCAAGGAGGCAGATACCATTCCCGCCTCCGCGCAGCTGACCAGCTTTGTTCACCAATCGGAGTTCGGGTCCCCGCGGGGCAGGGTCGTCCGGGCCGCCGAACGCAGCCTGATCGACCTTGCGAGCCTGTTCTCGCTCCTGCTTGCGGATCCCGCGTCAGGATTCAGGTGATTTCCTGAACGGGCTTTGCCACAATCCACCGTGACCGGACCTCAAGGAACAGACACGGCCTGAAGGGACAGGAATGCCGCAGACCGCCACCACACATAGGCCCGTATCGGACCGCCTGCGCGACATCATGGACCGGTTGACCCCCTCGGAACGGCGGGCAGCCCGTGTGCTGATGAGCCATTACCCCATGGCGGGGCTGGAGAGCATCACCGTCTTCGCCCGCCGGGCCGGGGTCAGCGGTGCCACCGTCCTGCGCCTGCTCGGCAAGCTGGGGTTCTCGGGCTATCCCGAGTTCCAGTCCGTACTGCGCAGCGAACTGACCACCCGCCTCTCCTCTCCGCTGGGCCGTTGGGAGGTCCAGCAGCAGGAGCAGGAGGACGAGAAGGATTTTCTCAGTCGTTTCGCCGCCCAGGTCGGCGAGAACATCGAGCAGACCGTCAACAGTCTTTCGCGCAGCGAGTTCAATGCCATCGTCGAGCTGCTCTGTCAGCCCAAGCGGCCGCTCTATGTACTCGGCGGACGCTTCACTTCTGCCCTGGCCCACTACCTGTTCCTGCACCTGCGGGCCGTGCGCTCCAACGTCCATGAAGTGGGCGGGCAGAGCGCGGCCTGGCCGGACCAGCTGCTCGACCTGGGCCGCAACGACGTGCTTGCCGCCTTCGATGTCCGCCGCTACCAACCGGACATCGCCGCCTTCGTGAGCGAAGCCGCCCGACGGCGCACCCGCATCGTCCTGTTCACCGACGAATGGATGTCCCCGGCTGTCGCCCAGGCCGATCATGTAATCGCCGTGCGCACTGTCAGCCCCTTCGGCTGGGATTCCTCGGCCGCCCTGATGATGACGGTGGAGGCCCTGATCGCCGCTGTCATGGACCGCCTGGGGGACAGCTTCGCGGACCGCCTGAAGGACCTGGAGGCCGTCCGCACGGCTTGGGCACCGCCGGTGCCGGACCGGGAGGAATAGGCCAGGAAGAGGGCACAGTCTGATGAATAGATAATTTCAGAATTGACATTATTTTTGAGAATTGGAAGAAGTTATCCATCACTGCCTCCAGGCCGCGCAGAGGACTGGCCGGCCCAGATCAAGAACAGCAAGGATCCTTAAGTCGGCGACACCAAACCTGTGCCGCCGGCCATTCAGACAGGGAGAGGGAGCATGCGGGCAGCAGAAGTCAACACCGCCGAGGATGCCGTAAAGCTGATACGCGCGCGGGACGTTAAGGACATCAAGGTTGCGGTTTTCGACAGTGACGGGATCATGCGCGGCAAGTACATGTCGCGCGACAAGTTCCTCTCGGCACTCGAGGGCGGATTCGGTTTCTGCGACGTGGTGCTGGGGTGGGATTCCCACGACCAGATGTACGACAACACAACCTTTACCGGGTGGCATACCGCCTATCCCGATGCCCTGGTGCGTATCCTGCCGGAGACCTGTCGCGAGCTGCCGCTCGAGGACAACACCCTGCTGTTCCTGGGCGAGTTCGCCGAGCGCGGCGAAGCTGTCTGTCCGCGCGGTGTTCTGCGCCGCGTGCTGAAGCGCGCCGCCGACATGGGCCTTGTCTCCCATGCCGCCTGCGAGTTCGAGTTCTTCCTGTTCGACGAGACGCCCCAGAGCATCCGCGAGAAGAACTACCAGAACCTGCAGTGCATCACGCCGGGCTTCTTCGGCTATTCGGTCCTGCGCAACTCCGTGTTCTCGGAGTTCTACCAGGACCTGCTGCATATGGGCCGTGAAATGGACTTCCCCATCGAGGGCCTGCACACGGAAACCGGTCCCGGCGTGCTGGAGGCCGCCATCGCTGTGGACGACGCGCTGTCCGCCGCCGACAAGGCTGCACTGTTCAAGACCTTCACCAAGATCCTGGCCCAGCGCAACGGCTGGATGGCCACCTTCATGGCCAAGTGGTCACCGGACTGGCCGGGTCAGAGCGGCCACATCCATATCTCGCTGAAGGACGCCAAGACCGGCGAGCCCGTCTTCCACGATCCTTCCAGGGAGAACGCCATCAGCGACACCATGCGCCATTTCATCGGCGGCCAGCAGAAGCTGATGCCCGAACTGCTGGCGATGATCGCCTGCACTGTGAACAGCTACACGCGCCTCATCCCCGGCTTCTGGGCGCCGACAGCCGCCACCTGGGGTTTCGAGAACCGCACCACGGCCCTGCGTGCTATCGGCGGCTCGCCCAAGGCCCAGCGGGTCGAGTACCGAATTGCCGCCGCCGACATCCATCCCCATATTGCCCTTGCAGCCGCCATCGGATCCGGCCTCTGGGGCATCGAGAACAAGGTCGAGCCGTCAGCGCCCGTGGTGGGCAACGCCTACGAGAAGAAAGCCCCCCGCAGCCAGCAGCTGCCGCGCACCCTGACCGAGGCGGCCGAACGGCTGCAGCGTTCGAAGGCGGCCAACGAACTCTTCGGCAAGGACTTCGTCGAACACTACGCGGCCACCCGGGAATGGGAGGACCGTGAGGCCCGCAAGGCCATCACGGACTGGCAGCTGAACCGCTACTTCGAGATCATCTAAGGGACCTTTCATGACTGAAATGCTGAGAACCGTCAGCCCCGTGGACGGAAGCGTCTATGTGGAACGCCCGCTTGCCGACGAAGGCGAGCTGGACCGCGCCCTGGAGCGCGCCCGCCAGGGCCAGCGCATCTGGCAGACCACCCCCGTCGAGAAGCGCTGCGCCATCCTCGGCCGCGCCATCGACTACCTGGTGGAACGCGGGGACCAGCTCTCCGAGGAGGTCGCCTGGCAGATGGGGCGCCCGATCGCGCAGGCGCCCGGCGAGGTCGGCGGCATGGAGGAGCGCGCCCGGCACATGCTCGAGATCGCACCCGAGGTCCTGGCCGACATCCGACCAACGCCGAAGGAGGGCTTCACGCGCTTCATCCGCCGCGAGCCCCAGGGCATCGTTGCCATCATCGCGCCCTGGAACTATCCCTTCCTGACTTCGGTCAACGCCGTGATTCCGGCACTCGCCGCCGGCAATGCCGTCATCCTCAAGCCCTCGCACCAGACACCGCTCAGCGCCGAGCGCTATGCCGAGGCCTTCGCCGCCGCCGGCCTGCCGGAAGGCGTCTTCCAGCCCTTGCATCTCTCGCATCCGGTCTCCGAGAAGATGATGGCCGACCCGCGCGTGAACTTCGTCTGCTTCACCGGCTCGGTGAAGGGCGGCCATACGGTGCAGAAGGCAATCTCCAACCGTTTCGCCGGCGCCGGCCTCGAGCTGGGCGGCAAGGACCCCGCCTATGTGCGCGCCGACGCCGACCTGCAGCACGCCGTGGACAGCCTGGTGGACGGCAGCTTCTTCAACTCCGGCCAGTCCTGCTGCGGCATCGAGCGCATCTATGTGGACGCCGGGCTCTACGACCGCTTCGTCGAGGCCTTCGTGGAACAGACCCGTGGCTATCGCCTGGGCAGTCCGCTGGACGCTGAGACCACCATCGGCCCCATGGTGCGCCCGGCCGCCGCGGATTTCGTGCGCGGCCAGGTGCAGGATGCCGTGAATGCCGGTGCCCGCGCCCTGGTGGATCCGGCCGAGTTCCCTGCCGATGAAGCCGGCTCCGCCTATCTGGCGCCGCAGGTGCTGGTGGACGTGACCCACGACATGCGGGTGATGCGCGAGGAAACCTTCGGTCCTGTGGCCGCCATCATGAAGGTGACCTCCGACGAGGAGGCCATCTCGCTGATGAACGACAGCGACTTCGGCCTGACCGCGGCGGTCTGGACCTCTGACAGCGAGGCGGCCCTTCGCATCGGCGATCAGGTGGAGACCGGCACCTTCTTCATGAACCGCTGCGACTACCTGGACCCGGCGCTCGCCTGGACCGGTGTCAAGGACTCCGGACGCGGCTGTACGCTCTCGCGTCTCGGCTACGAGTCGCTGACCCGACCCAAGTCCTTCCACCTGCGCACCAAGCTCTGAGCCGTGGCCGCGTCGCCTTCGAGAGGATCCCCGCAATGACCGAACTATCCGGAAACTGGAGCTACCCCACAACCATCTGGGCCGGACCCGGACGCATCCACGAGCTGCCCCAGGCCTGCCGCCAACTCGCCATCACGCGCCCGCTGCTGATCACCGATGCCGGGCTTAAGGACAGCCCGATCGTGCAGGAAACCCTCTCCATCGCCGAAAGTGCCGGCCTGCCCACCGGCCTCTTCGCCGAAGTGAAGGGCAATCCCATCGGCGAGAACGTGGACGCCGGCGTGCGCGCCTATCACGAGGGCGAACATGACGGCATCATCGCATTTGGCGGCGGCAGCGGCCTGGATGCCGCCAAGGCCGTGGCCCTGATGGTCGGCCAGACCCGCCCCATCTGGGACTTCGAGGACGTGGGCGACAATTGGACGCGCGCCGATGCCGCGGCCATCGCCCCGGTCGTGGCCGTGCCCACCACCGCCGGCACCGGCTCCGAGGTCGGGCGGGCCTCGGTCATCACCAACGAGGCCACGCACGAGAAGAAGATCATCTTCCACCCTCGCATGCTGCCCGCCGTCGTGATCGAGGATCCGGGGCTGACCGTCGGCCTGCCGGCCAAGATCACGGCCGCCACCGGCCTGGATGCCTTCGTGCATTGCTTCGAGGCCTATTGCGCACCCGGATTCCATCCCCTGGCCGACGGCTTCGCGATCGAGGGCATGCGGCTCATCAAGGAATACCTGCCGCGCGCCTACACCAACGGCGAGGATATCGAGGCGCGCGCCAACATGCTGGCTGCGGCCAGCATGGGCGCGTCGGCCTTCCAGAAGGGTCTCGGCGCCGTGCATGCCATTGCCCATCCGCTGGGCGCCCTCTACGACACGCACCACGGGCTCACCAACGCGATTCTGCTGCCCTACGTCATGCAGTACAACCGGCCGGCCATCGCCGAACGGATGGACCTGGTGGCCCGCGTCCTCGACCTGCCGAAGGGCGGTTTCGAGGGCGTGCTCGACTGGGTGCTGGCATTCCGCGAGCAGATGAACATTCCGCACACCTTGTCCGAGATCGGTGTCGATGCCGACCGTAGCGCCGAGATCGGCCGCATGGCCATCGCGGACCCCTCCGCCGGTGGCAATCCGCAGAACCTGACCGCCGAGACCCTGGAGCGCATCTTCCTGTCGGCCCAGAGCGGCGAACTGCGGGAGGCCGTGTAATGGCCCGGCTGCGCATCCTGGTTGTGGACGGCAACACGCCGCAGCTCAACGATGCGCATGCCGCCCTGGGCGGCACGCGAACGGCGGCGCACTACATCTCCGTCCTGAACGCCCTGCGCGACGACCTCGAATGCGACAGCGTCCATCCCGCCGATGTAAGCGTGAACGATCTGCCCTCCAGCAGGCAGCTGGCCGCCTATGACGGCATCGCCTGGACGGGCTCCGCGCTCAATGTCTACAACGACGAACCGGAGGTGACGCGTCAGGTCGACCTGGCCCACGCCGCCTTCGCCTCGGGCACGCCGATCTTCGGCAGCTGCTGGGGCCTCCAGGTCGCCGCGGTGGCTGCGGGCGGAAAGGTCCGGGCCAATCCGCTGGGCCGCGAAATCGGCTTTGCCCGCCGCATCCGCCAATTGGTATCCGGCGGCGAGCATCCCCTGCTGTCGGGCAAGGATCCGGTCTTCGACGCCATCTGCGTCCATCTAGACGAGGTCTCGGTGGAACCGCCGGGCATGACCGTGTTGGCCACCAACGAGGTCAGCCGCATCCAGGCCGCCGAGATCCGTCACGACAACAGCACCTGCTGGGCGGTGCAGTATCACCCGGAGTACGACTTCCACGAGATCGCCACCGTGATGCTGCGCTATCGCGAGCGCATGCTCGCCGACGGCTTCTTTCCCGACATACCGGCCCTGGAGCGATTCACGGACAACCTCAAGGCCCTGCAGGCCGATCCGGCGCGCAAGGACCTGGGCTGGCTCTACGGGCTCAACGCCATGGTCCTGGACAGGCCCACCCGCAATCGCGAGCTGGCCAACTGGCTGGAGCACCTCGTCCTCCCCACGGCTCGTGAACGAGGCCGCTGGCCAACGTCCGTCTGATGGCGTATCTAGCGTACCTTCCAACTGCAACGGGTTGATTATTTACAGTAACCCGTTCCACAATGCAGCCGCGAATCGGGGGTGATCCCGATGATCGCTCGGGCCAGGGAAGGCGGCCCGGAACGGGGGGACTATGAAGGCGTGTGGATATCTTCGGGCTGCAGTGGCGTGCGCTCTGGCCGTCGCAGTCACGGGCTGCGGACTCGCTGAAGCACCGATGATCGATCCGGCGGGACCGCAGGCCCTGGCCGAACGCGACCTGCTGTTCACCGCACTGGGCCTGATGCTCATCGTGGTGATCCCGGTCTTCCTCATGACCTTTCTCTTCGTCCTGCGCTACCGCAGTTCCAACCGCAAGGCGAAGTATGCTCCGGAGTGGTCCTATTCGGGTCCCATCGATGCCGTCATCTGGATCGTGCCGGCGCTCATCGTCATCGCGCTGGGCATCCTGCTGTGGAACGCGACGCACGCGCTCGACCCCTACAAGCAGCTGCACACCCAGGAAGAGGCGCTCGAGGTCCGGGTCGTGGCCCAGGACTGGAAATGGCTGTTCATCTATCCCGAGCAGGACATCGCCTCGGTAAACGAGCTGGCCTTTCCCAGTGACCGGCCGCTCAGCCTGCGCATCACCTCCGACACCGTGATGAATTCGTTCCATGTGCCTGCGCTCGCCGGCCAGATATATGCCATGGCCGGCATGCAGACGCGGCTCAACCTGCTGGCCGACGAACCCGGCACCTTCATGGGGCGCAATGTCCAGTACAGCGGCGACGGCTTCTCCGGCCAGCACTTCACCGCCGTGGCCAAGACGCAGGAGGACTTCGAGGCTTGGGTGGACCAGGCCCAGAATTCCTCGAATCCGCTGGACGCCGAGGCTTACAAGTCGCTTGCCGAACCCAGCAGCGATCATCCCGTCACCTACTATTCGGGCGTCGAGAGTGACCTGTTCCGGAACATCATCGCGAAATACGCCGCCCATCCCGCCAACAGTCATCACGACCCCCGCTAGCCCGACCCCGGAGCCCCAGGAATGCTAGGTAAACTGACACTCGACGCATTGCCCTTCTACAGCTGGGTCGCCATGGGCGGGGCGAGCCTGATCGTCTTCGGCGGCCTGGCCGTGGTCGCGCTGATCACCTGGTTCGGGCTGTGGCGCTATCTCTGGAGCGAGTGGCTGACCAGCGTCGATCACAAGCGGGTCGGCATCATGTACATCGTGCTCGCGCTGGTCATGCTGCTGCGCGGATTCGTCGATGCCATCATGATGCGCGCCCAACAGGCCTTTGCCCTGGACTCCGAGGGCTACCTGCCGCCCGAGCACTTCGACCAGATCTTCTCCTCGCACGGCACGATCATGATCTTCTTCATGGCCATGCCGTTCCTGTCGGGGCTGATCAACGTAATCATGCCCCAGCAGATCGGCGCGCGGGACGTGGCCTTTCCCTTCCTGAACTCGCTCAGCCTCTGGCTGAGCGCCGCCGGCGCGGCCCTGGTCATGATCTCGCTGGTCCTCGGCACCTTCTCCACGGCCGGCTGGACCGGCTACCCGCCCTATTCGGGCATCGCCCACACCCCCTCGGTGGGGGTCGATTACTGGATCTGGGCCATCCTGATCAGCGGCGTCGGCACGACGCTGACCGGAATCAACTTCGTGGTCACGATCCTCAAGCGGCGCGCGCCGGGCATGAAGCTGATGCGCATGCCACTGTTCACCTGGACCGCCTTCTGCTCCAGCCTGCTGATGATCTTTGCCTTTCCGGCGTTGACCGTCGTGGTCTCCATGCTGGCCCTCGACCGCACGCTCGGCATGCATTTCTTCACCAATGCCGACGGCGGCAACATGATGAACTACATCAACCTCTTCTGGATCTGGGGCCACCCGGAGGTCTACATCCTGATCCTGCCGGCCTTCGGCATCTTCTCGGAAGTGGTGGCCACCTTCTCGCGCAAGCGCCTGTTCGGCTACACCTCCCTGGTCATCGCCACGATGGCGATCGGCCTGCTCTCCTTCACCGTCTGGCTGCACCACTTCTTCACTATGGGCTCGAGCGCCAGCGTCAACGCCTTCTTCGGTGTCGCCACCATGGTCATCGCGGTGCCCACCGGCGTGAAGGTTTTCGACTGGCTGCTGACCATGTACCGCGGCCGCATCGAGTTCCCGCCGCCCATGCTCTGGACGCTCGGTTTCATCGTGACCTTCGTCATCGGCGGCGTCACCGGCGTGCTGCTGGCCATGCCGCCGGTCGACTACCTGATGCACAACACCACCTTCCTGGTCGCCCATTTCCACAACATGCTGATCCCGGGCGTGCTCTTCGGCTTCTTCGCCGGCTACATGTACTGGTTTCCCAAGATGTTCGGCTTCACCCTCGACGAACGCTGGGGCGCGCGCGCCTTCTGGTGCTGGATCATCGGCTTCTACCTAGCCTTCATGCCGCTCTATGTGCTGGGCTTCATGGGCATGCCGCGCCGGTTGGAGCAGTACAACGTGCCGGAGTGGCAGCCCTACCTGATCGTCGCCGCGCTGGGCGCCGTCGTCATCCTTGGCGGCATCGCCTGCCTGATCATCCAGCTGGCGGTCAGCATCCGTACGCGCCACGAACGGCTGGACCCGACCGGCGATCCCTGGGACGGACGCACCCTGGAGTGGCTCACCGATTCGCCGCCGGCGCCGTACAATTTCGCTGTCCTGCCGCAGGTGGAGAGTATCGACGCCTTTCACGAAATGAAGCGCCAGGGCACGGCCTATCGCCGGCCAGACGCCTATGCCGACCTGGAACTGCCCAAAAACACGGCGTCCGGCGTCGTTCTCGGGGGTCTCGCCTTCCTGCTCGGCTTCGCTGTTGTCTGGCACATCTGGTGGCTGGCGATCCTGTCTCTGGCGGCGGTCGCAGCCGTAGTGATCGCGCGCGCCTCCAATGACGACACCGAGGCTCCGCTTCCAGCCAGCGAAATCGAAAGGATGGAAACCCGCCGCCATGAGCTGATGCAGGCAGAGGCCCGCAAGGCGGACCGGAATGCCGGCAGATCCGCGCCCGGCACCGACTCACTGCAGGGAAGCCCGTCATGACCGCCCAGGCCGCAGCCCACCCAATGCCCGCAGAGACCGACCACGCCGACATCTACGAAGAGAAGACGCTCGGCTTCTGGCTCTACATGATGAGCGACGCCGTCATTTTCGCGCTGCTGTTCGCAACCTATGTGGTGATGGCCGGCAATATCGCCGAGGCGCCCTCGCCCCAGAGCCAGTTCAGCCTCTCCCATGCCTTCGGGGAGACCATGCTGCTGCTCACCAGCAGCCTGACCTTCGGACTGGCAAGCCTGGCCCTTGCCGCCGGTCGCCGGCGGCTCCTGCAAGGCCTGCTGTTCGTCACCTTCCTGCTCGGTCTGGGCTTCGTGCTGATGGAACTGGTCGAATTCCAGAGCATGATCGCCGCCGGCGCCGGACCCGATCAGAGCGGCGCCCTCTCCTCGTTCTTCGTGCTGGTGGGCACCCACGGACTGCATGTCTCCGTCGGACTGGCCTGGATCCTGGTCATGATGGCCCAGGTGACTTTCAAGGGGCTCACCGCCCCCGTGGCCTCGCGCCTGGCGCGCCTGGGCCTGTTCTGGCATTTCCTGGATATCATCTGGGTGGGCATATTTTCCGTGGTCTATCTGCCGGGAGTGATGGAATGACAGACTCGTCTCCCAACGATTCCGCACGGCCAGCCCTGCCGGGGCTGAAACGCTATCTTACGGGCTTTGCCCTGGCGTTGGTCCTGACGCTCATCCCCTTTGGCCTGGTTGCCACCGGCGCCCTGCCGCCGACGGAAACCCTGCTCGTCATCGCCGGTGCAGCCGTGGTCCAGATCCTGGTTCACCTGCGCTTCTTCCTGCATCTGGGCGTCACCACGACCCCCCGCGAAACACTGCTGGCCATCGCCTTTGCCTCGGTCCTGATCTTCATCATGATCGGCGGCAGCCTGTGGATCATGTTCGATCTGCACCAGCGCATGTTCGCCTGAAACCGGCCCGGGCGCTCCTCGCCCCCTATTCCGAAACGGGTCCGCTGACTCCGGCCTCTTCGAAGGTGGCCATGCCGTTGTGGCAGTCGGCCGCCGACTGCAGCAGCTGGATGGCCAGGGTGGCGCCCGAGGCCTCGCCGAGCCGCATGTCCAGGTTCAAGAGCGCAGTCTTGCCCAGAGCCTCCAGCAGGCGGGCATGCCCCGGTTCGCGCGAAAGATGCCCAACGACGCAGTGGTCGAGGGCGCGGGCGTCGGCGGCATGCAGCACGGCCGCGGCGGCAGTGCAGGCAAAGCCGTCCAGCACCACGGGAATGCGCCCCATGCGACAGGCCAGGATGGCGCCGGCGATCGCCGCCAGCTCCAGCCCGCCCAGGCAACGCAACACCTCGAAGGGATCGCCGAGCGCCGCCTTGTTGGCCTCCAGGCCGGCGGCCACAACCTCCGCCTTGCGCGCCAGGCCGGCCTCGTCCACGCCGGTGCCGTGACCCACCCAGGCCTGGGGCTCGCCGCCGAAGAGGGCACAGCAGAGCGCGGCCGCCGAGGTCGTGTTGCCGATGCCCATCTCGCCCATGGCCATGACATCGAAGCCTTCCTCCACGGACATCATGCCGTAGGAGATGGCCAGCGCGCAGTCTTCCTCGTTCATGGCCGGACCCTGGGTGAAATCACCGGTCGGCTGGTCCAGGGCCATTTCGTAGACTCTCAGATCGGCGCCCAGGCCGCCCGCCAGCTGGTTGACCGCACCCCCTCCGTTGATGAAGTTCTGCACCATCTGTTCGGTCACGCCGGCGGGATAGGCGGAGATGCCGTGGGCGGTGATGCCGTGGTTGCCGGCGAAGACCGCCACGCGCGGACGCTCCATGGAGGGACGTCCGCGCCCCTGCCAGGTGGCCAGCCAGACGGCCAGTTCCTCCAGCCGCCCAAGCGCACCGACCGGCTTGGTCAGTTGGGACTGGCGCTGCAGGGCGGTCGTGCCTGCCTCCATGTCCGGGCCCGGCAGTTCCGGCAGCAGCTGCCGGATCTCGTCCAGGCTGGCGGTTTCGTCCTGGGGCTCGCTCATGCTTCATCCTTGTCCCGGCAAGGGTGTTCCACCCGGGCTGCCGTGTTTGTATGCTTGCGCTCTGGCTGTTCGGGGACTGTCCTACAGGCACCCGTGCCTTTACAAGGATGTTTGCCAAACAATCCTGTCAATCACGGCGGTTGGTCCCGGAACACCTCCGGGACAGGAAGGTTGAGAAATGCTGAAGGAGTGGAGTCGCGACCTCGCGCTGGCGCTGGAATTCCTGACACGGCTGCCGATCACCCTGCGCGGCTATTCCGATGCGGCCGAACGCACCCGGGCGCTGCGGGCCTATCCCCTGGCCGGCCTGCTGATCGGTCTTGCCGGCGGTGCGATCTACGCGCTGGCCATCTGGGTGTCGCTGCCGCCACTGGTAAGCGCCCTGCTGGCACTTGCTACCATGATGAAGCTCACCGGCGCCCTGCACGAGGACGGACTGGCCGACATGAGCGATGCGCTTGGGGCTCCAGTGGAACGGGCCCGACGGCTGGAGATCATGCACGACAGCCGCATCGGCACCGCCGGCGCACTGGCCCTGATCGTCACCGTGGCCGTCAAGGCCGCCGCCCTGGCCGAACTGGCCGAGATCGAGGAGGTCGTCGCCGCGCTCATCATCGCCGCGGCCGCCTCGCGGGCCGTCCTTTCGCTGGCCGCCTTTTTCACGACCCCGGCCCGCAGCGACGGCCTGGGGGCGGCCATGGGCGAACCCTCGGGGGCTGTGGTGCTCTGGGCCTGCGGCCTGGCCGTGCTGATTTCCCTGCTTTTCAGTTCTTTCGGCTTTACCTTTGCGCTGCTGGGCCTTATCGCCCTTTACTGTCTTGTCTTCCTGATCGTCGTGCGCAAGGTCTTCGGCGGCTATACGGGGGACACGATGGGCGCCCTGCAGCAGACGGTGGATGTGCTTGTCCTGCTGACGGCCGCCGCCTGGTAGACGCAAAAGCACGGAACGGTCATGAACAAGACAACGCGCTGGTGGTGGATTCGCCATGCCCCGGTCAACAGCGGCGGCATTATCTACGGCGACAACGACGTGGACTGCGACTGCAGCAATCCCGTTCTTTTCCGCACGGTGGCCGACCAGCTTCCCCGCGACGCGCTGTGGGTCACCAGCCAACTGCGCCGCACGCGACAGACCGCCGAAGCTTTCGCGGCGCATGCCGGTCTCGACCTCACCGATCCCCTTGTGGAACCACGGCTGGCCGAGCAGGGATTCGGGGACTGGCAAGGCCTGAGCCACGACGAACTCCGCGCACGCGAGGAGTTCGACTGGCATCGCTTCTGGATCGCACCGGCGCGCACCCGACCGCCCGGCGGCGAGAGCTTCGCCGATCTGATGGAGCGCGTCCGCACGGCCATGAGCGACCTGCTGCAACAGAATGCCGGGCGGGACATCGTCTGCGTCGCGCACGGCGGTACGATCCGCGCGGCCCTCGGGGTGGCGCTGGGCCTGGAGCCGGAACGCGCCCTGCGCTTTGCGGTTGATAATTGCTCTTTGACACGCATGGATCACTTCTCCGACACGAACGAGCCCCCACATGATGTGTCAGCGGAAGATTCCTGGCGCGTCTCGCTGGTCAATTTTCCGCCGCAAAGCTAAGCTTTGATTGCAGACAGACACCGGGGACTCATTCACAAGGGACACACCAATGCACGCTCTGGCCGCAACCCGAAGAATGCACAGTTTGAACGCTACGCGCCGCAGCATCACGCTGGCGCTCTGCTTCCTCCTGACTCTCATGGCCGCGCTCTTCCAGCAGGTGGCAACCGCGGCCGCCGACCAGCGCCAGGATGCAGCAGACATCGTCACATCGGCCGAGACAACGCTGAGCTCCATGCTCCGCGATCCCGAGCAGGGCGAGCTCGCCAACTACATCCGGCAGGCGGAGGCCGTCCTGATCTTTCCGCGACTGCTCAAGGGCGGCTTCATCATCGGCGCCGAAGGCGGCAACGGTGTCCTGGTGGTCAAGGGCGACGACGGCGAGTGGTCCTCGCCAGCCTTCTACACCCTCGCCTCCGGCAGCATCGGGCTGCAGATCGGCGGTCAGGTCTCCGAGGCCGTCTTCACCGTCATGAACAAGGCAGCGGTCCAGTCCATCCTGGATGACCAGGTCAAGTTCGGCGGCGATGTTTCCGTCGCCCTCGGCCCCATGGGCAAGGGCCTTGGCGCCAGCACCACCACCAACCTGGATGCCGATATGCTGGCCTTCTCACGTACCGAGGGCCTGTTTGGCGGCGGGGCCCTGGAAGGCGCTGGCATGTTCCGCAAGGACGGCCTGAATGCCGCCTATTACGATGCCGCCGGCGTGGAGCCGCAGCAGATCGTGATCGACCGCGACTACCACAACCCGCAAGCGGACCGACTGCGCGATGCTCTGCGCGAGGCGACCACCGAGCAATAATGCCTCTCGACAGGTCGGCACGGGATGCCGTGGCGCTTTGCCGCAGAGGATGCCGCCGATTTGCGGCTGATGAAGACGGACACCGGTCTTAAATAAGGCACAGATCCATGAAACGGCTGGTTCGAACCCTGGAAAACCGATGAATTCCCGTCTTCTCAGGCGTGCCCTGATTATCTTCGCTGCCGGCCTCATCCTGCTGCTGCTCGGACTGGCGTCTGCCTGGTACCTGCGCGAGCCGGCACCGCCCAAGCAGAGCCGGATTGACGGTCCCAGCTCTGCAGAAGCGAAGATCGGCGGTCCCTTCGAACTGACAGACCAGAACGGCGAACTACGCCGTGCCCGTCACTTCTCGGGCCAGTACATGCTGATCTACTTCGGCTTCACCTTCTGCCCGGATGCCTGTCCCACCGCCTTGACGAACATGACCCAGGCGCTGGACATGCTGGAGGAGGAGGCGCAGACCAAGGCCGAACAGGTGGTCCCGATCTTCATCACCGTCGACCCTGAGCGCGACACGGTGGAGGAAATGGCCTCTTATGCCGAGCATTTCCATCCTGACCTGGTGGCGCTGACCGGCACCAGGGACCAGATTGCCGCGGCGGCCAAGCAATATCGCGTCTACTACGAGAAGGTCGAAACCGAGTCGGCCGGCGAGTACCTGATGGACCACTCCTCCCAGATCTATCTGATGGGGCCCGAGGGCAAGTACCTGACGCACTTCACCCACCAGACCCCCGCTGACGAGTTGGCTGCCGGCCTGGAACGCTACGTGAAATAGCCCGCCGACCGGAGAGTGCCCGCCTCTTCTTACGCCGCCTGTGCAATCCAGCGCTCCAGGCGCCGGACCAATTCCGATGGATCTCCGTTGAGCTGCAGGATCTTCACACGACTCTTCGTGCCCGAAACGAGATCGATGTCGCGCTTGCGCAGCTTTAGTTCGGTGGCCAGGAAGGCGATCAGGGCCGTATTGGCAGCGCCTTCCACGGGCGGCGCCTTGAGGCGCAGCTGCAGCAGGGCGCGCCCCTCGGCATCCCGGACAACTCCCTCCAGCATATTGCGGCTGGCCCGCGGAGTCAGGCGCACCCGGAGTCGCAAGCCGTCTGATATCCTGCTATAGGGCCGCTCCCCTGAACCCACATCGGTCTCCTGTCGGTCTCTACCAGAACGCGCACTCCATTTCGGGCCGGAGGTGGACCCGCACGGCACCACTCTTCGTCCCGGGCATTACGCCGGAAACAAGACTCCCTGCCAAGTTCCAGCACCTCGACCCGCTAGACCGAGCCAAGTCCCTGCAGTCTGTGACAAAAATCACACATTCCCGCTTTGCGCATCTGCAAGTCGGTGTTAGTGTTCGGATTCGAACGTTTCGCGCAACCGGTCTGGGGTCTTGCCCAGCAAAGCATCTTGGCCGTGTGCGTTCGTGCGATCACAAATAGGGGGGCACAGATGTACAAGAAGATTCTGGTTCCGGTAGATCTCACCCACGCGGAGAATCTCACCAAGGCCCTCGACGTTGCTTCTGAGCTGGCCAAGCAGTGGCAAGCACAACTTTGCTACGTCGGGATAACTCCTGAGACACCCTCGCCGGTGGCTCACTCACCCGAAGAGTTCGGCAGGAAACTTGCCGCCTTTGCTGAGAAACAGGGCCAGAGCCACAACGTCAAGACGGACTCGATCTATTACGTCTCGACTGATCCGGCGATCGATATCAACAAGATGCTGCGCAAGGCCATCGAGGAGTCGGGCGCCGACCTCGTCGTCATGGCCAGCCACATACCCAACGTACTGGATTACGTCTGGGCCTCCCATGGCGGCTGGATCGCCGAGCATTCCGACACATCGGTCTTCGTCGTGCGCTGAAACGCACGCTCTCGACAGACAAGAACATACAGGGAAGGGGAAACAGATGCAGGACGATCCGAAAAACGCTCCCCAAGAGGAGGAAGCGGTCCCGGAGCCCGAAGGCGCAACCGAGATTATCGATACCGATTTCCAGATCGGCCAGGACAACATAAAACCCAAGATCGGCCCGTTCGGTCTGGACGTTCACAACCCCGTGTTCGTGGTCTCGGGGCTCGTGGTGGTCGCCTTCGTGCTGCTCACCATCATCTTCCAGGATGCGGCCGGCCCCGCCTTCGAAGACCTGAGGGGATTCCTGACCTCCAGTTTCGACTGGTTCTTCCTGCTCGCCGGGAACGTCTTCGTGATCCTCTGCCTGGCACTGATCGTCACGCCGCTCGGCAACGTGCGACTTGGCGGCAAGGAAGCCTCGCCGGACTTCACCTATTTCGGCTGGTTCTCCATGCTCTTCGCCGCCGGCATGGGCATCGGCCTGATGTTCTACGGCGTCAGCGAGCCGATCTCGCACTACACCACCTCTGTCGGCGGCACGACCGTCGAGGACGGGGTGCGCACCGATTGGGCTCCGCTGGGGGCGGCCGAAGGAAACGACCTTGAGGCGCGTCGGCTTGGCATGGCCGCAACGGTCTTCCACTGGGGCCTCCACCCCTGGGCGATCTACGCCGTCGTGGCATTGGCTCTGGCCCTGTTCTCCTTCAACAAGGGCCTGCCGCTGACGATCCGCTCCATGTTCTATCCGATCTTCGGCGAGAAGGTCTGGGGCTGGCCGGGTCATATCATCGACATCCTGGCCGTCTTCGCCACGCTGTTCGGCCTGTCCACCTCGCTGGGGCTGGGGGCCACCCAGGCCATCGCGGGGCTGAATTTCGTCTTCGGGCTGCCCGATACCATCAACGCCCAGGTGATCCTGATCCTTCTGATAACGGCCCTCGCGCTTATCTCTGTCCTACGTGGACTGGAAGGCGGTGTGAAGCTGCTGTCCGAGGTCAACATGGTTCTGGCGGGCATCCTGCTGTTCTTCGTCATCGTCGTCGGGCCCACGATTGCCATTGCCACAGGCTTCTTCAGCAATCTGCTGGCCTACGGGCAGGAGGTCCTTCCGCTCTCCAACCCCTTCGGGCGCGATGACGACAACTTCCGCCAGGGCTGGACATCCTTCTACTGGGCGTGGTGGATCAGCTGGTCGCCCTTCGTGGGCATGTTCATTGCCCGGGTCAGCCGTGGTCGTACAGTGCGCGAGTTCATCACCTGCGTGCTGATCATCCCCACGGTGGTCTCGGTGCTGTGGATGACCGCCTTCGGCGGCACGGCCATCACCCTGATCAACGAGGCCGGCATGGGCCAGATCGCCGACGCGGCCCTCGAGCTGAAGCTGTTCGAGATGCTGAACGGTCTGCCGCTGGCGATGATCACCTCAGTGGTTGGCGTGATCCTGGTGATCGTCTTCTTCGTCACCTCCTCGGACTCGGGCAGCCTGGTCATCGACACCATCACGGCCGGCGGCAAGGTCAATGCTCCCGTCAGCCAGCGTGTTTTCTGGTGCACCTTCGAGGGTCTGGTGGCGATCGCCCTGCTCCTCGGCGGTGGCCTGGGTGCACTGCAGGCGGCCTCGGTCTCCACAGGCCTGCCGTTCGCAGTGGTGCTGCTGCTCGGCTGCTTTGCAATCGTGAAGGGGCTTATGCGCGAACCACGCTGAAGTCCGTCCACGGGCGAGCTTATGGGAAGGGGGTGCCGCTGTTGCGGCGCCCCTTTTCTCTGCAGCTCTCACAGCGGAGTCTCGATGCCGGGAAAAGGTGCCGAACACGGCCCTGTCATGTGTCGAACTGCAAAGAGGCGCTCTGACATGCTCCAAGGTCATCTGTGGGGACTTTCAGAGAGCGATGCTATCCTGGAGCGATCAAGCGATTGCCTGAATGACCCGGATAGTTTCCTGCAGTCCTTGCATGTGGCCGAAGGCGATCCGGAGGGAGTGCAATGCTGAATCGGGGAAAGACGTTCGATCAGGTCCGGAGCACATTCAGCTGGGACATTCCCGAGCACTACAACATCGGAGTGGATGTCTGCGACCGATGGGCCGAGCGGACTCCGGACCGCGTGGCCATCATCGATATCGATCCGGACAATGCGGTTCGCGAGTATCGTTATTCGGACTTGAAGGTCATGTCGAACCGGCTGGCCAATGCGTTGGCGGCGCGAGGCATCGGCCGCCACGAGCAGGCGGTCGGGGACAGGGTCGGCGTGCTGCTGCCGCAGCGGATCGAAACGGCGGTGGCCCATATCGCGGTGGCAAAGTTGGGCTGTATCTCGATCCCGCTGTTCACCCTGTTTGGACCGGATGCGCTTCTGCACAGGCTCGGCGACTCCGGCACCAAGGCGGTCATCACGGACAGTACAGGTGTCGAGAAGCTGGTTCCCCTTCTCGACCGGCTACCCGCCTTGGAACGGATCTTCTGTGTGGACGGGGCCATGGGGCCGGCCGAGGATTTCGCCGCAGCCTGCGAGAGCCAGTCGGAGAGCTTCGAACCGGTGGCCACACGGGCCGACGATCCGGCGCTTATCATCTACACTTCCGGCACCACCGGCAATCCGAAGGGGGCGCTGCACGCGCACAGGGTCCTTCTCGGACATCTTCCTGGCGTCGAGATCAGCCACGACTTCCTGCCCCACGAAGGCGACCGCTTCTGGACACCGGCAGATTGGGCCTGGATCGGCGGCTTGCTCGACGTCCTCATGCCGGCACTCCATCACGGTATTGCCGTTGTCGCCTGCCGCCTGTCAAAGTTCACCGCAGAGGTCGCGTTCGAACTGATCCGCCGCCATCGCATCCGGAACACTTTCCTGCCGCCCACGGCCCTGAAGATGATGAAGCTCCTGCCCTCCGAGGAAGTGCAGGGAGTCAAGCTGCGCTCGGTGGCAAGCGGCGGTGAGACCCTCGGCGTGGAGCTGATCGAATGGGGAAAGCAGCACCTCGACGTCACCATCAACGAATTCTACGGCCAGACCGAATGCAACATGATCGTCTCGTCCTGCGCCGCGCTCGAGCCCCCGCTGCCGGGAACGATGGGCTATCCGGTGCCGGGCCACGTGGTCGATGTGCTCGATGAGGCCGCAGGCACCCCACAACCCGATGAAACGGAAGGCGCCATTGCCGTGCTGGCACCAGATCCGGTCATGTTCCTCGGCTACTGGAACAACCCCGAGGCGACGCGCGAGAAGTTCGTTGAAGGACCGCGCGGCAAATGGCTCCTGACGGGGGATCGAGGGATCCGTGATGCACATGGCCGGATCCGCTTCGTGGGGCGACACGACGATGTGATCAGCTCGGCCGGCTACAGGATCGGGCCGTCCGAGGTCGAGGATTGCCTGCTCGCGCACGAGGCCGTGCGTCTTGCCGGCGTCGTCGGCAAGCCCGATCCCCTCCGGGGCAGCGTGGTCGCGGCCTATGTCGTGTTGAAGGACGGTTTCGATCCCTCGGAGACCCTGGCCGAGGACATCGCGCAGTTCGTCAAGTCGCGCCTGGCGGCCCACGAGTATCCGCGCGTCGTCCGCTTCATCGAGGACATGCCGATGACGACCACCGGCAAGATCGTGCGCCGAACCTTGCGCAAGATGGCCGAAGACGAGGCCGCGCAGGAGGAGTGACATGCCTGGGCTCTATGGAGCCGGCCTTTCCCTCCAGGTATTAGGCCGCAAGAGGCACCTGTATCGCGGAGCGCAGGACGCAGATCGGCTCGACCCTCATGAGTACTTGAAAGCGGCAGGGAGCGTTGCCAATTATCTGCCGTCCGGGCCCCTCTGGCAGATCCATCCGATCCTGCGATGTCGGACTTCGAGTTAGCTGCAGTGAAGCGCTGACTTGCTGGCCGAGCCTTTTCAAAGCCCGTCGTCCTCCAAGTCGTTCTCGCAAAGCTGCGCCCGCTTGGCCGCGGTCCGGCCAGCCTATTCGGACTATGGAGTGACATGATGAAGTGCCCGATTGACCAGATCGACTTGATGATGACCGAGCGGCAGGGAATAGAGATCGACTATTGCCCGAAATGCCGTGGTGTATGGCTTGACCGCGGGGAGCTGGATACGCTGATCGATCGATCAGATGGTGCGGCGCGGCCGCAGGGCCATCAATCCCATAGCGAATCACGCCATGATGGCCAGCGCCATGGGAAGCGCAAGTCGATGCTGAGTGAATTGTTCGATTTCTGAGTCCCCTTGCCGAGGGCCGGCTCGTTTCGAACCGGCCCATTAGCAGGTATCCAGCCTTGTCGTCTTCTCCCCTGCGCGGGGAGTTTGACCGGGAACATGCCCCGTGGACTCGAGCATCTGGCTCTGGATCGGCTTCAACCTCTTTGTTGTAGTGCTGCTAACCATCGATCTTGCTGCCCTTACTGCGCACGCGTCCAGCTCCGCTGGCTTTGGCATGCCCACAGGCTGGGGACCGGGCAGTTCGCCAGGGGCGCGCTCCGGAAAGCCCATTGACGAGACATGATCGCCTGGCGCCACCTGGAGCTCTCGCCTTCATCACGCTCCACCAACATAAAAGTTACATTAGCCGTGCGACGCGTCCTCACTTCACAATCGGTTCATCGATCCCGGGACATGCTGCAGAGACGGTTCCTACCGTAGACCGGGAGTGCGTCAGGTCTTCCAGTCCACCCGTGCACGAGGGTCGGGCTTGTAGGTGAAATAGGTGCCTGTATGAATCGTTCGTACCAGGTGCTCACCAAGGCTCGGATGATGTTGGGCGATCCGATCGAGGGTGTATCGAAGCGAACGGGTTGCGCTGGTGCGTGCGCGCTCAAAGCCATCCCCAATGGTCCGGGCCCGGTCATTCAGGCCAACGCCGCGGCGGAGTTCATCGATAAGAAACTGGCGATCGGCCCGTGCCAGCTCCGCCCGATGCAAGTCGTTGGCAGCCTCCGCCTCCGCAATGTCCTCCTCCGTCTCGGCAAGCCGCTGCCGGTATGCCTCGCGGGCCTTTGAATCGAACACCTCCAGGCCGCATTGCGCATCCATGCTGGAAGCATCCGCGGGGTCTCCGACCGGGAACGCGCCCCGCTCCACCGCCACCAGGTCGAGCACGTGGAAGTCACGGCCGGGTTCCGCCAGCAGGCGCTCCAGATAGCGCATACCCTTGAGGTCCTTCAGGCGCACGGTGCGGCCATCGAAGGTCACCGTTCGCATCTCTCCCTCGCGGCGAAAGACGCACTGTTCGCGGGTCGCCGCCGTCCGTACAGATGCCGACGGAACCTGTTCACGAGCCAGGTCCGCCCAGGGTCTGGCGTTGAGTGCCTCAAAGGCCCGACAGGCGGCGTCAAGTTCCAGCTCGGCGGTGCTGTCGTCGCCCGCCGCTCGGTGAGCTGCCGCCAACACAATACGCAGAGTCGCCGCCTCGAACGGCATGCGCAGCGACACCCATTCCATGACGGCTTCACTCAGCAGGCGGATGGCCTCGCATTTCTGCCCGTCATGCAACGCCAGGCGACCTTTTGCGGCGAGCGCGGAGGTCTGCAATGTGCGGCTCTGGTACATTTGGGCGATCTCGGTGAGGTCGTTGGCGGCTGTACGGGCCGCCTGGTCATCACCGGCGGCCAGGGCGATCACCACCTGCGCCTCGCGCAGGGGCGCCCGCCGCAGGCCACCCGAAGGCGGGCGCTCCTTCGAGGGGATATCGAATGGATGCTCGAGGGCGCTCTCGATCATCGCCAGGGCTTCCTCGACCCGGCCCTGGGCCAATCGCAGCAATGCAAGCCCTGGCTGAGGCAACCAAGCATTCTGGTGTGCCGCCAGAAAGGCTTCCTCAGCTCCGGCAAAATCGCCTTTGCGCAGCCTCGCGTTGCCGAGCTCGGTCAGTGGCCAGCCGAATTCCCGCCGCATCCACGGGCGCAGCTCTTCGCATGCCAGCAGCGCCTCCTGCTCGGCTTCGTCACAGGGGCCCCGCAGGCGCATGATCTCCGCCCGGTGCACACGGCAGCGGCCGTTGAGACCGCCGAACGCAGCCCCCTGGCGCCATCGTTCCATTGCTACGGTCCATTCCTCGGCACGGTCGTGCTGACCGATCCACTGCATCGCGCAGATAACCTCGCACCACATCTGGCCCGTGGTGAGGGGGTCGAGATTGCCGGAGCTCAGCTCCACGGCAACATCGTCCAGCGCTTTCAGCCCTTCATCGACGTCGCCGTCATGGATCCAGACCCGTGCCAGGGCGACCTGCCCGATGATCGACGGCGGGGCCAGCCCGTGTCTTTGTCCCCCGTCCATGGCCTTGCGCGCCCAATGCCCCGTCCCCGGCATATCGCCGCACATCAGGCGCTCGTAGGTCCGCACCGCGGCGAGCCACGCCCAGACCGGGCTGTCGGGCGCATCATCCATCAGGCACTCCGCGCGTGACAGCCACGCGCGCACGGTGGCCATCAGGCCCGAGTCCATCATCAGGTACATGCCCATCATGACGGCGGCGAAGGCTGCGCCGTGAGTTTGGCCGCCTTCCAGGTGGAGCTGGTATAGCTGCCCGTAGGCAGCCAGCGTTTCTTCCAGGTCGCCGGCTCCGTACGCCGCCTGTGCCCGCAGCTCCAACAGCTCGGCCGAGGGTGGGATGGACAGTTCGGCAAGCAGAGTCTGGGCCCGGTCGAAGTCCCCGGCATCGAGGGCGACACGAATCGGCGAGAAGTCTGCGTCCGTCATGGCTCGGCACCCTTTGTCGCGGTTGTAACAAGGGTTGTTACGTCTCTCGGACAGGTGCGCGGTGCACCTGCCTGAAAACGTAATCCAGTAAAGGAGCATCTTGCCATGAGTGAAACGCTTTATGACAGACTAGGCCGCAAGGAAGGTATCGACAAGCTCGTGAACCGCATCGTCGACCTCCATCTCCAGAACGAGGTCGTCAACCCCCGGTACAGGGCCCTCACCGACGAGGAGACGGATCACGCCCGTGAGAAGACTAAGGAATTTCTCGCGGCCGGTTCCGGCGGGCCGGTGGAATACACAGGTCGGTCGATGATCGAAACGCATACCGGCATGAATGTCAGCGCGGCCGAATTCGTCGCCGTGGTCGACGATATCATGCAGGCGATGAAGGAGCTGGAATATCCGCAACCGGTCTGCGACGAAATCTTGGGCATAGCCTATTCGCTCAAGGAGGAAATCGTTCACAGATAAGTACGGGGCGGGTGAGTCTGGGGACGGGCCCTTGGCCCGTCCCTGTCAAACAGACCACTGGCGTGAATTCATCACGTCCCAGAACCGGATCCGGTCTGAGTGCTTCAGCGCATTGTTCTGAACTTCAGAGCAAGCGAATGCCCATCACCCGTTCATGGGGAAGAGCCTTCAGCTGGTCAGCTTCATGGACTATGATCTGGGAGTCTTCGACAAGGAAACGGACCGTATCGAACCCGGTCCCAATCCATTCGCCCCGGAGAAACTGTAAACCATCTCTCCGGTATCAAATGTAAACCATGTGTCCGGAACGGACCTTGGGAGAATGGAGCGGGCGATGGGATTCGAACCCACGACCCCAACCTTGGCAAGGTTGTGCTCTACCCCTGAGCTACGCCCGCATCCTGTAGAGTGTTGGGGATGTAACGCCTCGGGCGCGGCATTGCAAGAGTCTTTCTTCATTGTGTTCGCATCGCAGCCGCTTGCACCTCGGAGTTCTTTATCCGGCCGGGCGGGCGGGCTATGATCTGCGCCATGAACGAGACAGTGGAACAGAACGACCCCCCTGCCCAGCTCGTCGATGGCAGTGAACCCCATACGCCGGAGGACCTTTTTGCGCGGCTCGATGAGCTGGGCATAACCTGTCGCACGGTGGAGCATCCCCCCCTCTACACGGTGGAGGACTCCCGGTCATTGCGCGGGGAACTGCCCGGCGGACACACCAAGAACCTGTTCCTGCGCAACAAGAAGGGCGGCATGTGGCTGGTCACCTGCCTGGAGGATCGCGCGATCGACCTGAAGGATCTGGGCGAACGTCTGGATGCGGGACGGCTGTCCTTCGGCCGGCCGGAACGGCTGATGCAGTATCTGGGCGTCATCCCGGGTGCCGTCACGCCCTTCGCGGTGATCAACGACCGGCAGGATGCGGTCCAGATGGTGCTGGACTCCGCGCTGATGGAGTATGATCCCCTCAATTTCCATCCTCTGGACAACGCCCGCACGACAGCGCTCTCGCCACGGGACCTGCTGCGTTTTCTGGAGTCCGTGGGGCATTACCCTCAGGTCATTTCCCTGGATTGAGAGCAGGACGTCGCGTCCCGGCATGCGCCGGCGCGACAACACGCTGTCGCCACCCTTGTTTCACGGTCCTCAAACCGCCACATTTGCCATGGTGACGGAGGCCGCTGTCCAACTCTTTACAGCGGTAGTTCCGGCTATATCTTATTGAGTTGTCAGCAAGGCGGAGATTTTAGACATGGAGCCTCTCATCGGCCTGTCCTCGTCGGGAAACGCGGCACAGGACACAGCAGGCGCGGCCGGCGACCTGATCAAGGAATCCAACCTGCAGAATTTCAGGGCTGACGTCATCGATGCCTCGATGCAGCAGCCCGTCCTGGTGGATTTCTGGGCGGACTGGTGCGGCCCGTGCAAGCAGCTGACTCCGGCCCTGGAAAAGGTCGTGAAGGAAGCGCGCGGGGCGGTGAAGCTGGTCAAGATCGACGTGGACCAGAACCAGGAGCTGGCCCAGCAGTTGCGGATCCAGTCCCTGCCCACGGTCTATGCCTTCTATCAGGGCCAGCCGATCGATGGGTTCCAGGGCGTGTTGCCCGAAAGCCAGCTGAACGAGTTCCTCAAGCGGGTCACCGATGCCGCCGGCGTCTCGGCAGGCGGCCCCACCACCCAGGAACTGCTGGAACAGGCCGAACAGCAGCGCAAGGACGGTCAGGCCGAGGAGGCCATGCAGACCTATATTTCCATTCTGGAGCAGGACTCCGAGAATGCCGGCGCCTTTGCCGGCCTGCTGCGCTGCCGGATCGACATGGGCGACCTGGAGGAGGTCGAGCAGGCCCTGAATGAGTTGACCGAACCGCTGCGCAGCAACCCCGAGATCCAGGCCGTCCACTCCGCCCTGGACCTGGCGCGCCAGGCCGCCGAGAGCGGCGATGCCAGCGAACTGGAATCCAGGCTTGCCGCGGACCCGGACGACCACCAGGCTCGCTTCGAGCTGGCCCAGGCTCACTTCGCGCAGGGTCGCAAGGAGGACGCGGCCGAGGCCCTGCTGGAGATCATCCGGCGCAAGCGGGACTGGAACGAGGATGCGGCCCGTCAGCAGCTGCTGAAGTACTTCGAGGCCTGGGGGCCCACCGATCCGGTGACCCAGGATGCCCGGCGGCAGCTGTCGTCCCTGATCTTCGCATGATGCGGGACCTCTTCGGCCCGGGTTTCGCAGAGCTGCCAGACAGCCTGCCCATCTTTCCCCTGCCCGGCGCCCTGCTGCTGCCGGGCGGGAATCTTCCGCTCAATATCTTCGAGCCGCGCTATCTGGCCATGGTGCGCGATACGCTGGCCTGGCCGCGGTTGATCGGGATGGTCCAGCCCAAGCTGCCGGCAGGCGCCGAAGACGAGGACTACGGCGAAGACGTGGGTGCGGCAGCCGTCTACCAGACCGGCTGCGCGGGACGTATCGCCATCTTTCAGGAGAACAGCGACGGCCGCTGCCAGATCACGCTGGCCGGCCTGGTGCGCTTTCGCATCACCGAGGAGATCGCGGGCGTCGACGGCTATCGGCGCGTACGACCGGACTGGAGTGATTTCGCCGCCGACTTCACGACGCAATCGCTGCCGGAGACATTCGAGCGCCAACGGCTGCTCACCATCCTGCAGGACTACTTCCATCTGACCGGGCTCTCCGCCGACTGGTCGTCCATCGAAGCGGCTCCCGCCGAACGGCTGGTTACCTCGCTGTCCATGATCTGCCCGTTCGACCCAAGGGAGAAACAGGCTCTGCTGGAGGCCCCGGACATGGCCAAGCGCGGCGAAACACTGATCACCATCCTCGAGATGGCGGTCATGGAGGCCCGCTCCGGTGTGGGGCGGCATTGATCGTTGCCGGGCGCGGACTCACATGAGGAGCACGAAACCATGAGCACGCAAGGCAATCCGTCACCGAGCAGCGCGGTCGATCCCAAGTTGCTGGAAATCCTGGTCTGCCCCCTGACCAAGGGGCCGCTGGAATACGACCGGGAGCGCAACGAACTGATCAGTCGCCAAGCGAATCTCGCCTATCCGATTCGTGACGGCATTCCCATCATGCTGCCAGACGAGGCGCGCGCCCTGGACGACTGATCCGGGCCCCGCAGGATAGAGGAGACATGGGCGAGTACGACATCAAGCACCACCCGTCCGAGATCCGCTATGTCTCGGCCGAGAAACGACTGGAAGTGACCTTCGAGGACGGCCAGCACTTCTCGCTGCCGGCCGAGCTGCTGCGCGTGGAAAGTCCCTCGGCGGAGGTCCAGGGACATGGGCCCAGCCAGAAACAGATCGTTCCCGCGCGCAAGCACGTGGGCATCCTGGCCATCGAGCCGGTGGGCAGCTATGCCGTGCGCATCAAGTTCGACGACCTGCACGACACGGGCATCTATTCCTGGGACTATCTCTACAAGCTGGGCGAACGCAAGGAAGAGTTCTGGCAGGAGTACCTGCAGAACCTGGAGGCGCGGGGCCTGTCCCGCGAGCCGCCATCACGCGGATAAGCGCCGCGTCATGGCAAAACTGGTATAGTTGCAATAGTTTCCTTATAGTTTAGCCTATTGGTTGATGATGCCAATGGGAAGGTGACATGGTCGTGGATGCAAGACTCTATGGCTTCCAGGACGACGCCAGTGAGGCCGTACGCTACCTGTCTGCTCATCTGGATAGCCTGCGCGGCGAGCGCGCAATGCCACTGCGCTCGAAGCTCCTGCCCGAGGAACTCCCGCCCTTCCTTCTGCCCGGCCTCTTCCTGGTGGAGGTGCATGGCGATACGGGCCCGGGCTGCACAGGCCCCTGGCAGTTCCGCTATCGCCTGATGGGCACCCATGTTGTCGCCGCCAGCGGAATCGACTGGACGGGGCGCGACGTGGGACCAGACCTGCTGGAAGACCGCTGGCAGGACTATCGCGCGTTCTACGAGGAACCCTTGCGCAGTCGGCAGCCGACCTGCCGGCAGCACGACTTCCGCAATCACGCCGAAGGCCGTAGCTACCCCAGCCGCCGATATCTCTTTCCTCTCTGTGACGAAGCCCAGAGGATTACCCTGCTGGTCGGTTTCTTCGTGATCGAAAGCGGCGCCTGGCGCTTCGGGTGACCGGCCGACGCCGGCAGATCACAGGGGATCTCCGCGCGTCAGGCGCGGCAGGTCGCCCACCAGCCCCATGGCGTGGCGCATGAAGAACTTCTTCAGGCGCGGCGTGCGGTCAACCGCGGCAAAGCCGAGATCGCGCGCCAGCCGGATCGGCGGGATGTCGTTGGAGAACAGGCGGTTCAGGCCATCCGTGATACCGGCCAGCAGCATGTTGTCGAATCGCCGCCAGCGTTCATAGCGGTCCAGGACCGACGAACTGCCGATGTCGAGGCCCAGGCGGCGGATATCCACGATACACTCGGCCAGCGCCGCCACGTCCCGCAGACCCAGGTTGAAGCCCTGGCCGGCAATGGGATGAATGACATGCGCGGCATCCCCGACCAACGCCAGGCGGGTCGCGCGATAGTGCCGGGCATGCATCAGCGAGAGAGGATAGGACCAGCGTGGCCCGGTGACGGAGAAGCTCCCCAGGGTATCGCCGAAGCGTCGCTGGACTTCTCTCGCGAAGTCAGCCGGTTCCAGGGCCATCATGCGCTCGGCCAATTCGGGCCGTTCCGTCCAGACCAGGGACGAACGGTGGCGTCCCGCTTCGTCATCGCGCAGGGGAAGCACCGCAAACGGCCCGTTCGGCAGGAAATGTTCATGGGCCACGCCATGATGCGGGCGTTCGTGCTCCAGCGTGCAGACCAGGCCGCTCTGCCGGTACTGCCAGCTTTTCACGGAAATTCCCGCCGCCTGGCGCAGTGGCGAGTTGCGTCCCTCGGCGGCCACCACCAGGCGGGCACGGATCACCAGGCCGCTCTTCAATCTCACTTCGGCGCCGCCGGCCTCGCGCCGCGCCTCCACGACCAGGTCCGGGGCATGCAGCTGGAAGCCCTCGCGTTGCTGCAACAGCCGATGCAGGGCCAGGCGCAGGTCGCGGTTCTCCACGATGTGCCCCAGCGGGCCAAGTCCCAACTCTTCGGAATCGTAGTGCACGAAGAAGGGAGACGCCCGCCGGTCCATGCGTCCGTCGGACACGCGGATATCGCGAATCGGCTCTGCCGTATCGGCCAGCAGGGGCCAGAGCCCGATCCCCTCCAGGATATGCCGGGAGCCGGCGGCGATCGCCGAAGCCCGGCCGTCGAAGGGCGCGGCCAGCACTTTTTCGGGCGCCTGCGCATCCACCAGCGCGACCTCCAGGCCGGCACTGCTCAAAGCGGCAGCCAGGGTCAGGCCGGCCAGCCCGCCGCCCGAGATCACCACGTCGCACTGGCGGATCTCGGTTTGCCCAGGCGCGGATCCGGTTTCCGAAAAGGAACGCGATTTGCTCATGGCTGGCAGAATCGGCTCTCCCGCCAGCCTTGTCCAGTCTTCTGCGACATAGCCCACTGATCAAAAAATATGCATGCGATCAATACTGCATAATTTATAGGCATTTTAACTTTGAGTCCAAACCTCTCGCAAACAGAACGAGTCTTTCAACCTACTGATTCAAAACCAGAAATCCGGTTATTCGGCGATCTGGCACGCTTCTTGATGGTCTACGAGTGAACCGCTGCCGACCCCGGGGTGGACGCCTTCTTGGGAGGCACTCGGGCGAAGCGGCCACAAGGGGAACCAGAGAAGGGACCGGGCTCATGAAAATGGTTGTTGCCATCATCAAGCCCTTCAAGCTCGACGATGTAAGAGAAGCTCTCACTGCCAGCGGCATAGAGGGCCTGACCGTCAGCGAGGTGAAGGGTTACGGCCGGCAGAAGGGACAGACGGAAATCTATCGCGGCGCCGAATACGCCGTGAACTTCCTGCCGAAGGTGAAGATCGAGGTCGCCGTGGCCGACGATCGCGTCGAGGGGGTCGTGGAAACCATCCAGAAGACCGCCAATACCGGGCGCATCGGCGACGGCAAGATCTTTGTCCTCGATATCTCGCACGCCGTCCGTATCCGGACCGGCGAAACCGACAGCGAAGCACTTTAGGAGAAAGCGCATGACGAAACTGCGCCAGATTTCAACGGGCGCCGCCGTGCTTGCGGTCGGCAGTCTGTTCGCCACCACCGCCTTTGCCCAGGACGAGGCCGTCGGGGTCTCGGGCGAGGTCGGCTTCATCCTGAACACCTTCCTCTTCCTCATCTGCGGTGCCTTCGTGATGTGGATGGCCGCCGGCTTCTCCATGCTGGAATCCGGCCTGGTGCGCAGCAAGAACACCGCCTCCATCTGCCTGAAGAACATCACGCTCTACTCCATCGCCGGCATCATGTACTACCTGATCGGCTACAACCTGATGTATGTGGATGTCGGCAGCTGGATCGGCTCCATCAGCCTGCTCTACAACCCCAGCGGCGCCGAGGCGGCGCTCGTGGGCGGCAGCGAGGATGCGGATGTCCTCAGCCAGGTGGTCGATGCCGGCTATTCGGTCATGTCCGACTGGTTCTTCCAGATGGTCTTCGTGGCCACGGCGGCCTCCATCGTCTCGGGCACGCTGGCCGAGCGCATCAAGTTTGCCCCCTTCATGATCTTCGTGGTGATCCTCACCGGCATCCTCTACCCGATCCAGGGCGCCTGGACCTGGGGAGCCGGCTGGCTGACCGAAATGGGCTTCTCCGACTACGCCGGCTCCACCATCGTCCACTCCGTGGGCGGCTGGGCCGCACTGACCGGCGCCATCATCCTGGGCGCTCGCAAGGGCAAGTTCGGCGCCAACGGCAAGGTCAATCCCATCCCCGGCGCCAACCTGCCGCTGGCGACCCTGGGCACCTTCATCCTGTGGCTCGGCTGGTTCGGCTTCAACGGCGGCTCGGTCCTGGCCATGGATTCTGCCGCCGCGGTCACCGAGATGTCCCTGGTCTTCGCCAACACCAACCTGGCCGCGGCCGGTGGCGTGGTGATGGCGGTGATCCTGACCGGCGCCATCTACAAGAAGATCGACCTGACCATGGCGTTGAACGGCGCACTGGCCGGCCTGGTTTCCATCACCGCCGGACCGGATGTGGGCAGCCCGCTGCTGGCCATCATCATCGGCGCCATCGGCGGCATCATCGTGGTGGTCACCGTGCCGCTGCTGGACAAGCTGAAGATCGACGACGTGGTGGGCGCCATTCCGGTGCACCTCTTCGCCGGGATCTGGGGCACGCTGGCCGTGGGCATCTTCGGCGGCGGCGACCTGGTGGTGCAGATCATCGGCATCGTGGCCATCGGCGCCTTCATGGTCGTCACCTCGGCCATCGTCTGGCTGGCCCTCAAGGCCATCATGGGCCTGCGCCTCAACGAAGAAGACGAGATGGCCGGCCTCGACCAGACGGAACTGGGGCTCGAAGCCTATCCCGAGTTCGCCCAGGGCTCCAAGACGGTCTGAGGGACAGGACAAAAGGTTACACAATCAGCAACGGCGTCCTCCGCCGAAACTTGAAGCCCGGCCCTTGCGGCCGGGCTTTTTTTTTCCGAGACAGGCGTCAGGCCCGAGCCGGCAGGATTACCGGCGGCCCATCCACCGGTCCGGGCAGCAGTTCCACCGGCGTTTCGTAGACCTTGCTCAACAGGCTGGCCTCCAGGACCTGTTCGGGCCTGCCCTGCCGCACCAGATGGCCACCCTGTCCCTCGCCACCCGGCGCCAAGAGAGCCAGGCGATCGGCATTGCGGGCCGCCAGGTTCAGGTCGTGCAGCACGGCCAGCACGCCGAAACCGTACCGGGCAAGCCGCCGGGCCACCTCCATGACCGTCTGCTGGTGGCGCAGGTCCAGGCTGCTGGTGGGCTCGTCCAGCAGCAGGTAGCGGGCGCCCGCACCGGCGGGCGCGTCCCCCGGCTCCGGCCAGATCTGCGCCAGCACGCGCGCCAGTTCGACCCGCTGGCGCTCGCCGCCGGAAAGTTCCGTATAGCGGCGATCGGCCAGCGGCAGGACCTCCGCCAGGGCCATGACCTCTTCGGCCACCTGCCGGTCGCGCGCCGGTCCCGTGCGATGGGGCGAGCGCCCCAGACTGACCACCTCGCGCACCGTGAAGGCGAAGTTGAGCAGGCTGCCCTGGGGCAGCACGGCACGCCGCTGCGCCAGGCTGCGCGGATCCTGCGTCGCCAGCGGCTGCCCGTCCAGGCACACCCTGCCTTCCGTCGGACTCAGGCTGCCCGCCATCAGGCGCAGCAGGGTCGATTTTCCGGCGCCGTTGGGCCCCACCAGGGCGAGGAATTCGCCCGGTTTCACCGCCAGATCCACGGCCTGCAGGATCAGGCGCCCGCCCCGGCGCAGGCAGACGGATTCGGCGCTCAGCACAGCGCACCTCCCCCGCGGGCGCGTTGGCGCAGCAGCATCCAGAGGAAGAAAGGGCCGCCTACGCAGCTGGTCACGATGCCGATGGGCAGTTCCGCCGGCAGCACCAGGGTCCGCGCCAGCAGGTCGGCCAGCAGCAGCAGGGCCGCCCCCAGAACGGCCGAGGCGGGCAACAGGAAACGGTGGTCGGGACCGACGGCCAGGCGCACCAGATGCGGCACCACCAGGCCGACGAAGCCGATGATCCCGCAAAGCGCGACGGCGGCCCCGGTCGCCAGCGCGGCCAGCAACAGGACCGCCTTCTTGGTCCGTTCCACCCGGAATCCCAGATGCTCCGCCTCGGTCTCCCCGAGCAGCAGGACGTTCAGGGCGCGGCCCATGAACGGCAGGGCCAGGAGCGGCAGCACCAGGAAGGCCAGGGCCGGCAGCAGGGCCGACCAGTTGGCCCCGGCCACGCTGCCCAGCATCCAGAAATTGAGGTCTCGCAGCTGTTGGTCGTCACTGGCGAAGATCAGCAGCCCGATGCCCGCACCGGCGATGGCATTCAGGGCGACACCGGCCAGCAGCAAAGTCGCCACATCCGTCTGTCCGTGGCCGCTGGCCAGGCGATAGGCCAGCAGGACGGCCAGCAGACCGCCCCCGAAGGCGCCAAGCGGCAGCAGGTAGGGAAGGACGGCGGGCGGCACCCCGGCGAAGAGGGTTCCGCCGAAGACGATCGTGGTCGCGGCCGCCAGCGCCGCCCCGCTGGAGACGCCGATCAGGCCGGGATCGGCCAGGGGGTTGCGGAACAGGCCCTGCAGGGCGGCCCCCGAAACCGCGAGCCCGGCGCCGGCCAGCGCGGCCAGCAGGGTGCGCGGCAGGCGGATGTGCAGCAGGACCAGCTGCACCTGCTCCGGCACGCTGCCGGCACTGGAGAGCCCCAGGCCCTCGACCAGGGCAGCCACCACCTCGCCAGCCGGAATGCGGACCGCCCCGATGCCGAGCGACATCAGCACCACCGCCAACAGCCCCAGCAGCAGGCCCGTCATCAGCAGGCGCCGCCGCTCGGGCAGGCTGCGCAATGCAGGACGCGAGAAGGACAGGCTCAACAGCGCCATGGGCTCAGTGGCCTCCACGCGTGTCCGGCAACTCGACCCCGGGGTGCAACTTCGCCGCCAGGCTGCGCACGGCCTCGGGCGTGCGCACGCCGAAGCCCAGCAGCAGCAGGCTGTTCATGACCACCAGACGCTGCTCCGCGCCGGCCGGCGTGCCGGCAAGTTCGGGCCGCGCGAGAAGCGCCTCGCGGCCGCCCAGTGCGTCGAGGGTGCTCTTCGTGACCAGGACCACATCGGGGGCCGCCTCCAGCGCCGCTTCCGGACTCAGCGGCTTGAACCCCTCGAAGGCCGTCACGGCATTGGCGCCCCCGGCCAGGGAGATGATCCCGTCGGCCGCCGTTCCGCGGCCGCCCGCCATAGGCGCGCCCCGCCCGATCGAAAGCAGGAAGAGAACGCGCGGGCGCGACTCGGCCTCGGCCAGGGTCGTTTCCAGCGTGTTCAGTTCCGCCTCCAGGCGCTGTGCCAGGCGTTCGGCCTCCTGCTCGAGCTCCAGGGCCGTGCCGACGGCGCGGGTCTTCTCCGCCACGCCGGCCGGCGTGGGCGTATTGGGGATGGTCTCGATGCGCACGCCGGCGTCACGCAGCTGGGCCAGGGCCTCGGGCGGCCCGGCATCCTCCAGCGCCAGCACCAGGTCCGGATCCAGCGCCAGGATCGGCTCGGCCGAAAGGGACCGCAGGTAGCCTACGTCCGGCAAGCGCTCGAGCGCGTCCGGGGGATACAGGCTGGTGCTGTCCACGGCCACCAGCCGCTCCTCGGCGCCCAGTTCGTAGACGAGTTCCGTCACCGCCCCGCCGATGGAGACCACGCGCTCCGGCGCAGGCTCTCGGGCAGATGCCGGGGCGGTGACGGCAAGGCAAAGCAGGACGAGGAGTCCCTGGAGGAGACGGCGCCGAGGACCATGATCGTGCATGCTCATGTCGCCATTTCCTCCATCAGGTCGGCGACCAGCTGGCGCCAGTCCTCGCGTTCCGGCACGCCCGGCTTGCGCACCCCGAACATCTGCACGATCTGGCGCCCCTGCCCGTCATAGGCCTCGATGGAGGTGACGCGGCCGTCGCTGGTGGGCTTGCGTACCTGCCAGGTCGAGGCGATGCCGGGTTCGTGGAGATGCAGGTTGAAGCCCGCATCCAGCACGTTGAACCAGGCGCCGGTTTCGCGCAGGTTCGTGACCGGCCCGCCGTGGATCTGGATCACGCCCTGGCTGCCCACGAAGATCATGATCGGCACTTGGCGTTCGGCGGCAAGCTGCAGGGCCCGGCGGAACGCACCCTCCGGCAACCTGCTGGCATAGCCCGGCCCGGTCAGGCGCAAGGCCTGCAGGCGTCCCACACGATGTTGCTGCAGCAGGGGGCGGAAGTCGTGGGTGTCCTTGAGATCGTCCCAGGCGGTCCGCAAGGCGTCCACGTCGATCTCATCATCCGGCAGGTTCGGTTTCTCGCGATAGGCCTCCCGCACCTGGATAGCCGCAGTCTGGTCCGCGGCCTTCAGGCGCTCCGCCACGCTCCAGAACAGGGCCGGATCGCTGTCGGAGGCCGTATAGACCTTGTGCACGGCTGTCCCGGCCCGGTCGAAGATCTGCAGGCTGCGGCGCAGGCCGCTCCTCACCTCTTCCTCGACGGCAAAGGCGAAGCTCCAGCGATTGAAGAAGAGCCGTAGGTCGATCTCCGGGTCCAGCACCAGGCCATGCGCCTTCATCAGGCGGATGTCGCTGTAGGTGCCGTGCTTCTCGTGCACCGCATGCTCGTTGCGGGTCAGCGCCATGACCCGGCCCAGTTCGGGCAGGGCATTGACCAGTGCGTGCCAGTCCTCGCCCAGTCGCACCACGCCCTCGCCGATGCGGGCCGCCAACAGCTCGGCCTCGCTGACCTCCAGGCGCCGCGCCAGATCGCGGGCGCGCAGGCCCGGCTCCGCTGCCTTCAGGGCCGCCAGGCGCGTGGCCAGACCCGCGCCTGTGTCGTTTATGCCAGATACCTGTTCTTCCATGGATTCCTTCTCCTGAACTGAACCTCACCAGGTCAGCGTATAGCTGACCATGCCCTTGAAATTGCGCCCCGGTTCGGCGGCGTCGGTGTAGGTTTGGGCATAGGTCTTGTCGAAAATGTTATCGATCCCGACATCGATGCGCAGACCCTCCAGCGGCCCCTCCTGGGGCGCCCAGCCGGCGTAAACGTCGTGGACCACGTAGCCGTCGCGCTCTTCGGCCTCGGTGTTCACCTTGTCGAAGTCGTCGGCTGCCAGGATGCGCCAACCCATGAAGGAATCGAACTCCGGCAGCTTCAGCGTGCCGTCCAGGTTGACGCGGCGCGGAAACAGCACGCCAAGCTTCTCGCCGGTGTCCTCGTTCTCGCCGTCGATATCGGCATAATTGGCCGCCAGGCGAAAGCGCGGATGATCGTACGAGGCTTCGATTTCGTTGCCCGACAGCTTGGCGTCGGCGACATTCACGTTCTGTGTGGTGCCGTTGCAGTTTGGCGGGAAACAGGCCGGCGGACCCGGCTGGATCACTTCGACGTCAATGAAGTCCTGGCCCTTGGTCCAGTAGCGTGACCCCTTGATCTGGAAGCGGTCGCGCTCTTCGAAGATCCCTTCGAAGTCAAGACCCGCGCCAACTTCCACAGTCCGGGTCTTTTGCGGCTTGAGGTCGGGATTGGGCACGAAGTTGTTGACCCCGAAACCCGGAATCTGGAAGTGAACGCCCGAGGGATAAAGTTCGCCGAAGGTGGGCGCTCGGAAGGCCTCACCGTAGCTGGCAAACAACAGGCTCCAGTCCGTCGGCAGGTAGCTGGCCCCAATGCGCGGAGACAGGGCGGTATCCTCGTTGTCCTCGGCGCCTTCGCTGCTGGACTTGTAGTAATCGTAACGCAGCCCTGGGATCACCAGAAACTTGCCCGGCAGCACGCCAAGGGGCTCCCTGAAGGAGAACTCCCCTTGCAGGAAGGCGCCCGCATAGTCCGATTCCGCATCAGGCACGGCGTCCCGGGAACCACCATTGGCGCGTCCGGTCTGCGTGTCCCTGTGCGCCTCCACACCATAGGTGAAGGTGACGTCAGTGCTCTCGGAGAACTGAAAATGGGAGTGGTTTTCACCCCTGAACCCCAGCGTCTCGATACGCCGGAACAGGCGCTCGCCTTCCGGCCCGGCCCCCAGATCGTCCAGGCGCAGGTCCTCCACGCTGTTCTCCGCGTAATAGGCGGTCACCTGAGGGTTGAGCAGGGGTGCGTCGGGATTGTCGTAACTGTAGGAGAGGCGGAAGGTCCGGTTGCGGATGTCCTTCTCGACCTTGTCCTGCCCACCGGGGCCCTGGCCGTTGATGGGCTCGCGGGCGTCATTGTTGAAGAACATTGCCGAGGCTTCCAGGTTGTGATGGTCGCCCAGCGTCACATCGGTCTTCAACAGGCCCGAGACGATATCGTCATTGGTATTGGTCAGTGTGTTGCCATCGCCAAGCTCGATCTGTCCCGAAGCGCGGCGCGTCACGCTGGCCAGCAGGCCAACGTTCTCGTCAGGGCGTGCAGCGGCCGTGGTGGTAGCATGCCATTCCCGATTGACGCTCTGGCCACCCAGTCCGGTCCGCAGACCTATGGTGTCCCCTGGATCCAGGATGTCATCGGGCCCAATGGTGCGCAGCTCGATCACACCGCCCGTTGCACCGCTGCCGTAGAGCGAGGAACTGGAGCCGCGCAGAACTTCGGCCTCGCGCAGCAGGCTGGGATCGACGAACAGCCGACCGCTGTGTCCCGAGAGGAAATTCTGACGGGCCCCATCCAGCAGGATGACGAGATCCGCTCCGCTGAAGCCACGGATGCTTGGCATTTCGCCGGTGCGACGAGGGCCGCCGGTAAACTGGACGCCCGGAAGATACCCCAGGACATCGTCCATGCTCGAAGGCTGGCGGCGCTCGATCTCCTCGCGATCGACCACCGAGACCATGCCCGGATAGTCGAAGGCGGCCACGGGGTTGCGTGTGGCAGTGATGCTGACAGGGTCCAGGTTGAATTCCTCGACAGCGGCCAGCTGTTCCTGCCCACCATCCTGTGCCAGGGCCGGTGCCAAAGCACTTGTCGCAAGACAGAGTCCCAATCCTGTAGCGGTCAGGCATACGCGGTGAAAATCTTTCATGATCGGCTTCCCCTCGTTTTCTGGGAACCGCGGCGGGGTGCCGTGCGCGGATGCCTGACCCTTCATCCGTGCTACGAGCTTCAGCCCCTGAACCTTCACCACGAAGGCTCGGCGGTTCCCTTCTGGGGGAGAGCAATATAAATATTGAGACTCATTTGCAATGAAAATGCGTCTCAATAATGTCCCGCTTCAGTCTTTCTTTGTCTGAGACGGCGCGTCAGGCACCGGCGATCGTCATCCGTTTTGTCTCTCCAGATGCCGGCGCAGCAGGCGCAGGTTGATCTGGTTCGCCTTGAAGCCGACGTCGAAGATCGTTCCCACCAGCGGCACCGACCCGGCCGTCCAGTCCAGGCCTACATTGGCCGCCATGCGCAGCAGGAGCGGTTTCGAAGCCCCCAGGTCGGCGGCCTGCCAGAGGATGTAGGCCGACACGCAGGCGGTGGCCGTGTCACCCACCAGCGGCAGGATACTGGCCAACCCATCCAGGCCGAACCGGATACCGGTCCCGGGAATGCGCCAGCGCGTGTCCAGCAGGTCAGCCAGGCGCTCCAGGCGTGCCAGACGCTCGTCCCTGGTCGCAGGATCGGATCGTCCTTCTAGGCTGGAGGTCATCGATGACATTCGCTAAAGATGGGACGTAACAGTCTCTGCTCAAGGAGAGACGCTGTCGGGGAGGACACGAGAACATTCCGTGTTTGTTCTTTCGACATCTTGGGAGTCGCGTTTTGATCAACCCTATAACTGGATATTGTTCTGGTTTACGCTTCTCCTGTTTCCGGTTTGTCCCCGTGATCGGGGCTCTCGGAGATTCGCCGAGTCGTTTCGCCCATAACCAGAGAAAGCACCGAGCTTCATGACACCTCCGTCCCCCGATTCGTCCCCTGCCATGCTGCGGGCCCGCCAGGACCCCAGGATCTATCAGCCCTTCATGCGTCTTGCCCGCCTGCTGGAGGGCGAGCAACCGGGGGCCTCCCCGCTGCCGGACGGCAGCCCGATCAGCCTGTCCATCGGCGACCCTCAGCTTCCGACGCCGGCCCTGTTGGCCGAAACCCTGGCTGCCCATCCCGACGAATGGTCGAGCTATCCGCCCTTTCGCGGAACAGAGGACTTCCGGAACGCCTGCCACGACTGGCTGCACCGCCGCTACGAGCTGGCGGACGGGACGCTGGATGCCGAGCGCCAGATCCTGCCCCTGCCGGGCAGCCGCGAAGGTCTGTTCTTCGCAACGCTGACGGCCATCAACAGGGGGGCCGCCGAGGGCCGTACCAAGGTCCTGATTCCCTCGCCCGGCTATCACGTCTATGCCGGCAGCGCGCTGGCTGCCGGCGCCGAACCGGTCTTCGTTCCCGCCCGGGCCGACAACAACTTCCTGCCGGATTACGAATCGCTTCCGGCCGAAATCCTGGACCGCACCGCCATTTCCTTCTTCTGCTCGCCCTCGAACCCCGAGGGGGCCGTGGCCTCGCGCGAGCAGTGGCGCGCCTGGATCGAACTGGCCCAGCGCCACGGCTTCGTGCTGGCCGCCGATGAGTGCTATGCCGACATCTATACCGACGAGCCGCCGGCCGGGCTTCTGGAAGCTGTCCAGGGTCCGGAAGGAACGCAAGGCCTGCTGGCCTTCCACTCCCTGTCCAAGCGCTCCAGCGCTGCGGGGCTGCGTTCCGGATTCGTGGCCGGCGATGCCGATCTGGTTGACGGAATCGACGCCTTCATGCGCTATGGTGGGGCCAGCGTACCGACGCCGATCCTGCACGCCAGCGCCGCTCTCTGGCGCGATGAGGCACATGTGGTGGACACGCGCTGCTATTACCGGACGCTCTTCGAGATGGCCGAGGAAAAACTCTGGGCCAAGACCGGATGGCGCATGCCCGCGGGCGGGTTCTTCGCCTGGCTGGAAGTGGGGGACGGCGAGGCCTTCGCACGCCGTGCCTGGACAGAGGCAGGATTGCGTGTGCTTCCCGGACGCTATCTCTGCCCCGAGGAAGAGGGTGCCGACCCGGCCGACAATCCCGGCGCCCCCTATATCCGCGTCGCCCTGGTCCATGAACCCGCCGTCACCGAGAAGGCGCTGGACCGCTTGGCGGAAATGCTCTAGAGCGAACACCGCTTCACGATAAGGAGCCGAAAGGCAATATGGCCGCTTCACGCAGTACAGGTACAGGCAGGCGTACACGGCTGTTTCCCTCCGGCGCCGGCGGTTTCCTGCGCCTGCGCCTGATCGAGCTTTCCGGTCTCGGAGTCATCCTGCTGGGGCTGCTGCTGGCGGTGATCTGCTTCAGCTACGATCCCCTGGACCCCTCCTTCAACCGGGCCGCCCGCGATCAGGTGAACAACCTGCTGGGCCTGCCCGGCGCCTACCTGGCCGATGTCCTGATGCAGAGCCTGGGCATGGCCGCCTTTTTTCTCTGCGGCCTGTTCATTGCCTGGGGCTGGCGTCTCATCCGCTCCCACGCCGTGCCGCGGTGGTGGCTCAGACTTCTGGCCGGCCTCTTCGCGGTCCTCTTTGCCGCCACTACCCTGGCCGCCGTGCCGGCCCCGGCCAGCTGGCCGCTGCGCAGTGGCCTGGGCGGCTTTTCCGGCGCCCTGATCCTCGGCCATGCCTACCAGGCCAGCAATCTCCTGCCCGCCATGCTGGCGGTGGCCTCCGGTGCCCTGGCCCTCTTTCTCGGGCTTTTCAGCTTGGCGGTGAGTCTCGGCGAGTGGCGCGCCTTGGGGCGCGGACCGACGCATCTGCTGCAGGCCGCGATGCGTCTGCTGCAGCGGCGCAATGACACACAGACCGAAGACGCGCCCCCCGTACGTGCCAGCCGGCAGAAGAAAGCACGCAAGCGTACGGACACTGGCGGCAAATCCGAAAAGGCAGCTGCCGAGCCCGCCAAGCCCGCCGCGACGGCACCCGAGCCCAGCGAGAGCGACCTGATCGCCCCGCGGGCACCGCGCCCGGCCCAGGGCAAGAAGGCCCAGCAGGATGCCCAGGGCAGCCTGGCGCTCGGTCCCGGCGGGTACGAGGCACCTCCCCTTTCCCTGCTGACGGAACCCAAGTCCAATCCCGAGGCACAGCTCAACCGCGATGCGCTGGAAAAGAACGCGCGGCTGCTGGAAGGCGTCCTGCAGGATTTCGGTGTGCGCGGGGAAATCGTGAAGATCCGGCCCGGCCCCGTCGTCACGCGCTATGAACTGGAACCGGCGCCCGGCACCAAGACCACCCGGGTCATAAACCTGGCCGACGACATTGCCCGCTCCATGTCCGCCGTATCGGTGCGTGTGGCCGTCGTTCCGGGATCCAGCACCATCGGGATCGAACTGCCCAACGCCAAACGCGAGACGGTCTACCTGCGCGAATTGCTGGCCGCCGAGGCCTTCGAGCAGTCCAAGGGCAGCCTGCCGCTCGTCCTCGGTAAGGACATCGGCGGCATGCCCCAGGTCGTGGATCTGGCGCGTATGCCCCACCTGCTGATCGCCGGCACCACCGGCTCCGGCAAGTCGGTGGGCATCAATGCCATGATCTTCTCCCTGCTCTATCGCCTGCCGCCTGAGCGCTGCCGCATGATCATGGTGGATCCCAAGATGCTGGAGCTCAGCATCTACGACGGCATTCCGCACCTGCTGACGCCGGTGGTCACCGAGCCCAAGAAGGCCGTGGTCGCCCTCAAGTGGGTGGTGCGCGAGATGGAGAATCGCTATCGCTCAATGTCGCTGCTGGGGGTGCGCAACATCGACGGCTACAACGCCCGCATCGAGGAGGCTCGCAAGTCAGGCCAGGTGCTGACCCGGCGCGTCCAGACCGGCTTCGATCCGGACACCGGACAGCCGATCCACGAGGAGGAAGCCTTCGACCTGGAGCCGCTGCCCTACATTGTGGTGGTGGTCGACGAGATGGCCGACCTGATGCTGGTCGCCGGCAAGGAGGTCGAGGCCGCCATCCAGCGCCTGGCCCAGATGGCACGCGCCGCCGGCATCCACCTGATCATGGCCACCCAGCGTCCCTCCGTTGACGTCATCACAGGGACCATCAAGGCCAACTTCCCGACCCGCATCTCCTTCCACGTCACCTCCAAGATCGACAGCCGGACCATCCTGGGCGAATCCGGGGCCGAGCACCTGCTGGGCATGGGCGACATGCTCTACATGGCCCACGGCGGCCGCATCTCGCGTATTCACGGGCCCTTTGTCAGCGATGCCGAGGTCGAGAGCGTGGTCGCGCACATGAAGGCCCAGGGCCAGCCGGCCTTCGTCGAGGGGCTGACCGAGGAAAGCGGCGACGAGTCCGGCTTCCCCGGCCTGCTGGGGGGCGACGACGGCGCCGGCTCGGGCGACGAACTCTACGCCCGGGCGCTGGCCGTGGTGGCCCAGCACCGCAAGGCCTCGACGTCCTTCATCCAGCGCCAGCTGCAGATCGGCTACAACCGCGCCGCGCGCCTGATTGAGCAGATGGAGGCCGAAGGCGTGGTCGGGCCGGCCAACCACGTGGGACGCCGCGAGGTCCTGCTGCCGGATCATGGAGATCACGGCTGAGCCCCATTCGCGCCCTTGAAAGGCCTTAATGGGGCCGCACCTATAGACTGTTCGTTACATCACGACGAAAGCAGGATCCGCAATGCGCGTTCTCTCAAGCCTCCCCGCCCCTTCCGTCGCGCTCTCGCAGAGCAACTGGCTTGTCTGGCTGGCACCGATCTTCGCCGCCCTGGCCCTGCTGGTGTACCCCCTTACCGCCCAGGCCGAGTTGAGCGAAGACCAGCAAGAGCTGGTGGAAGAGGTGGAAAGCTACCTGAACGACATCGACACCATGGAAGGCCGCTTCGTACAGGTCACCTCCACCGGCAATTATGCCGAGGGCGATGTGGCCCTCCAGCGGCCGGGACGGATGCGCTTTGAATACGACAAGCCCAACCCCACGCTGCTGGTGGCCGACGGCTTCAACCTGACGGTCTACGACCGCGAACTGGACGAAGCCACCATGCTGCCATTGCGCCAGACTCCCCTCTGGCTGCTCCTGCGCGAAGATGTTTCCTTCACTGCGGAAGACTTGGAGATCCTCGATGTGATGGAGCGCGATGGCACCATCGCAATTCTGATGCAGCAAGCCGATGAGCCCGGCATGGGAAAGATCGAGATTCATGTCTCCACGGATCCCATGCGGCTCAAGCGCTGGATCGTCACCGATGCGCAGGGCGTGGAGACCACCGTCTCCCTGGCGAACATCGAATACGGCGTCGATTTCCAGCCGCGCACCTTCGACGTCCAGAACCTGCCGGGCGTGATGGCACCGGGCATGGACCCCCGGCGCGGCCGGTGAGCATATGTCACCGTCCCCTTGCTCCCTTGCGCGTCCCGAGCCGAAAGGGACGCAGAAGAAGGCTGGCATAGGGACGCTCGTCTTCCCGCTCAACGCCTATGGGCATGACGGGATCGCGGGCTGTCGGACTGCGTGAGGCGAAGAGCGGATCCCAGAAACTGAACAGCGTCCCGTAGTTGGAATCGGTATCGCGCTGGCGGGCATGGTGATGGACCCAGTGGATCGAGGGCGTGATGAACAGGCGGGCCAGCACTCTCTCTGTTCGGGGCGGCAGCCGCAGGTTCGAGTGATGGAAGATGGTGGCCATCAGGACCAGCGTCTCGAAGACCAGGATCGAGCTTACGGGAAAGCCCAGCAGGATGATCACGCCGGCGCGCGCCATAGCCGAAAGCAGGACCTCGCCGAAATGGAAGCGCAGCGCGCTGCTGCTGTCGAGAAAGCGGTCCAGGTGGTGAACCTCGTGGAAACGCCAGAGGAAGGGCAGCTCGTGATTCGCCCGATGCCACCAGTAAATCAGGAAATCCAGGAGAACCAGGTCGAGCGCCAGTCCGGCTGCTCCGGACCACCAGTCCGGCCGCCAGTCCAGCGAATGGGCTGCGGCCCAGACCGAAAGAGGCACGACCACCAGGGGAGCAAGCCCCGTGTTGAGCACCCAGAGGCCCAGGTTGCGGATAACCCGCCCCATGGAGAGCAGCAGCGTCCCGGGCACACCGGTCAGAGAACGGCCGCCCTCGGGCCGGGGAAACGGCGCAGCGGGAAAGAAGCGCTCCAGCACGAAGAACGCGGCGAACCAGCCGGCGACGATCAGGCTTTTCCAGGCCAGCAGGCTTTCGGTCGTGAGCTCCATAGCCCTCAGTCTAGGGCGCCCAGCGCGCTGGACAAGGCCCGGCACCCTCCGGAGCGGCACGCCCGCAAACCGTAAAAGGACTTGAGAGAGTCCGGCCGCGGCGCTAGGACACATGTCCATGATATCCGCATCCACGCGCCCCCTGGTGGCTCTGCCGGCCTGTACACGGCAGATCGACTCGGCGCCCTGTCACATCATTGGCGACAAGTACCTGCGAGCCGTCAGCGAGACCGCGGGCCTGCTCCCCGTCATGTTCCCGGCCTTCGGGGAGGCGCTGGAGGTGGAGTCCCTGCTGGACGGAATTTCGGGCCTCGTGCTGACCGGCAGCCCTTCGAACGTCCATCCCCGGCGGTACGATCAGGACGAGACGTCGGAGCATGCCCCCTTCGACGAAGCGCGGGACGGTGCCACGCTGTCCCTGATTTCGGCCGCCCTGGACCGCGGCCTGCCGCTGTTCGCAATCTGCCGGGGCATGCAGGAGCTGAACGTTGCCCTGGGCGGCAGTCTCTCTCCGGCGGTTCACGACTTGCCCGGCCGCCTGGATCATCGCCGCCCGGACAGCCCGGACCCGGATGTCCAGTACGGCCCGCGTCACGAGATCGAAATCGAACCGGATGGCCTGCTTTCAACCCTGCTTCCCGAAGGTGATACCCCGATCGAGGTCAATTCCCTGCATCGTCAGGCCATAGATCGCCTGGCACAGGACCTGAAGATCGAAGCACGCGCCCCGGACGGCACGATCGAGGCCGTGCGCTACAACAAGGGCAAGGGCTTCGTTCTCGGGGTGCAATGGCATCCGGAGTACAAGGCTGGAAACAACCCGGTATCCCAGGCCCTGTTCCAGGCCTTTGCGCGTGCGGTGCGCCATTTTGCCGCAGGCAAACACCGGGTTTGAAGTCCCAACTTTCCAATCGTGGAAGACTCGCGGACTCGGCGGGCGTGTGTTGCATACGGGGAATGACGCGCGCCGCTCCATGCGGGGATTGCAGGCCCCTTACCCTTCTTATCTATTGCAACGGGCGCAAACTGCTCTACATTTAATGTTAAAGGTGATGTCTATGAAATCACCTGATTAGTGGGAGCCTGAGGTCCCCTGCCAAAACTCCCACGTCTCCGCGGAGCTACGGAACGCCCGGCTGCCCCCCGACCGGGCGTTCCTTTTTTGTGCTCCCTGCATTTGCCCGTTTCCGCCGCTCATTATAAAGCATTTCAATCTTCTCCGTAGCATACGACCTGCCTTGGACGCGGGTGAATTCTTGTCTCCGCCGGTTTTATGATCCGCTCGCTTTGCTTATGATCCCCCTCCTGGTTGACCCATTGAAATCCTGTTCTTGGAGGATCTTCCCTCGTGAGTCTGAAAATCGCCACATGGAACGTCAACTCCCTGCGCCAGCGTCTTACGCATCTGGAACGCCTGGCGGAGGACCAGGCACCCGACGTGATCTGCCTGCAGGAAACGAAGGTGGACGACCCGCTGTTCCCGGGGGACGCCCTGGCCGAGATGGGCTACAGCCATCAGGTCTTCCGCGGCCAGAAGGCCTACAACGGCGTGGCGATCCTCTCCCGTATTCCCTTCAAGCGGCGGGACCACAGGATCTGGTGCCAGAAGGACGACAAGCGCCATGTGGAGGTCACCCTGCCCGGTGGCCTGGAACTGCACAATTTCTATGTCCCTTCAGGAGGCTCCATCCCGGACCCGGAGAAGAACGACAAGTTCGCGCACAAGCTGTCCTTCCTCGAGGAGATGGCGCAGTGGGCCAGATCGCAGACGCGCGGGCGCAAGGTCCTGATCGTCGGCGACCTGAATGTGGCGCCCCTGGAAAACGACGTCTGGAACCACAAACGCCTGGTGCGCAGTATCGGTCACACGCCCGGCGAATCCCAGCGTATCGCCGACCTGCTCGAGGCCGGCGCCCTGGTCGACGCGCCGCGACAGTTCACTCCGCCGGACCAGCCGCTCTACAGCTGGTGGGGTTATCGTTTCCCCCAGGCCTTCGAACGCGATTACGGCTGGCGCCTGGATCATGCCTTCGCGTCCCAGTCGCTCATGCCGGAAATCCGGCGCATCGAGACCCTGCGCGACGCACGGAGCTGGCAAAAGCCCTCCGACCATGTCCCCGTGATCGTTGAACTGGCCGCGTGAACGACGCCCTGCCCATACGGCTGCACTATCCGGCCGGTCAGTTGCTGGGGGACGACCTGCGCGCCCTGGCCGGCCTGGTCTTTGCCCTCGGCCTGCTGTTGGCCTCGGACTTCGCACCGCTCGCCGTATGGATCTGCGGGCCGCTGGCCCTGCTTTTCCTGCTGTTCGGCCTCAGAACCCTGCTGATGCATGTAACCGAGGGCCGGCTGGAGGACTCCGGTCTGGAACGGCGCATCGGCCTGTCCACCTGGGGGGCACACCGCCGCATGAACTGGCGCGACCTGGAAGGCTTGCGCTTGCGCTACTATGCCACCCGACGCCAGCGCCGCGAGGGAGAAGGCGGCTATTTCCAGCTGACCCTGCGCGATCCACGCGGACGGATGAAATTCGAATCCACGCTGGCCGGTTTCGAAGACCTGATCGAGGCCGCCGTGGCGGCAGCGCGCCACAAGGGGCTGTCCCTGGATGAAACCACGTGCGACAGCCTGCTGCACATGGGGCTCGATCCCCGGGCCTGAGACCGGCCTCTAGGGCAGCAGGCGATAGCCCCCCGCTTCGGTGGTCAGGATCTTGGCGTCCGAGGGATCCTGCTCGATTTTCTGGCGCAGGCGATAGATGTGGGTTTCCAGCGTGTGCGTCGTCACCCCGGCATTGTAGCCCCAGACCTCGTCCAACAGCGTATCGCGTGGCACCGGACGCTCGCCGGCGCGGAACAGATAGCGCAGGATCTGGGTCTCCTTTTCCGTCAGACGGATCTTCCGGCCGCTGTCGTTGTCCACCAGGGTCTTGGAGACCGGGTGGAAACTGTAAGGTCCGATGGAAAGCACCGCGTTCTCGCTGTGGTCATGCTGGCGCAATTGGGCACGCAGGCGGGCCAGCAGAACAGCCAACCGGAAGGGTTTCGTCACATAGTCGTTGGCGCCGGAATCCAGCCCCAGAATGGCGTCGGCATCGCTGTCCATGGCCGTCAGCATGATGATCGGGGCCTTCACGCCACCCCGGCGCAGCAACCGGCAGAGATCGCGCCCGTCCATGTCCGGCAGGCCGACGTCCAGCAACAGCGCATCGAAATATTCGGCCCGCCCCAGCCGCAGGGCCTGCTCTCCGTTTTCGGCTTCGTGGGTGATGAACTCCTCGTGCAGGCGCAACTGGTCGCACAGCGTGGCGCGCAGTTCCGCGTCATCATCGACCAGCAGGATCTTGCGTGGAGCAGCGGCGCGCATCTCGTTCTATTGCCTTCCCGGCTCAGGTGCCTGGCTCGTTTCTTGTCAGTCCGCCAATCGGCAGATGGCCCTGAAGACAGCATGCCGGCTGTCCGCCAGGGAGTCGACGATGCTGAAGTGGTTGCGCCCCGGCAATTCGAGGCTTTCGGACTTCTGGCCTGCCTCCTTCCAGGCCTGCAGGAAATCGCGTTGCTGATGCTGGAATTCCTCGGTTTCCTCACGCCCCACAGCCAGAAAGAGCCGCGGCAGTCTGCGAGTTGCGGCGGCCGGGATATTGCGCAGCGGACTCGAACTCTGCACGGCCTCCTCGTCCAGTTGCAGAATCGGCTGCTGGTAGCTCTTCCGCAGCGGCTCCAGATCGTATATGCCCGAAATCGAGGCCGCCCCATAGAGAAGGTTCTGCGGCAGGCCATAGCCCTTCTGCCAATCGGTCAGGAGTGCCATGACGGCAAGATGTCCGCCGGCCGAATGACCGGTCACGACCATGCGTTCCTCATCGAACCCCAGATCTTCGGCGTTCCTGTGAAGCCAGGCGAGCGCGTCGCGCACCTGGCACACCATGTCGGGAATCCGCACCTGGGGCGCCATGTCGTAGTTGACCGACGCATAGGCAAAGCCGGCCTCGCGGAAAACCGGCGCCGGAAAGGTGAAATCGCCCTTGTCCAGGGATTGCCAGTAACCGCCGTGAATGAAGACAATCAGCGGTGCGTCTGGCTGCTGGGACGGAACGTAATCCAGCGTCTGCAGCGGACCCTCGCCATAGGCCAGGTTCGTGCGCACCGGCAGCTCGTCACGCAGCACGGCGCTTTCAGCCGCCCAGCGACTGAAATACTCGCTGTGTTCGGGTGTATGCTCGCGCTGGTTCAGTTGGCGGTCCAGTTCCGCCCTGTCCCAGCCGCGCCAGACAACATCATTCATGGCGAGATGGTTCCTTTCCTTTTGCGGATGCATTCTTGATGCAGGCACGCCGGCAAATCAATCCTGCCCTGTGCTTGAGATATCATTGCACGTGAACCAATTAATAGTCTTGTTCGTATGGACAAAACAGGACGAACCGTTAATCCAACAAGCCCCTGGCGTCGTATGACGCTTGAATTCTGGAGACACGGCCCTCTACCATTCGAGAGGGCAAGTGAGCAGCGGAAAGTTTGATTCCATGAAAGACGTCTCAGGCGATAGCTCTGCGCCCAGTCCGGAAACGCTTGATCCGGCCAGCCGGATTGCGGTGGAACGGGCTGTTGGCGAGTTGCGCCGGGCCTGTTTCGTATTTCTCGGCGAGGACGAGGAGGGACAGGGTCCGGGGCACCTGATCCTCTCCACGGAGAATGCCGACCACGAGGCGTTCGCGGCGTTGCGCCAGCATGCCCCGGGACTGGCGCCCAGCCTGCTGATCACCCCGCGGCGTGCGGAAGCGCTTGGCCTGGGCAACGGGGCCGGCAGCCCTCTGGCGCTGGAAACAAGCGGCCTGACCCTGGATGAACTCGTCCAGTTGGCGAATCCGACCACCACGGCGAAGACCCCGGCGATCCAGATCCCCAAGAATCTTGCGGAACGACTGCAGCAGGTGCCGCCCACGACCGCAGCAGCCGCCCTCGATCTCACCCGGCTCGCGCGACTCCTGCCGTCCGTGCTTCTGCTGCCGGTGGACCGGCAGCCCGAGGGGGCACTGGCCGTATCTGCCGCCCATATCCAGCACTACCGCAGCCGCGCGGCGCTTCTGCTGAAGCAGGTGGCCGCCGCGGAGGTGCCGCTGCTGGGGGCCGAGAGCACCCGGATCGTGGCCTTCCGCCCGGCCGATGGCGGCCGCGAACACCTGGCCATCATTGTCGGCAGCCCGCGGGCGGATACCCCGGTTCTGACCCGACTGCATTCCGAATGCTTTACCGGCGACCTGCTGCGATCGTTGCGCTGCGACTGCGGCGATCAGCTGCGCGGCGCCATCGAGGCCATGACGGCGGAAGGCGCGGGGATCCTGCTCTACCTTGCCCAGGAAGGACGCGGCATCGGCCTGGTCAACAAGCTGCGCGCCTATCGCCTGCAGGATCAGGGCGCCGACACGCTGGAGGCCAACGAGGCGCTGGGCTTCGACGCCGACGAGCGCATCTACGAGCCAGCGGCCGAAATGCTGCGGCACCTGGGGTATACGCGCATCCGCCTGCTGACCAACAACCCCGAGAAAGTGACCGACCTGGCCCGCCACGGCATCTCGGTCGAGGATCGCGTGGCCCACAGCTTTCCCTCGAACGGCCACAACGAGGCCTACCTGGATACCAAGGCCCGGCGCTTCGGCCACATGTTCGAGGTCTAGACGGGCGGAAATCACATTTACGCCTTATTTGAGGCCTTTCGAAAACACATTCGCCGCCCACTTTCAGACTTACACGGAGACTTCCCCTCTCTGTCAGAGGTTTTCCAGTCGGCCTCCTCAAATGCCCCCAAGCGTAGACTGGAACCGCGGCCACCGGACCGACCCCCGGTGGCCGCTTTTTTTTGGTTCATCGCGGAACAGCGTGGAGTGTTAGGTGACGACGGCTGGTTTTGTATAGTTTTTCGGTTCACCAACACGGAAAAATAGCTAACCGAGGAGTCGTCATAGGACATGCTAGCAACTGTGTTTATGCATAGGGGTTATAGCACCACGGTTTTCCGGATTCGGGGATTGCGTTGCGATGTGATCAGCTATCGCGCGATGCTGACGATAATCAGCTTGTGCGGCTATGGAGTGAGAAACGGGGATGCAAACCTCATGTCCACCGTCCCGTGATCTCACGCCAACATCATCTGTCCCGATCGGGACAGATGATGCTAAACGGAATGGTGGCGTTAGAGTACGCCGGCTTCCTCGAAGTACCGCTTGGCGCCAGGATGCATCTCCATGCCATACATCTTTGCACCGAGTTCCGGTGTCATGCCTCTGAAGCTGCTGTTGGCTTCCTCGAGTGAATCCAGGTTCTCCCAGAAGTTCTTGGTGAACTGGTAGATCATCTCCTCGTCCGCATCCTTGTCGGTGAAGATGACCTGCGCCACGCCGAAGGTTTGCACGGCCTCGTCCTGACCCTTGTAGGTGTTGGCCGGAATTTCGAAGGGCACCAGCAGCCCGTGATAGTTCTCGTTCATCCTGTCGAGGACTTTCTCTGGAACGTCAAGATAGCGAACCGGTGTGGTGGACGACAGCCTCTGGGCGTTGCCGAGGCCGAGCTGATAGATATGGCTTCCTCCCGCAAAGACATCGTTCTGGACTTCATCGAACACCTGACCTGTCGAGACATTGCCTTCTTCGAAGTCATCGAGGGAGATATCCGCTGCCTCCAGCAGCTCCAGGTTCAGTCCATGCGTGAAACTGGCCGGCACGTTGATGTTGAACGCGTGGCCCTTGATGTCTTGGAGAGACTTAATCCCACTATCCTCGCGCACGAAAATGTTGTGGGGCACCACGCCGAACGTGAAAACGTAGCGTAGATCCTTGAAGTCGTCCTTCATTTCGACTTCACCGAACTCGCCACGCTGGTTGTAGGCGAACTCGAGATTGATCAGTGAATTGAGTGCCAGCTCCACCTTGTCGGAGAGCACAAGGCCCAGGTTGTCCTTGTAGCCACCGGTGGTTTGCACAGAGAACTTATAGTCATCCTGTGCCTGGCTGATCGTATCGGCCATCAACGACCCATTCACGTAGGGTCCTGAGCCGGAACTGCTGGTTCCAATCGATACCTGCTCTTGAGCCATCGCACTGCTCGTCAGCGCCAGCAGTGCGGCGGTTGCTGTCAATAGTGTTTTCCCGATCATGTTTCCGTTTCCTCCTTCGGTCTTGGTTTGCGCGCAGGGGTCCTGCCCTTGCGCATCAGGCGGAAGGCCAAAATGGCCCCCACCACGAGCAGCCCGCCTACGTCGGTCAGACTGCCTGGGTTGATCAACGAGATCGCGGCGGCCGCCAGGACTGCCCGTTCCGGCCAGGTGACCCAGTCACCGCACCAGCCCTGAACACCAGCCGCCATTGCGAAGACCCCAACGCCGGCAGATATCGTTGCGAGCGCAATGACACTCCAGCTGCCTTGCAAGAGGAGCGCATCGGAATAGAGGAACATGAACGCAACGATGAAGCCGGGCAGCGAATGCATGAAGGCGGTGACCGAGGTCCTCCACCAGTTGGCCTTGGCAATCCCAGCTGCCACAACCGCCACCAAGGCAACCGGCGGCGTCGAACCGGACTTGATGGCGAAGTAGAACAGGAACAGATGCGCTCCCAGTTTCGGAGCGCCCGAAGCGATCAGGGCCGGGGCGGCGAACATGGCAAGCAGCAAATAGGCAATCGGGGTCGGCATGCCCATGCCGAGCAGTGTCGCTGCCACAACGGAGAGCAACGCCGTGACGATGAGCGAACCATCACTGACGGACAGGATAATCTCGGTCAGGCGTGGCCCCAGTCCAGTTGCAACGATGGCGGCCTGAAGGAGGCCGATCGAAATGATGAGCGCTGTGATCCCGGCGGCCTGCTTAACGCCGCCATCCAGATGGCCCAGAAGCTCCCTCACCGAAATTCGTGTTATGGCGCGGGAGAAGCCTGCCACAAGCGCGACCGCGATCGCGATCAGGCTGGCGTAGGCCGGCGTGAAGGATTCGACGATCAAGAGGTAGAACAGCAGGATCGGCGCCACCAAGAGATGCCAGCCATCACGCATCGCCTCGCGCGCGGAGGGAATTTCGTTCTCGGGTAGGCCGTGAAGCCCCTCGCGCAGAGCCTCGATATGAATGACCCAAAAGAGCGAGAGGTAGTAGAGCGCCGCGGGCAGAATGGCCGCAATCGCGATCGTGGCATACGGAATACCCGTGAGTTGCGCCATGATGAAGGCCGCTGCGCCCATGATGGGAGGTACAAGCTGAGCGCCTTCGGAGGTGTTCGTTTCCACCGCAGCTGCTACGTGCCTCCGGAACCCGGTGCGGATCATCAGGGGAATCGTGAAGGAACCGGTGGAGACAACGTTGCCGATCGAGCTGCCGACCATCGTACCGAGGCCCGCGCTGCCGGCCATTGCGCCCTTGGCGGCCCCGCCGGTTTGCCGGCCCAGACCCGCGTTCGCCATGTTGATGATGAAATCACCGGTTTTTGTCGCCTGTAGCGTGGCGCCAAACATCATGAACATGAAGAGGTAGCCGGCCGCCACCTGCAGGCCGGTCCCGAACAACCCTTCGGTCGTATAGGAGACGAGGTAGGTAAATCGTGTAATCTCCATCCCGCCGTGCGCGAAAACGCCCGGCAGATGGTTGCCATAAAGCATATAAAGCACACCGACGACGCCCAGGAGCGCAAGCACGGAGGATTGCCGCCGTGCGGCTTCGAGGGCGACCGCGACCATGGTCAGACCAACCCAGACATCGGCCGTTGTCAGATAGCTGGAGCCCCAAAGGTTCAGGAGCCGCTCGAACTCCACAATCAGATAGAGCATGCTGCCCAGGGCCGCGAGTGCTGCCAGAACATCGAGGCTCCATTGGGCCAGCCGAATTCCGCGGGCCTCGTGCCGCTCGCGTCCCAGGAATGCTATAAAAAGTGTTGCGGCGGCATAGATTGCAAGGTGAACGACGGTCGTGCGGTACGGGCCATAGAGCGTCGCATAGGCCATATAGGCGAAAAGCGCGAGCCCGACCCAGCGCAGAACCGATTGCAGGAAAACGGGCGGCGCGACGCGGGTCATTGGCTCAGGCCGGCGTTCCCAGCGCCGGGCATCAGGATCACGGTCGATTTCACGGAGTCGTTCAATTCAACGTCCTGTCCAGGAATTCTTGAAGCGGTTCGGTGAAGTGATTCGGTTGTTCGATAAGGCCCATGTGCTGAAGGCCCGGCACGATGATCGTCTCGGCGCCGGGGATTTCCGAGGCGATTGCGCGCGACATAGCCGGGGTGCTGCCGCTATCGTTCTCACCGGTCATTACCAGGGTAGGCTTGGAAATCGGCGGCTCGGGACGGATCAGTTCTTTCACCCCGGTTGCCAGGATTTCCCGGCATCGGCCGTAGCTCTCGCGGTCATTGGCGAGAACCCAGACACGCACCTTTTCCACTACCTCGGGGTAGGCCACCCGGAAATCGGATGTGAACCAGCGTTCCAAGGCCCCGTCTATTGTCGCACCAGGCCCGTCCTCAAGGGCCCGCCTGGCTTGCTCCTCAACAATATGCTGCGACTGCGGATCCCGCTCGTGGGGAGAGTTGAGGATGGCCAACGCTTTTGCGCGATCCGGATGGTCTATCGCGAAACGGCGATTGATCATGCCGCCGAGCGAGAAACCGACCAGGGCTGCACTGCTTTCGCTAAGATGATCCAATAGGCCGCGCAGTTGCTCAGAGAAAGTGGTCAGCGATAGCGTTTCAGGCAGCTGTGGCCCCTCACCGTGACCGATAAGATCGTATTGGAGAACTCGGTAGGAGGGTGAAAGCGCCGCCTCATGGCTTTGCCACAGGTATCGGTTCAGCCCAAGTCCGTGTATCAGCACGACGAGCGGAGCTCCCTTGGGGCCACTTACCTCGTAAGTCGTCCCGTCCGGTGCACGTTCCGTCATGAATCACCCATTCGGCTCGAGGCCCATTTCCTTCATGTCCTCGTATCGGTTGCCGATCCGGGGGAAGGCGCGACCGCCAGTCGCAGCGCCGAGGGCAACGATCATCTCATCCGGGCCTGGCGCATCGGCCACGGTGAACTCGATGGTCAGGTAGTGGGATCGAAATCCGGCGTCGGTTTTGTGAGCCATGGGGATGCTGACATGGTGTCCCGCACCACCACGGGCGTTGGTGAAGTTGAGGAAAGCGGTGCCGCCAACGGCTTCGCGAAAGATGTTTCCAAAGCGCAGCGTATGAATAATCCCGGAGCCGTGCTCGATCTCACCGTTGATCCCGACGAGCGCCGCCTTGCCATAAGCCTCGACGTCCTCTGCACGTCCGATAGTGCCAAGGAGTCGCTCAACCAACTCATTACCGAGCTTCGGTGCGATCTCCAGGATGGTTGGGCGCAGATCATCGACATAGCCCTGACCGGCCCAAGGGTTCTGAATGATCGCTGCAGCGGCGACCATGAGAATCGGCTGGTCGACCTGGCGCCCCATCTCCTTGTGCAGTTCCTCGGAGTAGGCAGTGTACTTTCGGACCTCTAAGGACATCCCGTAGCTTCCATTTCGTTAAGTTGTTAGGCAGAAATTTCGGCGGGTTCTGTTGGTTCGGCGGGGCGGATGCGCTGTAGTACCGCCGTTTTTGCCGCCGCGACGTGGGCAAGACTGATCCGCTCCGCTTCCGCGGGATCTCGCCGCGCTATGGCTTCGGCTATAGCGCGGATCTCTTGCATGCTGGCTTCGCGTCGCCCGGGGTGGGACATTGAGTGCGCCCTGAGATAGAAGACACGGTCGAGAGCGCTTTCGAGTGCGTGTTTCAATTCGCGATTGCCGCAGCCCTCGAAGACAAGGTCGTAGAACCTGGTCGTGGCAGTGCGAATGGCCTTCAGGCTCCCGTCCTCAAAAGAAGCGCCCAAAGCGTCGACGCTACTGAGCAGGTCTTCGATCAGTTTGGCGCTGGCGCGCTCTGCACATAGGCGCGCCGCAACTCCTTCAAGCGAGGCACGCAGCTCATAGATGTCATGCACCTCGGCAACAGAAACCTGGACGACAGTGAAGCCCTTGTTCGGCGTTCGTTCAATCAGCCCGCGTGCTTCCAGGTGAACCAGTGCCTCGCGGAGAAGAGGGCGGCTTACGCCTGTGAGTTCACATAGCTCTCGCTCTATCAGCTTGTCACCAGGCCGGAACAGCCCATCCAGGATGGAGGTCCGAATCCTGTCCTGTACCTTGGTTCGCAAAGTTTCATGCGATCGGACGATGTGGAGTTCACTACGGTCGATCATGGGAAAATCTTCCTAGTTGCCTATTTTGTCATATTGTCAGACAATAAATTGGGCGTCAACATATGCCCACATAAGCGCCTGGAATGAGCCGTGCTAGCCTCGAGCGAAATTCCTATAATTTGCACATGGCTAAAGGATAATGAGCTATGGCAGCTACAAGAGAGATAGTTCACGTGATTTAGGGTGTGACTTGCGAGGCTTTCGTGTTGCGCTCCGGGCTGGGGCTTTGCTTTGGCAGAGCCGCGCGTCTCTGCTATAGCGCTTGTCCATGAACGCAGCCGAGCATGCCCCGCCTTCTCAGGAAACGTCCCGTCAGACGCACAGGCTCGAGGTGACCGCCCTGGATTGCCTGCGTGGCGGCTGGCCGGTGTTCGGTGGACTGGAGTTCAAGGTCGAAGGCGGTGAACTGCTGCTGCTGACCGGCCCCAACGGCAGCGGCAAGTCCAGCCTGCTGCGCATCCTGGCCGGCTTCCTGCCACCGGCCGCAGGCCAGATTCTGTGGGATGGCGTCCCCCTGCACGGTGGTGAGGAAGAACCTCCAACCCTCGGCTATGTGGGCCACCGCAACGCACTCAAGGGCAGTCTCACCCTGCGCGAGGACCTGGCCTTCTGGGCCCGGTTTCACGGGCGTCCGGCGCACCTGGCCGAAGAGGCCCTGGCGGCCTTCGGCCTGGCCTCACTGGCCGAACGCTCGGGGCGAATCCTCTCCTCCGGGCAGGCCCGCCGCCTGGCGCTGGCGCGCCTGAAGCTCATCGATACCCCGCTGTGGCTGCTCGACGAGCCCCTGGTCGGCCTCGACCAGAGCGCCATCACGGCGCTGAGAAACGAGATCGAGCACTACAGGGGCGAAGGCGGGATCGTCCTGCTGGCCACCCATCAGGACATCTGGCCGCTGGATGAGCGCCGCCTCGATCTCAGGGACCATGCTGTTTCTCCAGACGCGCTGGAGGCCGGCACATGAGCTCGCTGCTTGCTCTTCTGGGGCGCGACCTGCGCCTGGCCCTGCGCCAGAGCGGAGATGTCCTGCTGGCCGTCCTCTTCTTCATCCTGGGCGCCGCCCTCTTCCCCTTCGCGGTGGGGCCGGAACCGAACCTGCTGCTGCGACTCGGGCCCGGCCTGATCTGGGTCATGGCCCTGCTGTCCGTGCTGCTCTCCCTGGACCGGCTGTTCGCACCGGACCATGAAGACGGCACGCTGGACCTCCTGCTGCTGGCCCCCGTGCCATTGGAAGGCATTGTGCTCGCCCGCATCGTGGCGCATTGGATGGTCAGCGGCGGGCCGCTGCTCTTGGCCACCCCCCTGCTGGCGGTCTTCTTCGGCGTTCCGTCCCATGCCCTTCCGGTGCTGCTGGGCTCACTGCTGCTCGGGACCCTGGCGCTCAGCGCGCTGGGCGCCCTGGGCGCGGCCCTGACCCTGGGGGCAAGGCGAGCCGGCGTGCTGGTGCCGCTGCTGGTCCTGCCACTCTACATCCCCGTGCTGATCTTCGGCGCCGGGGCGGTGGATGCCGTCCTGACCGGACTTGCCGCGCGTCCTCATCTGCTGCTGCTGGCCGCAGTCCTGGTACTGGCCCTGCCGCTGGCCGCCTTTGCGGGCGCTGCGGCCCTGCGCCAGGCGGCGGAATAGACAGCCTGCCGCGCAGGTCGCCGCCGCAAGGCGCGCAAGGAGCGGTCGATTGCCGCACGGAGGCGGGATGAGTCTGGACCTTTGGGCCCTGAAAAGCCATGTTAAGCGCCGATATGCGACCCTTTGTGCAGGCATGGGCCTGGGCAGGGCTGTGCGGCATCGGGAAACCGAAAACAAAGTGACGCGCGCGACTTCCACATCCAGGCTGACAGCGCCCGGCGGCTCCTGGCATCGTTTTGCCAATCCCGGCCGTTTCCTGCGCTTGTCCGCCCTTGTCTACCCCTGGTGCCTGGGGCTAGCCGTGGTGTGCCTGGCCGCGGGACTCGTCTGGGCCCTGGGCATTTCCCCGGCCGACTACCAGCAGGGGGACTCTGTCCGCATCATGTATGTCCACGTGCCGGCGGCCTGGATGGCATTGTTCGCCTATACCTTGCTGGCCGCCGCCGGCGCCTCGCTATTGATCTGGCGCCATCCGCTGGGCGGCATCGCGGCCACGGCCATCGCCCCGGTGGGAGCAGCCTTCACCTTCCTGGCACTCGCCACCGGCGCGCTCTGGGGCAAGCCCATGTGGGGCACCTGGTGGGTCTGGGATGCGCGCCTGACCTCGGTGCTGATCCTGCTGTTCCTCTATCTCGGGCACATAGCGCTGACCCACGCGTTCGAGAACGCCGAACGCGGGCGCAAGGCTGCCGCCGTGCTGGCCCTGGCTGGCGTGGTCAACCTGCCGATCATCAAGTTCTCGGTGGACTGGTGGAACACACTGCACCAGCCGGCCAGCGTCACCCGACTGGGCACGCCAGCTATTCACGAGGCCATGCTCTGGCCGCTGCTGGTGATGGCCGTGGGCTTTCTCTTCTTTTTCCTCGCGGTGGTTCTTCTGCGTATGCGGGCCGGCCTGGTGGCCCAGCGCGCCGAAGCGCTCGACCGCCGCCTGATGCTGGGACGCTGAGATACATGGATGCTCTGCTCTCCTTCCTCTCCATGGGCGGCTATGGGGCCTACGTCTGGCCCAGCTACGGACTCGCCCTGATCGTCATGGCCGGACTCTATGTCCTGTCCCGGCACGAGCTGCAGCGGCACGAACGACAGCTTCAGGCCCTGCGCGACCGGGAAAGGGACGAAAACACGAGGGAGTCGGCGTGATGACCCGAAAGCGTCGTCGACTCTATATTGCCTTCGCCGGACTCCTCTGTGTCGCAACCGCAGCCGCACTGATCCTCACGGCCTTCGAGGACAACCTTGTCTTCTTCTATTCGCCCAGCGACGTCCAGGCGAAGGGCCTGCCCGAAGGGCGCACCGCACGCATCGGCGGCCTGGTAGAGGAAGGCAGCGTGGAGCATCTGGACGACGACAGAGTGGAATTCGTCGTAACCGACGGAGCCCACAGCCTGCCGGTGGTCTACCAGGGCGCCCTGCCCGACCTCTTCCGGGAGGGCCAGGGCGTTGTGGCCGAGGGACAGGCGGGCGACAACGGAGTTTTCCAGGCCCGCGAAATCCTGGCCCGCCACGACGAGAACTACATGCCCGCCGAGGTCGCCGACGCCCTGAAGGAGTCCGGCGAATGGCGACCCGAAACGGGTGAAGATCCTGCGGAGGCAAAAAGCCGGTGATACCTGAATTCGGCCATTTCGCTCTGATCCTGGCCCTGGTGCTCGCCGCCATTCAGGGAATCGTTCCCTTCATCGGCGCCAGACGCGGCGACGCGCGTTGGATGGAGGTGGCCCGCCCGGCGGCGCTGGGACAACTGGGCGCTATCGCGCTGGCCTTCGCTGCGCTCACCCATGCCTACGTCGTCAGCGACTTCACGCTCGCCAACGTGGTTGAAAACTCCCATTCGGCCAAGCCGATGCTCTACAAGGTCACCGGCGTCTGGGGCAATCACGAAGGCTCCATGCTGCTCTGGGTCCTGATGCTGGCGCTCTGCGGGGCCGGTGTCGCCGTCTTCGGCCGCAACCTGCCCGCAACCCTGAAGGCGCGTGTCCTGTCGGTACAGGCGTGGATCGCGCTGGGCTTCCTGTCCTTCTCCCTGTTCACCTCGAATCCCTTCGAGCGCGTTCCCAATCCGCCGCTGGACGGCAACGACCTCAATCCACTGCTCCAGGACCCTGGATTGGCCTTCCATCCGCCCCTGCTCTACCTGGGCTATGTCGGCTTTTCCGTTGCCTTCTCCTTTGCCGTGGCCGCTCTGCTGGAAGGCCGCGTGGATGCGGCCTGGGCGCGCTGGGTGCGGCCCTGGACGCTGGCCGCCTGGTGCAGCCTGACCGGCGGCATCGCACTGGGCAGCTGGTGGGCCTACTACGAGCTGGGCTGGGGCGGCTGGTGGTTCTGGGATCCGGTGGAGAACGTCTCCTTCATGCCCTGGCTGGCGGGCACGGCCCTGCTGCATTCGGCCATCGTCGTCGAGAAGCGCGACACGCTGAAGGCCTGGACCATCCTGCTGGCCATCCTGACCTTCAGCCTCAGCCTGATGGGGACCTTCATCGTCCGCTCGGGCCTGCTGACCTCGGTCCACGCCTTTGCCGTCGACCCCGAGCGCGGCAGCTACATCCTGGCTCTCATGGGCATCGCCACCGGCGGCTCGCTGGCGCTCTTTGCCTGGCGCGCGCCGACGCTCAAGGCCGGCGGTCTCTTTGCCCCGGTCAGCCGCGAGGGTGCGCTGCTGCTCAACAACCTGCTGCTGGCGACAGCCACTGCCACGGTGCTGATCGGCACGCTCTATCCGCTGTTCCTCGAGGCCCTGACCGGGGGGCGCGTGTCCATCGGCCCGCCCTTCTACAACTACACCTTCGTGCCACTGATGCTGCCGCTGGTGGCCGCCATGGGTGTGGGACCCTTCCTGGCCTGGAAGCGGGCCGACCTGCCCGGCGTCCTGGGTCGTCTGCGCTTCGTGGCATTGCTGGCAGTCCTCGCCGGTCTGGCCGTCTGGTACCTGCAGAACGGGGGACCGGTCCTGGCCATCCTGGCCATGGCCTTCGCCGTCTGGCTTCTGGCCGCCACAGTGGTCGAATGGGCCGAACGTGTCCGCCTGTTCCGCATTCCCCTGGCCGACAGCTGGGCCCGGGCACGCAAGCTGCCGCGGTCAGCCTACGGCATGTCCTTCGCCCATGCCGGCCTGGCCGTCTGCATGATCGGCATGATCGGCTCCAGCGCCTGGAAGGAAGAGGTCGTGGAAGCTGTCAGCCCCGGCGACCAGGTCGAGATCGCCGGGTTCACGCTGACTCTCCAGAATGTGGAAGCACGTCAGGGCCCCAACTATCGCAGCACCACGGGTGTCTTCGAGGTCACCCGCGATGGCCAGTCCCTGGGCGTGCTGGAGCCCGAGCGCCGCCACTACCCCGTTACCGACCGCAGCACGACGGAAGCTGCCATCCGCACCAACGGGCTGGGGGATCTCTACGCCACCATCAATGAACCGCCCGAGGAAGGCCAGGACTGGACGGCGCGAATCTACTATGAGCCCCTGGTGCCCTGGATCTGGGCGGGCGCTGCCATGATGATGTTCGGGGGCGCGCTCTCCCTGGCCGACCGGCGCCTGCGGGTGGGCGCCCCCAGGCGCACGTCACGCCAGGGCAAGGCCGTCCCGGCGGCCGCGGAATAGGAGTCACGGGAATGCTGCGTCGTCTGCTCTTTGTCCTGCCGCTGCTGATCTTCGCCGCCGCCACGGCCTTCTTCGTCTGGGGCCTCGATCCCGATCGCGACCCAGGGGAGATTCCGTCTGTCCTGATCGACGAGCCGGTCCCCGATTTCGACCTGCCCCCCATCGACGGCAGCGAGCCCGGCAGCAGCGCGGCCACAGGTTTGTCCAGCGCGGATCTCAGCGGCCAGGGCATCACGCTGGTGAACGTCTTTGCCTCCTGGTGCATGCCCTGCCGGGCCGAGCATCCGATCCTGACCGAGCTGCGCCGGAACCAGGACATCCGCCTGGTGGGCATCAACTACAAGGACGAACCGGACGAGGCTTTGGCGTGGCTGGACGAGCTGGGCAATCCCTACGACGCCATCGGCGCCGACATGGAAGGCGACGCGGGCCTGGAGTGGGGCATCTCAGGCGTCCCCGAGACCTTCTTCGTGGATAACGAGGGTGTCATCCGCTACCGGCATGTCGGCCCCATCCATGAGACCGAGATCGATGACCTGATCCTGCCGATCCTGGAGGAGCTGCGATGAGGGCGATCCTGCTGCTTGTCGTGTTCTGCCTGGTGCTGCCGGCCACGGCTCTGGCCGTGCTGCCCGATGAGAAGCTCGATGACCCCGAACTCGAAGCCCGGGCCCAGGAGCTCTCCGAGGAGATTCGCTGCGTGGTCTGTCAGCATGAATCCATCGAAACCTCCAACGCCGGCATTGCACGGGATATTCGTATCCTGATCCGCGAACGCCTGGCTGCGGGACAGAACGAGCAGCAGATTCGTGACTACCTGGTCTCGCGCTACGGCGACTACATCCTGTTCCGGCCGCCGATGAAGCCGGCCACCTGGCTGCTCTGGTTCGGACCGGCTCTGGTCTTCGCGATCGGGCTGGCCGCCCTGGCAACCTACCTGAGGAAGCGCCGCCCACAGGACAGTCTCAGCCAGCTCAGTGACGAGGAGCGCCGGCGCTTGCGGCAGCTCACGGAAGAGGAGCCACGTTCGTGAGCTGGCTGTTCTGGATACTGGCGGCGACCCTGACCGCCCTTGCAGGCCTCTTCCTGGTCCGCCCCCTGGTGAGATCGAGCACCCAGGAGAGCCCGACGGGAGGAGGCGAGGACGTCGAGGTCTACCGCGCCCAGCTGCGCGAGGTCGAACGCGACCTGGAGCGTGGCGTTCTGGCCCCCGCGGAGGCCAAGGCTGCACGGCTCGAGATCGAGCGGCGTCTGCTGGCCGCCGATTCCCGGGCCGGAAGCCGCACGGAGGCCGGTGCGCTCTCCTCCCACCTGTCACGCCTGACGGCTCTGGCGCTGTTGGTGATCCTGCCTTTGGGCAGCGTTTCCCTGTACCTGTGGCTCGGGCAGCCGGGCCTGCCCGGACAGCCCCTGGCCCAGCGCGGGGAGGAAGTCCAGCAGCAGCGCGACATCGCGGAGATGGTGGAGGGATTGCGCGCACGCCTGGAGGAAAACCCCGAAGATTTGCGCGGCTGGGAAATGCTGGGCCGCAGCTATGGCGTTCTCGGCCGCTGGGACGAGGCGGCCAAGGCCTACAGGGAAGCCCTGTCCCGCAGCGAGGGTCCACGGCCGGGGCTGCAATCGGCGCTGGGCGAAGCCCTGGTCACGATCAACCAAGGCCGTGTCTCCCCCGAGGCCGAACGAGCCTTTGACGCCGCCCTCGAGGCGAATCCCCAGGATGCCCGGGCGCGCTTCTACAAGGCCCTGGCTCTGGAACAGGGGGGTGACCCGCGCGCCGCGCTGGATCGCTGGATCGCCCTGGCGGAGGACACGCCGGAAAGCGCCGGATGGCGGCCGATGCTCATGCAGCAGATCTCCGCCACAGCACAGGAGCTGGGGCTCGATCCCGACGAGCTGGCGCGAAACGGCAACGACGCGCCCGCCCCCTCTGGACAGTCCGATGTCCGGGACATGGACCCGGAGGAACAGAAAGCCTATATCCGCTCGATGGTCGATGGCCTGGCCGCACGCTTGCAGGACAATCCTCGGGACCCCGAAGGGTGGCTGCGCCTGGCCCAGGCACGCCTGGTGCTTGAGGAACGGAAGGCCGCGACGGAGGCCCTGGAACGCGCCCGCGAGCAGATCGACAGCCTGCCCTCGGATGCGCCGCAGCGTCCGGAACTGGAGCGTGCCCTGGAGTCGCTGGCGCAGCGCCTCTAGCCCGATTGCGCGATTTCAGCTTGGCATTCCACGGATGTGACGACTAGACTCGGCAAGCCTGACAAGAAGGTGCGCGGTCAGGAGGCTGCCACCTGACAGGACAACGACTGCGGCAGACAAGCCGCGGCAGGCTCACAGGGAAACACAAATATGGAGCAAGCCGATTCTGCGCTGCTTGTTGAAGATATCCGCAAGTCCTTTGGCAACCTGGAAGTCCTGAAGGGTGTTTCGCTGAGCGCGCAGAAAGGTGATGTCATCACGCTGATCGGCGCCAGTGGCTCGGGAAAGAGCACTCTGCTGCGGTGCATAAACCTGCTGGAAGTCCCCGATTCCGGTCGCATCTTTCTCGGCAACGAGGAAATGAAACTGACGCGCAACCGGGCCGGGATGAGCATTCCCGCCGATCGGCGACAAGTGGATCGCATCCGCAGCCGCCTGGGTATGGTGTTCCAGTCCTTCAACCTCTGGACCCACATGACGATTCTGCAGAATGTCATGGAGGCTCCGGTCCATGTGCTGAAGAAGCCCCGCAAGGAGGCCGAAGCCCAGGCAATGGCGCTGCTGGAGAAGGTCGGCATCGCCGAGAAGGCCTCCATCTATCCCGCGCATTTGTCCGGCGGTCAGCAGCAGCGCGCCGCCATCGCACGGGCCCTGGCCATGGATCCCGCGGTCATGCTGTTCGACGAACCGACCTCGGCGCTGGATCCCGAACTGGTGGGCGAAGTCCTGCGGGTGATTCGCCAGCTGGCCGAGGAGGGACGCACCATGATCCTGGTGACCCACGAAATGGGGTTTGCACGGGAAGTCTCCAGCGAGGTGGTCTTTCTCCATGAAGGCCGCGTCGAGGAACGCGGAACCCCGGCGCACATTTTCGAGGCGCCGCACTCGGAACGCTGCCAGAAGTTCCTGGCAGCTCACCTGAGGTCCTGAAACAGACAAGACCGAAGACGGGACCCGGTCGCAACTCAACACTGAAGAGGGAGCTTGATACCATGAGAGGATTGCTTGGAACCGTTGCCCTGGCGGCAACACTGGCGTTTGGATTGGGTGCCCAGGCCCAGGACCAGGAGAAGGTCCTGATCGGCACCGAAGGCGCCTATCCCCCGTTCAACTACATCGATTCCGATGGCGAGTTGGCCGGTTTCGACGTCGAGATCGCCAAGGCACTCTGCGACGCTGCCAACTTCGACTGTGAATTCGTCGTCCAGGACTGGGACGGGATCATTCCCGGCCTCCTGGCCAAGAAGTACGACGCCATCATCGCCTCCATGTCCATCACGGAGGAACGCAAGGAGGTCGTCGACTTCACTGACAAGTACTACCAGACCCCGGCCAAGTTCGTGAAACCGAAGGACATGGACCTGGAAATCCCCGATGACATCGACGAAGCCGCCGAGGTACTCGATGGCATGACCGTGGGTGTTCAACGGGCGACGATCCACGAGAACTTCCTGAAGGACAACTTCCCGGGCGTGGATCTCAGCCTCTATGCCAGCCAGGAAGAGGCCAATCTCGACCTGACCAACGGCCGCGTCGATCTGGTGATGGCCGATTCCGTCGTCCTTCTGGAGGGCTTCCTGAACAAGGAGGAAGGCGAGGACTACGAGTTTGTCGGTCCGGACTACAGTGAAGAGGAATGGCACGGCGAAGGCGTCGGCATCGCGGTGCGTCCCGGCGAGGACGAGCTGCGCAAGGCTTTCAACGAAGCCATCGCCGAGATCCGGGAGAACAGCACCTACAAGGAAATCAACGACAAGTACTTCGACTTCGACGCCTATGGCTCTCGCTAACTCGTGAGTCCACCCCGCTCCGGCAGGCGCCTCCTGTCGGGGCGGGAGTTCGCTTTCCGAGAGTGACCTTATGCTGAACCTGCAGGGCTACGGCTGGATGCTGCTAGAGGGATTGCAGATGACCGTCCTGGTCGGTCTCTGCTCGCTGGCGCTCGCCATCTGCCTGGGCATTGTCGGGGCCGGCGCCAAGCTTTCCGGCAATCCTGTCCTGCGCGGTGGGGCGAATGTCTACACCACCGTCATCCGCGGCATCCCTGAACTTCTGCTGATCCTGCTGATCTTCTACGGAACGCCGACCCTGATTCAGAACATTGCCGGGGACATGGGCTATGACATCAGGATCGACTTCAATCCCTTCCTGGCCGGCGTGATCACGCTCGGCTTCATCTATGGCGCCTTTGCGACAGAGGTCTTTCGCGGAGCCTTCCAGTCCATTCCCAGGGGTCAGATCGAGGCCGCCCAGGCCTGCGGCATGCACCGTCTTCTGGTCCTGCGCCGCATCATCCTGCCACAGGTCTGGCGCTTTGCCCTGCCGGGCCTCGGCAACGTCTGGATGGTGCTGATCAAGGCAACCGCCCTCATCTCCATCATCCAGCTCGAGGAGTTGATGCGCACCGCCTCGATCGCCATGGGCGCGACGCGGCTGCCCTTCACCTTCTTCTTCATCGCCTCCCTGCTCTACCTGGGCATCACGCTGGTTTCCGTCTTCATCCAGCAGCGCCTGGAGAACTGGGCCAACCGCGGAATCCGGAGGGCCTGAGGCGATGAACCTCCAGCTCGTGATCGACTCCCTGCCGCAGCTCCTGGACGGACTGGGAATAACCCTGCAGATCACCGTGCTCTCGGTATTTCTTGGGCTGATCCTGGCGATCCCCTCCGCACTTCTGCGGCTGTCGCCAAACCCGCTCCTGCGCTGGCCGGCCTATGCCTATATCTTCTATTTCCGGGGGACGCCGCTGCTGGTCCAGCTGTTCCTGATCTACTATGGCGGCGGGCAGTTCCGGGCCGAACTTGAGGCCATAGGGCTGTGGACCTATTTCCGGGAAGCCTACTTCTGCGCCGTGCTGACCCTGACGCTGAACACCGGCGCCTATACGGCGGAGATCCTGCGCGGTTCCATACAGGCCGTGCCCCACGGCGAGGTGGAGGCCGCCCGTGCCTGCGGCATGAGCGGCTGGCTGCTCCATCGCCGCATCATCCTGCCCAAGGCCTTCCGCCTGGCCTTGCCGGCCTATTCCAACGAAGTGATCTTCCTGTTCCAGGCGACCTCGCTGGTCTCGATCATCACGATCCTCGACCTGACCGGTGTCGCACGCTCGATCGTGGCGCGCACCTTCGCGGTTTACGAGATCTACATCACCGCGGGCTTGATCTACCTGGCCTGCAGCTATGGCATCCTGTTCATCTTCAAGCACATCGAGCGTCGCCTGATGGCCCACCTGCGTCCCGAGGAACGCAGGCAGGCCGAAAAGGCGGCCGATCCGGGCCAGGAAAACCTGCCCGTCTGAGGCTCACTGTCCTCAGGAGGCGAGGCGTTGGCGCCTCTGGCCGTTGCCGCTGGCGTCTGTGCGCCGCTTGCGCTGGGCCTGTCCGTTGCGCCCATTGGGTTTTCCGGAGTTCTCGGCACGCCCGCCGTTGGCAGAGCCGGCACCACGGGAATTGGATCTGCTCTTCTGCGACTTGCCTCCACCGGGCCGTGCGTTGTTTCCGCCGCCGTTGATGACCGGGCGCGCACTGCCGTCCAGTGTCTGGATGGCACTGCCCGTCAGGCGTTCGATGTCCCGCAGATAGGCGTGTTCATCGGGACTGCAGAAGGAAATGGCCAGGCCGGAGGCGCCGGCACGGGCCGTACGGCCGATGCGGTGAACATAGCTCTCGGGAACGTTGGGCAGGTCGTAGTTGATCACATGGGTGATCCCGCTGACATCGATGCCGCGCGCGGCGATATCGGTGGCGACCAGGACACGGGCCTTGCCCTTGCGGAAGGCGCCGAGCGCCCGTTCACGCTGGCTCTGGCTCTTGTTGCCGTGCAGCGCATCGGCCTGCAGACCGGCAGTTTCCAGATCCCGGGACACACGATCGGCGCCGCGCTTGGTGCGCGTGAAGACCAGCGCCCGGGCATCGGGTGCCTCGGACAGGATCTCGCGCAGCAGGTTTGCCTTGCCGCCGCCCTGCACGAACGCGATCTTCTGGTCGATCCGCTCGACCGGCGTGGCCGCTGCGCTAACCTCGACCCGGACAGGGTCCCTCAGGAAGCGTGCAGCCAGGCTGGCAATGGATTTGGGCATGGTTGCCGAGAACAGCAGGGTCTGCCGCTGGCTTGGAACGAGCTTCGCGATGCGGTCCAGGGCATGAATGAAGCCCAGGTCCAGCATCTGGTCGGCCTCGTCGAGCACCAGGACTTCAACGTCCTGCAGCTGCACGGCGCGCTGATCCACGAGGTCCAGCAACCGGCCCGGCGTGGCCACAAGCACATCGACGCCCTTGTTGAGGGCAATGGCCTGCTTGCGGACGGGCACACCACCCACGACACAGGCGATGTGCTGGCGGCTGAACTTGGCATAGCTGCACAGGTTGTCCGCGATCTGTCCCGCCAGTTCACGAGTCGGGCTGAGAATCAGTGCACGGCAGCTTTTGGGCACTGGGCGACGATCCTGGCTCTTCAGGCGCTGCAGTAGCGGCAGGCCGAAGGCGGCCGTCTTGCCGGTCCCGGTCTGGGCAATGCCAAGGAGATCCTTCTCCTGCAGCACCAGGGGAATGGCACGGCTCTGAATCGGAGTGGGGGTTTCGAAGTTCTGGGCGCTCAGCGCCTTGAGAAGCTCGGCATTGAGGCCGAGATCATTGAATGATGTCAATTCCTGTATTTCCGGTTTGCCCGGATTTGCCGCACAATGCGGTTCGTGTGCTTTCCGACAGGAAAGACACATCCGGGGCTGTCTGAAAGCCCCGCGTGAAAAGGCCGTCTTTGATCTGATTGAAGGCTTCCGTTGTGGACAGGGACAGATGAATTCGATCCCGCACGCAGTCGGCTGATAATGGAAGCCTGTGCTTATGTGAATTGTGCAGCGCACAAAGTCAAGGCTTCATTGTCTCGTTCCCGGAGAAACTTTGAAACCCCCTGTCGCAACACGCATATGTGAGTCAGGCTGCCCTGCGTTGCCTGAAAACCGATAATAGGGAGAAGATGATGACGCTCAAAACCCTGCTCGTTCACGTTGAGGACACGCCCTCGGGAAAAGCCCGTCTCGAGGCTGCCATCGCGCTGGCAACCGAGAAGGACGCTCATCTGGCTGGCTTGGGAATCCGGCCGCCCGAACCGATCCCGGCCTACGGTGCGGCCGTGATGCCCCAGCAACTCGTGCGCGACATTTCCAAGGAATATGACGAACACATGAGCTCTCTTCGAAAGCTCTTCGAGGAAAAGCTGCGGCAGGCCGGGCGCGAGGCGTCCAGTGAATGGCAGGCCGTCACCGGGGAACCGGAGAATTCCGTCAGTCTGCACGGACGCTATTCAGACCTCATCCTGCTGGGCCCGATCGGTCTGAAGCAGGTTCCCGACGCATTCCGGGACCTGGCGGAAAGCGTCATCCTGGAAAGCGGGCGGCCGGTGCTGGTCGTCCCGGAAGCCGGCATCGACAAGTCCATCGGAAAGAACATCCTGGTGGCCTGGGACGGCAGCCGCGAAGCGGCGCGCGCTGTGTCCGATTCCCTGCCCTTTCTGCGCGAATCGAACAAGGTGACGCTGCTCTCGGTCAATGTGGAGAAGACGCACGAACTGCCGGGCGCCAGCATCGCCGCGCATCTCGATCGTCACGGAATCAACGTGGAGGTCGACAGTCGGACATCGCGCAGTGCGACCGGTGACACCATCATCGAGCAGGCCCAGAAACGCGATTGCGACATGATCGTCACCGGTGCTTACGGCCATGCGCGCTGGCGCCAGATCGTCCTCGGCGGCGTGACCAACACACTGCTCCGGCGCAGCCCCCTGCCGGTCTTCATGTCTCACTGAACTCAGGGGTCCGCCTGGAACGAGCAAGACCCCGGATGCACGTCAAGGAACGGCAGCCACCGACGCTGCCGTTCCTTTGTCATTGGCCACCCGATCGGCGCCGTCGTTTCAGCGCGGCGCCATCACCATGGTCATCTGGCGGCCTTCCATTTTCGGGGACTGTTCGATCTTGCCCAGGTCGTCGGTCTCGTCCCGCACCCGGTTCAACAGGTTCAACCCCAGTTCCTGGTGAACCATTTCGCGCCCGCGGAAGCGCATGGTCACCTTGACCTTGTCGCCTTCACTCAGGAAACGCTGGATCGCCCGCATCTTCACCTCATAGTCATGCTGGTCGATATTGGGGCGCATCTTGATTTCCTTGACCTCGATGGTCTTCTGCTTCTTGCGCGCCTCGTTGGCACGCTTCTGCGCCTCGTACTTGTACTTGCCGTAGTCAAGTATCTTGCAGACGGGCGGATCCGAATTGGGAACGATCTCCACGAGATCGAGTCCCGCATTGTCGGCGCGTTCCATCGCTTCGTGAATCTCCACGACGCCGACATTTTCCCCTTCTTCATCGATCAGCCGAACCTTGGGGTTGCGGATCTGATCATTTACGCGCGGTCCATCCTTGCTAGGTGCCGCGTCCATTGGTGGCCTTGCTATGGATATGTCTCCTGTATCTGTTGAATCCTGCCCCCAGTACGGACTGGGAGTTATTGTGTTCAGACCGGTGCCCTGTCGGGCGCCCGTGCTTCCCACTCCAGTTTATTCACTGCTTCACTCAGCGCAAGCGACTCCTGTTCCTTCGAGCCGAGCCAGCGCAGATTCACGCCCTGCTGCTCCGCCTCGCGCTTGCCCACCACGGCGATCACCGGCACCTTGGCATGCGAGTGCTCGCGAACCTTGTAGTTGATCTTCTCGTTGCGCAAGTCCGTTTCCACGCGCAAGCCGGCGGCACGCAGCTGCTCCGCCACCTGATGGGCATAGTCGTCCGCATCGTTGGTGATGGTGGCCACCACCACCTGGAGTGGCGCCAGCCACAGCGGAAAGCGTCCTGCGAAGTTTTCGATCAGGATGGCCAGGAAACGCTCGAACGAGCCCAGGATCGCCCGATGCAGCATGACGGGCCGCTGCCGGCTGCCGTCCTCCGCCACATAGGTTGCCTCCAGACGTTCCGGCAGGACGAAATCCACCTGCAGGGTTCCGCACTGCCAGTCCCGGCCGATGGCATCCTTGAGGACGAACTCCAGCTTGGGGCCATAGAACGCCCCCTCGCCCGGATTGAGCGTATAGTTCAGGCCCGTCGCCTCGGTGGCTTCCTTGAGCGCCTTCTCCGCCTTGTCCCAAACGGCGTCGCTGCCGGAGCGGGTGGCCGGACGGTCCGAGAACTTCACCGTGATCTCGGTGAACCCGAAATCCTGGTAGACCGTCTTCAGCAGATCGCAGAAGCGCTTGGTCTCGCTGACGATCTGGTCCTCGGTACAGAAGATGTGCGCATCGTCCTGGGTGAAGGAGCGCACGCGCATCAGGCCATGCAGAGCCCCCGAGGGCTCGTTGCGGTGACAGCTGCCGAACTCGGCCATGCGATAAGGCAGGTCGCGATAGCTGGTGATGCCCTGCTTGTAGATCTGCACGTGCCCCGGGCAGTTCATCGGCTTCACCGCGAGAATCCGCTCCTCGCTCTCGGCGATGAACATGTGTTCGCGGAACTTCTCCCAGTGCCCCGAGGCCTCCCAGAGATTGCGATCGATCAGCTGCGGTGTCTTGACCTCGTGATAGTCGGCCTCCTCGAGACGCCGGCGCATGTACTCTTCCACCGTGCGATACAGCGTCCAGCCGTGGGGGTGCCAGAAAACCGAGCCCACGGCCTCTTCCTGCAGGTGAAACAGGCTCATCTCGCGCCCCAGGCGACGATGGTCGCGCTTTGCCGCCTCTTCCAGCATGGTGAGATAGGCCTTGAGACGCTTTTCGTCCTCCCAGGCGGTGCCGTAGATGCGCTGCAGCTGTTCGTTGCTCGAATCGCCCCGCCAGTAGGCGCCGGAGACCTTCAGCAACTTGAAGCCGTGCCCCAGCTTGCTGGTGGTGGGCAGGTGCGGGCCCAGGCAGAGGTCCAGCCAGTCACCCTGGCGATAGACGGTGATCACCTCGTCTTCGGGCAGGCTGCGGATATGCTCGGCCTTGTAGATCTCGCCGATGGACTCGAAATAGCGGATGGCCTCGTCGCGGTCCCAGACCTCGCGCCGGATCGCCTCGTCACGCTTGACGATCTCGTGCATGCGCGCCTCGATCTTCTCCAGGTCCTCCTGGGTGAAGGGCTCGTCGCGCGCGAAGTCGTAGTAGAAGCCGTCCTCGGTGGCCGGCCCGAAGGTCACCTGCGTTCCGGGGTAGAGTTCCTGCACGGCTTCCGCCATCACGTGGGCTGCGTCATGGCGCAGCAGCTCCAGGGCATCCTCGTGGTTGCGGGTGACGATCTCCAGCCGGGCATCCTCCTCGATGGGGCGCGTCAGGTCGCGCAGCTCGCCGTTCACCTTGACGGCCAGGGCCGCCTTCGCAAGGCCGGAGCCGATGGATTCCGCCACGTCCAGGCCGCTGACAGGGCCGTCATATGCCTTTTCCGATCCGTCCGGCAGTGTGATCGCAACCATGCCGGTGTTTTCCTTCCCGCAAGAGAGTTCCAAAACTGATAGAGTGCCGGGACTTAGGGGGCTTTTCGAAGGCTGTCAAGAAAAGCCGTTCCTGTTAGCCTTTGGTGAAGCCGACCATGCCAGAGACCGCAGGAGCCGTCATGACCGAAGCCAGCAGATCCCCGGAATTTCTCACGTCCAACGACGGGACCCGCCTTGCCTGGCGTCGCCTGGAGGGCCACACGCCCGGCGTTGTCTTCCTGGGCGGCTACAAGTCCGACATGACAGGCACCAAGGCCACGGAACTGGAAGACCACTGCCGGCAGCGGGGACAGGCCTTCCTGCGTTTCGACTACTCGGGACATGGCGAGTCCGGCGGCGAGTTCGAGACCGGCACCATCGGTCACTGGACCGAGGATGCCCTACAGATGATCGACCAGCTGACGGAAGGCCCTCAGATCCTCGTCGGCTCCTCCATGGGCGGCTGGGTCATGCTGCTGGCGGCCCTGGCCCGGGCCGAGCGCGTGGCCGGCCTGGTGGGCATTGCCGCGGCCCCCGATTTCACCGAAGACCTGATGTGGGAGCAGCTGACCCCGGAACTGCGCCAAGAGGTGATGGACAAGGGTCGCATCGAGGTGCCCTCGGAGTACGCGGAATCGTCCTACATCATCACACGAGACCTGATCGAGGACGGACGTCAGCGCCTGCTGCTGCGCAAGCCCCTGGAAATCAGCTGCCCGGTCCGCCTCCTGCACGGCATGGCGGACCATGACGTCCCCTACCGCACCGCCATCCGGCTGGCCGAGACCCTGACGACCCAGGATGTCGAGATCAAGCTGGTGAAAGATGCCGATCACCGCTTCTCGACCGAACGGGATCTCGGCCACCTGAAAGCCACTCTGGACGCGCTCATCGCCCGCATCGGTTGAGCCCGAGCTCTCTCAGGACGCGGCCTCGACGTCATTCAGCAGAGCAGACAGGCCGCTGCGATAGTCGGGATAGGCCAGGCGGACCCCAAGCTCTTCCTTGATCCGGCGGTTCGCAACACGCTTGCTGTCATCGTAGAAACTTCGGGCCATGGGCGAGAGATCAGCCTCCTCGAACGGAACGAGGGGCGGCGGTTCGACGCCCAGCAGATCTGCGGCATAGCTCACGACCTCTGCGGGATCGGACGGCTCGTCGTCGCAGACGTTGTAGGCCCTCCCCCCCGCGGGACGGGCCATGGAGGCCTCCAGCACCGCGGCGATGTCCTCCACATGGATGCGGCTGAAAACCTGTCCCGGCTTGTGGATGCGCCGCGCCTTGCCGCGCTTCAGGCTTTCCAGCTGGTTGCGCCCCGGTCCATAGATACCGGCCAGACGGAAGAGGTGGACCGGCCGGCCGCTTCGCTGCCCCAATTCCAGCCAGGCGGCCTCGGCGTCCGCCCGGCGGCGCCCGCGTTCGCCGCTGGGCTGGATGGGCGAGTCCTCGTCCACCCAGCCACCGTCGGCATTTCCGTAAACGCCGGTGGTCGAGAGATAGCCGATCCAGCTTGTCTCCGGCAATCGGGCAATGGCCTCCCCATGCGCCGCCAGCACGGGATCGCCCACCGGCAATGGCGGGACGGAACTCAAGAGATACTGCGTGCCGGCCAGGGCTGTCTCAGCATCGGCAAGGGGACGCTCGGGATCGAAAAGCCAGGTCTCGAATCCCTGTGCCCGCAGATGCTCCGCCTTGTCCTGACTGCGGGTCGTGCCGGCCACCCGCCAGCCCTTGCCGAGCAGTCGCTGTCCCAGCGTCAGAGCGCTGAATCCCAGCCCGAAGCAGAACAGCTTCGGCTGCCCGGTCGCAGTCTCGTGTTTTTGTTCATCATTCATGCGGGCAAGATGCCTCAGCAGGGCTTGCCCGCCAAGCGGAGAAAGAGGAAACTGCCGGCCATGTCGCTGCTTCGATTGTCCCCGTTCCGGTGCCTGCTGCCCCACCTTGCCCTGGTGATTGCCCTGGCTTGCGGCCTGCCGGCGCTTGCCCAGGAGCAGGACCGGGAGAACCAGCCCGCCTCCGGAGCCGAGGAGGAGGATCCGGCGCAGGACCGCTATCGCCGCTGCATGGACCTGGCTCGCAACGAGCCGGAGAAGGGCTTGGCAGCGGCCAACCTCTGGCAGGATGAGCCCGAGTCGCCACCCGCCGCAGAGCACTGCGCGGCTGAAGCCCTGATCGGGCTCGAACGCTATGCCGAAGCCGCCGAACAGCTTCGTGCCCTGGCGGACGAGGTTCCCGACTCCAGACGCGCGCACCTGCTGGCCGACATCGGCTGGGCCTGGATGATGGCCGAACAGCCGGAAAAGGCCTATGAAGTGCAGAGCGAGGCGCTCGAGCAGCTGCCCGAGGATGTCGAACTCTATATCGACCGCAGCATTTCACTGGCCGACATGGGACGGTACTGGGAGTCCGTGGATGACCTGAACCGGGCTCACGACCTGGCGCCGGAGCGCGCCGATATCCTGTCCCTGCGCGCCAGCGCCTATCGTCGCGTCGATGCGCCCCAGCTGGCGCTGGACGACATTCTGCGCGCCCGTGAGCTGTCCCCGGAAGATGTCGGCCTGAAGATTCAGGAGGGGATCATGCGTGCGGAACTGGGCCAGGCAGTGCGCGCCGCCACCCTGTGGCAGCAGGTCATCAACGCGCAGCCCGGAACCCGAGCGGCGCGAATCGCTCGGCAGAACCTGGAGCAGCTCGAAGGACCGGAGACATCGGAGATGCCGGAAGCCGGATCCGGCGAATAAAAAAAACCGCCGGCGGAATGAACCGCCGGCGGGTGTCAAGTCTTGCCCGTAGCTGTAAAACCACAAGCTGAGATGGAAGACAGTCCTAGCTTTAAGTTGAATGCGGCCGCTTCGTCAATGAAAATTTTCACGCTGTCTGTATAATATATTCAGGGTATACAGATAAAGCGCGCGATATTCTTCCGAGCATTCCAAGAAAAGCCAGTGCAATATACTGAATACAGCTATTTACACCTTGAGAATACCTGCGGCGCCGTGAAATTTCTCGTGCCCTGGAGGGTGGCTGACTTTTCAGAAGTCCAGATCCGCGTAGTGCTTCGGCGGTGGATTGCTGGCCAGGTAGTCCGCCAGGATCGGCCGCATGGACGGTCGGGACTTGATGCGGGCATACCACTCGCGCGCCGACGGATGCTGATCCCAGGGCACATGGTCCAGGTAATCGAGACAGGAGAGATGGGCCGCCGCCGTCAGGTCGGCCAGGCCCAGGTGCTCGCCGGCCAGCCAGTTCCGCCGTTCGGCCAGCCAACCGACATAGTCGAGATGGTGATGAATATTGTGATTTGCGGCGCGAATCGCGGCGGAATCGGGATTGCCCCTGCCCAGCAGGCGCTTCATCACCTTTTCCTCGATCAGCAGGTCCGAGACCTCGCGTGCGAACTTGCGGTCGAACCAGTTCACCAGCCGCCGGGTTTCCGCACGGTCGAGGGCTGTCGCCCCCAACAGGGGCGTCTCGTTGCAGGTCTCCTCGAGATACTCGGCAATCACCTGCGCATCCGGCAGGATGGTTCCGTCGGCTTCCACCAGGACCGGCACCTCCCCGGCTGGATTGAGCCGCAGGAAGGCATCGCGCCGCTCCCAGACCTGTTCGCTTTTCAACTCGACCCCGAGGCCCTTTTCCGCCAGCAGAAGACGGATCTTTCGGCACCCGGGATCCAGGGGAAGGTGATAGAGGATTCGCATGGGCGGGGACTATAGCGCTGCCGCCCCCCGAGTGAACAGTCTTCACTCGCAGGCTGCCTGAGAAATGCTACAGAAAGGCGAATGCCGCCCTATCATGCACGCCTGCGCCACAAGCGTTGCGAGCCGGGGCGTTCCGCCCTATCTTGCGCGCCAATTGGCCGGCGCCTCATGGAGGCGTCTCGCGCCCCGCGCAGTGATTCGAGAGCTTAATGACAACCGACCTCAGGAATATCCGCAACTTCGCCATCGTGGCCCATATCGATCACGGCAAGTCGACCCTCGCCGACCGGCTGATCCAGATCTGTGGCGGGCTGACCGAGCGCGAGATGAAGGAACAGGTGCTCGACTCCATGGAGTTGGAGCGCGAGCGCGGCATCACCATCAAGGCCCAGACCGTGCGCCTGACCTACCAGGCCCAGGATGGCGAGACCTATATCCTGAACATGATCGACACACCGGGCCATGTGGACTTCAGCTACGAGGTCAGCCGCTCGCTCAAGGCCTGCGAGGGCTCGCTGCTGCTGGTCGACGCCAGCCAGGGGGTCGAGGCCCAGACCCTGGCCAATGTCTACCTGGCCCTCGATCACGACCACGAGATCGTCCCCGTGCTCAACAAGGTGGACCTGCCGGCCGCCGAACCCGATCGCATCAAGGAGCAGATCGAGGAGGTGATCGGTCTCGACGCTACCGATGCCCTGGAGATCTCGGCCAAGACCGGCAGGGGCGTCAGCGATGTCCTGGAAGCCATCGTCCAGCGCCTGCCCCCGCCCAAGGGCGACATCAAGGCGCCGCTCAAGGCCCTGCTGGTGGATTCCTGGTATGACCCCTACCTGGGCGTGGTCACGCTCGTTCGGGTCATGGAAGGTACGCTGAAGAGCGGCATGAAGGTCCGCATGCTGGGCACCCGCGCACTCCACGACGTGACCCAGGTCGGCGTCTTCCGGCCCGGCAAGACCAAGGCCGACGCTCTGGGCCCCGGTGAGATCGGCTACGTCATCTCCGGCATCAAGGACATCGCGGACGCCAAGGTGGGTGACACCATCACCGAGGAGAAGCGGCCCTGCGAGGCGCCCCTGGAAGGCTTCCAGCCCTCCGTTCCCGTGGTCTTCTGCGGCCTGTTTCCCAGCGACACCTCGCAGTACGAAGAGCTGCGCGACTCCCTGGGCAAGCTGGCGCTCAACGATTCCTCCTTCCTCTTCGAGCCCGAGGTCTCGCCGGCACTGGGCTTCGGCTTCCGCTGCGGCTTCCTGGGCCTGCTGCACCTGGAGATCGTGCAGGAGCGCCTCGAGCGCGAGTTCGGCCTGGACCTGATCACCACGGCGCCCTCCGTCGTCTATCATGTCTACACGAAGAACGGCGGCATGAAGGAGCTGCACAATCCCACCGACATGCCGGAGCCCACGCAGATCGACCATATCGAGGAGCCCTGGATCAAGGCGACCATCCTGGTGCCGGACGACTTCCTGGGGCCCATCCTCAAGCTCTGCGAGGAACGGCGCGGGGAGCAGATCGACCTCACCTATGTCGGCGACCGGGCCATGGTGATCTATCGCCTGCCCCTGAACGAGGTGGTCTTCGACTTCTACGACCGCCTGAAGTCGGTGACCCGCGGCTATGCCTCCTTCGACTACCAGCTGGAAGGCTACCGCGAGGGCGACCTGGTCAAGCTGACCATCATGGTCAACGGCGAACCGGTGGATGCCCTGGCGCTGGTGGTCCACCGCAGCCAGGCCGAGGTGCGCGGCCGTGCGCTCTGCGCCAAGCTGAAGGAGCTGATCCCGCGCCAGCTCTTCAAGGTCGCCGTCCAAGCCAGCATCGGCGGCAAGGTGATCGCGCGCGAGACGGTCAGCGCCATGCGCAAGGACGTCACCGCCAAGTGCTACGGCGGCGACGCCACCCGCAAGCGCAAGCTGCTGGAGAAGCAGAAGGAGGGCAAGAAGCGCATGCGCCAGTTCGGCAACGTGGAAATTCCCCAGTCCGCCTTCCTGGCCGCCCTGCGCATGGACGAGGACTGAGGGTTACGTCACTCCGGCCGGGCTCACGCCCCGGACATTGAAAAAGGCGGCCACGGAGGGCCGCCTTTTTCGTGCACGCGACTGGACCCCGAGAGATCACCGGTTCATGCGGTTCTCCACCAGGTCGTCCACCACCGCCGGGTCGGCCAGCGTCGAGGTGTCACCCAGGTTGCTGTAGTCGTTCTCGGCGATCTTGCGCAGGATGCGGCGCATGATCTTGCCCGAGCGCGTCTTGGGCAGGCTGGGCGCCCACTGGATCAGGTCCGGCGAGGCGATTGGGCCAATCTCCTGGCGCACCCACTGCACCAGCTCCTTGCGCAGCTCCTCGCTGGGCTCCTCGCCCGCCACCAGCGTGACATAGGCATAGATGCCCTGGCCTTTCAGATCGTGCGGATAGCCCACCACGGCCGCCTCGGCGACCTTCTTGTGCGCGACCAGGGCCGATTCGACCTCGGCCGTGCCCATGCGGTGACCGGAGACGTTGATCACGTCGTCCACACGGCCCGTGATCCAGTAATAGCCGTCTTCGTCGCGGCGGCAGCCGTCGCCCGAGAAGTACTTGCCGGGATAGGTGGAGAAATAGGTCTGGATAAAGCGTTCATGATCGCCGTAGACCGTGCGCATCTGTCCCGGCCAGGAATCGGCGATGCAGAGGTTGCCCTGGCAGGCCCCCTCCTGGACATTGCCGTTGGTATCCACGATTTCCGGCTTCACGCCGAAGAAGGGTTTCGTTGCCGAGCCCGGTTTCAGGTCAATGGCCCCGGGCAGCGGCGAGATCATGATGCCGCCGGTCTCCGTCTGCCACCAGGTGTCCACGACGGGGCAGCGCTCCTCGCCCACAGTCTTGTAGTACCACATCCAGGCTTCCGGATTGATCGGCTCGCCAACGGTGCCCAGCAGGCGCAGCGACTTGCGGTCGGTCTTCTTCACCGGCTCCTCGCCCTCGCGCATCAGGGCGCGGATCGCGGTGGGCGCGGTGTAGTAGATGTTGACCTTGTGCTTGTCGCAGACCTGCCAGTGCCGCGAGGCATCCGGATAGTTGGGCACGCCCTCGAAGATCAGCGTGGTGGCGCCATTGGCCAGCGGGCCGTAGAGGATATAGCTGTGTCCGGTCACCCAGCCCACGTCGGCCGTGCACCAGTAGACCTCGCCATCCTTGTAGTCGAAGACGTACTCGTGGGTCATCGAGGTGAAGACGAGGTAGCCGCCGGTGGTGTGCAGCACGCCCTTGGGCTTGCCGGTCGAGCCCGACGTATAGAGGATGAACAGCGGATCCTCGGCGCCCATCTCCTCGGCCGGACAGTCGTCGCCAACCTTCTCGAACTCCTCGTGGAACCAGAGGTCGCGATCCTCGTGCCAGTCTATATCGCCGCCGGTGCGACGCACCACCAGCACGTGGCGGACACCGGGGCACTTGGTCAGTGCCTTGTCGGTATTGGCCTTGAGCGGGATCTTGCGGCCGCCGCGCACGCCCTCGTCGGCGGTGATGACGAAGGTGGACTCGCAGTCCTCGATGCGACCGGCCAGCGCGTCGGGCGAAAACCCGCCAAAGACCACGGAATGGATGGCGCCGATGCGCGCACAGGCCAGCATGGCGTAGGCAGCCTCGGGGATCATCGGCATGTAGATCGTCACCCGGTCGCCGCGCGTGACGCCGCGGGCCTTCAGGATATTGGCCATGCGGCAGACCTGGCGATGCAGCTCGCCATAGGTGATGGTCTTGTCCTCGCCCGGATCGTCGCCTTCCCAGATGATTGCGGGCTGGTCCTTCTTGGCCGGCAGATGCCGGTCGATGCAGTTCACGGCCGCATTGGTCGTCCCGTCCGCGAACCAGCGGATATGCACATCGTCCGGGCCGAAGCTCACATCCTTGATCTGGCTGTAGGGTTTCATCCAGTCGATGCGCTTGCCGTGCTCGGCCCAGAAGCCTTCCGGGTCCTCGATCGAGCGGCGATACATTTCTTCATAAGACTGCGCATCCACATGCGCGCTGCTGGCGATCTTGTCCTTGACGGGGATGACCTGCGTTTCCGACATCTTCTGCGACGCTCCCTCTTGCCTGTTGTGCGAAAACCCGCCGGGCGAGGGCCCGGCAGGCTGTTGGATTTTCATCCTTGATATCTGGGAGGGATTAAAGCGGGAAAAAAGGCCCGACTCAACCATGGTCCTGTTCTACCATCCCGATAATGCAGGCTTTTTTCGAACGAGAGGACCTTTGCCAACGCCTCCCGGAGGCGCCTGCGGCATGCAAAGCGAGTGTTGCGGGACGGCGCCGACAGCGCTAAGTTCCCGGCCTCGAACGGGGCGCTGGAGCGCGCCTTGCGATTGGGGCGTAGCCAAGTGGTAAGGCAACGGTTTTTGGTACCGTGACTCGCAGGTTCGAATCCTGCCGCCCCAACCACCTTCATCACACCTTCAGCGGATGGACCGAACGCCGCTATCGCTGCTGCGAGACTGGCGTCACGGGCAGGTGTAACCTGCGTTCCGGCGCGAGATGATGCGACTCGCCCCGTTCGCAGGCCATGCGCGCTCGACCTGCAGAGCAGGCCCCGTCAGTCCTGCTCGTCCTCCTCGGCAATGATGACCCTGTTGCGGCCTGCCTGCTTGGCCCGATAGAGCGCGGCATCGGCGCGCGCCACGGCATCCGCCGGCGTCTCATCCTCCACCTTCAGCTCGGCGACACCGACACTGACCGTACAGTTGACCCGTCTGTCGCCGGCGACCTCCACCTCAAGGTCCTCGATCAGTTCGCGCAACTTCTCTGCAACGCCATAACCACCGCGCGCCGTGCTTCCGGGCAGCAGGATTGCGAATTCCTCGCCACCCAGGCGCCCCAGGACGTCGTGCTGGCGCAGGTTGCGGCCGCACGTCTCCACGACTTGCGTCAGGACCCTGTCGCCTGCCTCATGGCCATGCGCATCGTTGATCGCCTTGAAATAATCGATATCCAGCAGCAGCAGGGCACAGCGATCTCCCCCCCGTCGCAGGCGTTGATGCAGGGCCTCGGCCCAGGTGAAGAACCCTCGGCGATTCTGGCTACCGGTCAGCGGATCGGTCCCGGCTTCCCTGTGCAGTTCCAGAGTTCGCGCCATGAGGCGGGCAACGGCGGGACGGAAGATCAGGATACCCAGCAGGGCAATGATCAACAGTATGGTCGCAAAGAGGCCCCAGAGAACCCATTGCAGGCGGTCCATCGCGATCTGGCTTTGCTGGACGTGGCGCTCGACCACACGCTCCAGGCCTTGCAGCAGCAGGGTCCCCTCGCGGTCCCGGAGATGCTCCAGGTAGGGACTGTCCAGTCCCCTCCGATCGAACGCGTCGAGCAGGCCCCGGACTGCTCCCAGAAACCTCCGGACCCGGGCGTCGAGCCTGTAGGGAGGATCGAAATAGATCGTGTCGGCCGCGTCCGCATAGCCGGGGGCGGGCGGAGACTTCAGAAGCGTCTCATGCGTCCGCCTCATCTCGCGCGCGGCCACGGAAAGGCGGCCGTGTAGGCTGTGCGCCTCTTGCCGGTTGTCCGCCAGGGCGTAGCGAAAAGCCAATTGGGTGATGCGCTGGGAGAGCATTTGCTGGCGCCCGGCCAACTCTATGATCTCGGCGGTGTTGTGCTCGGCCCGCACCAGGCGATCGATCAGGAAACCAGCGCCCGCGATCAGCAGCACGATGATCAGAAGCCCCGCGATATAGCGGTTGGCCAGGCGCCTTTCGTCCCTCAGCGGGTCCACGGTCCTGTAAACTCCAGTCCTCTCAAAACCATATTCAGGCAGTTACCTGTCCTGCCGGAGCGGGAGGGATAGGAAAGGATCATGAAAATCGGGTTAACCGACGGAGTTGTACACGAAGCCCTCAGCCTGCCCGGCGCTGAGCCAGCGCCTCCTCCACCGCATCGCAGATCTGCTTGAGCGTAAAGGGCTTGATCAGCACTTTGCAAATCAGTTCTTCCAGATCATAGGCGCGCTGCTGTTCGGCGGAATAGCCGGTCATCAGGAGGACGGGCAGGTCCGGATAATCCCGGGTCACCCTGAGCGCCAGCCCGATGCCGTCCAGGCCCGGCATGACGATATCCGTGACCAGCAGGTCGAACCCGTTGGTCTGCAGTGCCTCCAGCGCCTGCACGCCGTCGCCCACGGCGGTGACGTCAAAGCCCTTCTGCTGCAGGGCCCTGGAAACGAAACTCCGCACCGCCAGGTCGTCTTCGGCTATCAGGATCTGCGCCATGTTCCGTCTCGGCAAACTCAAGGCTGATCCGCCATCATTTAGGATGGCGCTCGCCAAATCAAAGACTCTTTGGAACTATTGCGGGCCCATTTGTTCACTTTAAGGCAATCACGCTGCACAAGCGCTCCAGCAGTCGCGGCACGTTACTCCTGCGCCAGGAAAATCAGCGCCAGCGAGCCTTCGTCAGGCGGGTTGGACGTGGAGGTGGAGAAGTCCGTCGAGTCGCCCGGCGCCAGCCGTTCGTTCTCAGGCCGGAATGTCCAGCTGTGCAGCTCGCTGCCGTCCGTATCGCGGATGACCGCACGCATCTCGGGCACGGCCACTTCGCGCGCACCTTCATTGGTCACCAGGCCCTGCACCTGCAACTGCTCCTCGCCATCCACCGTGCGGCGCAGGGAGACCACGTCATGGAGGGCCAGCTGCGGGTCCTCCGCGGCCAGGGGAATTCCGAGCGAGTCATAGATCTGGCGCGATTCCGGAACGGTGGCCACCACTTCGCTGCGCGCGAACCAGCCAGCAGCGGCCAGCCCGGCGATCACCAGGACCAGGAGGCCCCAACCGATGGCCAGGCCCTTGGACGCCGGCTTTTGTTCGGGCTGACTCCGGGGTCGTGGTGCCCAGGCCGAGGCATCTGAAACGGGAGCGCTTTCCGTCCCGGAGTCGGGGGCGGCCGCAAAACGGCTGTGTTCGGCCGGAGCGGCGGCATCGGCGGAGTCCGCCGTCGGATCGTCCGGGAACGCCGCGGCGAGTTCCGGCATGGCGTGCCAGACATGGCGACAGTCGCCGCAACGCACCCGGCGTCCTTCGGTGCCGAGGGAGCCGTCCGGGATTCGGAAACGGCTCTGACAGGACGGACAGGTCAGAATCATCGGATTTTACGGTCCCCCATAAGGTTTGTTCCATATAACCGCCAGCCGTCTTCCAACGCAAGCAGCGCCGCATGACCGCGCCGGCGTCGCGCTTTACCCGGTGGCAGGCGCATGCCATCTTGACGCCCAGTCCGGCCACACCGGACAGGCTGTCACAAGGGACGTCTCGATCATTGGTTCGCTTTGAAGATGTTTACCTGCGCTATGGCCGAGGCCCGGACATCCTGCAGAGGGTGACGTTCCGGCTGGAGCCGGGATCCTTTCACTTCCTGGTGGGGCCCAGCGGAGCAGGCAAATCCTCTCTTCTCAAGCTGCTCTACCTGGGCCAGCGGCCGACGCAGGGCCGCATTTCGCTCTTCGGGCGCGACGTCGCCAAGCTCGACCGGGACGAGCGCGCCCTCCTGCGCCGGCGTATCGGGGTCATTTTTCAGGATTTCCGTCTGATCGGGCACCTCAGTGTCTTCGAGAACGTGGCACTGCCGCTGCGTATCTCGGGGGAACCGGAAAGCCGCCTGCGCGCCAAGGTCGAGGAACTGCTGGCCTGGGTCGGGCTGGCCGACTGCATCACCGCCCTGCCAGCCACCCTCTCCGGCGGGCAGCAACAGCGCATTGCCATTGCCCGGGCCGTGATCAGCCGCCCCAGCCTGATCGTCGCCGACGAGCCCACGGGCAATGTGGACGACCGCATTGCCATGCGCCTGCTGCACCTCTTCGTGGAACTGCACCGCAGTGGCACGACGGTAGTCATCGCCACGCACAACGAGGGGCTGGTGCAACGCATCGACAAACCGGCGCTGCGCCTGTCGGGGGGCAGTCTGCTGCCGCCGGCCGAGGCGGATCTTCCTGGCGGCAGCGAGCAGTCGGAAGAAACCGCGGGGCAGGTGCCCTCATGATCCGTCTGCGCCGCAGGCCACGCGACCTGCCGCTCGCCCGCGACGCTTCGGCCCGCTTCCTGCCCTGGCTGATCGCCTTCATGGTCTACCTGGCGGCCATCGCGCTGGTCAGTGCGCTGGCCGCCCAAAAGATCGCGGCGCGCTGGGACCAGGATCTCTCGGGGCGCATCACCATCCAGGTGCCGCATGCGGCACTCTCGGAGTCCGCAAATCCCGCCGAGGCGGCCGACATGGACGCCCTGGTGGACTACCTGGTGCAGGTGCCCGCCGTGCACAGCGTGGATGTTCTCGGTCCCCAGCGCAGCGCCGAACTGGTGGAGCCCTGGCTGGGCGACCTGGCGAGCGAGGCGGATCTGCCCATCCCGCAGCTCATCACGCTGGAGCTGCGTGCGGACCAGAGCCTGCCGGCGGAATTCGAGTCGCAGGTCACGGCGCTGGCGCCCGGCGCCCAGGTGGATGATCACCAGCGCTGGATTGGCGGGCTGCTGGACTTCGCGCAATCGATCCAGACCGTGGCCCTGCTGGTCGTCCTCCTGGTCGGGGCAGCCGCTGTCATCACCGTCATCTTCGTCACTCGCACCGGCCTGTCCATCCACCGCCAGATGATCGAGCTGCTGCACCTGATCGGCGCCCGCGACCGCTATGTGGCCGCGCAGTTCCAGGCTCACGCCTTCCGCCTGGGCCTGGGCGGCGGCCTGATTGGCCTGCTGGCCGCGGTGGCCACCCTGATCGGGCTGGACCGGCTGGTGGATCGCCAGCCGACCGCCCTCTTGCCCGATCTTTCCCTTGGTTATATGGATTGGGCGCTGCTGCTGATTCTGCCCATTTTCACCGCAGTGGTCGCTCTGGTCACTGCTCGCATCACAGTATTGAGGACACTGGCGCGGCTGACATGACTGTGAAATCCGCCTCGCGCCGCAAGCGACGCGGCCGGCTGATCCTCCTGCTGCCAGCCCTGTTGCTGGCCGGCTTCCTCTTCGGCCTGGCCCGTTTTGCGGCCGGCATTCCCACACAACCCGAAGCTCCCGAACGCCCGGTGGATGCCATCGTGGTCTGGACGGGGGGCAGCGGCCGGTTGGACCAGGGCCTGAGACTGCTTGAGGACGGCCAGGCTCAACGCCTTTTCGTGTCCGGCGTCTATCGTGGCGTCGAGGTCGACGAACTGCTCGAGGTCGCCGCGCGCCGGCCGGAGGACCTGCGCTGTTGCATCGAGCTTGGCTATGCCGCCGGCAACACGCGTGAGAATGCCCAGGAAACCGGCGACTGGGTGCGCAGGAACGATCTGCGCTCCCTGCGCCTGGTCACGGCAGCCTATCACATGCCCCGCAGCCTGATGGAATTGCGGCGCGCCGTCCCTGGTGTGGAGATCCTGGCCGAACCGGTCTTCCCAGAGGCCTTCCGGGAAGAGGACTGGCGCTGGCGTGTCCGCAGTCTCGCCCTGCTGGTCAACGAGTACGCCAAGTACCTGATCGCCTCCCTGCGTCAACCCCTGCCGCTGTCCGAGGAGGGATCGGACGAGACCACGGGCAATCGTCAGGAGGGCGCGACGAAGGGGATTGTCAGCGAATGACCTTCCTGCGCTCCCTGCTGTTCAACGGGCTGTTCTATGCCTGGACCACCCTGCTGGCCCTGGCCTACATGCCGCTGCTGCTGCTGCCGCCCGTCTACATGTGGCGCGCCGGGCGGTTCTGGGTCCGCAGTATCTTCTTCCTGCTGCGTGTCATCGTCGGCCTGGACTGGCGGATGGAGGGGCGCGAGCATCTGCCCGAGGGCGCCGCTCTCATTGCCAGCAAGCACCAGTCCGCCTGGGATACCCTTATCTTCGTCCTGCTGCTCGACCGACCGGTCTACATCCTGAAGAAGGAGTTGCTGCAGATTCCGCTCTTCGGCGCCTACCTCAAGCACATGGGCATGATCGCCATCGATCGGCGCGGGGCGGCGCGCACCTTGCGCAGCCTCCAGGGCCAGGCCCGGGAGCGCCTGAGGGAGGGGCGGCCTGTCATCATCTTTCCCGAGGGCACCCGCACCCTGCCCGGCCAGAGCCGTCCCTACCAGCCGGGCGTGGCAGCCCTTTACAAGGCTCTGGAACACGAGGCGCCCCTGGTTCCGGCGGCGCTCAACTCGGGGCTGTTCTGGGGGCGCCGGTCATTCCTCAAGCGCCCGGGGTGCATCACCCTGCGCCTACTGCCCCGCATTCCCGCCGGCTTGTCCCGCAACGAGGTCATGGCGCGTCTCGGCGAGAGCATCGAGCCGGCCAGCCTGGAACTGGCCGAAAGTCCGGAGCGGAACGGACCGGCAGCTTGAAGCGGTCCGCGCCCGCCGCCAAATCTCTGGCAGGATCGGGCCCCTCTCGCCTATCCTGTCGGCAGAGTGCATCACTTCACGGGCCGAGGTGCCTTGATGACGGACTTCTCGCAGATGGATAGCCCGAAAACGGAGCTCTCCCCCTTTTCCCGGCGAATCTGGGAGATGAAGTATCGTCTGAAAAATCCAGACGGCGTGCCGGGTGAAGAGGCCATCGGCGACAGCTGGCACCGCGTGGCGCGGACTCTTGCCGCCGCCGAGACCGACAGGGCCGGCTGGGAACAGCGCTTCTACGACATCCTCGAGGGCTTCCGATTCCTGCCCGGCGGGCGCATCCTGGCCGGCAGCGGCAGCAACCGGGACGTCACCCTGTTCAACTGCTTCGTCATGGGCAGCATCCCCGACGACCTGGGCGGCATCTTCGCACACCTGCGCGAGGCCGCGCTGACCCTGCAGCAGGGCGGCGGCATCGGCTACGACTTCTCCACCCTGCGCCCGGCCGGCGCCCACATCCAGAGCATCGATGCCGAGGCCTCCGGGCCCGTCAGCTTCATGGAGGTCTGGGACCGCATGTGCGCCACCATCATGTCGGCGGGCGCCCGACGCGGGGCCATGATGGCCACCCTGCGCTGCGACCATCCCGACATCGAGCGCTTTATCACGGCCAAGCAGGAAAAGGGCCGTCTGACGAACTTCAATCTCTCGGTGCTGGTCAGCGACGCCTTCATGGAGGCGGTGCGCCACGACCGCGACTGGCCGCTGCACTTCGAGGGCCGGACCTGGCGCAGCCTGCCGGCGCGTACGCTCTGGGAGAGGATCCTGGAGAGCACCTATCGCTACTCCGAACCGGGCGTACTCTTCATCGACCGCATCAACCGCTTGAACAATCTCGCCTACTGCGAGGAAATCAACGCCACCAACCCCTGTGGGGAGCAGCCGCTGCCGCCCTACGGCGCCTGTCTGCTGGGCTCGGTCAACCTGATGTCCCTGATCCGCGCGCCCTTCACGCAGGACGCTGACCTGGACCTGGACCAGCTGGAACAGGTGACACGTACGGCCGTACGCCTGCTCGACAACGCCATCGACACATCGCGCTTCCCGCTGGAGCAGCAGCAGCGCGAAGCTTACGCCAAGCGCCGCATCGGCCTGGGCGTCACGGGGCTGGCCGATGCGTTGATGTGCTGCAACCTGCGCTACGGCAGCCCCGAGGCGCTCGAGGCTATCCGCCGCTGGATGTCCGTACTGCGCCGCGCCGCCTACGAGGCCTCCTGCGAGCTGGCGGCCGAGAAGGGCGCCTTTCCGCTGTTCGACGCCGAACGCTTCCTGGCTGGCGAGGGCCTGGCCTGGCTGGACGATGAACTCCGAACGAAGATCGCGCGCCACGGCCTGCGCAACGCCCTGCTGACCTCCATCGCGCCCACCGGCACCATCTCGCTTCTGGCCGACAACGTCTCCTCGGGCATCGAGCCGGTCTTCGCCTTCGGCTATACCCGCAATGTCCTGACCCGCGGCGGGTCACGCCAGCAAGAGGAGGTAACGGATCCCGCCTTCAAGCTCTACCGGGATCGCTTCGAGACGGAGCCGCCGGAGGAGATCTTCGTCGACGCCCGCAGCCTCTCGCCCCGGGCCCATCTGGAGACCCAGGCCGTCGTCCAGGACTACATCGACGCGGCGGTGTCCAAGACCGTGAACGTGCCGGAGGATATGTCCTTCGAGGACTTCAAGGACCTCTACGACCTGGCCTGGGACCTGGGCTGCAAGGGCTGCACCACCTACCGCCCCAGCCCCGTCCGCGGCGCCGTGCTGGAGGTGACGTGATGCACCCTCCGCGCCCATTTGTGCCAGATGCTTCGAGGCACCCCTGCGGGGCGCACCTCAGCATGAGTGATTTAGGTGACTGAAAATAAAAAACTTTTCTCGTCCTGAGGTATGAGCGTAAGCGAGCCTCGAAGGACCCCGGCACGAACGGTGCCGCCGGCTCAAGCGCCCCTCACTCCTCCCGATGCCGGCCCTCCAGGTAGAAGTCCAGCAGCTTGTGGGCTTCCGGCGCGTTCCAGGGGACGATGCCCTCGATTCGGCCGACCACCTGACCCTGGCGGTCCACGATGAAGGTGGTGGGCAGGCCGCGCACCTGGAAGTCACGCGCAAGCTCGCCCTTGGGATCCAGGTAGACACCCAGATCCTCGAGGCCGTAGTCCTCGTAGAAGGGCAGGACCTCCTCCGCACCGCCGCGGTCGTTGGAGACCGTCAGCACCTGCAGGTCGTCACCGCCATGCTCCGTCTGCAGCGCATTCAGCTCGGGCATCTCCTCGATACAGGGCTTGCACCAGGTGGCCCAGAAATTGACCACCAGCAGCTGGCCTTCGAAGTCGGCGATGTGGCGCTCGATCTCCTCGCCGTCTTGCAGCTCCGTGAAGGCCGCCTCGGGCGTCTCGCCGAAGGGAATGATCTCCACGTAACTGTCGCCGAAGACACCTTCGCGCGGCGGCGCCGGCTGGGCGGCAACCTGTCCTGCGCCCATCAGCAGCGCAAACAGCACTGCGCCCACCGCTGCGCCCGCGCGAAAAAGGTTTTTGTTCATGTCTCTCATCCGCTACACAATTCGCCCATGAGCACGCACTCCTCAGGGGACCGCAAGGGGTCCGACAGCACCTCCGGCGCCGCGCCCGATACGACCGCGCCCAGCAATACCATGTGGGGCGGACGCTTCACCACTGCACCCTCCGAGGTGATGGAGCGCATCAACGCGTCCATCGACGTGGACCGCCGCTTCTACGCCCAGGACATCCGGGCCAGTCAAGCACATGCCGCCATGCTGGCGGAATGCGGCATTCTTACCCAGGACGACAACACCGCCATCCAGGACGGTCTGGAACGCATCCGCCAGGAGATCGAGGCCGGTGAATTCACCTTCTCCGCCGCGCTCGAGGACATCCACATGAACGTGGAGTCGCGCCTGCGCGAGTTGATCGGCGAAGCCGCCGGGCGCCTGCACACCGCGCGCTCGCGCAATGACCAGGTGGCCACCGACTTCCGTCTCTGGGTGCGCGACACAATCGACGCCCTGGACGCCCTGCTGGCCGACCTGCAGGCGGCCCTGCTGGACCAGGCGGACGCCGAAACGGAAACCGTCATGCCGGGCTACACCCATCTCCAGGCGGCCCAGCCGGTCACCTTCGCCCATCACCTGCTGGCCTATGTGGAGATGCTGGGCCGCGACCGCGGGCGCTTCGCCGACTGCCGCAAGCGCCTGAACGAATCGCCTTTGGGCGCAGCCGCGCTGGCCGGCACCGGCTTTCCCATCGACCGCGAGATGACGGCCCGGGCCCTGGGCTTCGAGCGGCCCATGGCCAACTCGCTGGACGCCGTCTCCGATCGCGACTTCGCCGTGGAGTTCCTTGCGGCCGCCAGCCTGCTGGGCGTGCATCTCTCGCGCTTTTCCGAGGAGATCGTGATCTGGTGCTCCGAGGGCTTCCGCTTCATCCAGCTGAGCGATGCCTTCACCACCGGCAGCTCCATCATGCCGCAGAAGAAGAACCCCGACGCGGCCGAGCTGGTGCGCGCCAAGGCCGGGCGCCTGGTCGGCGCACTCAACGCCCTGCTGATCGTCATGAAGGGCCTGCCGCTGGCCTATGGCAAGGACATGCAGGAGGACAAGGAGCCGGTCTTCGAGGCGGCCGACACCCTGGCGCTCGCGCTGTCGGCCACCACCGGCATGGTCCGCGACATGAAGGCCGATCGCGAGCGCATGCGCGCGGCCACGACCAAGGGCTATCTCACCGCCACCGACCTGGCCGACTGGCTGGTGCGCGTGTTGAACCTGCCCTTCCGCGACGCCCATCACGTCACCGGCGCCCTGGTGGCCCGGGCCGAGGCCGACGGCCGCGACCTGGCCGAGCTTTCGCTGGCCGAGATGCAGGCCGTGGAGCCGCGCATCACTGAGGACATCTACGAGGTGCTGACCGTGGAACGCTCGGTGGCCAGCCGCCGCTCCCAGGGCGGCACCGCACCGGAGCGGGTCCGCGAGGCCATCGCCGCCGCCCGGGAAAGGTTCCTGTCATGACGAAGCTCTCTCGATCCGCCCTGCTCCTCGCCCTGCTGGCAGCGCTGTCGCTGACAGCCTGCGGCAAGAAGGGCAGCATCAACCCGCCCGAGGACCGCGAGGAGGCCTTCACCTACCCCAAGACCTACCCCAAGCCCTCCACGGTGGTCCCGCCCCGCAAACCCGAAGACGACTGACCCTGTCCGGAAGCCTTTGATCATGAGCGCCTTTGCCTACCGCAACGGCATCCTGCATGCCGAAGACCTGCCGCTGGACCGCCTGATCGAAGAGGTGGGCACCCCGGCCTTCGTCTATTCCCGTGCCGACCTGCAGGCCGCCTACCGGCGTTTTGCCGGCGCGCTGCAGGACGCCGGCCTGGACGCCCGCATCTGCTATGCGGTGAAGGCCAATCCCCACCTGGCGGTGATCCGCAGCTTCGCGGAACTGGGCGCCGGCGCCGACGTGGTGTCCGAGGGTGAACTGCGCCGGGCGCTGGCCGCCGGCGTGCCGGCGGACAGGATCGTCTTCGCCGGTGTCGGCAAGAGCGACGGCGAGATGGCCCTGGGCCTGGAGACCGGCATCCTGCAGTTCAACGTGGAATCGCGCGAGGAGCTGCTGCGCCTGGACGCCGTGGCGCGCGGCCTCGGCAAGACCGCCCCGGTGGCCCTGCGCGTCAATCCCGACGTGGACGCCAAGACCCACGCCAAGATCACCACCGGCAAGTCCGAAAACAAGTTCGGCATCGACATCCGCGACATACCCGAGCTGCTGCAGCTTGCCGGCGGGCTTCCGGGCCTTGCGATCAAGGGACTGGCCGTACACATCGGCTCACAAATCACCCAGCTGGAGCCCTTCGAGGCCGCCTTCCGGCGGGTCGCCGAGCTGTTTACCGAGATGCGCAGCGCCGGCCACCCCCTGGAGCACCTGGACATGGGCGGTGGCCTGGGCATCGCCTACCAGGGCGAGAGCCTGCCGTCGGTCGAGGACTATGCCGCCGTGGTCCGCCGCACCGTAGGCCAGCTGGGCGTACCGCTCGTCTTCGAGCCGGGCCGCCACCTGGTGGGCGAGGCCGGCCTGCTGCTCGCCCGAGTGCTGTTCGTCAAGCAGGGGCGCAGCCGGCGTTTCCTGATCCTGGACGCCGCCATGAACGACCTGCTGCGCCCGGCCCTCTACGACGCCTGGCACGAGATCCAACCGCTGCGCGAAGCGGCCCCCGACGCAACGCGGCAGCCGTTCGACGTGGTGGGCCCGGTCTGCGAGAGCGGCGACATCTTCGCTGCCGGCCGCCCGCTGCCCGAAATGGCGGCCGGCGACGCCCTCGCCTTTCGCTCGGCCGGTGCCTACGGCGCCACCATGGCCTCGACCTACAACTCGCGCCTGCCGGCCCCCGAAATCATGGTCTCAGGCAGCCACTACAGCATCATCCGCGCCCGCCCGAGCCACGAGCAGCTGATGGCGCAGGAGACGCTGCCCGACTGGTTGTAGCGTGGCCTCGCACTGCCCGCGAGATGCCATCTTTTCCGGGCAGTCTCGCAGACAGCCCTTCAGGCAGGCTTTCAGGTCCTGTATCCTGAGGAAGACCCATTATGGCAGGAAAGAGCCCGGCATGACGTCGGCCGTACGTCCCAACAGCAAAGCCCCCATACGTCGAGGCCCGGCCTATCAGCATGAGGAGAGGGTTATGCGGCCCGCTCACTCCTATCCTCACCCTGAGGTGCGGAGCGCGCGAGCGCGGAGCCTCGAAGGGCCTTGGCAGCAGCGTTGCTGCGGGCCAAGACCCACCCCTGCCGCCTGCCCTGACATAATTGGAGACCCGCTCCCTCCCTTCCTCATCCAGAGGCTGCGCAAAGCGCACTCGAAGGCTGCCGGCACAGACGGGGGCATGAGCCAGCTCCAACGCCGGTGCCAGGCTGCTTCGAGGCGCCCCTGCGGGGCGCACCTCAGCATGAGGAGGGGATTATGCGCCTCGCTCCCCCCTTTCCTCAGCATGAGAAGAAGCTTATGCGGCCAGCTCTCTCCTATCCTCACCCTGAGGCGCCCGCACACCAGTGTGGGCCTCGAAGGGCCCCGGCAGCAGCGTTGCCGCTGGCCTGAGCCCCTCCCTGCCGCCTGTCCAGCGGAGGCCGCGTGATGCCCGGGCGCTGGCTGCAGCCGCTCGCCCGCGCCGCCCTCCTGTGGGAGGCGCTCTGGCCGCGCCTCTGGCCGCTGGCGGGTCTCGCCGGCCTGTTCCTGCTGCTGGCACTCAGCGGCCTGCTGCCCCTGCTGCCGGGCTGGCTGCACGGACTGGTGCTTGCCGTCTTCGCTCTGGCCGCCCTGGCTCTGGGCGCGCGCACGCTGCGCGGCCTGGCCTGGCCGGACAGGCCCAGCGCCCAGCGCCGACTGGAGCGCGACAGTGGGCTGGCCCATCGCCCGGTCAGCGGGCTGGACGACCGGCCGGCCGGTGACGACGACGACACCGCCGCAGGCCTCTGGCGCCTGCACCAGCAGCGCCTGCGCGCCCGATTGGGTCCTCTGCGTCTCGCCCTGCCGCGCGCCGGCTGGGCCCGGGTCGACCGTTTCGGCCTGCGCGCCGCCCTGGCGCTGCTGCTGGTGATCGCCTTCTTTGCCATCGGCGGTGACTGGCGGCACCGCCTGCAGGCTGCGCTGAATCCGGCCGCGGTTCCCCAGGAGGCGCTCGAGACCGCTGAGCTCGAGGCCTGGATCACGCCGCCCAACTACGTGGACAGCGCGCCGATCTACCTGACGGACGACAAGGGCCAGGTCAGCGTCCCGGAGGGCAGCCGGCTGACCGCCCGGGTCAACGGCGGTCAGGATGCCCCGAAACTGGACCTGGCAGGTACCAAGAGCGCGTTCGAGGCCGTCGGTGACAGCGCGTTCGAGATCGAGAGCCCGGTGCGCAACGCCGGTGAGCTGCGCATCGCACAGGGCGGGCGCCAGCTGGGCCAGTGGACCCTGGAGGTCGAGAGCGACCAGCCGCCCACCGTCCGCTTCGAGGAGGCGCCCTCCGCTTCCCGGCACAAGGCGCTGCAGTTCACTTGGCAGGCCAGGGACGACCACGGCCTGTCGGAGTTGCGACTGGTGGTCCGGCCCGTGAGCTCCTCCGTCGAAGGGCGAATGCTGGAGCTGCCGCTCAGCCTGCCGCAAGGCCGCCCGCAGGAGGCCGAGGGACAGGGCCTGGAGGACCTCACGGCACATCCCTGGGCCGGCCTCAAGGCCCGTGTCTGGCTGGAGGCCGAGGATGCCCGCGGCCAGACGGCGCGCAGTCGGGAGGTTGCGTTGACCCTGCCGCAGCGCGAGTTCTCCCACCCCGTCGCCCGCGCCCTGATCGAGCAGCGCAGGCGCCTGATCCTCACGCCGAAACTGCATTTCTGGGTCGCCCGCCAACTCGGCGAGATCGGGGCGGACACCCGCGCCTACGACAACGATACGCTGGTGGCGCTTGCCATCCGCTCCGCCGAGCAGCGCCTGCAGCGCGACCGCAGCCGCAAGGCCCTGGAGGAAGTGCAGCAGCTGCTGTGGAAGACCGCGCTGTACCTGGAAGAGGGCGAGTCGGCGTTGGCGAAGCAGGACCTGCGCGAGTTGCAGAAGCAGCTGCAGGAAGCCCTGGACTCCGGCGCCTCCGAGGAGGAGATCGAGCGTCTCATGGACGAAATGGATGCGGCCATGGATCGCTATCTCCGCAGCATGGTGGAAGAGGCCATGCGCCAGGCCCGGGACGGCAACCTGCAGCAGAACCAGGACTTCCAGAGTGGCCAGCAGTCCATTCGTCCCGACCAGTTGCAGGAGATGCTGGACAAGGCCCGCGAGCTGATGCAGAGCGGCGCGCGTGACGAGGCGCAGGCCATGCTGGAGCAGCTGCAGTCGATCCTGGAGAATCTGGAGATGCGTGCCGGTCCCTCCTCGGAGATGCAGCAGCAGATGCAGCAGTCGCGCGAGATGATGAACCGGCTGCAGGACATCATGCGCGGACAGAGCGATCTGCTGGACCGCAGTTTCCGCCAGTCGCGCGAGGGCAATCGCTCCAGTCCGTCACAGGATGGACAGCCCGGAAACCGGCAGGACGGCGCGCCGCGGGACGGCGAGAGCCTGTCCCGGGCTGCGGAGGAGCAGGACGCCCTGCGCCGGCAGCTGGGCGAGCTGATGCGCGACTACGGCAACATGACCGGCGAGCTGCCGCAGCCACTGGGCCACGCCGAGACCCGCATGCGCGATGCCCGCGACGCCCTGCAGCAGGGCCAGCCCGGGCCGGCCGGCGAGGCCCAGGCCGAGGCCCTGGATCAGCTGCAGCAGGGACTCGACAGCATGCTGGAGACCTTCGCCCAGCAGATGGGCCAGGGCGCGCCCCGGGGCGCCCAGGGACCGCCCGGCAGCGAGAGCGGCGAAGGCCGCGACCCGTTGGGCCGCCGCTACGGCGGCGAGGGACGCCAGGGCGACTCCGTCGAGCTACCCGAGGAAGGCGAGCTCCAGCGCGCCCGCGAGATCCTCAACGAACTGCGCCAGCGCAGCGGCCAGCGCGACCGCCCCGAGCTGGAGCGCAACTACCTGGACCGCCTGCTGGACCAGTTCTAACCGGATTTTCCTATCGGCACCGCCTGTGCCGGGATGCGTTGCGGCATTCCCCTTAGAGGTGCACATCTCAACGCTTAAGATACTGAGAATAAAAAAAGAAGCTTCCTCATCTTGAGGTGCGAACGCCAGTGAGCCTCGAAAGATGCCGGCACCGGCAGTGCCGTTGGCCGTTTCCCCGGTCCATCCGTTTCTGCCAAGCTGCTTCGAGGGCCAACCCTGCGGGCTGGCCACCTCAGCATGAGGAATTTTTTTGTTTTTCTTCAACGACTTACTAAACAGGCGTCACCCTGAGGTGCCCTGCCGCAAGGCAGGGCCTCGAAGGGTCTGCTACAAGCCCAGGCGGCGCCGCTGACATTCGCCCCGGACCCCACCGCCGGTGGCCGGCATGGTTCGAGGGCACACTGCGTGCGCCGCCTCACCATGACGCCGGTTTTGGCAGGCTTCGACGCAAGACATTAAGACACGGCGTCGTCCCGCCTCACGCACTGATATGCATTTCCCCGCGGTTGGGCAGCACCGTCTCGGTTAGCGTGGCGCCGCGCAGGTCGGCGCCGGCGATCTCGGCGTGGCTCATCACGGCGCCGGCCAGGTTGGCCTTGCGCAGGGTCGCCCCGCGCAAGTCGGCATGGTGCAGCACCGCCTTCTGCAGCCGCGAGGCCAGCAGGCGGTCCTCGCCCAGCGGCAAGGGGCCCAGGTTGCAGTTCCGCAGGTCGCAGTGATGCAGCCGGGCACCGGTCAGGTTGATACCGCGCATGTCGGCGCCGGAGAGGTCGGCGCTGCGCAGGTCGGCGCCTTCCAGGTGGGCGCCCTGCAGGTGCACGCCCTTCATGTCCAGGCCGTAGAACACGGCGTTGCGCGCCCGCATGCCGGCCAGATTGAGGCCGGCCAGGCTCTTCGCGCTGCGCAGGTCGATCTCGTCGAGTTCGGCCGTGCGCCCCTCTTGTCCGAAGCTGGCGACGTAGCTGTTGTGCTCGCGCAGCATCTGCTCCAGGGGCCGCGGCAGGCTGCTGAGCGGCTTGCCCACGGGCGTGTCGCTCAGGCTGCCCTCCATGATGGCGCCGGTGAAGTCGGTTTCCGCGGTCTGGGCATGACAGATCACGGCATCGCGCAGGTCGGCGCCGGACAGATCGGCGCCGCTGAGATCCGCCCCGTCCAGGTTAGCGCCGTGCAGGTTGGCGCGCTTCAGGTTGGCGCGCACCAGCCGGCATCCCTTCATCACGGCATCGGTGAAGTCCGCCGCCACGGCCGAGGCGCCGGACAGGCGCGCGCGCTCAAGGTTGGCGTTGATCAGCAGCGCGCCGTCCAGGTTCGAGGAATCGGCCTCGTGCTCCAGGTAGTTCAGGCCGGCCTGGCGATGGCGCATGGCGATCACGCCCTCGCGCAGGTCGGCGTCGTAGAGATCGCAGTCCACCAGCACGGCCCCGCGCAGCAGGGCCCCGCGCAGGTCGGCCCGGCGCAGGCTGGCGCGGGTGAAGTTGGTCTCGCGCAGGTCGGCGGCGAACAGGATGGCGCCGTCCAGCTTGCATCCCTTGAAATTCGCCCCGTAGAGCGCGGTGCCCGTGAAATTGGCTTCCGAGAGATCGGCGCCGGAGAAGTTCAGCCCGCGCAGGTCCTTGAAGGAGAAGTCCGCCCGCGCCCCGCCGTCCTGCCCGCGCATCAGCTTCTCGTGACGCGCGCGGAGCCTGTTGACCTCGTCCTGGCTCAGCTTCTCGAACGCACTGCTCTTGTTCTGCTCCACCATGCGACCCCCTCTTCCGTCAGCCCCCGACGTAACGCGGATACCTTGATTATCATCATGGGATGGTTAATGGAAGGTTGATGCAATCCGGGTAAAATTGATGCTTTCCGTCAAGTGGATGCAGGAGGGGCGGCGTCTTCCCCACCCCACCTCATGCAGAGATGCTTTGCCGAAGGCAAAGCCTCGAAACATCCCGGCACCGGCCCCCGGGTCTTCAGAACGCCGAATCGGGCTCCTGCAGGAACTGCGCCTCGGCCTGGGTGGTCTCGCGGCCCAGGGTGGCGTTGCGGTGGGGGAAGCGGCCGAAGCGGGCGATGATGTCGCGGTGCCGGCGAGCGTACCAGGTCCAGCCCTCGTCCCCCAGCGTGGCGATCAGCTCCAGCGCGCGCTCCTGGTCCTCCAGGTCCTCGCTGTGCTCGAAGGGCAGGTAGAGGAAGAGGCGCTCGGCCGGCTCCAGCTGCCGGTCGAAGCCCGCCGCCAGGGCGCCGTCCGCCACGGCCCGCGCCCGGGCATCGAAGGCAAAGGCCAGCACCTGGCCCCGATAGATGTTGCGCGGAACCTGGTCGAGCAGCAGCACCAGGGCCAGCGCCCCCTTCGGCGAATCGCGCCAGGACTCCAGAGCGTCCGCCACCGCCAGGCGATGCAGCGGCTCCAGCACCTCCGCCACGGCGGCATCGAAGCCCTCCGACCTCTCGAACCAGTAGGGCCGGCTTTCGGGCGCGAACCAGAACTCCAGGACCGTCCGGATCCCTTCGCTGCCGGTGCTTGCCGAGGCCCCTGAAATGGTCTCGCGCTGTTTATCGGACGGCGTCATGCATTCCTCCGCAGGCCAGGCTCCCGATCGGATGTCCACGATGCCGCAAAATGCCGGGGGTTTCCAGTCGGCATTGTGACAGGCTGGAAACTTTGAGATTCCAAAGCGGGGTGCGGCAGGCGGCAAGGCCTGTGCCGGCATCCTTCGAGGCTCCGCGCTCACGCGCTCCGCGCCTCTGGATGAGGAGGGTTTTGTTTTTTATTTCAACGGGTTACTTTAACCAAAACCCGTCTCATGCTGCTGAGGCGCGCATCCCGCAGGGGTGCGCCTCGAAGCATCCTGGCACCGGCCTTGGACGCTGCCCGCCTACGCCGCCAGCGCCTGCTTCAGGTCGGCTTCCAGGTCGGCCGGGTCCTCCAGGCCGACGGACAGGCGCACCAGGCCCGGGGTGATGCCCTGGGCCAGCTGTTCCTCGGGCGTCAGGCGCTGGTGCGTCGTGGTCGACGGGTGGGTGGCCAGGCTCTTGGAGTCGCCCAGGTTGTTGGAGATGCGGATCAGCTTGAGGGCGTTCAGGAAGCGGAAGGCACGGTCCTTGCCGCCCTCGACCTCCAGGGTCACCATGCTGCCGCCCGAGCGCATCTGCTTGCGCGCCAGTGCTTCTTGCGGGTGATCGGCGCGGAAGGGATAGCGCGTCTGCGAGACGCCGTGCTCGGCGGCCAGGAAGTCGGCGATGCGCGCCGCACTGGCGCTCTGGCGCTCGATGCGCAGCGGCAGGGTCTCCAGCCCCTTGAGCAGCAGCCAGGCGTTGAAGGGGCTGAGCGCCGGGCCGGTGTGGCGCAGGATCTGGGTCAGGTGGTCGGTGACGAACTGCTGGCTGCCCAGCACGGCGCCGCCCAGGCAGCGGCCCTGGCCGTCGATGTGCTTGGTGGCGGAATAGACCACCACGTCGGCGCCCAGCTCCAATGGCTTTTGCAAGAGCGGCGAGGCGAAGACGTTGTCCACCACCACGCAGGCGCCGGCCTTGTGCGCCAGCTCCGAAACGGCGGCCAGATCCACCAGCTCCAGGCCGGGGTTGGACGGCGTTTCCAGGAAGACCGCCTTGGTCGGCTGCGCCAGCGCCGTCGCCCACTGCTCCAGGTCGGCGCCGTCGACGAAGACGGTCTCGATGCCGAAGCGCGGCAGCAGCTGGTTCAGGATCACGGTGCACGACCCGAACAGCGCGCGCGAGGCCACCACGCGGTCGCCGGCCTGCAGCTGCGCGATCAGCGCCGCCCAGACCGCCGCCATGCCGCTGGCCGTGGCGCGGCAGGCCTCGGCGCCTTCCAGCTGGCACAGCCGCGTCTCGAACATCTCCACCGTGGGATTGCGAAAGCGCGAATAGACGAAGCGCAGCCCGTCGGTCTGGAAGGCGGCCTCGGCCTCCTCGGCGCTGTTGTAGACATAGCCCGAGGTCATGTAGAGCGCCTCGCAGGTCTCGTCGAAGCCGCTGCGCTGCACGCCGCCCTGGACCAGCTGCGTGGCCTCGCTCCACTCCGGGATTTCCGCGGAGGCGGTACAGGCAGGTGTGTCGTGTGTGGGCTGGTCGGTCATCGGCGCGTGCTCCCAGGCAATCTCGTGGAGTCCTCCCCGCCGGAACCCGTGCCGGCGGGCATGAAAAAAGACCGTTTCTGACAAGGGAAACGGCCCTCCTCGATGTGCAGGTGCGCCGACCCCTTTAGCTGTGTGTTTAACGTGGCCGCAATCCGGTCAACAAATCGCCACGAGCCATAGTGCTAGACCCCCGCCCGGGTCCTGTCAAGGTGGCGGGGAGAACGGTGCCGGTTTGCGCCGCCGCCGTGACGGCTCTTGAAGCCCAGGGGCGCAGGCTGTTGGGTCGTGGCATGGGCAAACGGCACCGCAGGATGCCTCCAAGCACCCGTGCTGCGCTTGTCGGAATGTCCTGCGGTACAGCTGCCAAGCGAACCTCTTTCGTCGGAAAGTCTGCAACAAAGAATATGATTCCTGATCATCATCGCTTATAATACTAATCATCATGCAGACCATTCCTAATTGTCAGACACCAAGATCCTGATCATCAGATGCCGCGCAACCAGACACAACCTCCTGATACAACTTGGTAGAGCCCGCCATGTACGAACGCTTCTTGAAAAGCCGGCTACGCACAGCCCTGTCCGATACGCCTGTGGTGTTGGTTGAAGGTCCACGCCGGGCTGGCAAGACCACACTGGTGCGTTCACTGGAAGACAGGACCAGGAGCTATGTGACACTGGATGACCAGACGGCGCTTGCGGCCGCACGCGACGATCCAGTGGGGTTCGTGCGCGGACTGGATCACGTGGTCATTGACGAGGTTCAGCGCGTGCCGGAAGTCCTGCTGGCCATCAAGAAGTCGATCGATGAGGATTACCGACCCGGCCGCTTTCTTCTGACCGGATCGGCAAACATCCTGACTCTGCCTCGTGTTGCCGATAGCCTTGCCGGGCGCATGGAGACTCTGCGTCTTCTTCCCCTGGCACAGGCGGAACTCCACGGACAGCAAGGGTCCTTCCTGACTGCCCTCTATGAGGGGCGCTTTTCAGCTCCCGACACCCGGGTTCTTGGCGATGACCTGATACGACTTGTCCTGGCCGGCAGCTTTGCAGAAGCCCTGCAGCGCAGCAGCGAGCGTCGACGCCAGGATTGGATGCGCGCTTATCTGAATTCAGTTCTGAACCGGGACCTCAGGGATATCGCCGAAATCGAGAAGCTGACGGAATTGCCCCGATTTGTCCGGGTTCTGGCGCGACAATCCGCCCAACTGGTCAATTTTTCACAACTGGGTAACAGCATCGGAATCAACTACAAGACAGCCCAACGCTATCTGGGACTTCTGGAGCAGCTGTTTCTGGTATCGACCCAGGCGCCCTGGTATCGCAACCGCCTGAAACGCGTGATCAAGACCCCCAAGCTGCATGTCATGGATTCCGGCCTGCTGGGCATGCTGTGCGGCTTGACCCTGGAGCGCCTGCGCCGGGAGAGAAACCTGCTCGGCCCCCTGCTGGAAAGCTTTGTCTTTGCCGAGATCACCAAGCTGGCAACCTGGGCCGAGGAGGTTTTCGAACTCCATCACTTCCGGGATCACGTCGGTCACGAAGTGGATTTGGTGTTGGAACGAGGTGACGGGCGGATTACCGGCCTTGAAGTCAAGGCCAGCGCCACCGTCACGCCCGCTGACTTTGCCGGATTGCGGCAGTTGTCGGAGTTGACAGGCGAGGCCTTCACCTTCGGCGCCGTGCTTTACGATGGAGATACGGTGGTGTCCTTTGGCGATCGCCTGGCCGCCGTGCCGCTTTCCTGCCTGTGGGAATAGACGGGATCGCCGATGCGAGCGGGTGTCCTGACGAGCTTTGACGGGCAATAAAGCAAGGCCACCTCATCTTGAAGCGTCTTGCCGGGAAGCAATGCCTCGAGAGGCTTGGTGATCGTGCATTCCCGCCGAGACCATCCCCGTTGAGACACTTCAGCCAAAGCCTCAGAAATTCAGCTGGATGCCCAGCAGGCCGGCCGCGCCGTCGCCGCCGAACTTGTCGGCCTCGTCGCCGAGGGATTCGTCCAGCTTGCCTTCATCGTAATCCGAATACTGGAGAGATCCGACCAGATCCGCCCCCGGCGCCAGGGAATAGCGCGCACCGAAGTCGAAGAGCATCATCTCGCGCTCCAGCCCGGCCGTATCCTTGGTCCAGCCGAAGCTGGGCCCCAGCGTCCAGGGGCCGGTGGTGTAGGTCATGCCGGCATTCACATTGTGCTGGTTCTTCCGGCCGAAGTTCGGAACCGTTACGGGGGGATTGAGCAGGCCATTGACGAAAATGGTGTCGCCGCTCTCCACACCGCCGGCCAGGCTGGTCGAACTGCCGTGGGTGTCGAACTTGTAGGTGGCGCCAAGATCGAAGCTGCCGAAGCCGACGTTCAGCCCGGTGGAATAGACATAGCGCCGTCGCTCCTCGGTGGTGTCCACGTCCCCCGCCAGGCGGCCGGTGCCGAAGCCGCCGGACCAGCCCAGGTCGACGCCGTCGAAGGACTGGCTGTAGTTGAGGCCGAGCTCGACCACCTTGCGGTAGGTCGCGTCGTCCAGGGCGGAGCTGTCGGTGACGAAGCGGTTGTTGCTGGACCCGTCCCAGGGCTCGTCGCCGGCGTTCTCGCCATCCGCGCTCGGGGCGAAGGACACGCCGGCCTGCAGGCCCGAGGCGCGCGGGGTCATGTAGGTCAGCATCATCTCGTTGTTGGCGATGTAGGGCGCCGCCGTCGGAAAGGCCATGCCGTTCAGGCTGGCAAAGCCCTCCTGGTGATCGGCGAAGTCGATGCCCCAGCCGGCCGTCGGCGACCATTCATACAGCCGGTACATGGCCGAGCGGTCGGTGCCGAAGTGCACCCGGCCGAAGCCGCCGGAGGCATAGACATAGGCGCGATCGGTATTGAGGTTCGGCTGGATCTCGTGATCCGACACGAACCCGAGTTCCAGGCCGCTGTCCAGGGTCTGCGAGCCCGTGATGGTGTAGATGCCGTACTGGTTCAGGTCGTAGTTCTGGATGTTGCCGGTGTCCAGGCCCGTGACGACGGACGAGCCTTCAATCGGGTCGGAGGTCGTGTACCCGGTGACCGGGTCATCCTGATCGCGCACGATCGCCAACGCATTGTAGTAGCCGCCGACCTTTAGCTGGAAGCCCTCCGCCTCCTGGGCATCGGCCGGCCCGGCCATAAAGGTGCCTCCGCAGGACGCCACTACGGTTGCTGCCATCAAGGCTCGTTTCATCTCTGTCTCCTCAATGCGTCGTTCGCCCCTCGCCTCGCCATCCGTCATGACAAGGACCTCGTCCAAACCAGGGACATTGCTTCGGGTAACCGGGCACGCGCTTGCCTGCCTGAAAATGAACATGCATTCGCGAGCGGAAACGTCAAACTCGCCAAACTCTTTTATCTGGACTCAGCGAGCAATTATGGCTTGTGCGCCACAGTCCGAACCACGCGTTCGTGCTCCACCTGGATACAGCCAATCCATACCCTGGGGTCTTCGACACTAGCACAGCAGACGAGAAAGGGCGGCCCGAATGGACCGCCCTTCCCCTGATGTCCGGTCGATCCGCCCGGATGCGCCGCGCGGATCGTTTCAGGGCGAAGCCTCAGAAGTTCAGCTGGATGCCGAACAGGCCGGCGACGCCATCACCGCCGAAGTCATCATTGTCACGTCCAAACCCCACAAAATCGCCGGTTTTACCGCCGTCATAGTCGGCATACTGAATGGAGCCGACCAGGTCGGCTCCCGGCGCGAGGGCATAGCGGGCGCCGAAATCGAAAACCATGACTTCGCGCTCGAACCCGGCCCGTTCCTTTCTCCAGCCAAAGCTCGGCCCCACGGTCCAGGGGCCGGTCGTGTAGGTGATGCCGGCATTGATATTGTGCTCGTTCTTCAGGCCCGCATTCAAACCAAAGAGCGAGGCTCCGGTGGTATTGCCAACCAGCCTGTCGGTGCTGCCATGGGTATCGAACTTGTAGCTGGCGCCGATGTCGAAGCCGCCGACACCGACGTTCAGCGCCGTGGAGTAGACATAGCGGCGACGATCATTGATGCCAGGCACATCGCCCGCCAGACGTCCTGTCCCAAAACCGCCGGACCAGCCGACATCGAAGCCGTTGAACGACTGGCTGTAGTTCAGGCCCAACTCAACCACCTTGCGATAATCCAAGAAGAGATCCGACGTATCGGTAACGAAACGGTTGTTGCTGCCCGAATCCCAAGGCTCACCGCTGGACGAGCCGTCAGCCGTCGGCGCGAAGGAGACGCCGGCCTGGAGGCCGGATAAGCGCGGCGTGATATAGGTCAGCATCATCTCCTGGTTGGCAATGAAGGGGGCAGCTGTCGGGAATCCCATGCCGTTCAGGCTGGGAAAGCCTTCATCGTGACCGGTGAAGTCGATGCCCCAGCCGGCTGTCGGCGTCCATTCGTAGAGGCGGTACATGGCCGAACGATCGGTCCCGAAGTGCACCCGGCCGAAGCCGCCAGAGGCATAAACGTAGGCACGCTCGTTGGCCATGGAGGCCTGCATCTCGTACTGGGTGTGGAAGCCCAGCTCCAGGCCGTTGTCCAGCGTCTGCGAGCCGACGATCCGGTAGCGGCCGCGCTGGTTGAAGTCATAGTTCTGGATGTTGCCCTTCGGCGATCCTCCCGTGATGGAAGACGTAGGATCAATAGGGTTGTCCGTGTCGCGAACGATTGCGAGCGCATTATAGAAACCGCCGATCTTGAGCTGGAAGCCCTCAGCCTCCTGAGCGGCGGCTGGTGCGCCGGCAAAGACGCTGCCGGAAACGGCAAGTGCCGTCATGGATATCAGACTGTTTCTCATGCCAAGCCCCCCTCTTGTCTGCGCTCAGAACTTGGCAGGCTTGCCTTCCAAGCCTGCTGTTTCCCAACGAGACAGGCCGAACTCGGTTGATCGATCTGTCTCGATCACCAGGATGTTTCACAAAAGAACATCTACGATCTGTATAAGTCAATTTTCGGAAAGTCTTTAGAAAAAATCTGAACTATTATTACTTAATGCTTAAATAATTCGAGCCGTGGATATCTGCGATCCCATCGTTTGTCCGCAGGCGTTTTGCGCTCCTGATATTTCCCTGTCTTCAGAAAAGCAAGAAGGGCGGCCCGAACGGACCGCCCTTCCTCTGATTTCCGGTCGATCCGCCCGGATGGTCCCCGCGCGGATCGTTTCGGGCCGACGCCTCAGAAGTTCAGCTGGATACCGAACAGGCCGGCGACGCCGTCGCCGCCGAAGTCGTCTGCGGCATTGCTTGGGATGTAGTCATCCAGGTCGCCTTCGTCATAGTCGACGTACTGGATGGAGCCGACCAGGTCGGCCCCCGGCGCGAGGGCATAGCGGGCCCCGAAGTCGAACAGCATGGTCTCGCGCTCGAGCCCGGCCGTCTCCTTCTCCCAGCCGAAGCTCGGACCGATGGTCCAGGGGCCGGTCGTGTAGGTGATGCCGGCATTGACGAAATGCTGGTTCTTCATGCCAGTGGCACCCACATCGGAAACACTGAGCAGGTTCCCCGTGTGATTGGCCGTCAGCGCCGTCGTGCTGCCGTGGGTGTCGAACTTGTAGGTGGCACCGATGTCGAAGCCGCCGAAGCCGACGTTCAGACCGGTGGAATAGAGATAGCGGCGGCGGTCATCCGAGCTGGTCTCGCCAGCCGTACGTCCCGTGCCGAAGCCACCGGACCAGCCGATATCGAAGCCGTCGAAGGACTGGCTGTAGTTCAGACCCATCTCGACGACCTTGCGATACTCGTTGTCATCCAGAGAGGATGTATCCGTGACAAAGCGATTGTTGCGGCCTGCATCCCAGGGGTCGCCTTTTCCGCCCAGACCATCAGCCGCCGGCGCGAAGGAGATGCCGGCCTGCAGCCCCGAGAAGCGCGGCGTCAGGTAGGTCAGCATCATCTCCTGGTTGGCGATGAAGGGCGCCGCCGTCGGGTGCCCCATGCCGTTCAGGTGGGCGAAGCTGTCGTCATGGCCGGTGTAGTCGATGCCCCAGCCGGCCGTCGGCGACCATTCGTACATCTTGTACATGGCCGAGCGGTCGGTGCCGAAGTGAATCCGGCCGAAGCCGCCGGAGGCATAGACGTAGGCGCTGTCCGTGTCCATGCTGGACTGGATCTCATGCTGCGTCTGGAACCCGAGCGTCAGCCCGTTGTCCAGCGTCTGCGAGCCCTCGATAATGTAGCGGCCGCGCTGGTTGAAGTCGAAACTCTGGATGTTGCCCTTGGTGGTCCCCGTGATAGGGGACGCTTGGTCGGGCTCAACACGCTCGAAGCCCGTGACCGGATCGTCCTGGTCGCGCACGATGGCCAGGGCGTTGTAGAAACCGCCGATCTTGAGCTGGAAGCCCTCACCGGCATGATCGTCAGCGGCGGCCGGCGCGGCGGCAAAGGTGCCACCGGAAACCGCGAGCGCCGACGCTGCCATCAGTATCTTTTTCATGGTCTCCCCCTTCGTCCGTTCGGTTGCCTGAGAAACCCCTGCCTGTATCCAGAAGGGTGCCTAGAATGAGAATTCTTTCGTGACAGGGCCGTATACCAGCACCTGTCAAATAAAATCAGAACATCAACAGTTTTCCGCCGTCAATTTCACCTGAAGTCCGCACGGCAAGATTCAAGGCAGGCATTGCCAAAATGCCACAGGTCACAGCCGAGAACGACTTTCCCGATCAGCTTTATTCCGCCGGAAGGCTGACCCAGGAAATGCTGTTCCCCGAGAGGCGCCTACTGCTTTCGCGCTTCAGACGAGAAAGGGCGGCCCGAACGGACCGCCCTTACCCTGATTTCCGGTCGATCCGCCCGGATGGTCCCCGCGCGGATCGTTTTCGGGCCGACGCCTCAGAAGTTCAGCTGGATACCGAACAGGCCGGCGACACCGTCGCCGCCGAAGTCCTCGGCGGTATCGTTGCCGACGTAGTCATCCAGATTGCCTTCGTCATAGTCGACGTACTGGATGGAGCCGACCAGGTCCGCCCCCGGCGCCAGCGCATAGCGGGCCCCGAAGTCGAACAGCATGGTCTCGCGCTCGAGCCCGGCCGTCTCCTTCTCCCAGCCGAAGCTCGGACCGACGGTCCAGGGGCCGGTCGTGTAGGTGATGCCGGCATTGACGAAGTGCTGGTTCTTCATGCCGAAGTTCGGGAGGGTGAAGGTGCTCCCGTTCACGGTGAGGGTATCACCACCACCGATCGTGCTGCCCGTGAAATTGCCGGTCAGGCTGTTGGTGCTGCCGTGGGTATCGAACTTGTAGGTGGCACCGATGTCGAAGCCGCCGAAGCCGACGTTCAGGCCGGTGGAGTAGAGATAGCGGCGACGATCCTCGGTCGAGCTCACCTCACCGGCCAGACGACCCGTACCGAAGCCACCGGACCAGCCGATGTCGAAACCATCGAAGGACTGGCTGTAGTTCAGGCCGGCCTCGATGACCTTGCGGTACTCGCTGTTGTCCAGGGAAGAGGTATCCGTGACAAAGCGATTGTTGGACCCGGCATCCCAGGGATCCGCCTTACCGCCCAGACCATCGGCCGCCGGCGCGAAGGACAGACCGGCCTGCAGCCCCGAGAAGCGCGGCGTCAGGTAGGTCAGCATCATCTCCTGGTTGGCGATGAAGGGCGCCGCTGTCGGATGCCCCATGCCGTTCAGGTGGGCGAAGCTGTCGTCATGGCCGGTGTAGTCGATGCCCCAGCCGGCCGTCGGCGACCACTCGTACATCTTGTACATGGCCGAGCGGTCGGTGCCGAAGTGAATCCGGCCGAAGCCGCCAGAGGCATAGACGTAGGCGCTGTCCGTGTCCATGCTGGACTGGATCTCGTGCTGCGTCTGGAAGCCGAGCGTCAGCCCGTTGTCCAGCGTCTGCGAGCCCTCGATGATGTAACGGCCGCGCTGGTTGAAGTCGAAGTTCTGGATGTTGCCCTTGCCGTTACCGCTAAAGGTATAAGGATCAGTTCCTGTTCCGCTTCCCCCGCTCGGAGACACCGGATCGTCCTGGTCCCGGACGATCGCAAGCGCGTTGTAGAAACCGCCGATCTTGAGCTGGAAGCCCTCACCGGCATGGTCGTCAGCGGCGGCCGGTGCGGCGGCGAAGGCGCCACCGGAGACGGCGAGAGCTGTCGCTGCCATCAATACTTTTTTCATGTTTGTACTCCCCCGTTAAAGGTTGGCTCTCAGGACACCGCCTTACCCTTCCGCCTTCAGAAGTTGTCGGGTAAAGCGTTGTCTTCGGAAAGGGCAATTGGGGTCTTGCCCGATCCGCGCGAACCAGAACATCCGCGAATTTGGGGTGTCAAATCTGCCACAATACAGTGCTGGAATTTTCCGGTGAGTATTGTCTGAATGCCACAGACCCGGGGCGCCACTGGACAGGAACCTCTCAGCCCCAAAAGAGAAAGGGCGGCCCGAACGGGCCGCCCTTCCCTTGATTTCCGGTAGATCCCGCCGGGAAAGTCCCCGTTGAGGATCTGTAAGGCCGAGGCCTTAGAAGTTCAGCTGGATACCGAACAGGCCGGCAACACCATCCCCGCCGTACTCGTCCGGCAGATCGCCTTCGTCGTAGTCGGCGTACTGGATGGAGCCGACCAGGTCGGCACCCGGTGCCAGGGCATAACGAGCACCGAAGTCGAAGAGCCACATCTCACGCTCGGCACCGGCCGTCTCCTTGGACCAGCCAACGCTCGGCCCCACGGTCCAGGGCCCGGTCGTGTAGGTGATGCCACCATTCACGTCGTGCTGGTTCCGCTTGCCGACAATGAAGCCTGATTCTCCACCAAAGGTGTTCAGATTCGCCTGGCTGAAGCCAGGGATGCTGTTCGGGCTGCCGTGGGTGTCGAACTTGTAGGTGGCGCCGATGTCGAAGCCGCCGAAGCCGACGTTCAAGCCGGTGGAATAGAGATAACGACGCCGGTCGTCGATGTTGGACTCGGCTGCCAGTCGGCCGGTGCCGAAGCCACCGGACCAGCCCAGGTCAAAGCCGTCGAAGGACTGGCTGTAGTTGACGCCGGCCTCGATGACCTTGCGGTACTCCATGGCATTCAGGGACGAGGTGTCGGTAACGAAGCGGTTGTTGGACCCGGCATCCCAGGGATCCGCGTTTCCGCCCAGGCCATCGGCCGCCGGCGCGAAGGTGATGCCGGCCTGGAAGCCCGAGAAGCGCGGCGTCAGGTAGGTCAGCATCATCTCCTGGTTGGCGATGAAGGGCGCCGCCGTCGGGAAGCCCATGCCGTTCAGGCTGGCAAAGCCCTGGCTGTGACCGGTGTAGTCGATGCCCCAGCCGGCCGTCGGCGACCACTCGTACAGCTTGTACATGGCCGAGCGGTCGGTGCCGAAGTGAATCCGGCCGAAGCCGCCGGAGGCATAGACGTAGGCGCTATCCGTGTCCATGCTGGACTGGATCTCATGCTGCGTCTGGAAGCCGAGCGTCAGTCCGTTGTCCAGCGTCTGCGAGCCCTCGATGATGTAGCGGCCGCGCTGGTTGAAGTCGAAGTTCTGGATATTGGCTTTGGTTCCAGTGATATCGCCAGTGGCGGCATCAATCGAAACGTCGCTCACCGGATTGTCCTGGTCACGGACGATGACCAGCGCATTGTAGAAACCGCCGATCTTGAGCTGGAAGCCCTCGGCGGCATGGTCGTCAGCGGCGGCCGGTGCGGCGGCGAAGGCGCCACCGGAGACGGCGAGAGCTGTCGCTGCCATCAAAAACTTTTTCATGGTGTTATCCCCCTCATCTGCTAGGGAGACCCGCTTTCACAGCCCTGAAGCCAAAACCGTTCGGCGGATCGAATGTTTGAACAAAGAAACTGAAACCGGGGTCCCTGTTTCCAAGGTGATAAAACATTAACGCGCTGTAAGGGTCAATTCCGTTGGCCTCTGGGCGTGACGGATTTGCACAGCTGTTGCGAAAAGAGCACAGATGAGAGATCAGAGATTTCCTGTATTACATTGATTTTAATCGAAATATGGATTTTGGGGCTTTGTTGTCCATGACCCACATGGGGTGTGGTTACACAACACGTCCTCGCCGCACCGGCACCCTGATCCGGCTGGAGGTACAATTCGAGGCCCTAAAGAGGATTGCTCACGGCGCCAGTTGGCTTTGGGGCCGATCCCTTCGGCAAGCTCAGCACAGGTTCTCTGCAAGCACTTCGCGCAGCTTCAGGATGACCGCTTTCTTTGTGTGGTCCGTCAGCGCCCTGCTGCCTCCTCTCCTCCCCCCTCCCTCACGCTGAGGTGGGCCCGCCAGCGGCCCCTCGAAGCGGCCTGGCACGGGCGGTTGGGCCTGGGAAAATGCCAACGGCACCGCTGCACCCTGTGGCTTCGAGACTCACTGCGTTCACACCTCTGGATGAAGGGGAGGGGTTATTGGCCCACCCCGGCCGAAAGAGGCGGCTGCCTCGCCCGTTCGCTTGATGCGTGATCGATCAGGGACCGTCACAAAGGGAAGGGGGAAGCAACTGGTAGAGAGGATAGCGAAAAAAGGGTTCTCGTGAAGAATTGGCTGTTCATTCACGGAGCCAATTCAGCTTCGCCGTTCTGGAGTCGTCGGTACCGTCCGAAGGTCGCGTTTCTCCAGGCCCCCTGATCCCCCACCTGGCTCAAAACCGCCTTGCCATTTGAGGCAGGGGCCTCTTTGATTGGCCGCTTTCGCGGGCACAGTGGGGCAGGGGTCGCCTCGCAGCGTTGCCGAAACAGGCGGGCAGATACCAGGCGGCGAGGTAGGGGGAATGCACAGGCAGGCCATCATCATGGCAGACGGCCAGGGCAAGCGGTGGAGGGAGAGTCTTCCTCCGTTCCGGAAGTTCGCAAAGTTGTCGCTGCGCAAGCAGGCAAAGAACATGCGCCAACTGTACAGGCGCATGAGATCGCGAATGGATCGCCTACCAAACGACAAGCACCTGATTTCCATCGATGGCGAAACGCTGCTTCAGCGACAGGTCAGGCTGTTGCGGGCGAACGGGGTGAGCGATATTCACATCTCCTCCCGCAACAGCGCCTACGAGGTACCCGGCGCCACCCGATTCGCTCCGATCGACAATGTCTACGAGGTGGATCGCTTTCTGTCGACGCGTCCCGTCTGGAACGATCGTGGACAGATCATCTTCATCTATGGCGATGTCTTCTACAGCGAGGCGGCCATGCAGTCCGTCTGTGCCCCGCTTGCGGAGGGATACCTGTGGTTCGGCCGCTCGTGTCCCGGCCCCTTCCCCGGCCAGAGGCACCCGGAACTCTTCGCGTTCAGCTTTGCTGCGCAGTGCGCAGACCGGATCGAGACAGCGCTGCGAACGGTGCGGCAGAGATACATCGCCGGGGAAATCCGACGCTGCATCGGCTGGGACGTCTACGCACAGATGCAGGGGCTGGACGCGAAACCGGGCCTGGTGGACGGGAATTTCGTCGAGATCAACGACATCACCGACGATTTCGACAGTCGGCGCGATTATCGCGCCTGGCTGAGGCACTATCGAAACCTGCAGTCAACGCGCCTGTCCCGGGAAGGAATGCGGAAAGCATGCCGCCAGGCGCATGAGTAGCCAGCCGAGTCGTCTCTGCGCCTTGGCCAACCACCGGCGTCTTGCCTTGTTGCTGCGCGCCAGCCGTCGGAACCTTCGGGCATGGTATGTCAACCGCGCACGCGGTCCCATCACGGAGCGGTATTTCCTGTAGAAGGTGCGATGAGTCAGGATTCGGTTCTCGGGACAATCCAGATGATCCTCCCGTCCGGCATAACGCAGGACCACGGCCTGGGGCACGGCCACCAGGTGCTTGCCATGCAACAGGAAGTCCACGGCAAGCGCACGGTCCTCGGCCGTAACCAGGTCCGGGTCATAGCCGCCGACTTCGTCAAAGGCGGCCTTGCGTACCACGGTGTTCTGCCCTGAAAACCCCAGATTGTCCGTCAATATCTCCGATACGGCCCGGTCCAGACAGTCGAGGGAATGCTTGACGTAACGCGCGCCGCCAACGACCTCGTCCATTCGTGCGATCAGCATGTCCGGCGCTCGGGAAGCGCCCTCCATCGCGTCAACGATCCTTTCCAGATAGTCCGGCATCCACGCATCATCGTCGTCAAGAAAGGCGACATAGTCGCCCCCGGCCTGCGCGGCGCCGGCGTTGCGTGCGCGGCTTGCGCCCACTCTTGGCGGCAGCGACAGAAGGATGACCGAGGCCGGCAGGCGCTCCGGCCTCACGGGATGCCGGCCGTTGTCGACGACGATGACCTCGTCGGCCGCACGGCTCTGCCCCATCACGGAGGCAAGCGCACGTTCCAGGAGATCCGGCCGGTCACAGGTTGGAATGACAACCGAGACAGCTACCATACAGCACTTATCTTGTTTGTGTTTTCCAACCCTGGCCCCGGTTTCCTGTTCTTATCGTTGTGTTTCCAAGATAGCGGGGAGAGGAATCGCGAACAAGGTTCATTCAGGCACAAGCCCGGCGGGCAGGGTCCTGGACCATCGAGAGATGTCAGCCCCAACCAACGCTCGGCCCGGCCGGCGAACGCTTGAGCGCCCGCATCGCCTTCCTGCGGTAGCGTTCCTGGCGCGCGCGGGTCCGCTTGTACAGCCAGCGGTCCAGCAGGTGGCGGGCCCTGTAGCGTCCATAGCTCCTGCGCGTGGCGCCGAAGAGCTGGTTGGCATACACCTTGCCATCGCCCTCGTAGCTGACGCCGGTGTAGTGGACCGGGATCAGGCGATAGGAGGGCCAGATGACGATGTCCGGCCGCCATTCCCAGATCATGCGCGAGACGAACAGATTGCCGGTGGAATGCCAGGGATCGTGCAGGTGCCTGGGATCCGTGCGGGCCAGCTGCTCGACCAGCTGCCCGACAAAGGGATCACCGGGTGGGCAGGCCACGACAGGCGCGACCAGTTCGCCCCTGACGAGCTCGTTCTCGTAGACGGTATGCGCACAGGGCCGGGTCAGAAGCTCCTCGATGTTGTGCAGGCAGATGGAATCGGCCCCGGCCATATAGCCACCTTCGCGATAGAGGATCTCATAGCGCATAAGGTCCGCAACGCCATGGTATTGTCCGCGTCTCAGATACTCGTCGATCTGGGCGCGGGTGCGGAAGTCCATGCGCTTCAGGTCATTGTTGCCATAGAGCCTGTACGCCCAGTCCGGATGCTTCTCCGGCCAAGTCTGCATCCATTCCATGGGGGCCGGCAATGGACCAACCCAGACATGGGAGAGCTTTTTCGGGATCGCAGGGTGCATCGATGAGGCAACTTGAACCAAAGGTGAACTGGAACGTCAGCGTAGTATGCTGCCATCATGCTTACGAAATGACGACTGTCAGGCAAGGGTGACGCCGATAGCGTTGTCGACCGACGGCATTCTCAGCGTCGCGGCAAGCCCCCCTTTGGCATCATGGTGAGATGCGCCAGCAGGGAGCCTCGAACCAGGCTGGCACCGACGGTCAATGCCAGCGGCGCCGCCTGGCCGTGTGGCCCACCCTTCGAGGCTCCGCGCTCACGCGCTCCGCACCTCAGGATGACGTCTTTTTTAGTTTCAGTTCACTAACTACCGTCATGGTGAGGTGGCGCACGCGGTGCGCCCTCGAACCATGCCGGCACCGGCGGTGGGGCCGGGGAAAATGCGAACAGCGCCGCCTGGTCCTGTGGCCCGCCCTTCGAGGCCCTGCCTAGCGGCGGGTCCTCAGGATGATGCCGTTACCTTGTGGCTGACATCTTCGCTTGCGACGGCACGATCCGCATCCTCGGCCTGCCCCGTCAACAGCTGCTCATAGGCCGCCAGCGACGCCTCCCAGCCGAAATCGGCCGCCCGCGCCTTCTGCGCCTGCGGGTCAGCCGGCGCCGCCACGGCCTCCAGCAGGGCGCGACCCATCGCCTCGGCGTCGCCCACCGGCGCCAGGTGGCCATAGCGCCCGCCCTCCAGGATCTCCGCCGTGCCGCCCGGCGCATCGGTAGCCACCACGCTGCGGCCGCAGGCCAGCGCCTCGATCACCACGTTGGGCAGGCCCTCGAAGCGCGACGACAGGGCGAAGACATCGGCGCGCGCGATCCAGGCCAGCGGGTTCTCCTGATAGCCGACGAAATCGATGGCATCCTCCAGCTCCAGCTCCTTCAGCAGGTTGACCGCGCGGGTGATCTTCTTGCTGCGGCCGTCGGCGTTGGCCAGCGGGCTGTCGTCGCCCACGACAAGCAAGCGCAGGGGCCGTTCGCGCCGCGCCAGGGCCAGGGCGCGGAACAGTGTTTCGTAATCCTTCTGCGGCGAGATGCGGCCCACGGCCACGACCACCGGCACCTCGCGCTCCGGGGCCAGCCAGGAGTGCTCCACTGGCGCGGCCGCCAGGGCCTCCACGTCGCCGCTCAGCGTCGGGCTGTGGAAGACCTCTATGGCCTGGCGGTCCAGGTCGCAGGTCTCCGCCAGGTCGTCGGCTACGGCATGGGATACGGCGTGCACGGCCGCCACCTGGCCCAGGGCGCGCCGCAGGGCGGGCAGGAAGGTGCGCCCGCGCGCCTTGTTCTTGGCCGACAGCCCACCGGTCAGGTGCGAGCGGAAGCTGGCGACGATGCGCGTGTCGCTCCGGGACATGCGCTTTGCCAGCGTGGTCGAGAAGATGAAGTCGGGCATGGGCGCGAACACGGCGCGCGGGCGCTCGGCGCGCAGGTAGCGCGCCAGGTCCGGCAGGATGCGCAGCGTGGGAAAACCGTTCACCGGCAGCACCAGGGGGCGCAGGTTGACCGCCAGGCCGGCGGGATCGGCGGCCGCCACCGCGGCGCGCCCGATCGGCGTGGCGCTCTGCTCCAGGGGTACGATCCGCAGGCCGTCATGCTGCGGCGGGCTCAGCTGCCCCTCGTTCTCGGCCAGCAACAGGTCCACGGGCCAGCCGCGCCGCAGCAGGCACTCCGCGATCAACAGCGTCATGCGCTGCACGCCGCCGGGCCTCAGGTTGGCGCAGCACAGCGCGATGGCGCTTCGGGAGGCACTGCCCGGCGGCGCGTCGGTCTTGCGGGATGTCCCCATGAAAAATGAAACTCGCCCCAGTCTCGAAACCGCTGCGAGCCTAGGCCGCGACTGCCCGCGGCTCAAGCCTGTTGTTGCGCAGCCGGCGAATCGGGTCGGGGTGAATTGCCCGTGGCGCCGCCTGGCCTTGTGGCCCGCCCTTCGAGGCCCTGCCTGCCGGCAGGGCGCCTCAGGATGACGCCATTTCTTTATGGCAAGCGCCGATTTTCGTAAAGCCGCCGCAAGCACCCACTTGGCGTCATGGTGAGGTGGCCCCGCAAGGGGCCCTCGAACCATCTCGGCACAGGCGGGTCAACTCGCTAGCCGCCCTCGTCCCTTGGTTCAGGCCGTCCGCCTCGGCGGCGGGCGCGGGCCTGGAGGGTGGGTCAGTCTTCGGCGATCAAGGCCTCCTTCTTCGCGCGGCTCCAGCCTTTCAAGCGGCGTTCGGTGGCGATGGCCTCGTCCATTTGGGCAAAGGCCTGGCACCAGACCAGGAACACGGGCCGGCGCCGGACGGTATAGCCGTCGTAGACACCAGCATTGTGCTGGGCCACCCGCTGTTCCAGCGGCCGCGTGCTCAAGCCGACGTAGTAGCTGCCGTCGGCGCAGCGCAGCATGTAGACGTGTATCTCCTCCATTTTGGCAAGTATAGCGGGCTCCTCGAAGGCCGCAAGCACCCCCACGCCCCGTGGCATGCTCCTTCGAGTGCGCTGCGCGCAGCCTCAGGATGACGCCATTTCTAATTTCAACTCACAAACTGGCGTCATGGTGAGGTGGCCCCGCCAGGGGCCCTCGAACCATGCCGGCACAGGCGGTGGGGCCGGGGAAAATGCCAACGGCGCCGCCTGGCCCCGTGGCCAGACCCTTCGAGGCCCTGCCTGGCGGCAGGGCGCCTCAGGATGACGTCAAGACTTTATGGCAAACAGCCGCCCCACCGCCATCAAACGCCATTGCCTCGCGCGCGCGTTTCCTATACCCAGCGCTCCATGAACAAGGTTCTTCGCATGTTCTTCGCCGCCGAGGGCGCCGGCAAGTGGAAGGTGCTGGCCTGCCTGTTGCTGGGCAACATCGTCCAGGGCATCGGCATCGCCGGGCTGGTGCCGCTGATCGCCGTGGTCAGCGAGTCGGCGAACCAGGAGCCCTCGGCCGCCGCGACCTATATCCTGGACGGCGTGCGCACGCTGGGCATCGAGCCCAATCTGGAGGTCCTGCTGCTGATCGTCGTCGGCGGCATCGGTGCCAAGTCGGCCATCAATCTGCTGGCCATGCGCTATGTCGGCTATACCGTGGCGGACATCTCCACCTACATGCGCCGGCGCCTGCTCACCCACCTGTTGAACGCGCGCTGGGCCTACCTGTCGCGGCAGTCGCTGGGACGCATGGCCCAGACCGTGAACGGCATGTCCGTGCGCGCCGGCCAGGCCTTCAAGCTGTCGGCCACCATGCTGTCGAACGGTCTGGAGGCCACGGTCTATATCGTCGTCGGCTTCTTCGTCTCCTGGCAGCTGTCACTGGTGGCGATGGCCATCGGCCTGCTGATCACCGTGTCGCTCAGCCGCTTCGTGAAACAGGCGCGCAAGGCTGGCAAGAAAGACGCGGGCCAGACCAACGAGCTGTCGTCCCTGCTCTCCGATGCCTTCCTGGGCATCAAGTCGCTGAAGGCCATGGAGCGGCAGGCCGACTATGTAGGCCTGATCACCAGCAACATCTCGCGCATGCGCAAGACCATGCGCCAGAAGGTGATCAGCAAGGAAAAGCTGACCAATGCCCAGGAGCCCCTGCTGGTCATCTTCCTGGCCGGCGGCTTCTATGTGCTGATCGAGATCTTCCAGATGCCCATCGCCCAGCTGCTGGTCATGGGCGTGATCCTGCAGCGCACGGTGAAGACCATCAACAAGCTGCAGCAGCAGTACCAGCAGGCTGCGGTGATGGAAGGCTCCTACGACATCCTCTACGACATGGTGGACGAAGCCGCCGCCCAGGCCGAGGACCGGGGCGGCAGCAAGCAGCCCAGCCTGGACCAGGGCGCGCGCTTCGAGAACGTCTCCTTCGCCTATGCCGACCAGGACGGGCCGGTGCTGCACGACCTGACCCTGGAGTTCCCGGCACGAAAGCTCTCCGTGCTGACCGGCCCCTCGGGCGCCGGCAAGTCCACGGTGACCGACCTGCTGCTGGGCTTCCAGCAACCGGCCAGCGGGCGCATCCTGGTGGACGGCACGCCGCTTAACGAGCTCGACCTGGTCGCCTGGCGCCGGATGATCGGCTATGTGCCCCAGGACCTGATGCTGTTCACCGAGAGCATCCTGGCCAACATCACCCTGTTGAACCCGCATTTGACCGAGGAGATGGCGATCGAGGCCCTGAAGGCCGCCGGCGCCTGGGACTTTGTCGCCGGTCTACCCGAGGGCATTCACACCCAGGTGGGCGAACGCGGCGCCCGCTTCTCCGGCGGCCAGCGCCAGCGCATCTCCATCGCCCGCGCCCTGGTCCACCAGCCCAAACTGCTGATCCTGGACGAGGTTACCAGCGCACTGGATGCGGTGACGGAGGAGAGCATTTGTCGGATGATGAAGAGATTGAGCCAGGACATTACCATCATTGCCATCTCCCATCGGCCAAGCTGGATGGAGGTGGCGGATGTGGTGCATAAGCTGGAAAAAGGACGGTCGGTAAAGGACAATGAAGGGAAAGAGAGAAAGGCTATAGGGGAGCAGGGGACCTAAAAAAGATGTGTCTATTAATTAATACATGTATAATTATTTTAATAAAAAAGTATTTTTATACTTGTAAGAACAGAATAATATTATTGGGATTTAGATATAAGTAGTTTCGGATTGTCCGTTCCAATTTCCGTAAACCCAGCATTAATGCATAGATCCATCCATTCTGGATCATTTACAGTAAATATAACACTCTTTCCATTTATGGATGATAAGTATCTATAATATTCATAACTTCCATAATACAATGCTAATCTTTTGAATCCTAAATTATTTAATTCCCTTGCCCCCCGACCTCGAGGTTTTTTTGCGTAAAAACCAAAATGGTTCAGATTAAACTGACGTGAGTCATCGATCGCATACCGGCCTTCTTCTCCAGGGAGACCAACCCAGCATTGCAAAATCTGGACTCTTGGGGCTTGGCTAATCCAAGGTTCAATTCTTCCAGATTCAACCATCACCACAGCTATCTCTTCCAAGCCTGCTTGGCGGATAGCCCGTTCGACGGCCTTAATATGGTTTATTTCGCTCCCAACCTCATTCTCTACTTTATAATGGATATAAAGACGTTTGGGATTTGCAGTCCCTAATTCGGCTAAGGTGCTTCCCAATGAGGAAATTTGGTAATCGCCATAAATTTTCAGGGCATCGATCTCTTGCGATTGCATTTCCAATATATTTACTACTTCACGGCCATTAGAGGTATGAGCCGTCATATCCGAGTCGTGACAAACGTAAGGATGATTATCTTTACTGAACAGGAGATCAAACTCTACGCCATCCGCTCCTTCTCTCAGCGCACTCATTAAACTGGGAAGTGTGTTTTCTGGGAACTCAAGAGGGAGGCCCCGATGAGCAATAACAAGAGGGCGAGGCCCCGATCGCTTTCTAGAAAGAAATATTTTTGCAATCGGAGATATAAAAGGGTCTAAAACCTTCCCTATATATTTCTTTTTAGTCATAAATTATGTACACTTATCTTCTACACAAATAAAGTTTTCTATTTTTTTGTCTCTGATCATCTTTAGATTCAGTAGATACTAAGGTAACATTATTATAATTCTTCCTTATTTCTTCCTCCTGTTCATTTTGCTGTTGGGGCTTTCCGTTCGACTCAAAGAGCATATTATCCGAGATCGCGGCACAATGTTGAATAAGTTCTTTCCAATTATCCAACCACATACATACAGAAAGCAAGAAAATGATATCAGGTTTTCCTTGAGGGCAGAAATCCTTGACCAAATCCAATGGATCCTTGTCAACGTTCAGAACATAAAATTCAAGGTGGTGAAATTCATGCACATTCCTGATTTTATTGGCAGCATTAATCATATAGGGGTCATAGTCGATCCCCACCCCCCATTTTAACTGATCAGCCAACGCGAAAAGCATGCCCCCCTGATTCGTTCCAATATCCAATACTGTCTTACCCTCGAAGACAAAAGGAACATCTTGAAGGCGAAGACTGGGATTACGCTGACCCTGAATTTTTTCCCCTAAAATATTGAGGGTGTGATATCCTGCTGGATGGATTCTTGCAGAATACGCTGATCCGCTTGTTTTTGTGTAATTAAGTATATTATTTATACTCGCTATTTCTTTTTTATTTATATCTAAAATATCATCTGTATTAATTCTACTGAAATAATATTTGTTTTTATTTGATTTATTATTTTTTCTAACTTTTCTTTTTATATATCTTTTTATATACTTCATTCTGAAACCTCTTTGTGTTGCTCCTAGTAACATGCAAAGATCCTTTGTCTTATGATAGTATTGATCATTTGTATAAGCCCAGTTTTTCCGCCCAAGCCATACAGCATAAAAGATGAATGCCCCTATCCAAGAGACACGGGCAATATCTTGCTCATCGATAGATATCGAAAGAGATGTATTATCTTGGAGGTTGAGCGTGTCTCTCAAACGTTCCCTGGAGATAATTTCCACGAGATGGAGAGGAGTGCGTGACCACCTATACAACCACACAGGTTTATTATCCACTGTTGCCGGCCAAAGCAATCTCTTGTCGCGGTCAAAACGTAAGGCGCGTGTATTGTTGAGTTGAACGGGTTTATTAAGAACCACATTTAGAGAGCCAGGGTAGATTTTCTGGGATGTTATATCTTTGAGTTCTTTACTATTTTCTTCAATTACTGAGCATGCTCGTCCTCTTCCTGAAATAACCTTTCCCTTTAAAGTTTTCATCATTTTCTAAGAACCTATACATCTTACGGAAATATCCAAAGAATTTAATAGAGCCTAAGAAGTTTGGCTTTTGATTGACAACATAAGATGAAGTAAACCAATAGCTACAAATAATAAGCAGTCACAAACAAGCGATTGACAGTCATCATTCCTTCTTGGGCGATGACGAAGGGAAGCAATACGCCAGCCGCATTACCAACCAACTGACCTTTCTTTGGCTCTTTCGAAACAGCCAACTGCTTTGCTTATTGGTCCGCGCCATACGTCCCATGTATTTCGCATGGTATATCAGACGTTCGCGCGGCCCCATTACGGAACGATACTTTTCGTAAAAGGCGCGGCGCCCCAGAATATTATTCTCGTGAGAGTCAAGATGATCTTCTCGTCCGGCATACCGAAAAACGATGGCCTGAGGAACAGCGGCCAGATATTTACCGTGTAACAGAAAGTCCACGGCAAGCGCACGGTCCTCTGCCGTCAGCAATGCGGGATCATAACCTCCAACCTCCCGAAAGGCGACTTTCCGTACCACGGTATTCGGTCCACCGAACCCGTGATTCTCTGTGAAGATCATGGAGATTGCATGATCCAGATACTCAAGGGAATGAAGTACTTGCCGCTCGCCCTCGACAAACTGATCAATTCGGCCTATCAGCATGTCGGGCGGACTAGAGGAGCTTTCTATGGCGTGAGCCATTGTCTCCAGATAATCAGGTGCCCAAGTATCATCGTCATCAAGGAAGGCAATATAGTCTCCCGACGCGTTCTCTGCACCGGCATTACGTGCTCGACTGACACCCACTCTTGGCGGCAATGACAGGAGGTGCACCGAGTTTGGCAGCTGGCTCATATCCAAGGGGGTCCGACCATTGTCCACGACCAAGATCTCATAGGCCTGGCGGCTCTGGCTCATGACGGAGGCAAGCGCGCGTTCCAGCAGCAACGGCCGATCACAGGTCGGGATAACTACTGATATGTCTGTCACAAACCACCTTCTTCCCATGGATAAAATGTCATTAAGAGTGCTGATTCTTTCATTTTCTGCATGCGTCATACCTTGGCCTTGTAATGAAAAACAAGAGCCGAGCTGCATTGCAAACAGGAATAGAGGTCCGTTCGGCTCAGAGCCAAGATGCTTGAGGAGATGACCCTTGCCTCGTTTGCGCACAAGCGCAATCATCAATCAACGATTCCAGTCGTATTTGGATGAAGCATTGGAGTTACGTCAGTTAGCCAAACTGATGGAGATGGCCAATGCAGCTTGCCCCCCTACCGGTTATAGCTTAGCCCGGTATGAAGGTCTGTTGTATGTGAGTTGAGAAGCTAATAAATGAAATCGTATAAATATAAATTCCAACCTTATTACATCATACGCCCCAGAACCTGGCAGAAGCATCTGAAGGCAATTGATCTTCGTACAGCTGTTTCTCCAGAATGGGGATATACTTACATACGCATTCCCAAGGCAGCTAACAGCACTATAATCCGTACATTACAGCATAATTTTCCCGATACACGAATTACATCGGACCACATAGGTACAATAAAAAAAGAATATCTTCATTTTAGTGATTTCACCTTTTGGCAATCTCTCTTTCTGTCTAATAGACTATTTATATTTACAATTGTTCGAAACCCCTATTCCCGTATTCTTTCTGCTTATCTCAACAAGTTAGCCGACAGAAACATGGCGGAATTCGCGAAATACTCTGAACAAGTCTCTCGATATGATGAAGGGCAGCTCTCATTCTCAGGCTTTTGCCGCTATCTTGCCGATGGAGGAGAACAAGAGAACCCTCATTGGATGCGTCAGAGCAGGATACTGAGCGTTAGTGACCGGATCGACTATATTGGCAAAGTCGAATATTTAGAAAAGGATCTCGACAATATTGTCCGACGCATTTCGACGAGCGCAAACCTGAATATCGAGCGAAAGGGCGAGCAGACCAACGCCACTGAGAAACTCCAAGCTTACTACGACAACGAATGTCGACATATCGTGGAGGAAATCTATGCCCAAGACTTCAGTGACCTAGGCTACGCAAAAGAGTTCTAGCGCCCGTAGCTAGAATGTCCGAGCGAGCAGGTGCAGATTCTGTACTGCCAGTGAATCTGAAGTCAGGATATCTTCGACCTCCGGCCGCCATTCAGACTCATGGGCGACATAGACGAAATCAAAGCCGTAGTGACGCGCGACCTCCCGATCCACACGGGAATCTCCGAACAGCAGACCTTCACCGGGTTTCAAGTCGCCCAAACCGGCGCGCTGCATATTCCGGAACTTGTCATTGGGCGAGCCATAGATGCCCTGGAACCACTGCGCCAGGCCGCGTTCCGCGAAGATATCGCGCAGTTCCGTCTCGCTGCCGCCGGAGTTGACGTAACAGGCAATGCCCCGCGCCTGGAGCGCGGCCAGCAGCTCTTCCACACCCGGGATCAAGGCACAGTCCCTCAGGCCCTGGCGCACGATCTCGCCATAGCGCTCCACGGCCTGCTTCACCGGCTCCTCCGGTGCGCTCATGCCTTTCATGATGCGAAAGAAGTGATCGAACTTCACCTGGCGCGCGATGCCGCCGTTGGCCTTGTGCCAGGCGACGAACTCGGCCACCAGGGCCGGATCCTCGCCCTCCAGCGCCTGGGCGAAGGCCTCGGACTTCAGGCGGTTGGAGGCCAGGATCACGCCGTCGCAGTCGAAGACCGCAACGCGGTAACGTGCCGGCTGCATCAGGGACTGGCCTGCATTACTTGGCGGCCGCCCGTTCGCGGAAGATCTCGCGCACCCGCACCAGGTCCTCGGGCGTGTCCACGGCGACGGAGCTGGTGGTGACCTCGACCATCTGCACCTCATAGCCCATTTCCAGGAAGCGCAGGATCTCGATGTCCTCCACCTGTTCGTGCGGGGTCTTGCCGCCGCGCCCGGCGAAGGCCGCCAGGGCGGCGCGCGGGAAGGCATAGATGCAGACCTGCTTGTGCGACCAGTCGAAGACGCCGTCCTTGCGCGCCGGGATCGGCCCCCGCGACATGTAGAGCAGGCGGCCGTCCAGGCGCGTCACCAGCTTGGGCACGGTGGGGCTGCGGTACTCGCGCTCGTCGGCGATGGCGCACATGGCGTTGAAGATCCGCTCAGGCTCGGCCTCGGCCCGGGCCAGCACGGCGCGGATATCCTCGGGCCGGATCAGCGGTTCGTCCCCCTGGACGTTGATGAAGGTCTCGGCCTCGATCTGTCGGGCCGCCTGGTGGACCCGGTCCGTGCCGGTCAGGCAGTCGTCCGGCGTCATGACCACCTGCGCCCCACCGGCGCGGCCTGCCTCGGCGATGCGGTCGTCATCGGTGGCGATGAAGACCTGCTCCGGACTGGTGGCCTGGCAGCAGCGCTCCCACACATGCAGGATCATCGGCCGGCCCTCGATCTCCACCAGCGGCTTACCGGGATAGCGCGAGGACTTGTAGCGGGCCGGGATGACGATGGCTGCGTTTGGCACGGGTGGGTTCCTTCCGGTTGGTCGTTGTTCCTAACCGGCGTCATGCTGAGGCGGGCTGCGCAGCAGCCCCTCGAAGCAGCCCGGCACGGACAGTGAAGGTTGCTAAGCCCGGTCCTTCCGCCGGTGCCAGTCTCCTTCGAGGCTCCGCGCTGGCGCGCTCCGCACCTCAGGATGACGCCAGTCTTGTTACTCTTCGTCCCTCCGCAATCCAAGCCCCTCACATAGCATAAACGGAGGTGGCGGTCAGGTTATAGCGTGTGGGCGTCAGCGAGACGACGGGCAGGTCGGGATGCTGCGCCTGGAAATCCTCCAGGAAGCCGTTCATGGCGCGGAACTTGTCGTTGGCCCCGTCATAGCCGTCGAAGCCGGCCACCAGGATTTCGCGTGCGCCGCCGGCAGCCGCCGCGGCCATGGCATAGGCGGCCACCAGGGGCGCCGGCACGACACAGCCGCTGGATGTCACCTCCAGTTCCTGCCGCTGCACGGCCATGCCGTAGTCCAGCACGTCGCGCCCCTCGAGCTGGCGGCGCAGGTCGCCGGGCAGGCTGTCCTTCGGGGTCAGCAGCGGCTTGTCGCGCCAGCCGTCGGTACTGCCCAGCAGCTGCAGCATGCGGCCGGGATGGCAACAGGCCACAGTGTCGACCAGGTCGGCCGGCACGAAGGGCAGCGGGTTGAGCGCCACCACATGGGGGCGTTCGCGCTCGATGAAGCGCGCCAGGGCCGGCCAGTGCCGCTCGGCCGAGGGGCCGGCCGCGACCAGCAGGACCTGCTGGCCGGCGAAGGCGCCCTCGGCCGACCAGCTGCCTTCGGCCTGGGCGAACTGGCCCAACAGGGCGTTGTCCACGCCCGAGGGGCTGTAGGCCCGGCCGCCAGAGCGGCCCAGCACCTCGATCAGGGCGATGATGTCGTTGGCGTCGAAGCGCTCGTCGGTCAGCATGTCCTGGACATAGGTCGGGTGCACCTCGTGCAGGCCGGCCAGGTAATAGAACAGGTTCTTGCCCCAGCCGTAGTGCGCGTGCAGCGCGGCGATGCCGTTGTTGGCGAAGTCGTAGAGCGGCGCCGGTCGCACGTCTTTCAGGTTGCGCTGCTGCAGCTCGGCGGCCAGGTACTCCATCTGGGTGTTGCCGGCGCCGCGGCCCATGCCGCGCACCGTGGCGTCGATCCAGCCGGCGCCGGCGCTGAGGGCGGCCAGGCTGTTCGACACGCCATAGCCCATGTTGTCATGGCCGTGGAAACCCACGGGCCCATTCCAGGCCCGGCGCAGGGCGGCCACGGTCCCCTGCACCGCCGCGGCGTCCATGTTGCCCAGGGAATCGGCAAAATAGAGCGCCTCGATCCCGCCGAAACCGACGGCGGCACGGGCCAGCTCGCCCAACCGCTCGGGTGTGCAGCTGTTGGCCTGCATGATGTTGAGCCCGATGCGATAGCCCAGGTTGGACAGCTCCGCCACCAGCGGGCCGCAGGCCTCGACCTGGCCCACGTGGGCGGCGATGCGCACCAGGTCGACAGGCGAGTCCGCGGCGGGCGCGAAGTGACGGCGGATCAGCTGCGCCGGTTCCGGATCCTCCTTCAGGTAGTCGCCGGCGTTGATCATGACGCCATAGGTCAGATTGCCGGGCAGCTCCAGGCTGTCCAGGAAGGTGTCGGTGGTGTAGGCGAAAGGCCCCAGGAAGCGGGCCTTGGGCGTGAAGCGGAAGCCGATCTCCACCACGTCCACGCCGCAGCGCGCCATGGCCGACAAGTAATCCGCGACCAGGTCGGCGTCGAAGTCCCAGTCGTTGTAATACCCGCCGTCGCGCAGGGTGCAGTCGAGAAGCGTCAGGTCGGTGTGCACGTCATTCACCCCTAGAACACAGGAAAGGTCTAACCAAAGCCGCGATGGACTTCAACGGCTGCCCAAACGCGTCTGCATGTCATCGATGAAGCGCGGCGTCTCGTCCTTGTCCCCGTCGATGATCATGTTGCGTTCCATATAGGCCTGGACCTGCTCCAGGCTGCCGGATTTACTATAGAAGGTGTTGATGTCCTTCAGCGTGAACTGCTCAAGGGACTCGCCACCAATAACGGCCTGTTCTCCGACATATCCATATCGATCGTAACTGTACGCATCCAGCCCGAAGAGGTACAGGCAGGGTGTTCCTTCCAACAGGACCTTGAGGATCGCGGTCGTATTGCCACTGATGCAGAGGTCGATCCTCTGCGCGAACTCTTCTATGCCAGCCGTCCTGTCGAAGATTTCGCACTGGATGTCCTGGATTTCGCTGTCCGTGTTACGGGGATGCGGCTTGTAGAGCACACGCGCGGGGCGCAACACCCTCTGCACGCCGGCCAGCAGGCGATTGAGCCCTTCGCTGTCGGGATAGACATTGGTGGTGATTCCGATGACCGGGCTGTCCGGCACTGTCCTGAAGCTGAGGTCTTCGGCCTTCCCGCCATAGACATGACGGTTCACGATTATGGAGCCATAACTGGCCTTTAACCTGTCCGCCAGGAGGTTGTTGATGCAGATGGCATAATCCACCGGGAAGGGGGGACGGAAACTGTGATGCTGCCAGTACTGGTAATAGATCACCGGCGCACCGAATTTCCGGGCAGCCCGGGCAAAGGCGATTCGCCGCGCGCCCAGGTCGGACACGATGGCCATCGCCGCGGGCGGACGTTCCGCGAAGCGGCGCTCCGCGACGGCCTCGTACAGGAAGAATTTCAGGAAGTCCCGGCCGATCCGCGCAGTATATCGCCTGCGGATCCAGCTGTAGTTCCGCAGGACTTTCCCCAGGCGCCGCTTGAGGAAAAGCTGTCCGAATAGAAAGGACAAAAGCGGCGTACGCTTGTCATAGGAGATCGTATCGAATCGCGCCGACCCGAGTATCCCTGTGATGAAGGTCCGGATTTCCCGGGTCTTGTGCGAATCGCTGGCGAACAGGATGGCGTCCGGATCATGGTCGCGGATGAACCGCATCGGCGTGCAGGAGATGGCGATCAGGTCCGTGAGCACAGCCCATAGAAGGGGGAAGCCGCGCAAGGCCGCGTGGTCATACTCAGGTGGATAATTTCGTCCCAGATAGCGCAGAACCGCCAGAAGCGAGCTGTCCATGTCTGTGCTTGTCCTTATCCCGCACGACTGCAAGCTGGCGTGCGTCTGGCTCCACCGCTAGCGCCGGAACAGGTGCTTGATTTTCTTCATGAGGCTTTTCTGACGTGCGCGCTGCCTGGCAATACGTTCAAACGAGGCGCGTCCCTGGGCCCTGAAGGCTGCGGCCGCGGCATCGAAATCCAGGGGCTTTGTGTAACGGAAGATGGCGCAGATGTGATCTTCCATTTCATACTCGACGGGTTCGAAATGGTCCGCGTTCTCCGCAAAGAAGTCCCGCTGATCCGTGAACTTGCCGTCCGGCTTGTGCTTGTAATAGTGGAAATCCGTCATGTAGAGGACGGTTTCTCCCGGAATCATGGAGGGTCCGAAGGTCTGCATTGTATAGAGAAACGGCTCGCCCTCCTTGGCGGCATCAAGGACGAAAAGCCCGATCTGACCTTCGTTCCAGCGAACCTTCTCAATATCGCCCTGGTGGAAATGAATGGGCACGCCAAAGGGCGACAGCGCCTCTTTCACCCAGGGCAGGGTATCCTGATTCTCGTCGAATTCCACGCCCCAGGCACGGGCCTTTTCCATATGCGTCGAACGACAGCGCCATTCGTCATAGACATGAAGCGGGGTGTCTTTTCCCGAGTCCCGGACGCCCAGGGCGAGATAGGCGGTTCCCGACCCCAGCCAGCTGCCGATTTCGACGATGTTCCGCCCCGCTTCGACCTGGGCAGCCGAACGCCTAAGACGATCGCCGATGATATGCCCGCCCATGGAGGGAATTCGGGCGGCAATGTCTTCGAGAGAGGCAGCAGTGGTGTCAGTCATGGGCTCTTCACTGGTCAGAATGGTGCATGCTCTGGCGTGGACGCCAAGAGCCGGGGAATTGCGCGTGATCCACGCATCCTCTCATAGCGGATGGCTCGTCACAATCAAGCCTTTCCGCAGGTTTGATGCGTGACGTAACCTGCTTCGAGCTCAGGGACACTGCGATACGCGTGCATGCCGACCAGAACACTACCCAGGCGGAAGACGCCGGATTTCCTCGGCCATGAGACACACACCTTGCCACGCAATAAGTTTATTGTGTGGCAATGACTGCGACGGGCCTGGGAGACTGCTGGTGGCGCCAGTGCCAGGCTGCTTCGAGGCATTGACTGGCGTCAATGCACCTCAGCATGACGCCAAGGGATGACAATATTCACCCCGGCCCGACCGTTCGTGCCAGCGCGCTTCAAGGGCGTCCTGCGGACGCTGCCTCAGCGTGAGGGGAGACGGGTGAGGAGGCCACAAGGAAAACCCTCATCCAGAGGTGCGGAGCGCGCCCTTCGAGACGCCGCCTTGCGGCGGCTCCTCAGGATGAGGAGCGCGGAGCCTCGAAGGATGCGGCCACAGGGCCAGACGGCGCCGCTGGCGTCCTGCCGGTCCCGACCCTTACCGCGTCGGCACCGGCTTGTCGCCGCTGTAGTCGTAGAAGCCGCGGCCGGCCTTGCGGCCGACCCAGCCGGCCTCGACGTACTTCACCAGCAGGGGACAGGGGCGGTACTTGCTGTCGGCCAGGCCGTCGTAGAGCACGTGCATCACCGCCAGGCAGGTGTCCAGGCCGATGAAGTCGGCCAGCTCCAGCGGGCCCATGGGGTGGTTGGCGCCCAGCTTCATGGCGGTATCGATGGCCTCCACCGAGCCCACGCCCTCGTAGAGGGTATAGACCGCCTCGTTGATCATGGGCAGCAGGATGCGGTTGACGATGAAGGCCGGGAAGTCCTCGGCGGCCACCGGGGTCTTGCCCAGCTGCTCGGTCAGCTGGCGGATGGTGGCGAAGGTGTCCTCGTCGGTGGCGATGCCGCGGATCAGCTCGACCAACTGCATCACCGGCACCGGGTTCATGAAGTGCATGCCCATGAAGCGCCCCGGCCGGTCGGTGGTGGACGCCAGGCGCGTCACCGAGATCGACGAGGTGTTGGTGCAGATGATGGCGTTGTCCTTCAGGTGCTCGCAGAGCTCGTGAAAGATGCCGCGCTTGACCTCCTCGTTCTCGGTCGCCGCCTCGATCACCAGGTCGCAGTCGCCCAGCTCGGGCACCGAGGCGGCCTTGGAGATCTGCTTGAGCGCCGCCTGCTTGTCGGCCTCCGAGAGCCGGTCCTTCTTCACCTGGCGGTCCAGGTGCTTCTCGATGCCGGCCAGCGCCTTGTCCAGCTGTTCGTCGGCCAGGTCCTGCAGCAGGACGTCGTAGCCCGCCTGGGCACAGACCTGGGCGATGCCGCTGCCCATCTGGCCGGCGCCGATGACGCCCACTTTCGTGATGGTGAAGTCTGCTCTGCTGTTATCCTGGGACATCTCGATCTGGCTCTTTCTTCCTGTGGAACTTCGCCGCCCCGGCCGTGCGCCGGCCGGCTGGGGGCCTATTGGTCCAGGGCCTTCTCCAGCTCGGGCACCGCCTCGAAGAGGTCGGCGACCAGGCCGTAGTCGGCCACCTGGAAGATCGGGGCCTCGTCGTCCTTGTTGATGGCAACGATCACCTTGGAGTCCTTCATGCCGGCCAGGTGCTGGATGGCGCCGGAAATGCCCACGGCGATGTAGAGCTCGGGCGCCACCACCTTGCCGGTCTGGCCGACCTGATAGTCGTTCGGCACGAAGCCGGCGTCAACCGCCGCGCGGCTGGCGCCCAGGGCGGCGCCCAGCTTGTCGGCCACGCGCTCCAGGATGACGAAGTTGTCGCCGCTCTGCATGCCGCGCCCGCCGGAGATCACGACCCGCGCGGTGGTCAGCTCGGGGCGCTCGGACTGGGTCAGCTCCTGGCCGACATAGCCGGTCAGGCCGACGTCGCCCGTGCCCTCCAGGGTCTCCAGCTCGGCGCTGCCGCCCTCGGCCGGCACGGCGTCGAAGGCGGTGCCGCGCACGGTGATCAGCTTCTTCGCATCGCCGCTCTGCACTTTGGCCAGCGCATTGCCGGCGTAGATCGGGCGCACGAAGGTGTCGGTGGACTCCACGGTGACGATGTCGCTGATCGGCTGCACGTCCAGCAGGGCGGCCGCGCGTGGCAGCACGTTCTTGCCGAAGGTGGCGCTGCCGGCCAGGATATAGTCGTAGGTCTCGGCCAGCCTGACGATCAACGGCGCCACGTTCTCGGCCATCAGGTGACCGTATTCCGGCGCGTCGGCCAGCAGGACCTTCTTCACCTCGGGCAGCGCCTGGGCGGCCTGGGCGGCCTCGCCACAGCCGTTGCCGACGACCAGCACATGGATGTCGCCGCCGCCCTGGGCGGCGATCTGCTGCGCGGCGTTGAGGGTGCTCAGCGTGGCGGCGCCCAGCTGCGTGTTCTCGTGATCGGCGATTACCAGGATGCTCATCAGATCACCTTCGCTTCGTTCTTCAGCTTGTCCACCAGCTCGGCGACGCTCTCGACCCGCACGCCAGCCTGGCGGGCGGGCGGCTCGGAGACGTTCAGCACCTTGAGGCGCGGCGCGATGTCGAGGCCCAGCTCAGCGGCATCGAGGGTCTCGATGGGCTTCTTCTTGGCCTTCATGATGTTGGGCAGCGAGGCATAGCGCGGCTCGTTGAGGCGCAGGTCGGCGGTGACGATGGCCGGAGTCGAGAGGTCCAGGGTCTCCAGCCCGCCGTCGATCTCGCGGGTCACGCGCAGCGTGCCGTCCTGCTTCTCGATCTTCGAGGCGAAGGTGCCCTGGGACCAACCCAGCAGGGCGGCCAGCATCTGGCCGGTCTGGTTGAAGTCGTTGTCCACCGCCTGTTTGCCCAGCAGCACCAGGTCCGGCTGTTCCTGCTCGACCACGTGCTTGAGCATCTTGGCGATGGCCAGGGGCTGCAGGTCCTCGTCGCTCTGCACCAGGGTGCCGCGGTCGGCGCCCATGGCCAGCGCCGTGCGGATGGTCTCCTGGTTGACCTGCGGGCCGCAGGAGACGACCACCACCTCGCTGGCGATGCCCTGCTCCTTCAGGCGCACGGCCTCTTCCACGGCGATCTCGCAGAAGGGGTTCATGGACATCTTGACGTTCGCGGTCTCGACCCCGGAGCCATCGGACTTCACGCGAACCTTGACGTAGGCGTCGATGACGCGCTTGACGGCGACCAGTACCTTCATGGGCTATCCTGCAGTCCTGCTGTCGTTGGATGAAGCTGTTTCGTCTTCGCGATGGAAACCGGCAGGACGAGACCCGCGCGGCCTGTTGTTCTGGATTGCGCCCGGCCCACAAGAAACGCGCAGTCCGGGACTGTGCGCTGCACCATAGGAAGGCCTACAGCATGTGTCAATTGCGTGCCTCCGCCGCCCGGGTTTTCCGGGTCCGTGGTCGATTTCTCCCCGCACAGCCACAGGTTATCGATTCTTTCCGGGCACCCAGAGAACGTCGTTCCGACCCTTTTCGTTCTGATAGCGCCCCAGCACGAACAGCAGGTCCGACAGCCGGTTCACGTACTTCACCGCCTCGGCATTGAGCGGGGTGTCCTCGGCCAGCTGGGTGACGTCGCGCTCGGCCCGGCGCACCACCGTGCGCGCCAGGTGCAGCCAGGCCGAGGGCTTCGTGCCGCCGGGCAGGACGAAGGTCTTCAGCGGCGCCAGCTCGGCGTTGTAGCGGTCGATCTCCTGCTCCAGCCAGGTGACCTGGGCGGCGGTGATGCGCAACGGCTCATATTCGGGCTCGGGCTCCTCGGGCGTGGCCAGGTCGGCGCCCAGGTCGAACAGGTCGTTCTGCACGCGGGTCAGCAGCGCCCGGGTGGCCTCGTCCAGCCCGTCCTCGGCGAGCAGCAGGCCGAGCACGGCATTGGCCTCGTCCACGGTGCCGTAGGCGGTCACCCGCAGGTCGTGCTTGGGCACGCGGGTACCGGAGGCCAGCGAGGTCTTCCCCTTGTCGCCGCCGCGGGTGTAGATGCGGGTCAGCTGTACCATCTCGTTCCTCCTGCTGCGCTGCGGGTCGGCGCGCGGGTGGCGCCTACTTCGCCGCCATGGCCAGCGCGAAGAGCACCAGGGCCACGCCCTGCATGATGATGCGCCAGCGCATCAGTTTGTTGCCGTACTTGCGATTGAACTCGCCCCCGCGGGCCATGGAGAACAGCCCCGCGAAGAGCACGCCCAGGGTCATCAGCATGGCGATCACCACCAGGATCATCATGAAAGCATTCATGACAGCCGCCTATCGTTCGTGTCCCGACCGGCCCGTCCCTGCGGACGTCCGGCCATTCCCAAAAACCTCACCTCATCGGGCCTCGAAGTACCCTGGCCCTGAGCCTTGGCGAACCCCATCGGCTGAGCCGGCATCCTTCGAGGCTCGCTAACGCTCGCACCTCTGGATGAGGAGAGGATAGTGACCAGCACCAAATCTCCCCTCATGCTGAGGTGCACCCCGCAGGGGTGCCTCGAAGCACCGGCACATGCGCCAGCCAAACCTCTCACACAACTAATCCCATCGCGCGGCCGGCACAAACCCTAAAGTGCGGGGGCGGCGGGCGCCACGGCGGTGGAATAGAGGTAGGACAGGTAGGTGGCGTAGAGCGCCACGAAGACCACGCCCTGCCAGCGGCGGATGCGCAGGCCCACGGTGGCGGCGCCGATCAGCAGCAGCGAGGCGCCCAGCAGCACCCAGTAGTCCAGGCCCAGGATCTCGTGGGGCACGGGAATCGGCCTGACCAGCGCGGTCACCCCCATGATGCCGAAGAGATTGAACAGGTTGGAGCCCAGGATGTTGCCGAAGGCCACGTCGGCGTGGCGCTTCAGCGCGGCGATCACCGAGGCCACCAGTTCCGGCAGCGAGGTGCCGATGGCCACCACCGTCAGCCCGATCAGGGTCTCGGAGACGCCGGCCAGGCGCGCCAGCTGGATGGCGGAATCCACCAGCAGGCTGGCGCCGATCAGCACGGCAATCAGTCCGCCCAGGGCGACCAGCAGGTTCCTGGTCAGCGAGCCCGGCAGGGGCTCGATCTCGGCCGCCTCGGCCTCGTGGAGGCGGGCGGCCGCGGTGCTGCGCCGTTCCTGGAAATAGCAGAAGGCCAGGTAGAAGACGAGCGCCAGGAACAGGCCGAGGCCCATCCAGCGGGTGATGAAGCCGGCATAGCAGACAAAGCCGAAGATGACGGTGGCCACCAGCATCACCGTGCCGTCGCGCTTGAGCGCGAAGCGGCTGCACAGGATCGGCATGATGACGGCCGTGGAGCCGACGATGAGCAGGATGTTCGAGATGTTGGAGCCGACGACGTTGCCCACGGCAATGCCGGGTGCACCGGCCAGCGCCGCCTTCACCGAGGCCACGAGCTCGGGCGAGGAGGTGCCGAAGCCCACGAGGGTCAGGCCGATGAGCAGCTGGGATATGCCGAGCCGCTTGGCCACGCCAACGGAGCCCCGCACCAGGAATTCTCCGCCGCCGCACAGCAGGATGAGGCCGACGAGAAGGAGGATGTAAACCATGGACTGCCTGGCGACCGGTTACGGAAGGGGGCGGTGCGGACGCGAAAGCGTCATGGTTGCTGCAAATCTGTCTTCCCGCGCGGCTTTACAAGTCCAAAGCATCGAATTCCCCCTTGGTTGGTCTCCGCCGGCGCGCCCTCGAGGCCCGGATCCGGCGGAACGGATGTAACGATCAGCCCTTGCGCCGCCCCTTGCCGCTCGGCTGACCGCTCTTGCCCCCGTGTCCCTTGCTGCCGCCTGACTTGCTGCCCCGGCGGCTCTTCGTCTCGGCCTCGGCCCGGGCCACCTTCTGCGCGAAACCGCTCTCTCCGCCGGTGGCCTGTGCCGCTCCCTTTGCGGCCCCGGGCGGCAGCTCCAGCTCGCTGGCCTCCAGCTTGCGGATCTCGTCGCGCAGGCGGGCGGCCTCCTCGAACTCCAGGTTGGCGGCGGCGTCGCGCATGCGCTTCTCCAGGTCCTCCATGTGCGCCTGCAGGTTGTTGCCCACCAGGTGCCGCGTCTCCTCGTCGCCGGTCTGCACGGTGACATGGTCGCGCTCGTAGACGCTTTCCAGGATGTCCGAGATCTGCTTGCGGATGCTCTCCGGCGTGATGCCGTGCTCCTCGTTGTAGGCCTTCTGCTTCTCGCGCCGGCGCTCGGTCTCGCCGATCGCCGCCTCCAGCGACTTGGTCCGCTTGTCGGCGTAGAGCAGGACGCGGCCGTCGACGTTGCGCGCCGCCCGCCCGATGGTCTGGATCAGCGAGGTGGTGGAGCGCAGATAGCCCTCCTTGTCCGCATCCAGGATGCAGACCAGGGCGCATTCGGGAATGTCCAGGCCCTCGCGCAGCAGGTTGATGCCCACCAGAACGTCGAAGACGCCGAGACGCAGGTCGCGGATGATCTCGATGCGCTCCAGCGTGTCCACGTCGGAGTGGATGTAGCGCACCTTCAGCCCGGCCTCGTGCAGGTATTCCGTCAGGTCCTCGGCCATGCGCTTGGTCAGCGTGGTGACCAGCACGCGATAGCCCTGCTCCATGGTCGCCCGGCATTCGGCGATGACGTCGTCCACCTGGCTCTCCGTAGGCCGGATCTCGCAGCGCGGGTCGATCAGGCCGGTGGGCCGGATCAGCTGCTCGACGAAGACGCCGCCGGTGCGCTCCATCTCCCACTTGCCCGGCGTGGCCGAGACATAGACCGTGGGCGGGCGCATCAGGTCCCATTCCTCGAACTTCAGCGGCCGGTTGTCGATGCAGGACGGCAGGCGGAAGCCGTATTCCGACAGGGTCGACTTGCGTGCGTAGTCGCCGCGGTACATGCCGCCGATCTGCGGGACCGTCACATGGCTCTCGTCGACGATCAGCAGCGCGTCCTCGGGCAGGTACTCGAACAGCGTCGGCGGCGGCTCGCCGGGCTGGCGGCCCGAGAGGTAGCGCGAGTAGTTCTCGATGCCGGCGCAGGAGCCGGTGGCCTCCATCATCTCCAGGTCGAAGGTGGTGCGCTGCTGCAGCCGCTCGGCCTCCAGCAGCTTGCCGGCGGCCACGAACTCGTCGACGCGCAGCTTCATGTCCGTCTTGATCTGCTCGATGGCCTGCAGGATCGTCGGACGCGGCGTCACGTAGTGGCTGTTGGCGTAAACCTTGACCGACTTCAGGCTCGGGCCCTTCTCGCCGGTCAGCGGGTCGATCTCGTGGATGTCCTCGATCTCGTCGCCGAACATGGAGACCCGCCAGGCCCGGTCCTCGTAGTGGGCGGGAAAGATCTCCAGGCTGTCGCCGCGCACCCGGAAGGTGCCGCGCACGAAGTTCATGTCGTTGCGCTTGTACTGCAGCTCGGTCAGGCTCCTGAGCAGCTCCTTCAGGTCCGCCTGCTGACCGGCCTCGAGCGACAGCGTCATGCGGGCATAGGTCTCGGGCGAGCCGATGCCGTAGATGCAGGAGACCGAGGCCACGATGATGACGTCGCGCCGCTCGAACAGGGCGCGCGTGGCGGCGTGGCGCATGCGGTCGATCTGCTCGTTGATCGAGGACTCCTTCTCCACGTAGGTGTCGCTGCGCGGCACGTAGGCCTCGGGCTGGTAGTAGTCGTAGTAGGAGACGAAGTACTCCACCGCGTTCTCGGGGAACAGCGACTTCATCTCGGCATAGAGCTGGGCCGCCAGGGTCTTGTTGGGGGCCAGCACCAACGTGGGGCGCTGCAGGTTCTGGACCACGTGCGCCATGGTGAAGGTCTTGCCCGAGCCCGTGACGCCCAGCAGCACCTGGTCGCGCTCGCCCTGCTGCAGCCCCTCGGTCAGGCTGGAAATGGCCTGGGGCTGGTCGCCGGCGGGGTCGTAGTCCGAGTTCAGCACGAAGCCCGCCGACGTGCCGGCGGGCGGCTGAAAGACATCGGAGTCCGTCAGGCTGGGAGAAGAGAGCGCTTCAGACATCCCGATCTATGTAAGAGGCAGAGGCCCGCAGAGCCAGAGGGCAGACGCCGTGCAGCGCAAAATTTTTCAGGCCGGGCTGCATGCTTGCCGGAATGGACCAGGTTTTTCGGAGCCACATACAGGGTGCAACAGTGAAGATTAAAAGCATTCCAAAAAATTCTTGACGCCGGCGCGGATTTTTCCTACTTCAAGAACGCGTTTTGGAATTATTCCAAAAAATACGTCTTCCCTACTGGAAACACCTTTCTTACCGCCCATATGGGTGGATACCGCACTGCAACATTTGCACCGCAGCAAACGCGAAACAGGAGACAGACAGCTCATGCTTACAGTTGGCGACACACTTCCGTCCTTCAATCTCAAGGCCGTTCCCGCCGGGCAGCCGCAGAACCCCAGCGAGGCCTTCGTCGAGATCAACGACAAGTCCTATGAGGGCAAGTGGCTGGTGCTCTTCGCCTGGCCGAAGGACTTCACCTTCGTCTGCCCGACGGAAATCGCGGCGTTCAGCCAGATGAACGAGGAATTCGCCGATCGCGACGCCCAGATCCTGGGCCTTTCCACGGACAGCGAGTTCGTGCACCTGGCCTGGAAGCGCGACCATGAAGACCTGCGCGACCTGAAGTTCCCGATGCTCTCGGACCTGAAGCGCGAGCTCAGCCAGTCCCTGGGCATCCTCGACAAGAACGAGGGCGTCGACCTGCGCGCCACCTTCATCGTCGATCCCGACGGCATCATCCGCCATGTCGCCGTCAACGACCTGAGCGTCGGCCGCAACCCGCAGGAGACCCTGCGCATCCTCGATGCCCTGCAGACCGACGAGCTCTGCCCCTGCAACTGGCAGCAGGGCGAAGAGGTCCTCAAGGTCGCCTGAGGCCGCTGAGCAAGAGCTGCAGCCGGCCGGCCCCCGACCCAGATCGCAAGACTGGCGGGGCCGGCCGCGCAGCCCGCGGCGCCGAAAGCTACGCATCCCCTTCATCCTGATCCGACACCGAAAAGCCGAGGCCATTGCCATGTCCATCGACACGCTCAAGAGCCAGATTCCCGACTACGCCAAGGATCTGAAGCTCAACCTGTCCAACATCCTGAGTTCCACGGCGCTGAACGAGCGCCAGATCTGGGGTGCCGTGCTGGCCTCCGCGCTCGCCGCCGGCAACCCGAAGGTCATCGCCGCCATCGCCGAGGATGCCGCGCAGCATCTCACCGAGCAGGACGCCAAGGCGGCCAAGTCGGCGGCGGCCATCATGGCCATGAACAACGTCTACTACCGCTCGCTGCACCTGCTTTCGAACCCGGAATACGGCAAGATGCCGGCGCGCCTGCGCATGAACGTCATCGCCAACCCGGGCGCCGAGAAGCTGGACTTCGAGCTCTGGTCCCTGTCCGTCTCCGCCATCAACGGCTGCGGCATGTGCCTGGAAGCCCACGAGCGTGAAGTGCTGGGCAAGGGCGCCAGCAAGGAAGCGGTGCAGGACGCCCTGCGCATCGCCGCCGTGGTCCACGCGGTCTCCGCCACGCTGACCGGCGAAGACGCCCTGCCCGAGAGCCAACAGGCCGCGGCCTGAGGCGACACGAACTCTCTTTCGGAATTCCCTGGATTCCGAATCCGAAACCCCGGCGAACAGACTCTCCCCCTGTCCGCCGGGGTTTTTCGTTTCAGATCCGGCGCCGCCTCGGGCCTGTCGATCCCGGGGCTTGTCCCGGGCGGCCCGGCCGTTATCATGCGCGCATGTCCAAGGCACACGACCTGATCGTCTTTCAGGGGTCCGACGGCTGGGTGGCCGAGTTCGGCGACCAGCGCTTCCGCTGCGCCATCGGCAGCGGCGGCGTGGTGCCGGCCGCCGACAAGCGCGAGGGCGACGGCGCCACACCGGCGGGCCGCCTGCCCATGCGGCGCCTGTTCTTCCGCCCGGACCGCGGCGCGCCGCCGCCCTGCCGCATCGACTGCCGGGCCCTGGAGCCCGACGACGGCTGGTGCGACGATCCAGACCATCCCGAGTACAACCGCCTGGTCAAACTGCCCTTCGAGGCCAGCCGCGAAGAGCTGTGGCGCGCCGACGAGCTCTATGACCTGATCGTGGTGCTGGGCCACAACGACAGTCCGCCCCAACCCTATCTGGGCAGTGCCATCTTCCTGCATTGCGCGAAACCGGACTATACGCCCACCCTGGGCTGCGTGGCGCTGCGGCGCCCCGACCTGGAAATCGTGCTGGCGGGCATCACGCCCGAGTCGGCGGTCGAGGTCCACCAGGACTGAGACGGGCGTTCCACGGCTGTGGCGGGCTCACCATTGGGGGCCTCACGATTGCGGAGGACGCTCGCCGAAGATCGCCGTTCCGACGCGCACGTGGGTGGCCCCCAGCTCCACGGCGGTCTCGTAATCTCCGCTCATGCCCATGGACAGGCCGGCCAGGCCGTTGCGCTCGGCGATCTGGCGCAGCAGGGCGAAATGGGGCGCCGGCGCCTCGTCCAGCGGCGGGATGCACATGACGCCTGCGAGCGGCAGCCCGTAGTCGTCACGGCAGGACGCGATGAAGGCGTCGGCCTCCTCGGGCAGCACACCCGCCTTCTGGGGCTCCTCGCCCACATTGACCTGGACGAAGCAGGGCGGGCGGCGATCCAGCTTGTCCATGGCCTTGACCAGGGCCTTCGCCAGCTTCTCGCGATCCAGGGTCTGGATCACATCGAACAGCGCCACGGCGTCCTCCGCCTTGTTGGTCTGCAGCGGCCCGATCAGGTGCAGCTCCAGCTCGGGGAAGGCCTCGCGAAGCCCGGGGTACTTGCCCTCGGCCTCCTGCACGCGGTTCTCGCCGAAGATGCGGTGGCCGGCGTCCAGGGCCGCCTTCACCCGCTCCTGCGGATGGGTCTTGGAGACGGCCACCAAAGTGACGTCCTGCGCCGTGCGCCCCGACTTTTGCGCCGCGCGGTCGATGCGCTGGCGGATCTGCTCCAGGTTGGCCGCGATGTCAGGTCCGGTTCCCGTGGTCATCGACCTACGCTCCCCGCACCGGTAGGCCCATGAGATTGCGCGCGAAGCTCTCGGCCTCGAAGGGGCGCAGATCCTCGGCCGATTCGCCGACCCCAACGGCATGGACCGGCAGGCCGTACTGCTCGGCCAGCGCCACCAGAACGCCGCCGCGCGCCGAGCCGTCCAGCTTGGTCACCACCAGGCCCGTCACGTCCACCAGCTCGCGGAAGGTGCCCACCTGCTGCACCGCGTTCTGGCCGGTGGTGGCGTCCAGCACCAGCAGCACGTCGTGCGGCGCCTCGGGGTCCAGCTTGGCCAGCACGCGCTGGATCTTCTGCAGTTCGGCCATCAGGTCGGACTTGTTGTGCAGGCGCCCGGCGGTGTCGATGAACAGCAGGTCGGCGTTGCTGTCCTTCGCCCGCTCCAGCGCCTCGTAGGCCAGGCCGGCGGCGTCGGCCCCCTGCTTGCCGGAGACCACCTCGCAGCCGGTGCGCTCGCCCCAGACCTTGAGCTGCTCGATGGCCGCCGCGCGGAAGGTGTCACCCGCCGCCAGCACCACCGAGCGCCCGGCCTCGCGATTCAGCTGGGCCATCTTGCCGATGGTGGTGGTCTTGCCGCTGCCGTTGACGCCGACCACCAGGACCACATGCGGGCGCTTGTCCGGATCGGGGGTCAGGGGCTGGGCCACCGGCTCCAGGATCCCGGTTACATCGGCGGCCAGGGCCTCGCGCACCTCCTCGTCGGAGACGTCCTTGTTGAAACGCGTCCTGGCCAGGTTGGCGGTCAGCTTGCCGGCCGTGGAGACGCCCAGATCGGCGGAGATCAACAGGTCCTCCAGCTCCTCCAGGGCCTCGTCGTCCAGCTTGCGCTTGGTGAAGATGCCGGTGATGCCCTCGCCGATCTTGGAGGAGGAGCGCGAGAGCCCCTTCTTCAGCCGTGAAAACCAGCCCCCGCCTTCGCTCATGCAGGCTCCCCTCTCAGTTCGCCATTTTCGGAATTCAGAATTCTGACCTTGTGGATTTCGCCGACGCCGGCCGCGCATTCGGGCGCCAGGCGGACCGGCGCATAGTGTTCGCAGCGCCCGCGCGGGCCCGCGCCGTCACCGGGATCCTCCTCGACCAGGACCGAGGCGATGGTGCCGACGCGGCTGTCCAGGAAGGTCTCCTGGGCACGCTGGCCGGCCGCCCGCAGACGGGCCGCGCGTTCCTTGCGCTGCGACTTGGGCACCGCCGGCATGCGGGCGGCCGGCGTGCCGGGGCGCTCCGAATAGGGGAAGACGTGCAGCCAGGTCAGTCCCGCCTCGTCCACCAGCCGCAGGGTGTTCTCGAACATCTCCTCGCTCTCGGTGGGAAAGCCGGCGATGATGTCAGCGCCGAAGACGGCGTCGGGGCGCAGCTCACGCACCCTGCGGCAGACCTCCAGCACGTCGGCGCGCAGGTGGCGGCGCTTCATGCGCTTGAGCACCATGTCGTCACCGGCCTGCACGGAGAGGTGCAGGTGCGGCATCAGCCGCGGCTCCTCGGCCAGCAGGCGATAGATGTCGTCGTCGATCTCCACCGGGTCCAGCGAGGACAGGCGCAGGCGCGGCAGCTCCGGCACCAGCGCCAGCAGGCGGCGCATCATCTGCCCCAGGCTCGGCTGGCCGGGCAGGTCGCTACCATAGGAGGTGACGTCGACGCCGGTCAGCACCACCTCGCGGACGCCGCCGGCCACCAGCTTGCGCACCTGCTCGACGATCTCGCCCATGGGCACCGAACGGCTGGGGCCGCGCCCAAAGGGAATGATGCAGAAGGTGCAGCGGTGGTCGCAGCCCTGCTGCACCTCGATGAAGGCGCGGGTGTGCTCGGCGAAGCCCTCGATCAGGTGCCCCGCGGTCTCGCGCGCGCTCATGATGTCGTTGACCATCAGACGCGGCAGACCCTCGGCGGCGAAGCTGCGCGGGTCCAGCTTCTCCATGTTGCCTAGCGCACGGTCCACTTCGGGCATGGCGGCATAGCGCTCGGGATCCACCTGGACGGCACAGCCGGTGACGATGATCATGGCCTCGGGATGCTCCCGGCGGGCGCGCCGTACGGACTGGCGGAACTGGCGCTCGGCCTCGGCGGTCACGGCACAGGAGTTGAAGATCACCACGTCGCTCAGCCCGTTGGCGCGCGCGTGCTCGCGCATCACCTCGGATTCATAGGCGTTGAGGCGGCAGCCGAAGGTCACGATCTCCGGCTCCCTGCCCTCCTGCGAGGCCGGGTCCACGGGGGACGTTATGGCGGAATCTGTCTGCATCACGCGCCTTATAGGGGGCTGAAGGCCCCCGAGTCCATGCCCGTCCATGCCCGCCGCGCGAGGATCAGCCCTGTAGCAGGCTGGGGTCGATTTCGCCGGTGAAGGCCGTGGCCACGGGCCCGGTCATCCAGACATGGCCATCCTCCTCGCGCCAGTCCAGGGTCAGCCGTCCGCCCGGCTGGTCGACACGGGCCGAGCGCCCGACCAGGCCGCGGCGCGCCGCCGCGACCATGGCGGCACAGCCGCCGCTGCCACTGGCGAGCGTCAGGCCGGCGCCGCGCTCCCAAATGCGCTGGCGCAGATGGTCCGGGCCGGCCAGCGAGACGATCTGGACATTGGTGCGCTTCGGAAACAGCGGATCGTGCTCGATCTCGGGGCCCAGCTGTTCCAGGTCGATGGCATCCACGTCCTCGACGAAGAAGACCACGTGCGGATTGCCCATGGACAGCGCGACGGGATCGACCAGCGGGCCGCAGTCGAAGTCCAGGTGAAGCGTATCGGCCTTTTCGGCCAGCGGCACCTCGTCCCACTCGAGATACGCCGGTCCCATGTCCACGCTGACCTCGCCGCCTTCGGCCAGACGCGCCGGCAAGCGCCCGCCCAGCGTGCGGATCACCGCTTCGCGACGGCCGGTCTCGGCAAACAGCAGCAGGGCGACGCAGCGCGTGGCATTGCCGCAGGCTTCGGCCTCGCTGCCGTCGGCATTGAGGATGCGCATGAACAGATCGGCATCATCGCTCGCCCGCTCCATGACGATCAGCTGGTCGCAGCCCACGCCGCGCCGGCGATCGGCGATGCGCGCCGCCTGCCCGGGCGTGAAGAACAAACCCGTCTCGCGGGCATCCACGATCACGAAATCGTTGCCCAGGCCATGCATCTTGCGGAAGGGAGTGCGCGTGCTCATGGCCTTCTTATAGGCTCGCATCCGGACCGCGTCCATGACGGCGGACCGACGCGGCCACCTCTCAGGAGTGCGACCAGTCCCAATAGAGCTCGCGGGCCATCTTGTAGAGCGGTCCCGGCTGCAGTTCGCGGTCCTCGATGCGGGTCACGGGCATGACCTTGCCGTAGTTGCCGGTGCTGAAGATCTCGTCAGCCTCCAGGAAGTCGCGATAGGTCAGCTGGACCTCCTCGACCGGCACATCGGCCTCGTGGAACAGCTTGACCACGCGCTGGCGCGTGATGCCGTTGAGGAAAGTGCCGTTGGGCACCGGCGTGCGCGCCACGCCGTCCTTGCCCAGCCAGAGGTTAGCGGTGGCCAGCTCGGCCACGTTGCCCAGCGCGTCCAGCATCACCGCATTGCCGAAGCCGCGCGCCTTGGCATCGCGCAGGGCGCGGCCGGCATTGGGGTAGAGGCAGCTGGCCTTGGCGTGCGTGGTCGCGGTTTCCGGAGTCGGTCGGCGGAAGGGCGACAGCGTGATGGCCGCCCCCTTGGGCTCCGGCATCGGCGCCTCGTGAATCGTCAGGCAGAAACGCGTGGTCTCGGGATCGGGATCGACGAAGCCCTCCTCGGCCCAATAGGCCGGGCGGATGTAGAGTTCGTCCTCGGCCTCGAAGTTCTTGAGTCCCTCGTGGCACAGCTCAAGCAACTCCTCCACGCTGTGAAAGGGTGCCAGGCCGATATTGCGGGCGGAGTCGATCACCCGCGCGCAGTGCAGATCCAGGTCAGGGGCAATGCCTTCATAGGCGCGGGCACCGTCGAAGACCATGGACCCCAGCCAGAAGCCGTGGCTCAACGGCCGCAGGAGCGGCGGATTGCCTTCGATCCATTCGCCTTCATGGAAATTCCAGACCTTCACGGCGCGTCCTCCCGACAGACTGACAGCTGTTTCAGGGCCTCAGCCTACCCAATTGCTCTGCAGGCGGCAAACACCATCACAGGCTGTTCGCGATGTTCGAAAAATTCACTCTTCCCCTGTTGTGGTTCTGGCCTTGCGGGAAAGAATCGCTAGGCTGCGTCAGGACTGACGGAAAGGCTGCAGTAACGATGACAGAGCCCGGCCATATCTACCCCGGCCAAATCTACCATGTCTGCCGCGAGGCCGACTGGGCCGCCGCCCTGGAACAGGGGCGCTACGACGGCTCCGAGGACGACCGGCGCGACGGTTTTATCCACTTCTCGACGCGCGCACAGTTGCGCGAGAGCGTGGCGAAGCACCGCGCCGGGCAGCAGGGGCTGGTCCTGCTGGAGGTCGACCCCGAGGCGCTGGGCGACGCCCTGACGTGGGAGCCCTCGCGCGGCGGCGCCCTGTTCCCGCACCTCTACGGCCCGCTGTCCCCTGGGGCCGTGCGGCGCAGCTGGCCTCTGCCCCTGGGCACGGAGGGACAGCACGTCTTCCCGGACCTGGACGCCCTGAACCTGGAGGGGGATAGCTGATCCCATGGCTCTGGATGCCTTCACACTGGCCCGCCCACTGCTGCACGCTCTGGAGCCCGAACGCGCCCATCGCCTTACCCTGCGGGCGCTTGGCAGTGGCCTGGTCCGCGGCACTCCGGCCCAGGTCGATCCCCGACTGGGCATCGACGTCTGGGGTCACCGCTTCGCCTCGCCACTGGGCCTCGCCGCCGGCTTCGACAAGGATGCCGAGGTCATGGGCCCCGTGCTTTCCCTGGGCTTCGGTTTCGTCGAGGTGGGCAGCCTGACGCCACGCCCGCAGCCCGGCAATCCGCGTCCGCGCTTGTTTCGTCTGACCGAGGACCAGGCCGTCATCAACCGCATGGGCTTCAACAACGCCGGAATCGAGGCCGCCGCTGCACGCATCCGCCGCTGGCGCGAGAACGGTGGTCGGGGCCTGCTGGGCGTCAATCTCGGCAAGAACAAGGACAGCGCCGACGCCGCGGCCGACTACGCCCAGGGCGCAGGCCTGCTGGGTCCGCTGGCCGACTATCTGGTGATCAACGTCTCCTCGCCCAACACGCCGGGCCTGCGCGCCCTGCAGGGACGCAGGGAACTGGAGAAGCTGGTTGCCGCCGTGCAGGACGCCCTGCCCGCGCCGGCGCCGCCGCTGGTGCTCAAGATCGCCCCCGACCTGACGCCGGAAGACCGGGCAGACATCGCCGCCGTGGCCCTGGCGGCCCCGCTGCAGGGCCTGATCGTCAGCAACACCACCATCACCCGGCCGGACAGCCTAAAGAGCCGGTACCAGAACGAGACCGGCGGGCTGAGCGGCCGCCCCCTGATGGCGTCCGCGACGGAGCTGCTGGCCGAAATGCATCGCCTGACCGAGGGCCGCATGCCACTGATCGGCACTGGCGGCGTGGCCAGCGGAGAGGACGCCTATCGCAAGATCCGCGCCGGCGCCTGCCTGGTCCAGCTCTACACCGCCCTGGTCTTCCAGGGTCCGGCCCTGGTCCAGCGTCTCCACCGCGAACTGGCCACCTGCCTGGAACGCGACGGCTACAACCAGCTCTCCGAGGCCGTCGGGGTCGACTCGGCATGACTTGGGGGTTTAAAGAATCTCCAGCGCCTTTTCCGGCGGACGGCCCACCACAGCCTTCTCGCCTTTCAGGATAATGGGGCGCTCGATCAGGATAGGGTTGTCCACCATCGCCTGGATCAGGGCCGCGTCATCCAGGCCGCGGTTGTCCAGTTCCAGTTCCTTGTAGGGCGCTTCCTTGCGCCGCATCAACTCGCGCGGCGCCAGGCCCAGGCGTTCGAGAATGCCCTTCAGGGTTTCGGCATCCGGAGGCGTGCGCAGGTATTCGACGATGCGCGGCTCCACGCCCTTGTCGCGCAGCAAAGCCAGCGCCTGCCGGGATTTGCTGCATCTCGGATTGTGATAGATGGTAACCGCCACCGGACAACTCCTCTTGCCTGGGCGCCCGTTTGCCCTGGACCTCCGTCCGCCGGGCTCTTGCCGGCTGTGCCGGAGTGTCCGGACGACTCGAGAAACTTGGTAGCGTTCCGTTAACCTTATTTCAAGAGGAAGCGGCGCAGTCTGCCTGCATGATCCTGAACCTGGTCGCCATTCCGCTCTATCTGCTGCTCGCCATTGCCACGGGGCTGGCAGGCCACAGCCTGTGGCCGAGCCTGGGAGTCGGCAGCTCCGTTTTGCTGGCGGCCTGCGTCTTCCTGGCCGCAGCCCTGCTGCACGAGGTCATCGAGCGCAAGCGCAGCACGGCGGAAACCAGGCGCCAGCTCATGCTGCTGCGCCAGTCCTCACGCCACACGGAGGAGGAACTGCGCTGGGCCCGGCGCGAGATGCGCGACCTGTTGAGCGCCCTGGAAGACAGCGGCGTCAGCCGCAGTCCCGCCAGCCAGCAGGCCGCCCTGGACGAAGTCATGACCGAGGTGCGCATGCTGCGATCACTGGTCGAGGGACTTTCGGAACCGCAGGACGGCACGGGGCCCGGCCGGCAGCTGCGCCCGGCATTGGCCGAGGAACAGGATGACGGCGAGACCCTGGGGGCCGAAGAGGTCCTGCCCCTGGTGCGCGAGGCCCTGAGCCACGACCGCGTCGACGTGGTCCTGCAGCCCATCGTCAGCCTGCCGCAACGCAAGCGCCGCTCCTACGAATGCTTTACCCGCCTGCGCGACGGCGAGGGCAATGTGCTGTTGCCGGAAACCTATCTGCCGGTCGCCCGCCAGGCCGGGCTGGTGGCGGCCATCGACAACATGCTGCTGTTCCGCTGCATCCAGCTGGTGCGCGGCATCCAGCGGCGCCATGCCTCGGTGGACTTCTTCTGCAATCTCTCGGTCTCGACCCTGCAGGACGAGGACTTCTTCGCTGATTTCGTCGACTATCTGGGATCGCACCGCGAACTGGCCGCCAACCTGGTGTTCGAGTTTCCCCAGGAGGACCTGGACCAGCACGGACCGCGCATCCGCGAGCTGCTGGACCAGCTGCACGTACTGGGCTGTCGCTTCTCGCTGGACCGCATCCAGGATCTCTACCTGGACCTGGACGACCTGGCCGAGCGCCACATCGTCTTCGTGAAGATCGAAGCCGATGTGCTGCAGAGCCTGGCCCGGGCCCGGGGCTCGCACGCCGTGGTCGGGCTGATCACCGAACTGGGCGAAAGCGACATCGACCTGATCGTCGAGAAGATCGAGGACGAGAGCGTCCTCAAGGAACTGCTCGACTACGGCATCGATTTCGGCCAGGGCTACCTGTTTGGGGAACCGCGCTTCGCCCGCCCGGCAGCCTGAGGGCACAAACCTCCGGCCGAGACGCTTGGTGGTTTCCATCCAGCCGACCTTGTGGCAGAAGACGGGCCATGAAGACGCAACCTCACACCACCGCACCCCCCGCCCTTGCGGGCTTCGCCCCCCTGGCCGACCAGTATGACGGCTTCATCTGCGACCTCTGGGGCGTCCTGCACGATGGCGTCACCGCCTTTCCCCATGCTCTCGATTGCCTGGAACGGTTGAAGGCGCAGGGCAAGAAGATCGTGATTCTCTCCAACGCGCCGCGCCGCGCCGCCGAGGTCGAGGCCCGGATGAACGAGATGGGCATCCGCCCCGACCTCTATCAGGGCGTCATGTCCTCGGGCGAGGAGGCCTGGCGCCACCTGAAGCGGCGCCCGGACGCCTGGTACCAGGGACTGGGCGAGGCCTGCTTCCATCTCGGGCCGGACCGCGACCAGGGCATGCGCGCAGACCTGGACTATCGCTTCGTGGAGAAACTTCCCGAGGCGGATTTCCTGCTGAACACCGGCGCTCATATGTCCGAGGATACCCTGGAGAACTACCGCCACGAACTGGAGGAAGCGGCCGGATACAAACTGCCCATGGTCTGCGCCAATCCGGACCTGGAGGTCATCCGCGGCGGCAAGCGCGAGATCTGCGCCGGACTGCTGGCCGAGGCGTACGAGCGGCTGGGCGGTGAAGTCCGCTATCACGGCAAGCCGCACGTGGAGATCTATGCCAGCTGCTTCGAAATGCTCGGGGGCGTGGACCGCGCACGGATTGCCGCCGTGGGCGATTCCCTGCGCACCGACATCGCCGGCGCCCAGGCCGCGGGCGTGGACGGCCTCTTCGTGGTCGGCGGCATCCATGCCGAAGCGCTGGGAATCGAGGAGGGCGACCTGCCCGCCGAGAGCGACCTGAACGACCTCTATCGCGAGCGCGGCATCACTCCGGCCGCTGCCTTGCCGGTTTTCCGTTGGTAGGCAGGCAAGCCATGGGCCTCCGGGAAATGGACAGCCGGCCCTGCGGATGGTTATATGCGCGCGATGGGGGCGTACCCGCGCCCGCCTGACCGCACAACTGCAAGCAGGCAGAATTCCATGGCCGATTTCTCCAAGCCGTCACGTGAAGACTGGGAAGCTCTGGCGCGCAAGGAACTGAAGGACCGCGACCCCGACAGCCTGAACTGGCAGACGCCCGAGGGCATTTCGGTCAAGCCGCTCTACACGGCCGAGGACCTGGAGGCCCTGGAACTCGAGCCGGGGCTGCCCGGCTTCGCCCCCTTCCTGCGCGGGCCGCGCGCCACCATGTATGCCGGCCGTCCCTGGACCCTGCGCCAGTACGCCGGCTTCTCCACGGCCGAGGAGTCCAACGCCTTCTACAAGGACAACCTGAAGGCCGGTCAGAAGGGCCTGTCGGTGGCCTTCGACCTGGCCACGCACCGCGGCTATGACTCCGACCATCCGCGTGTGCGCGGCGACGTGGGCAAGGCCGGTGTCGCCATCGATTCCGTGGAGGACATGAAGATCCTCTTCGACGGCATCCCGCTGGACGAGATGACGGTGTCCATGACCATGAACGGGGCCGTCCTGCCGGTCATGGCGAACTTCATCGTTGCTGCGGAGGAACAGGGCGTGCCGCCGGAGAAGCTGGGCGGGACCATCCAGAACGACATCCTGAAGGAGTTCATGGTCCGCAACACCTATATCTATCCGCCCGAGCCCTCCATGCGCATCGTAGCCGACATCGTCGCCTACACGGCGGAGAAGATGCCGCGCTTCAACTCGGTGTCCATCTCCGGCTATCACATGCAGGAGGCCGGGGCGACGGCGGTGCAGGAACTGGCGTTCACCATCGCCGACGGCCTGGAATATGTGCGCGCTGCCCAGGCCCGCGGCCTGCACGTGGATTCCTTCGCCCCGCGCCTGTCCTTCTTCTTCGCCATCGGCATGAACTTCTTCATGGAGGTCGCCAAGCTGCGCGCCGCGCGCCATCTCTGGGCGCACTACATGCGCGACCTCTTCGAAGCCGAGGACCCGCGCTCGCTGATGCTGCGCACCCACTGCCAGACCTCGGGCGTCTCGCTGACCGAGCAGGACCCCTATAACAACGTGGTGCGCACCACCATCGAGGCCCTGGCCGCCGCACTCGGCGGCACGCAGTCGCTGCACACCAACGCCCTGGACGAAGCCGTCAGCCTGCCCACCCCCTTTTCGGCGCGGATCGCGCGCAACACGCAGCTGATCCTGCAGGAGGAAAGCGGCATCACGAACGTGGCCGATCCCCTGGGCGGCAGCTACTACGTGGAAAGCCTGACCGCCTCGCTGGTGGAACAGGCCCGCGCCCTGATCGCCGAGGTCGAGGAGCTGGGTGGCATGACAAAGGCCGTGGAAAGCGGCATGCCCAAGCAGCGCATCGAGGAGGCCGCCGCCCGGCGCCAGGCGCGCATCGACCGCGGCGAGGAGGCCATCGTCGGCGTCAACCGCTACCGCTCCGAGGCCGCCGAGGAGATCGATATCCTGGACATCGACAACACCCAGGTGCTGAAATCCCAGACTGCGCGCCTCGAGAGGGTGCGCGCCAACCGCGACGAGGCGGCCTGCCGCCAGGCGCTCGAGGCGCTGAGCGCCGGCGCCGCCGACGGCAAGGCCAACCTGCTGGAACTGTCGATCGATGCGGCCCGGGCCCGGGCCACCGTGGGAGAGATTTCCGATGCCCTGGAGAAGGTCTTCACGAGACATCGCGCCGTGACCCGCTCGATTGCCGGCGTCTACGGCGCAGCCTACGAGGGCGACGAAGGCTTCCGCCGTATCCAGCAGGAAGTGGAGGCCTTTGCCGAACGCCAGGGCCGCCGCCCGCGCATGCTGGTGGTCAAGATGGGCCAGGACGGACACGACCGCGGCGCCCGGGTGATCGCCACGGCCTTCGCCGATATCGGGTTCGACGTGGACGTGGGACCGCTGTTTCAGACCCCGGAAGAAGCCGCCCGGCAAGCCATCGAGAACGACGTGCACGTGATCGGCGTCTCCAGCCAGGCGGCCGGCCACAAGACCCTGGTGCCGGGACTGATGGAGGCGCTGAAGGCCGAGGACGCCGGGGATGTGCTGGTGGTCTGCGGCGGCGTGATTCCGCCCCAGGATTACGACATCCTGCGCAGCCACGGAGTCGCAGCCATCTACGGGCCCGGCACGAACATCCCCGAAGCCGCGCACGAAATCATGCGCCTGCTGGAAAGGCAGGACAGCGATGCCGCCGAATAACGGAGCCGACATGACGCTGCAGGGGGGAACGCGCGGGGCGCAGCAGACGCAAACCAGCCAGGGCGAAGGCAAGCGTCCCGAAACCGGCCGGAGCGAGACTCGTCAGACAGCGAGTGGAAAGTCGTTTTCCGGCGGTCTCGTTCTCTTCGGCCTGCTGGCCAGCGGAGTCTGGATTGCGACCTGCGCCTGGTATATCGACAGCCAGTTGGGCTGGAGCCTCCTGGAATCCCTGTTGCCCCACGAGCTGGCCCTGATCGCCTCGGCTACTCTGCTGCCCCTGCTCTTCCTGTGGCTGCTGTTGTTCTTCATCGGCGTGGGCCAGCGCCTGCAGGCCCAGAACGCTACGCTTAGCGCCCACCTGCAGGAGCTGCTGGCGCCGCCGGAGGAACAGAACCGGCGCGCCCGGGAACTGGCCGAGAACCTGCAGAAACAGAAGGACCAGATCACCCAGGCGGGCCAAGTCCTTGAGGAGCGCCTGGACAAGCAGCAGCAGGCCCTGGACGCACGCACCAAGGCCCTGGAAAGCATCGGGCAGAGCCTGGATGCCTCACTGGCGCAGCGCGCCGAACAGATCGGATCGGCCACCGAAACCCTCAATTCCGAACTGGACCGCTCGCGCAACACCACCGAGGAGCAGGTGGCCGCCCTGGAACGCGCGGCCAGCCGGGCGCGCTTCGCCGCCAAGGACGTGGCCGAGGCCCTTGGCGAACCGGTTTCGCGCCTGGCCCATGCGGCCGAGGTGGCCGTGGAGGGTAGCGCCCAAGCCGGCAGCGTCATGGGCCGCTATGCCGGCGAACTGCAGGAGGCCTGTACACAGATCCGCGAGTCCACGGAGCAGGTGCGCAGCGCCCTGGAACAGGATGTCAGCTCCATTCGCAACAGCACACAGGAGCTGGCCGAGGAAAGCCGCGCCTTCGGCGAAAGCGTGCGCGACCAGGTGGCCCAGCTGGGTGCGGCCTTCGATCAGGGTGTCAACCAGGCCGACTACCTGAAGGCCACCCTGGGCAGCCAGCTGGAGGACCTGCGCAGCCTGTCCTCGGACATCGACAATCGGACGCGCAATCTGACCGAACAGATCCAGCCCATCGTTGCCGAGCTGAACTCGGCCTTCGACGAGACCGCCGCCGAGGCGCGGCGCCTGGGCAGCAGCTTCCAGCAGCAGTCGGCCATGCTCTCCGATACCGCCGAACAGGCCGCCGGACGTCTTCGCAATGCCGTGGAATCGGCGCGCAGCGACCTGGAGGCCAGCGGCAACGCCACCTCGCAGAGCTTCTCCGACATGACCGGCCACGTGGTGCGTCGCCTGCAGGAAGCCGGCGACGCCGTGCGCCCGCACGTACAATCGCTGATCGCCGCCTCGGATCGCGCCTTCGAGCGCGCCGAACAGGCAGGCGGTACCTTCAAGACCCGCGCCGAAGAGCTGCGTGAGGCCACCGACGGAGCGGTGTCGGAGATCGAGCGCAGCAGCGAATCCCTGCGCAGTCTGGCCGAAGAGTTGAACCGCAGCTCGCAGGACGCCCAGGTGGCCGGCAAGGAAACACTGGGCAGCCTGCAGGAGCAGAACGAAGCTCTGAATGCCTCCTCCACCGCCGCCCAGCGCTCGGCCGGCAACCTGAGTGGTGCCGTGCGCGAGGAACTGCGCCGCCTGGCCGGGCTGGTCACCGAGCTGGAACGGCTGTCCACGGCCACCCGCGGCCTGATGGCCGACCAGGAGAAGAACCTGCGCGAGGCCAGCCGCGAAGCTGTCCAGACCTCCGAGAGCGTGAAGGGCGAACTGGACAGCCAGAGCGAATCCCTGAACCGCCAGAGCGAGCAGCTGCTGGAACGCTTGCGGCAGGTGGGCGAAAGCCTGAACGAGCGCTCGACGGCCCTAATGGAATCCACAGAGACCGCGCTGAACAAGGCGGGCGAGCTCGGCCGCAGCTTTGACAGCCAGAGCGAGAGCTTCTCGCGCACCGTCCAGCAGGCCGCCCGCCAGCTGAAGGAGGTCAGCGACCTCTGCGTCCAGCAGTCCGAGGAGCTGCGGCGTGCCTCCGATGAAGCGGGACAGACCTCGGTGCGCCTGAAACAGAGCGACCTGGAGACCCGCCGCGACCTCTTCCTGCGCAGTGCCACGGTCATGTTGCAGGACCTGCAGTCCAACTCCGTCGAGCTGACGAAGGTGCTGGACGAGGAGGTGCCCGATGAGCTTTGGAGACGCTGGCGCAAGGGCGAGAAGAACGTCTTCCTGCGCCGCCTGCTCAAGAAGCGTGAGGGTGGCTATGCCCAGCAGGCGATCACCCAGCGCTACGAGAACGACGAGAACTTCCGCGAGCAGGCGAATCGCTACATGACGCAGTTCGAAACCCTGATCAACCAGGCCACCGACTGCGACCCCGAGAACATCCTGACTGCCACCTTCATGACCGCCGACGTGGGCAAGGTCTACCTGCTGCTGTCCCGCTCGACGGGACGCTCCGGCCTTGCGCAGGAGTAGGAAGGGACCCGAGCTGCAGCTGGACACGGGCAGGCAAAGATCGCACTGGAAGACCCTGTACGACCTGTTGCCCGAGCTCTGGCCGTCGGACCGGCCGGACCTGAAACGCCGCGTCGTGGCCGCCATGGTCTTCCTGGTGGCCGCCAAGCTGGCCATAGTGGGCGTGCCACTGATCTACAAGGCCGCCGTCGACGACCTGACAGCCTTCGCGGAAGGCAGTGGAGCGGTTTCGGGCGAACTTCTGCTGCCGGTCTGGCTGATCCTGGCCTATGGGGCGGCACGCGTCATCTCGCTCTCGTTCCAGGAGCTGCGCGACGCGCTCTTTGCACGCGTCGGCCAGCGCGCGGTGCGCCGGGCCGGCCTGCGCACCTTCCGTTATCTCCATGCCCTGTCCCTACGCTTTCACCTGGACCGCCAGACCGGCGGCCTCTCGCGGGTCATCGAGCGCGGGACCAAGGCCATAGACACCCTGCTCTCGCTGGCGCTCTTCTCCATCGTGCCCACCTTCATCGAGCTGGCGCTCTCCGCCGGCATTCTCTGGTGGCTCTACGGATTCGAGATCGCCGCCGTCACCTTCCTGACCGTCCTGTTCTACATCGTCTATACCTATCGCATCACGGAATGGCGCCTGAAACTGCGCCGGCGCATGAACGAGAGCGACCAGCAGGCCAACACGCGGGCCATCGACAGCCTGCTGAACTACGAGACGGTCAAGTACTTCAACAACGAGGAGCGCGAGGCGGCACGCCTGGACGAGGGCCTGCGCGTCTACGAGCAGGCAGCCACCCAGTCGAAGACCAGCCTGTCCCTTCTGAACATCGGGCAGGCCGCCATCATCTCCGTCGGTGCCACGAGCCTGATGATCATGGCCGCCTTCCGGGTCTCGGCGGGGACCATGACCGTCGGCGACTTCGTGGCGGTCAACACCTACATGATGCAGCTGGCCCAGCCGCTCAATTTCTTCGGCTTCGTCTACCGCGAGATCAAGCAGGCACTGGTGGACATGGAAACCATGTTCTCACTGCTGCGCGTGCCGGCCGAGGTCACCGACCAACCCGATGCGCCGGCCATGCAGGTGAAGGAAGGCCGGGTCACCTTCGAAGAGGTACACTTTCACTACCAGCCGGAACGCGAGATCCTGAAAGGTGTCAGCTTCGAGATACCACCCGGCCGGAAGCTGGCGGTTGTCGGCGCCAGCGGGGCCGGGAAATCGACTCTCTCCCGTCTGCTGTTCCGCTTCTACGACGTCACAGGCGGCACCATCCGAATCGACGGGCAGGACATCCGCGAAGTCAGCCAGGATTCCCTGCGCGCGGCCATCGGCATCGTTCCCCAGGACACCGTTCTGTTCAACGATACGCTGGGGTACAACATCGCCTATGGCCGCCCCGACTGCAGTCGTGCCGATGTCGAGCGCGCCGCGGCCATCGCCCAGCTGGACCGCTTCGTCACCAGCCTGCCCGAGGGCTATGACACCCAGGTGGGCGAGCGCGGCCTGAAGCTTTCCGGCGGCGAGAAGCAGCGTGTGGCCATCGCCCGAATGGTCCTGAAGGAGCCCGCGATCCTGATCTTCGACGAAGCCACTTCGGCGCTCGACAGCCAGACGGAGCAGGAAATCCTGAAAAGCCTGAACGAAGTCAGCCGGGCGCGCACGACGCTTGTCATTGCCCACCGCCTGTCCACCGTCGTCGATGCCGACGAGATCGTGGTCTTGGACGCCGGGCGTGTCGCGGAGCGCGGCAACCATAGCGACCTGCTGGCCCGCGACGGGCTTTACGCCGCCATGTGGTGGCGACAGCAGAAACAAAGTGAAGCAGCCCAGGAAGGCACAGAGCCTCCTTTAAGTGACGATTACTGAATAGAGTTGAGTCCTCGCCCGGGAGTACGCTGACAAGGGATCAAGCAACTGGCAGCCCGGCCGCTTTCCACTCGGGATACCCCTCTTCGAAACGCCGTATCCGATAACCTAGCTGGCTCAATTGCTGTACAGCTTCATGGGACAGCGCACAGTAGGGCCCACGGCAATATGCGACAATCTCGCGGTCCCTGGGCAACCGGTCCAGCATGTCCTCTAGTTGGTCCAGGGGGATGTTGATGGCCTGCGGAAGATGGCCAGCCTTGTATTCTTCCTCGGGGCGCACATCCAACAATGCCACTGTTCCGCGCTCGAGACTGGCCATCAGTTCGTCGCGTGTCACTGCCTCCAGAGCACCGGCGGCGTCATCATCGGAGAACAGCTGACTGACCAGCCGCTCCATCTCGGCCAGATTGCTCTCGGCCACCTGGCGAAGCAGTGAAAGCAGGGTGACGATACGCTCGTCGGCCAAGCGATAGATCATCTGCTTGCCAGATCGCTTCGCCGTCACAAGTCCCGCACGCCGCAGCTGTTGGAGATGTTGCGAGGCATTGCCCACCGACAATTCCCCGGCCGTCGCCAGGGTCTCGACCGGGGCTTCGGCCTGCGCCAGACGCTCGAGAAGCGCCAGTCGATGCCCATTCCCCAAGGCCCGCGCCACCTTGGCCAGAGTATCCAGTACTTCCTGCTGCGATGTCATATCTGTCCCGCTCGCTCCTTGAAGTTTCAGCCTCCAGTCCGCTTGACAGGCAAGTGCTTTGATTCCATCATTCTATTATTCAATAGAATATAACTAAGTGAACTGTCATGCAAACACTGATCATCATCAATGATCCACCCTATGGCACTGAACGTCTCTATAATGGGCTGCGCTTGGCTCATGCCCTGCTGAAACGCGAGAGCGATGTTACCGTCTTTCTGATGGGGGACGCGGTGTCGGGTGCCAAGCAGGGACAGAAGACCCCCAATGGATTCTACAACATTGAGCGCATGCTCAAACTGGTCACGGCGAAGGGACGGGTCCTGCTGTGTGGAACCTGCCTGGATGCCCGGGGCATTACGGAGGAAGAACTCGTCGCCGGCTCCGAGCGGAGCACCATGGACGCCTTGGCAGAAGCCACGGAGAAGGCCGACAAGACACTCGTCTTTTGAAGAAATTCACGCTTTAATCCCGTTCCACGGAGCGCCTCCTGCATGACGACCACACCCAGAGAAAAGCCCAACGTCGCCATTCTGGTGGTCAGCCAGACTCTGTTCATGGTGGCCTCGATCACCGTAATGACCCTGAGCGGCGTGGTCGGCCAGCAACTCAGCCCGGACCCCAGCCTGGCCACCCTGCCCATTGCCATGATGATTCTGGGCACCGTTGTGTCGACCCTTCCCGCCTCGCTCTTCATGAAACGGGTTGGACGCCGAACTGGTTTCATCACGGGCGCCCTCATGGGCGGCGTTCTTGGCGGGCTGGTCAGTTTCGCAGCCGTCGCTATTGGCGTCTTCTGGCTCTTCTGTACCGGTAGCCTCCTGTTAGGACTCTACCAGGGTTTTGCCATGTACTACCGCTTTGCTGCAGCCGACGTTTCCAGCCCTGCATTCCGCAGCAAGGCGATTTCGTTCGTGATGGCCGGCGGCGTGGCGGCCGCCTTTCTTGGACCGTGGAACGCAAGTCTTGCCAAGGATTGGATTTCGGCTGTTCCGTCGGGCGGACCCTATCTTATGATCGCCATCTTGGCCCTGCTTGCCGTCGGCCTGCTGACGCAATTGCGGATGCCCCCTGGCGGTGAGCCCGATCCCGAGGCAACGTCACGGCCCATGGCCGCCATAGCCAGCCAGTCCAGTTTCCTGGTAGCTGTTCTGGCCGGTGCCAGCGGCTATGCCATCATGATGCTGGTGATGACCGCAACACCACTCGCAATGCGCGCCCGCGGTTTCGATATGGACCAGGTTGCCTTCATCATGCAGTGGCATGTACTGGGCATGTTTGCGCCGTCTTTCGTAACTGGAAACTTGATCACTCGTTTCGGTGTCGGCCGAATCTTGCTGGCGGGCACAGTCCTGCTGGCGGGCTCCTCACTTGTAACCCTGTTCGGGCAAGGGCTTATCCACTTCTGGCTGGCGCTCGTGCTGCTTGGCGTGGGGTGGAACTTCTTGTTCGTAGGTGGCAGTGCTCTACTGGCCGCCGTTCATTCCGAGGCTGAGCGCGGCAAAGTACAGGGCATCAACGATCTGATCATCTTTTCTCTTGTTGCACTCGGCTCGCTGCTGTCCGGTCAATTGCTCCATCGGGTCGGATGGGAGACACTCAATCTGACCATGCTGCCTCTCATCCTTGCCGTAAGCTTGGTCACTATCTGGTGGATGATAACACGACACCCACTTGTCAGCCGACCCGCTGAGTGAAAGGCAAATGGGATGGTGGCTCCGCTCCATCCCGTGGATCGGTGAACTCCATCCTCTGGCTTACCTGGCAAAGACTAGTGGGCGCAGCGATGCGCCACACCGCAGAATGGAATCTCGAATTCATCATTGGCCCCGTTGATTCCTTTGCAGCCCCCCTGAAGGGCGGATAGATTGCCCGATCATGACATCCGCCCAGAGCAGTCCCGAAACGACTCCAAACCAGACGATCGATGACCCGCAGCTGGTGAAACTGGCCGAGCAGCTGCGCGGCGGCAGCCGACGCGCGCTTGGCCGTGCCATCACGTTGGTGGAATCGACGCGACTGGACGACCGGGCGCGGGCCGAAGAACTGCTCCAACTGCTTTTGCCCGAGACCGGAAATTCGGTGCGTATCGGCATTTCGGGCGTTCCGGGGGTAGGCAAGTCCACTTTCATCGAGGCCTTTGGCCTGCACCTGATCGATCAGGGCCATCGCGTTGCCGTGCTGGCCGTGGACCCCTCTTCGCGTCGCACCGGCGGCTCCATCCTGGGTGACAAGACACGCATGGAGCTGCTGTCCCGCGCTCCCGAGGCCTTCATTCGGCCCTCGCCCACCGGACACTCGCTGGGCGGGGTCGCGCGGCGCACGCGCGAGGTCATGCTGCTCTGCGAAGCCGCCGGCTACGATCATCTGCTCGTGGAAACGGTGGGGGTCGGCCAGTCGGAAACCGCCGTTGCCGAAATGGTGGATCTCTTCCTCCTGCTGCTCGTCCCGGGCGGAGGCGATGAGCTGCAGGGTTTGAAGAAGGGCATTGTCGAACTGGCCAACCTCGTGGTCGTGAACAAGGCCGATGGTGAATTGAAGGAGGCGGCCCAGCGCGCCGTGGCCGAATACAAGAGCGCGCTTCGCATGCTGCGCCCCCTGAGCGACAGCTGGCAGGTTCCCGTCCTTTCCTGTTCCGCCCTCGAGAAAACCGGATTCGAGACAGTGCTCCAAGGTATCACAGACCACCTTGAGGCCTTGGGATCCGAAGGACTGACGGCCAAGCGCAACGCCCAGGCCCGCGCATGGATGTGGAACGAGATCGACGAGGAATTGCGCGCCGCCTTCCGTAACGACAGCCGCGTGGCCGCCTTGCTGGAGCAGGCCGAAGCAGAGGTCACCCAAGGCCGTCTGCCGCCTGGTCGCGCCGCCCAGGATCTGCTGCAGGTCTTTCTGGACTCCTCTACGCGGAAGGACCCGCAATGACCACGCTGAGCGCACCCGCCTTTCCCTTTTCGGGCTTCCGCAATGTCCTGTTGCTGGCCATCTGCCAGGCCATCTATCTCTCCTGCGCCATCGTCGGCCTGACGATGACCGGTCTGGCGGGCTCCGAGATGGCGCCGAGTCCGGCCCTTTCGACCGTTCCCTTCACCCTTCTGACCGTGGGCACGGCACTGTCCACCATCCCCGCCTCCTACCTCATGAAGGTCTGGGGCCGCCGGCCCGGCTTCGTGCTGGGCAACCTGGCCGGAGCATTGGGCGGCGGCCTGTCCGCCTGGGCCATCCTCCAGGGCAACTTCCTGCTGTTCTGCTTCGCCAACCTATTTCTGGGCACCTTCCAGGCGACTGCTCTGTACTATCGCTTCGCGGCCGCAGAGGTCGTGGCGCACAAAGTTCGTGCACGAGCCATTTCCTATGTCATGGCTGGTGGCGTGGTGGCCTCGATCATCGGTCCGGTGATCTCGGTCTGGAGCCGTGGCCTGCTGGCACCGGTAGACTATGCCGGTTCCTTCCTGGCCCTGATGGTGCTGGCGCTGGGTGGCAGCGTGATCGCCGCCCTGGTGCGCGTGCCACCCCAGCAGGACAGCGGCGTGGAGGGCAGCGGTCGGCCCTTGCTTGCCATCCTGAAGCAGCCTCGTGCCTTCGTCGCCATCGCCAACTCTGTGGCGGCCTACTCCGTCATGGTCTTCATCATGACTGCTACGCCCCTGGCCGCGGTGCATCACGATCACGGCGTCGACGCTGCCGGCTGGATCATACAGGCGCATGTCTTCGGCATGTTCGCGCCGGCCCTGATCACCGGATCTTTGATCACGCGATACGGCCTGTTCGCGGTGCTGCTCACCGGCTGCCTGCTGCTGCTGGTCAGTGCCGTGGTCGCCATCTCCGGCCTCTCCCTGGCGCACTTCTGGGTTTCCCTGCTGCTGCTGGGCGTGGGCTGGAACTTCATGTTTATCGGCGGCACCACGCTGCTGACCGAGGCGCACCGGCCCGAGGAACGAGCCAAGACGCAGGCGCTCAACGAGTTCATGACCTTCGCCATCGTGGCACTGGCCTCGGGCTCGGCCGGTGCCGCCTTCTACACGGCCGGCTGGACTGCACTCAACCTGGCAGTCCTGCCGTTCCTGATGCTGACCGGCCTGCTGACCATCCTGTTCCGCGCGCGCCTGCCCCTTCCGGAAGGTAAAACGACCTGAAGGGATGGCGACCAGCCCCAAGGGACGTTGATGCGCCCGCAGGACTGGATTAGAGTTTTGCCCGACGCTCGTCTCAGGCGAGCGCGCCATCCTTCATCGCATTCAAAGCTGCAGGACACTTTTCCACCATGTCTTTCCTGGCCTCCCGTCTGTCGCGCATCAAGCCCTCTCCCACCATTGCCGTCACCCAGAAGGCGCGCGAGCTGAAGGCCGCCGGCCGTGACGTGATCGGGCTGGGCGCCGGAGAGCCGGATTTCGACACCCCTGACAACATCAAGCAGGCGGCAATCCGCGCCATCGAGGCCGGCGATACCAAGTACACGGCCGTCGACGGCACGCCGGCGCTCAAGGAGGCCGTGGTCGATAAGTTCAAGCGGGACAACGCGCTCAGCTACAGCACCGAGCAGATCACGGTAGGCACAGGCGGCAAGCAGATCCTCTACAACGCGCTCATGGCCACGCTGGATCCGGGCGACGAAGTGATCATTCCCGCCCCCTACTGGGTCAGCTATCCGGACATGGTGCTGCTGGCCGAGGGCGAGCCGGTGATCGTGCCCTGCCCCCAGAACAACGGCTTCAAGCTGCTGGCCGAGGACCTGGAAAAGGCGATCACGCCCAGGACCAAGTGGATCATCCTCAACAGCCCTTCCAATCCCACGGGAGCAGGCTATACACGCGACGACATGAAGGCGCTGACCGACGTTCTGGTACGTCATCCGCATGTCCATGTCATGACCGACGACATGTACGAGAAGCTGGTCTACGACGATTTCGAGTTCTGCACCCCGGCCCAAGTGGAGCCCACCCTTCACGAACGGACACTAACCGTCAACGGCGTCTCCAAGGCCTATTGCATGACGGGCTGGCGCATCGGCTTCGCCGGCGGTCCGAAGGAGCTGATCAAGGCCATGGCCAAGGTGCAGTCCCAGTCCACGTCCAATCCCTCGTCGGTCAGCCAGGCGGCGGCCGTCGAGGCGCTATCCGGCCAGCAGGACTTCATTGCCGAGAACAACCGCGTCTTCCGGGAACGCCGGGATTTGGTGGTCGAGGCGCTGAATCGCTGCGAGGGACTGTCCTGCCCGCGGCCGGAAGGGGCCTTCTATGTCTACCCTTCCTGTTCCGGGCTCATAGGCAAGACGACGCCCCAGGGCAAGACGCTGGAAACCGATGAGGATTTCGTGACCTACCTGCTGGAAAGCGAAGGTGTTGCCGTGGTCCAGGGAGCGGCTTTCGGTCTCTCTCCGCACTTCCGCATTTCCTATGCCACCGCCACGGAGGCGCTGGAGGATGCCTGCCAGCGGATCGAACGCGCCTGCGCTGCACTTTCCTGACCCTGTAAACCGGCCCCGCTCCAAGAACAGGGGTCCGCAATGGTGAAGGGCCTCGCCCCGAGACTCCGCATTCGTGCCGCCTGGCGCGCTCTGCGGAGCCGCAGTATCGCCCTCAAACTAGCCGTAAGACTGATCGTGGCCGGGGTGCTGGGCCTCCTGGTGGCGCGCCTGCTCAACGTTCCTCAGGATTACTGGATCGTCATTGCCGCCCTGCTGGTGGTCCAGGGCAGCGTCGGGGCCACACTTGTGACCGGCCGTGACCGCATGATCGGCACCCTTTTCGGCGCACTGGCCGGTGGTCTGGCCGCCCTGCTGCTGCAGCCGGAAAGCGTGGAGGAGCGCAGCCTGGCGGTAATCCTCACCCTGGCACCGCTGGCCGTGCTGGCGGCCTTTCGTCCGCCCATGCGCATTGCGCCTGTCACCGCGGCCATCGTCCTGCTGGCCGATCCCAGCCACACCCACATCGTGGAATCTGCCGCCTTTCGTGTGCTTGAGATCTTCCTCGGAACGCTTATCGGCTTCGCCGTCTCGCTGTTTGTCCTGCCCTCGCGGGCGCACAAGCAGTTGACCCTCAAGGCGGCCCAGGGACTGCGCCTGATGGAGGACCTGCTGCACCGCTACGAAGACTCTTTCGGGCAACAGCCGCAGCACAGCCTGCTGGATCCCCTGCACGAACGGTTGAGATCCACCCTGGCCGAGGTCGAAGCCACAGTGGACGAAGTGCGCCGCGAACGCGCCAACCGCATGGCGGAGGCGCCCGATCCGGAACCACTGGCACGCAATCTGCGTCGCCTGCGCAGCGACGTGGTCTTCATGGGACGGACTCTCGTGCAGCCCATGCCGTCGCCAATCCTTACACGTCTGGAGCCGGTATTCGAGGAGGTGGCGGAAACCATTCGCAGCCACCTGCGCCAGGCCGCACGGGCCTATGAAATCGCCGGTCCGCCGCCCTCCCTGGACGACGTCGAGGCCGCACTGGAACATTTCACACAGACACTGGAACAGATCCGCCACGAGCACCTGACCCAGCCGCTGCCCACCACCGACCTCGGGCAAATCTATGCCCTGCCATTTACGCTGGAGAATTTTCGCGAGAACCTGCGCGACCTGGATGCGCGCATCGCCGAACGCCAGTCAGAGCTGCGCACGGAACCGGACAGAAAACCGCCCGCCGAACCCACCGGAAACTGAGCTCCTGCCGGGCGAATGCGTTTCTCCTTCCGGCCGCCTTTGTTTCACCCCCACTGGGTGATAGGCTGACACCATCGTTCGAGAACCCATGGAGAAGACTTTCGTGTCAACAAAACAGCCCGCACCCGGCTGGCTACAGCCGGTGACGGACTATATACCGCTTGCGCTCTTCCTGATCGCCTACCTGACGACGGATATCCTTACCGCAACGGCGGTGCTGATATTCGCCACGTTGCTGGCGCTGGTGCTCTCCTATTCCGTCGCCCGCAAGATCCCGGTGCTGGCCCTGTTAGCCGCTGGTGTGGTAGCGGTCTTCGGTGGGCTGACGCTGTTCTTCGAGGATGATCTCTTCATCAAGATCAAGCCCACCATCGTGCAGATCCTCTTCGCCGTGGTCCTCTACGGCTCCTATCTCTTCGGTCGCCCCGTGCTCAAGCTGGTGCTGGGCACCGCCTTTCCGCTGAAGGAAGAGGCCTGGCGCCCACTGACCATCCGCTTCTCGGTGTTCTTCCTGGTCATGGCAGCCGCCAACGAGGTCATCTGGCGCACCCAGTCCACAGATTTCTGGGTCGCCTTCGACACCATCGGCCAGATCGTGATCACATTCATCTTCATGATGACCCAGGTCCCCTTCCTGCTGCGCCACCAGCTGGACGAGAATACCGAAACCCAGGATTCCTGACCTGAGTCGCGCCGCCTACACCACGTTCAGTTCGCGGATCGGCCGGTTTTCCAGCAGGCGTGCATAGAAAAATGGCGAGAGGTCCAGGCTTCGCCACTCGCCATGGATCACGATCTCGCTGAGACCGCGCCCCACGGCCGGGCTCTGTTGCAGGCCGTGACCGCTGAAGCCGTTGGCGAAGAGGAAATTCGTCACCTCGGGATGGGGCCCCAGAATGGCATTGTGGTCGAAGCTGTTGACGTCGTAGTGCCCCGCCCAGGCGCCGGTGGGACGGATAGCCTCGAAGGCGGGCACCCGCTCGGCCAGCAGGGGCCAGAGCCGTTCCTCGAACAGGCCATGGTCCACTTCCAGGTCGTCGCAATCAGGGTCTTCCTCGCCTTCACCCGGGGAGATTCCGGTGATGAAGCCGCCGCTTTCGGGACGGAAATAGAGCCCGCTGGGGTCGATCACCAGCGGGCAGCCCGGCAGATCCTCACGACAGTCGAAAACGAAGACCTGGCGCTTGCGCGGATGGACGGGCAAGGCCTCGATCCCTGCCAGGGCAGCAATCTCAGCGCCGCGAATCCCCGCCGCATTGACCAGCCAACCGCAGGACAGGCTGTCTCCGCTGGCCAGTTCGACCGAGGCGACACGGCCGCCATCGAGAGAGAGCCCCGCAACCGCATCTTCGAGGTATGTCGCGCCCAGCTGTCGGGCCTTGCGGCGGAAGGCCTGCAGCAGGGCGTAGGGATCGAACCAGCCTTCCTGGGACAGGCCCAGCGAGCCGCCCACCAGGTCATCGACACGCATCCAGGGAAAGCGCTGCTGCAACTCGGCTGCGGTGAGCAGCGCGTTATCGGCTCCTTCGCTCTGCTGAATCCGATGATTGCTTTCCATCACCTCCCGGCCGGCCTCGGTGGCCAGAAAGAGATAGCCGCGTTCCTGGAAGCCGACATCGGGAACCTCCCCCTCCACGGCAAGGTACGTCCCGATGTTACGCAGAAACTCGGCCCCGAACTGTGAAATGCGAACATTGATCGGCGTGGAGAACTGCTGGCGAATGGAGCCGGCCGAACGCGCCGTTGCACCGCTCTGATAGGTCAGGTCCCGTTCGACCACGGCCACACGCCCCTGGAAATCCGGATCGGCCAGCAGAAAATAGGCGACCGCACTGCCGATCACGCCCCCACCGGCAATCACCACATCGTAGCTGCCCGTCGAACTCCGACCGTTTCCGCCTGGCTGAGCTGTCACTCTTGAACTCCCTGGCTTGTGTCGGCCCGCCGGCCGACGGCTCCCTGTAAGGAGCCCTAGAAAGCACAGCACACGATGGTGTTCAACGCGCTTCCCCACCCCCATCCTCGGAGCTGTCGTCCTCACCACTTTCCTCCGTGGGGTGCTCGACGGGAATTTCCTTTGGCTTTCCGTGACCCGCCTTCTTGCCTGCACCTTCCTGCTCGGCCCGGCTGGTCATGGGCACCGGTTCTGCCGTCTCCTCGGCCTCGCTGTGCACCACATGGGCAGGTGGTGCCAGACCCTCCTTGTTCTGGCCAAAGAACAGGGTCGTGTGCGGGAAGGGGATCTCGATACCGCGCTCGTCGAAGACGCGCTTGATCCGGCGGTTGAACTCGCGCCGGATTCCCCATTGCATCAATGGCTTGGTCTTGAAGCGGCCGCGGACGATCACGGCAGAATCATCGAAGCGATCCAGGCCGAAAATCTCGAACTCACCGACGATATTGCTGGCGAAGGGTTCATCCTCCCGCATGCCGTCGGCGACCTCCTGCATGATCTCCATGACCTGATCCACGTCCTCGCGATAGGCGACGCCCAGGTCGATCAGGGAATAGGCGAATTCCTTGCTGTAGTTCTGGATGGTCGAGACCTGGCTGAAGGGCAGGGTATGCACGTTGCCTTCCAGGTCGCGCAGCTCGATCGTCCGGATCGTCAGCTTTTCGACCGTGCCGGTGTGCTCGCCCAGGGTCACCACATCGCCCACCCCCATGCTGTCTTCCAGCAGGATGAAGACGCCCGTGATGATGTCGTGCACCAGGGTCTGCGCCCCGAAGCCGATGGCCAGGCCGATGACACCGGCACCGGCCAGCAGCGGTGCGATGTTGAGGCCCAGTTCGGAGAGCACGATGAGCGCCACCATGACGATGAGCACGATCCGCAAAGCATTGCGCATCAGGGGCAGCAGCGTCTGGATACGCTGGCTGTTCTCGCCTTCCACCTTCCGCTTCAACTGGTTTTCCGCCACGACCGAAAAGACTTCCCAGACGACGAAGGCAATGCCCATGATCAACAGGATCGACGTCACCGTACCCAGCAGGCCATGCCCCGCGTCGGTGGCCAGCCAGGCGAAGGGCGAGGCGCCCCAGACCTCCAGCAGCATGAGGAGGGTCAAGAGGCTCAGGACCGTATTCAGGATGCGGTGGAAAACCGGCAGGTAGCGATTCGCCCGCAGCTGTAACATGGGGTAGGTTTCGCTGAGTCCCGCGTTCAGCCGGAAACTGCGCTCCACCAGCTTGCCGATGAACTGGGAAAGCAAGCGGGCCGCCACCAGAACGACCAGCGAAAGGGCTGTGGCCCGAGCCAGGAAGAAGAACCCACCCGGCACGTCCATCACCCAGACCACGAAAATGCCCAACAGGTAGACGATCGCCAGCACGTGCCAGACATCCGCCAGCCGGGCCCGCACACCGGCAAGACGGCCGCCCTCATCCGGCCGGCCGCGCAGGCGGTTCGCCACCGGCACACGAATCTGCAGGACAAAGACAACCGCCAGAGCGGCGAGCACCAGCCCCAGAATTGTCAGGAGCAGTTCATAGGCCGCCGGATCCAGGCCCAGAAGCAGCAGTCCATCCAGGATGAAATATCCATAGACCGCCGGGACGGTGAAGCGACGCAGCCAGAGATAGCCATAGGTCGCACTTTCGTCATGGAGCGGCAGCAGGCGCAGGCCGGAAACGCCCGGAGAGAGGAGCAGTCGCCCGCCGGCCGAGATGACTCGTGAAAAGACATTGGCGTTGATAAGGGCCAGCGCGACCAGGCGCGTGATCTCCCGCGGTTCGCTGAGCAGCAGCACGCCGTAGGCCACGGCAGCGAACACTGCAATCGGCACGATGTCCAGCAGCGTGCGCAACAGCAGGTAGAGCACCCGAATGAGCCAGGAATCCCCCGAGCGATCCTCCAGGATTCGCCGTGGCCGTGCGAGAAGGCGTTTGATCAGGAACTCACCCAGCAGTCCGGCCGCAAAGACCAGCAGCAGCTTGCCGACGATTTCCAGAACACGCTGGACCGCATCCCTGTCCTGCAAGTCCTCGGCGGCCTCGAAGAGGGCTGATGGCAACTCCGTAAGGGCACCGCCGGCCTCCACAAGCTGGTCCGACAAATCCGCCACGGAGCCCGAAACGACCCCGAGCATCTGGGCACCCAGCCCGCCTTCCTCGCTTGCCGCGGCCCGGCTCTCGCCGTCTTGCCCCGTTTCATTCGTCCCAGCATCCTGCGAAGTGGAAGTGCCCTCGCCCTCCTGTTGCGTGCGGGCCTCCATCATGGCCTGCAGCTGACGGATCAACTTCTCACGTTCTTCCGGGCTCTCGAGAGTCTCCACCAGGCTGCGCAGATCCTCTTCCGAAACAGGTTGCCCTTCCTGCCCGGAAGCGGGTCCGGACCCCGTCCCGCTCTCGGCTTCAGTACCGGTTGCAGGGCTCTCGGATGACTGCGCCCAGGCAGGAGAGAAGCTTGCGGAGCCGACCGAACATGCAATAAGCAAGACCCCCGCAAGAATGACGGGTGAAAGGAGTGTTCTGATCTTTTTCATGATGCTTCAGCTGCCGCTCCCTGCCGCGCAGTCAAGTCCGTTGCTCGTGAATTGCCCTTTTTCGGCAGCGCCCAATCGACTATGAAACGGGCAGGATCGCAAGAGGGCATGGAAAAAAAGGTGTCACTGAAACGCGAATCACTCCTCGCGCAATACAAGCAGCGGGTCGAACGGGATGAGCTGGCGGCCGACGCCGCTCAGGAGAAAGCGGCCCACCGCCTTCAGAGCCTCCACGACGCCTTGACGGACTATCGGCCGGCACGACGGAAAGGTGGCCTGAGGTCCATGCTCGGTCTCGGGCGCGCCCCCAGGCAGCCGCCGACGGGTCTCTATCTGGCCGGCGGCGTGGGCCGGGGCAAGTCGATGCTCATGGAACTGTTCTTCGAAACAGCCCCGGTCGCCCGCAAGCGGCGTGTCCACTTCCATGCCTTCATGGGAGAAATCCATGACCGCTTGCATGCACACCGCCAGGACAGCGACTCCCCCAAGTCCGATCCCCTGCCCACCGTGGCACGAGAGGTGGCCGAAGACGCCTGGCTGCTCTGTTTCGATGAACTCGTGGTCGAGAACATCGCGGACGCCATGATCCTGGGTCGGCTGTTCGAGACGCTGTTCCAGGAAGGCTGCGTGGTGGTGGCCACTTCCAACTTTGCCCCCGATCGACTTTACGAAGGCGGCCTGCAACGCGAGCGCTTTCTGCCCTTCATCGATCTTCTGAAGCAACATCTCGAGGTCTATGACCTGAGCGCCGGACGCGATTACCGCCTGGATCGGCTGCAGGAGCAGCCCGTCTACTACAGCCCGCTGACACCCGGCAACCGCGAGGCACTGGAAGAGATCTTCTCGGAATTGACCGACGGAGGCGAGAGCCAGACGGAAACCCTGACGGTCAAGGGCCGCAAGCTGGCGATCCCGGCCGCCGCACACGGTGTCGCGCGGATGTCCTTCCGGGACCTCTGCGAACGCCCCCTGGGGGCCGCGGACTACCTGGCGCTGGCCGAGCGTTACCATACCCTCGTTCTTTCAGGCGTGCCCTGCATGAGCGCGGACCAGCGCAATGAGGCCCGTCGCTTCATGCATCTCGTGGATGCGCTTTACGAGAACAGCGTCGTGCTCTTCGTCACCGCAGAGGCTGCACCGGAGGCGCTCTATCCCGAAGGCGACGGCACCTTCGAATTCGCGCGCACGGTCAGTCGCCTGCAGGAAATGCAGTCCCGCGACTACATCGCCGAGGCCCGTCGGCTGCGCGCCCGTGAGCACCTCGATGAGAGCCCGGTCGACAAGCTCACCCAGGAAGCCATGTAATTCTCGACCCCCGACAGGCAGTGCGTACGTATCCCCACCGCTACGGGCGGTTCATTGACTTGCCTCCTGCAGCGCACTAAACCAGTTTTGTTGTATCGCCTGGGTTCGGGGCGATCACCTGGAACGAGGGGGAATAGCATGTCTGCCGACCATCGCCCGCTTTCACCGCACCTACAGGTCTACAAGCCGCAGCTCACCTCGGTGATGTCGATCCTGCACCGGCTCACGGGTATTGCGCTGGCCGTGGGCACGCTCCTGCTGGTCTATTGGCTGGCCGCGGCCGCCGGCGGGCCTGAAAGCTATGCAGCCGCTCAGGCCTTCATTGCCTCGCCCATCGGACTGATCCTGCTGTTCGTCTGGACGCTGGCCTTCTTTTATCACCTCTGCAACGGCATCCGACACCTCTTCTGGGATGCCGGGTATGGCTTCGAATTGCCCACCGTCTACAAGTCTGGGTGGGCGGTTCTGATCGCGACGGTTGTTCTGACACTCCTGAGCTGGGCCATCGGCCTGGCGGTCATGTAAGGAGGCCGGTCCCATGAATCTGCGCAGTCCGCTTTCACGCGTGCGTTATCTCGGCTCCGCCAAGGACGGCACCCAGCACTGGTGGGCCCAGCGGCTGAGCGCGCTGGCCCTGATCCCGCTCAGCATCTGGTTCGTGGCCTCCGTCCTCTCCCTGATCGGGGCGAGCCACCAGAACTTTGCCCTCTGGGCCGGCGGGCCCTTCACGGCCTCGCTTCTGATCCTTCTGATTCTGGCCACCTTCTATCACGCCTGGCTTGGACTGCAGGTGGTCGTCGAGGACTACGTCCATTCGTCTGGCCTGAAGCTGGCGCTCTTGCTCCTGATCAAGGCAGCCTGCATCCTGCTGGCCACCATCGGCGTGATTTCGGTCCTGATCCTGTTGTTCCAATAAACGCAAAGAATTCATAAAGGCGAGATACGATGCCAGAGGCATACACGAAAATCGACCACACCTATGACGTGGTGGTGGTCGGCGCCGGCGGAGCCGGCCTGCGCGCCACGCTGGAACTAGCTCGCGCCGGTCTGAAGACGGCCTGCATCTCCAAGGTCTTCCCCACCCGCAGTCACACCGTGGCCGCCCAGGGGGGGATTTCCGCGGCGCTGGGCAACATGGGCGAGGATGACTGGCGCTGGCACATGTACGACACCGTCAAGGGCTCGGACTGGCTGGGCGACCAGGACGCCATCGAGTACATGACCAAGGAAGCCATTCCGGCCATTATCGAGCTGGAACACTACGGCGTCCCCTTCAGCCGCACCGAGGCCGGCAAGATCTACCAGCGGCCCTTCGGCGGCATGACCACCGACTACGGCAAGGGAACGGCCCAGCGCACCTGTGCCGCCGCCGATCGCACGGGGCACGCCATCCTGCACACGCTCTACCAACAGTCCCTGCGCAATCACGCGGAATTCTTCATCGAATACTACGGCCTCGACCTCATCATGGAAGATGGGGAATGCCGCGGGGTGGTGGCCTGGAACCTGGACGACGGCACAATTCACCGCTTCCGCGCCCACCGCGTCATCCTCGCCACCGGCGGCTACGGCCGCGTCTACTTCTCCTGCACCAGCGCCCACACCTGCACCGGCGACGGCAACGCCATGGTCCTGCGTGCCGGACTGCCACTGCAGGACATGGAGTTCGTGCAGTTCCATCCGACCGGCATCTACGGCGCCGGCTGCCTGATCACCGAAGGGGCACGTGGCGAGGGCGGATATCTGACCAACGCCGAGGGCGAGCGCTTCATGGAACGCTATGCGCCCACGGCCAAGGACCTGGCCAGCCGCGACGTGGTCAGCCGGTCCATGACCATGGAGATCAACGAGGGTCGTGGCGTCGGAGCGAACAAGGACCATATCCACCTGCACCTGGAGCACCTGGACCCCGAGGTCCTGCACCAACGCCTGCCCGGTATCTCCGAGTCGGCCAAGATCTTCGCTGGCGTGGACGTGACCAAGGAACCGATACCGGTCCTGCCGACCTGTCACTACAACATGGGCGGTATTCCGACGAACTATAACGGAGAGGTCCTGACGGTGAAGGACGGCGATCCCAACACCGTGGTCCCCGGTCTGATGGCGATCGGGGAAGCTGCCTGCGTCTCCGTGCACGGCGCCAATCGCCTGGGCTCCAATTCGCTGCTGGATCTCGTGGTCTTCGGTCGGGCCGCCGGCAAGCGCTGTGCGGAAACCCTGAAGCCCGGGGAATCCCATCGCCCTCTGCCGAGTGACGCGGACGAGATGTCGCTGTCCCGCCTGGATCACTTCCGCAATGCAAAGGGTGAAACGCCCACGGCGGCCCACCGCCTGGACATGCAGAAGGTGATGCAGACCCATGCCGCCGTCTTCCGTACCGGCGAAATCCTGGCTGAGGGCAACAAGAAGCTGGAGGATGTCTGGGCCCGCCGCAAGGATATCTCGGTCTCCGACCGGTCCATGATCTGGAACTCGGATCTCATGGAAACGCTGGAGTACGACAATCTGATTTATCAGGCGGTGGCCACCATGGATTCCGCCGCCGCGCGCGAGGAAAGCCGTGGCGCACACGCCCGCGAGGATTTCCCCGATCGCGACGACGAGAAGTGGATGAAGCATTCTGTGGTCTGGGTCGACGAGAACGGCAAGGCCCGTCTGGATTCCCGTCCGGTCCACATGCAACCGCTGACCAACGACGTGCAGACCTTTCCTCCGAAGGCCCGCGTCTACTAAACTCCGTTCAACGAGAATTACTCAGGCAGATGATCGATGGTTGCTCTCACGCTCCCCGCCAACTCCCGGATCAAGGATGGCAAGACTTGGCCCGTTTCAGGTGAAAAGCCGAAGAATCTCAAACGATTCAAGGTCTATCGCTGGAATTCCGATGATGGCGGCAACCCCCAGGTCGACACATACGAGGTGAACCTCGACGAGTGCGGGCCGATGGTCCTCGACGCTCTCATCAAGATCAAGAACGAGATCGACCCGACCCTCACCTTCCGACGCTCCTGTCGCGAAGGGGTCTGCGGCTCCTGCGCCATGAATATCGACGGCACGAACACGCTGGCCTGCACCCTGAATCTGGAAGAGGTGGAGGGCGACGTGAAAATCTACCCTCTGCCCCACATGCCGGTGGTCAAGGATCTCGTCCCGGATCTCACCCACGCCTATGCCCAGCTGGAATCCATCGAACCCTGGCTCAAGACCAGTACGCCGGCGCCGGAACGCGAGCGCCTGCAATCTCCCGAGGATCGGGAGAAGCTGGACGGGTTGTGGGAGTGCATTCTCTGTTTCTGCTGCACAACGTCCTGTCCCAGCTACTGGTGGAACGGCGAGCGCTATCTGGGTCCGGCCATCCTGTTGCAGGCCTATCGCTGGATTGCCGACACGCGTGACGAGTTCACCGGCGAGCGGCTCGACCAGCTGGAAGATCCCTTCCGGCTCTATCGCTGCCACACCATCATGAACTGTACGCGCACCTGCCCCAAGCACCTCAATCCGGCAAAGGCCATCGCCGAGATCAAGAAGCGGATGGTGGAGCGCAAAGGCTAAGAGGGACGTCGGAGGCGAAATGCGCCTGTCTATTGCAGGGGAATTTCGCCTTCCACCACATGGGGCTCGTCCAACCCGTCCAGGGTCAGGACCATGCGGGCCTTCACTGGGCCCTCGGATATACGTCCGGACTCAAGTCCCTCACGCACCGTTTCCTCGATGACCTTCTGCGAGGTCACGCCAACGCGCTTGAGGAACTTGCGCAGCTCCATGTTGAAGGCATCCTCGTCCATCATCTCTTTCACCTTTCATTCAGATAGCAGACCGGCAGGCTGTCATGCCCGTCAAAAGGCTATAGGCCTGTCGTCCTGCTTGTGATATGTCCCGGTCATCATGAAACATTACCTTGATTTCGAAAAGTCCGTCGCCGAACTCGAGAACAAGATCGAGGAATTGCGGCATCTCTCCAGCGACAGCGACATCAATATCGCGGAAGAGGTTACCCACCTGCAGAACAAGGCGGAACGCGAACTCAACAGCATCTACAGCCGGTTGTCGCCCTGGCAGAAATGCCAGGTAGCCCGCCATCCCGAGCGCCCGCACGTTCGGGACTACATCTCCGCACTGGTCGAGAACTTCACGCCGCTCGCCGGGGATCGTCTCTATGGCGAGGACCAGGCCATTGTGGGCGGCCTCGGCCGTTTGCGCGGACGCAGCTGCGTCCTGGTTGGACAGGAGAAGGGCCACGACACCGGCAGCCGTGTGGCCCACAACTTCGGCATGGCCCGTCCCGAAGGCTATCGCAAGGCCCAGCGCCTGATGAACATGGCGGAGCGTTTCAAGCTGCCCCTCGTCACCCTCGTGGACACGCCGGGCGCCTATCCCGGTGTCGGTGCAGAGGAGCGGGGCCAGGCAGAAGCCATCGCGCGCTGCATGGAGCTCTCCCTGGGACTTTCCGTACCTGTGATCTGCGTCATCATCGGGGAAGGCGGCTCCGGCGGTGCCATTGCACTGGCCTCGGGCGATCGTGTTCTCATGCTGGAGCATTCGATCTACTCGGTGATCTCGCCGGAAGGTTGCGCCTCCATTCTCTGGCGCTCGGGCGATCAGTCCAAGGAGGCCGCGGAAGCCCTGCGGCTGACAGCACAGGACCTGGAAAAGCTGGGCGTGATCGATCAGCTGATCCGTGAACCCATCGGCGGTGCCCATCGGGCCCGCACCGAAACCATCCGCGCCGTGGGTCAGGCGATTACGGACGGCCTGAAGCAATTGGACGGCAAGGACGCCGACACCCTGCGCAAGGAGCGGCGCGACAAGTTCCTGGCCATGGGCCAGAAGGGTCTGTCCTGAGCCCGTTCAGGACCGCAATCCGACTTTTCAGGTTACAGCAAGGCTCACTAGGCTGCATACTCATAAACGGGATTCCCAAATTGGGTGATTTATGATTCCCCTTTGTCCTCTGTAGAGCAAGCTACGGAGGACAGATGAGCCGGCGGCGTTACGAACTGACGGATTACGAATG